>CAXTJT010000003.1:0-277728 GCA_964244735.1 uncultured Tardiphaga sp.
CGGCGGTGGCGCGCGGGATGAACAATTCCCAATAGCCGTTGCCGCGCACGCGCATGGGATGCCGCCGCGCATCCCAGACGTTCAAATCGCCGACGACGCTGACACGCCGCGCATTCGGCGCAAACACGACGAAGCCGACGCCCGCGATGCCTTCGAGCGTCATCGGATGCGCGCCGAGCTTGTCGTAGAGCCGCTGATCGCTGCCTTCGCCGAGCAGATAAAGATCGAAATCGCTCAGGATCGGCGGAAACCGATAGGCGTCCTCCAGCGTGACGGTGTTCTCGCCATAGCGCGCGCGCAACTGATAGCTCGTCGCGCCGTTCGGCAGCGCACCGGCGAACAGCCCTGCCTCATGGATGCGATTGAGCTTCGCCGTCCGGCCGTTCGAATCGACGGCTTCCACATCGGACGCCTCGGGCAGGAAGGCGCGAACGACCACCTTGTCGTTCTCGCTGTGCCGGCCGAGATAATGAAACGGATCGGAATGGCGGCCTTCGACGATGGCATAGGCTTCGGCGGTCAGTTCGGTCATGAAGCGTCCTTTGTGTCTGATGCCATCGCAAGCGTGCGAAGCGTGCCCGAAAGGGGAACGCGCAGCCAGTCCGGACGATGCGCCAACTCATATTCGATTTCGTAGAAAGCCTTCTCCAGCAGGAAGAAGGAAAGCATGCCGAACCACTCGCGCTGATCGGCCGGCCACAGGCTGCGGTTGCTGACGGTCTCGCGATAGGACTCGAGAAACGTCGTGGTGGCGTGGTCGCGCCAGCTTTCGAGCGCGGCCGCGAGCTTGCCGTTTTCGTCCGGCGCGATCTTCAACGCGCGTTCGAGCGCCGCCGTCACCGAATAATCGATCGAGCGAATGAGGCCCGCCACGTCACGCGCAGCGGGCGCCTTGCGGCGGCGCTCACTGATCGGCCGGCGCGGCTCACCCTCGAAATCGATAATGAAGATGTCGTCCTTGACGATCAGCATCTGGCCGAGATGGAAGTCGCCATGGTGACGGATGTTCAAGCCGTCGACATGATCCGGCAGCAACTGCTTCAACCGCTCCGGCAACGAATCTCGCTGCGCCAGCAATTGATCGACCAGAGCGCGGTCGCTTTCCTTGAGGCTGCCGCGACGCTGCGTCATGCCCTCGAAGGCGTTGCCGGCGCGCACGAGAATATCGTCGATCCAGATCTTGACGTCCTCGGTCGAGGTCTTGACCGGAGCAAAGTCCTCGATGTCGTCGCGGCTGGCCAGCGCCATCTGCATTTCTGCGACGCGGCGGCCGGTCTGCGCCATGTAACGCATATAGGGCGCTTCTTCCTCGCTGGCGCCGGTTTCGTTATTGGCCGCGAGCAGCCGCATGTCCTCGACGAAACGGTCGAGATAGGCGGATGTGACGCTCCAGGCGTCGCCCTGGTTGTCGATGAACTGATGCGCGATGGCGAGCGCCGTGCGTTGCTTGCCCTCGACCAACTCGACGCTGCCGAGCAACGCCGGCGTGTTGGCGAAACCCGCCACGTCCGTCAGAAAACGGCCGACCTCGACCTCGGGATTGAGGCCGGCCTCGAGTTTGCGATAGACTTTGACGACGTAGTCCGTATCGACCAGAGCCGTGGAATTGGATTGCTCGGTCTGCACCGCGCGGATGTGTTCCAGCGGCTTGATCGGCATTTCGGCCAACTTGCGGGTCGGCAGGAATTCGACGCGCAGGCCGAGTTCTTCGCCCACATAGGAATTGCGCAGATTGTCGAGCAGGATCGTGATGAACTCGTGCTCGGTCGCGACATCGAGCAGCGTGCCTTCACGCGCGCCCTGACGGACGGCGGCCAGCGCGCTCGGATTGAAGCGCTCTCGATCGAACCGTACCCAGTCGATCTGCATCGGCATCATGTATTTCTGGGTCACGCCGTTCAGCGTGCCGTCGAAAAACGCCACCCAGGGCCGGTTGTCGCCGTCGGCGCAGAACGGAATCGCCGATGTCAGCCGGGTGCTGATCCTGGCGGCCGAACGCTCGGGAAACCAGCGCGTCCGCGCCAGATGCGGCGGCAGTACGTCGCGCTCGAACACGCCGCGGGTGCGGCCGAGCGTCATCCACGTCGAGCCCAGCGGCACCACCAGCGTCTCGAATTCGGGCACGACGTTGCTCGGCAATTGCGACGGATCAGGCTTGCGCAATTCAAACCAGTAGAAGCCATAAGGCGCCAGCGTCACCATATATGGCAGCTCGCCGATCGGCGGAAAGCTGGTTCGTCCCAGCATTTCCAGCGGCACGCTGTCCTTGAAGCCCGACAGATCGAGTTCGGTCGCCTGCGCCGAGCGCGAGAGGTTGGCGACGCAGAGGATGACTTCGTCGCCATGCTGGCGCACGTAAGCCAGCACGGAGCGATTGGTCGGGCGAATGAACGTCATCGTGCCGCGCCCGAACGCTTGCGTCGTCTTGCGCACCGAGATCAACCGCTTGGTGGCCGAGAGTTGCGACGACAGGCTTCGCGACTGCGCCTCGACGTTGACCGACTCGTAGCCATAGATCGAATCCATGATCGGCGGCGCATAAAGCCGGGCGGGGTCGGCGCGCGAGAAGCCGCCATTGCGGTCCGGCGTCCATTGCATCGGTGTGCGTACGCCGTTGCGGTCGCCAAGATAGATGTTGTCGCCCATGCCGATCTCGTCGCCGTAATAGATGATCGGCGTGCCAGGAAACGACAGCAGCAGCGAGTTCATCAACTCGATCTTGCGACGGTCGTTTTCCATCAGCGGCGCGAGGCGGCGGCGGATGCCGACATTGATGCGCGCGCGCGGATCGTTGGCGTAAGTGGACCACAGATAATCGCGCTCGACGTCCGTGACCATTTCAAGCGTCAGTTCGTCGTGATTGCGCAGGAACATCGCCCACTGGCAATTCGCCGGAATATCCGGCGTCTGGCGCAGGATGTCGGTGATCGGAAAACGGTCCTCCTGCGCGATCGCCATGTAGATGCGCGGCATCAGCGGGAAGTGATACGCCATCTGGCATTCGTCGCCGTCGCCGAAATATTCCTGCACGTCCTCCGGCCATTGGTTGGCCTCGGCGAGCAGCACCTTGCCCGGCGCATAGGCGTCGAGTTCGGCGCGCAGGCGCTTGATGATCGCATGCGTCTCGGGGAGGTTCTCGTTATTGGTGCCGTCGCGCTCGCACAGATACGGGATCGCGTCGAGCCGGAAACCGTCGACGCCGGTGTCGAGCCAGCGCTTCATGACCTGAATGATGGCGGAGATGACGCGCGGATTGTCGAAATTCAGGTCCGGCTGATGCGAGAAAAACCGATGCCAATAATATTGCTTGGCTTCCGAATCCCACGACCAGTTCGATTTCTCGGTGTCGGTAAAGATGATGCGGGTGCCGGAATACTTCTTGTCGTCGTCGCTCCAGACATACCAGTCGCGGGCCGACGAGCCTTTCGGGCTGCGGCGCGCGCGCTTGAACCAGTCGTGCTGATCCGACGTGTGATTGATGACCAGCTCTGTAATGACGCGCAGGCCGCGCTTCTTTGCCTCGACGATGAAGCGCTTGAAGTCTTTCATCGTGCCGAAGTCGGGATGGACCGCGCCGTAATCGGCGATGTCGTAGCCGTCGTCGCGGCCGGGCGAGGGATAGAACGGCATCAGCCATAGCGTCGTGACGCCAAGCTCCTGCAGGTAATCGAGCTTCTCGGTGAGACCGGTAAAATCGCCGATGCCGTCCTTGTTGCTGTCGGCGAACGCCTTGACGTGCAACTGGTAGATGATCGCGTCCTTGTACCACAGCGCATCCGCAGCCGTCTCAACGACGGTGGTCTCGGCGTCTTTCGTTTCGTCGATTGTCGGCATCACGTTCATGTCGAAAACTTTCAGGCGAGACAGCGGAACAGAGCGGCGGGATCGCGCATCGGATCGAGGCGCAAGCGGAACCCGCCCCATTCGACGCCGTGCCGTTCGCCGGTCAGGATATTCTCCAGGGCCGCGACAGTGCGGCGCTCGCCATCAATCAGGATCTGCACGTCGCCAAGCGGCAGCCAGACCTCGTAGGCATCGCGCGACAACGCGATCGCGCCGACCACGACATTGGTCTCATCCACCGACGTTTTGACGAAACCGGTAATGTTGTCGTTCTCGACGCCGAGGAATCTGAGATTGCTGATCTGCTGCAACGCCGGATTGGCGCGCCGCGCGCGGTTCAGATCGCGGATATACGGCTTGATATTGCCCGGTCTGTCCCAGTCGCGGACGCGGATCTCGTACTTTTCGGAATTCAGATATTCTTCCTTGCCCGGCAGCGGCTCGTGTTCGAGCAGTTCAAAGCCGCTATAGATGCCGTAGACCGACGAGAGCATCGCAGCCAAGGCCACGCGCGCCTTGAACATCCACGCCTCGCCGCTTTGCAGATGAAACGGCAGGATGTCCGGCGTGTTGACGAAGAAGTTCGGGCGATAGAAGTCGCGCTCCGGATAGGCGCACAGTTCATTGAGATATTGCTCGATTTCCCACTTCTGCGTGCGCCATGTGAAGTACGTATAGCTCTGCGAGAAGCCGAGCTTGGCGAGCCCCTTCATCAGCTTCGGGCGGGTGAACGCCTCGGCCAGAAACAGCACGTCCGGGTGCTTGATCTGAACCTCGTGGATCACCCACTCCCAGAACGGCAGCGGCTTGGTATGCGGATTGTCGATGCGGAAAATCTTTACGCCCTGATCGACCCAGAAGAAAAACACGTCGCGCAGCGCGTTCCACAGCGAGCCGGCGTCGGCGCAGTCGAAATCCGGATTGTGAATATCCTGATATTTCTTCGGCGGATTCTCGGCATATTTCATCGAGCCGTCAGGGCGGCGCTTGAACCAGTCCGGGTGCTGCTTGATCCAGGGATGATCCGGCGAGCATTGCACGGCGAAGTCGAGCGCGACTTCCATCTCCAGCGAATGGCAGGCCGCGACGAAGGCGCGGAAGTCCTCCAGCGTCCCCAATTCGGGATGCAGCGCGTCGTGGCCGCCTTCCTTGCCGCCGATCGCATAGGGGCTGCCGACATCGCCGGGCTCGGCGGTGAGCGCGTTGTTCTTGCCCTTGCGATTGGTCTCGCCGATCGGATTGATCGGCGTGAAATAGACCACGTCGAATCCCATCGCGGCGACGTCGGGCAGCCGCGCGATGCAATCCCTGAACGTGCCGTGCACGCCGGGCGCCTTGCCTTGGCTGCGCGGCACCATTTCGTACCACGCGCCGTTGCGGGCGCGCGGGCGGTCGATCATCAGCGGCAACGGACTCGACCGGGTCAAATCGTGGCGATGCTGGCTCTCCGCCATGGCCGCCTTCAATTCGGGCGACAGCAGCGGATCGACCCGACCTGTTTCGAGAAAGCTTTCGCATTCCCGCAGGATGATCGTCGCGGCATCCTTGCCGCCCGATTGCGCCTTCGTCATCATCGCCGCGCCTTCCAGCGCGTCGAGCGTCAGATCCTGACCGGCCTTCTGCTTCAGCTCGAAGCCGTGCCGCCAGGTCGCGAACTCGTCCGTCCATGCCTCGATCGCATAGACGTAACGCCCGATGCCCTCGGGCGTGAAGGAGCCGCCCCAGCGATCGTTGATGTCGAAGGCGAGGGGCGCTCGTTGCCATTCGCGATCCTGCTCGCGTCGCCAGACGACGGCCGCTGCAATGATCTCGTGGCCATCGCGATAGATGTCCGCCCACACCTCGATCGGCTCGCCGACGATCCGCTTGATCCCAAAGCGGCCGCCGTCGATGATCGGGTAAATGTTCTCGATATGAAAAGCCCCGCCGGTCGTCGCGGCGGTCTGAATCTGTGCGTTTTTGTTCACGGTGATGCCATCAATTAGAAGTGACGCCCCAAGTTCTTTCAAACTAAGACGGCCCGGACCTATACCAAGCCCGCTGCAGCGCGATAGTTCCTCGTGGAACCGAGCTTAGGCGAGTGAGTTTAAACCAGCTATCCCGTTCCCCGAATTGATATATTCGCCGCGCGCATCAGTGATGCGACAACCAGCGTGAAAAATGGACCTCTATCTCAAAGCGGCCGAACTCGGCATTCAGACCGATTTTGTTGACGGCCAGGGTCAGGCGCACCGGACCGACGAAGCCGCCCTGAATATCATTCTGGGCGCGCTGCCGGTTCGTACGGGTCGGCGGTTCGTCGACCGGCCGATCGTGCTGCCGGAGGGCGGCACAGCGTCGATCCCTCTCAACGCCAGCGTGGCGCTGCCGGTGACATGGACCCTTACGCAGGGCGACAGCACGGTTGCCAGCGGCAAATCGTCGAAGGCGGCGGTCAAGATCGGCAAGGCTTTGCCGGTGGGCATCTACCGGGCCAAATTCACCGACGCCAAGCATCTGCGCGAGGATGCGCCTTTGATCGTCGCGCCGGCATCCTCGTTTGCCGGCCAGTTCGACCGCGTCTGGATCATGGCCATCCAGTTGTACAGCCTGACGTCCGATCGCAATTGGGGCATCGGCGATTTCACCGACCTTGAAGAGATGCTGAAACTCGCGGCCGGTCTCGGCGCCGCCGGTGTCGGCCTCAATCCCTTGCATGCGCTGTTCGATGATCGCCCCGCCGATTGCAGCCCCTATGCGCCGAACAGCCGCTCGTTCCTCAACCCGCTTTATATCGACGTCGGCAAATTGCCGGGAGTCACCGCGCCAGACAATCTGGCGGAGTTGAAATCCGGCGCGCGAGTCGATTACCGTGACGTCGCCAAAGCCAAATGGGCGGCGCTGCGCGAGGCCTTCGACACGCATCGCGCCAAACCCGACAAGGCAGCAGCCGCCGATTTCGCGGCGTTCCGCGTGGAGCAGGGCGCGTTGCTGGATCGCTTCGCCTGCTTTGAGGCGCTGCGCCACAACAATGTCGGCCCGTGGTGGGAATGGCCCGACATCTGGGCGCATCCGAGCGACGAGCAATGTGCGGCCTTGCGCACCGGCCCGGAAGCCGACGCCATCGCGTTCACGGAATATGTGCAGTGGATTGCCGATCGTCAGTTGCGCGCCTGCCGCGATCGAGGCGAGCAGCTCGGCCTCAGCGTCGGGCTCTATCTCGACGTCGCGGTCGGCGTCCAGGCCGATGGCTTCGACGCCTGGAACGAGCAGATCGCGATCTCGCGTCATCTCGCCGTTGGCGCCCCGCCGGACTTCATGAATCTCGCCGGCCAGAATTGGGGCCTCGCCGGTTTCAATGCCGCCGGCCTCGAAGTGCAGTCGTTCGCGCCCTATCGCGACATGCTGCGCTCGGCAATGCGCTATGCCGGCGCGATCCGGCTCGACCATGTGCTCGGCCTGAAGCGGCTTTACCTCGTGCCGCACGGTTATGAGGCCAAGAATGGCGTCTATGTTCAAATGCCGTTCGAGGCGCTGCTCGCCGTCACCGCGCAAGAGAGCGTCGCCAATCGCTGCGTCGTGATCGGCGAAGATCTCGGCACCGTGCCGGAAGGGTTTCGCGAACAACTCAACGGCTGGGGCGTGTGGTCGTATCGCGTGATGCTGTTCGAGCGCGACTTTCACAACGGTCGCTTCGAGGCTGTCGATTACTATCCAAAAGATGCGCTGGTGACATTCAACACGCACGATCTCGCGACCTTCGCCGGATGGAGCCATTACCACGATCTCAAGGTCAAGCGCGACCTTGGCATCGACCCCGGCGAAAGCGACGAGTCGCGTCATCATGCGCTGGCGATGTATGCCGATATCCTTGCGCAAAACGGTATCGACCGCCGCGATTTTTTCGGCGCGGCGCAGTTTCTTGCCCGCACCAAATCGCGCTTGCTGGTGCTCTCGCTGGAGGATTTGCTGGGCATCGCCGACCAGCCGAATATTCCCGGCACGGTCAATGAGCATCCCAACTGGCGGCAGCGCTTGCCTGTCTCCGTGGCCGAGATCGCGTCGCGGATCGACAGGGATGTCCTGCGCACGGCAATGCAGGGGCGCGAGACGGCAGTCGCGTGATGCTTTGGTTGAAAAGCCATTCCGGGGCTCGGACGGCTTTTGCCGGACGAGAACCCGGAATCTCGGAATTCCGGGCGCGATAAACTTGCTGAGATTCCGGGTTCGCTCGCAGCTATCGCTGCGCGCGCCCCGAAATGACGATCTGTGACATCAATGGTTCAACCCCACGAGGCTACCCCTTGCCCGGCAAGATAGAAGATTATGCGCTGATCGGCGATTGTGAAACCGCCGCTCTGGTCGGCCGCGACGGCTCGATCGACTGGCTGTGCTGGCCGTGTTTCGATTCCGATGCGTGTTTTTCGGCGCTGCTCGGCAGCGAGAAGAACGGCCGCTGGCTGCTCGCGCCCGCAGACGAGATTCTCAAGACCACGCGGCGCTATCGCGGCGACTCGCTGATTCTGGAAACGACGTTCGAGACGGCCGGCGGCGCCATGACGCTGATCGACTTCATGCCGCCGCGCGGCGACGCGTCGGACATCATCCGCATTGTTCAGTGCGACCGCGGCAAGGTTGCGATGCGGACGGAATTGATCATGCGCTTCGGCTTCGGCTCCGAAACGCCGTGGGTGAAGCGCGGCGAAAACGGCGCGTTGCTCGCCATCCGCGGTCCCGACATGACTGTGCTGCGAACTCCCGTGCAGACCTATGGCGAGGACATGAAGACTGTCGCCAGCTTTACTGTGTCCGAAGGCGACGTCATTCCCTTCGTGCTGACCTACGGGCCGTCGCATCTCGACGTGCCCGCGCCCATCAACTTCAGCGATGCGCTCGCCAACACCGAAGAGTTCTGGGAGGAATGGTCGAGCCGCTGCACCTATGAGGGCGAGCACAAGATTCTGGTGATGCGCTCGCTCATCACGCTGAAGGCTCTCACTTACGGACCGACCGGCGGCATCGTTGCTGCCCCGACGACCTCGTTGCCGGAGCGGCTCGGGGGACCGCGCAACTGGGATTACCGCTATTGCTGGCTGCGCGATGCGACCTTCACGCTGCTGTCGCTGATCAACTCCGGCTATACGGACGAGGCGTTGCAATGGCATCACTGGCTGCTGCGGGCGTGCGCCGGCGCGCCGGAAAACATGCAGATCATGTACGGCATTTCCGGCCAGCGCCGCTTGCTGGAATGGGAGGCCGGCTGGCTTGACGGTTACGAGGGCGCCAAGCCGGTGCGGATCGGCAATGCCGCCCATGCGCAACTGCAACTCGACGTCTATGGCGAGCTGGTCGATGCGTTTCACCAGTCGCGTGTCGCGGCGCTCGATCTGGACGAGGGCACCTGGTCGATCGAAGTCACGATCCTGCATCACCTCAGCAAGATATGGGACCAGCCTGACAGCGGCATCTGGGAGCGCCGCGGTCCCGGTCAGCATTATGTCTCGTCGAAAGTCATGGTGTGGGTCGCATTCGATCGCGCGATCAAGAGTTCGGAGAAGTTTGGTCTCGATGATGCGCCGATCGACGAGTGGCGAAAATTGCGTGACATCATTCACGCCGAGATTTGCGAGCACGGATTCGATAAAGAGCAGAACAGCTTCACCGAATATTACGGCTCGCGCATGCTCGACGCGAGCATTCTTCTGATGCCGACGGTCGGCTTTCTGCCGTCGGACGATCCGCGCGTGCAGGGCACGCTCGCGGCGGTCGAAAGGCATCTCATGGTCGATGGTTTCGTGATGCGCCACGATCCGCGCGACGTGGTCGAAGGCCAGCCGCAGCCGCTCGAAGGCGCGTTTCTGGCCTGTTCGCTGTGGCTGGCGGATGCCTATGTGATGGTTGGCGCGATCGACAAGGCGCAGGCGCTGTTCGATCGCGTCGCCGGCATCGCCAATGATCTGGGATTGCTGGCGGAAGAATACGACACGGTCGCGAAACGCCAGACCGGCAATTATCCGCAGGCTTTGACGCATATCGCGCTCATCAACACGGCGCAGGCGCTGGCCGATGCGAAAAAGCCGCCGATGCGTCCGAGCGCGCAGCGGTCGAAGTAACGGCTGCAGGCCGTCGTTCCGGGGCGTGAAGCGCGATAGCGCAAGCGAACCCGGAAGGTTCAAAGTAGGGCGGGCTTGAATCGCGGCGCAGACATCCGTCGTCCCCGCGAAGGCGGGGATCCAGTACGCCGCAGCATCGATGTATGATCGCAAGCGTCGCGGGATACTGGTTCATCCGCTTTCGCGGATGATGACGTCCTCAAGTGTGGACACGCCTTTACGACGCATTCCGCTCCAGAATCCAATCGATCCCCTTGGCGAATCCATCTTCGGTATTCGCGGCGGTGACATGCGACGCCTGCGCCTTGATGTCGTCCGTCGCGTTGCCCATGGCGATCGACAGGCCGGCGCGCTTGAACATCGCCAGATCGTTCTGCATGTCGCCGAGCACGGCGATCTCGTCGAGTGCGACGCCTTCGCGCTGCGCCATCGCGGCGACGAAGCTGCCCTTGTCCTGACCAGGCGGCGTGACGTCGAGATAATAGCTCTGCGAGCGCACGGCGAGCGCGCTGTCGCCGAGCGCCGTCTGCATTGCGCTTTCGCAAGCCTTCAGATTGTCCGCCTCGCCGCTGGCGCCGACGATCTTGCATATGCGCGCGAGATAGGGCGCGAAGTCGTCCACGATGACCGGCGCATGATCGATCGTCTTCTGCTCGTGCGGCACGTATTTGCCGTCGTCGCGCGTCACCACCCAGGCATCGTTGGTGAAGATCCACGCATCGACGCTGAACTGCGCGAGAACGGCGAGCGCGCGCTTGCAGGCCTCGGGCGGAATCACATGCTGGGTGATCGGCGCGAAATCCGGAGTCACCATCGACGAACCGTTGAACGGCCCGAGCGGCAGCGTCAGCCCGAGCGGCTTGACCAGCATGCGCATGCCGACCGGCGGCCGGCTCGACGTCACCGTGAAACCGATGCTGGCATTGCGCAGTTTTTTGACGGCCGCGACCGCGGCGGGCGTGATCCGCTTGTCGGGCGTGACCAGCGTGCCGTCGCAATCGGTGATGACGAGCTTGATGGTCATGCGCTGCGCTCCGCAAGCTTGGCTGCGATGTCGTCGACGATTGCCTCGACGCTGCCGTCGATCGACACCACCAGAGGATGCTCGTCGGCGCGCGGCGGCTCCAGCGTATCGAACTGGCTGTCGAGCAGACCTGCCGGCATGAAATGGCCTTTGCGTTGTTTGAGGCGCTCCGCGATCAGTTCGCGGCTGCCGCCGAGATAGACGATCACGACATCGTCGCGTCCATGCGTAAGGATATCACGATAGGCGCGCTTCAGCGCGGAGCAGGCCACGATGATCCTGCCGCCGCCGTCGCCGACGCGGTCGATCTCGTCGGCGATGGCCTGGAGCCATGGCTTGCGATCGTCATCGTTGAGAGGATGACCGGCCTTCATCTTCTCGAGATTGGCTTTGGGGTGAAAGCTGTCGCCGTCCTCAAAGCGCCAGCCGGTTTTGTCCGCGAGCGCCCTGGCGATGGTGCTCTTGCCGGAGCCGGACACGCCCATGATGACCAGAGCGCATGTTTCCAGACGCGGCAGGGCGGCGTCACGCGACATCGAAGCGCTCCGGCGTCGCGGCCGCATCGATCAGCCACACCGTCTCATGCGTCGAATGCGCCTGCGCAGCCGGCAACGTGTCGTCGGTCAGCACGCGCGCTGCGAGGTCGCGCTTGTCCGCGCCGCTGACGAGAAACAGCATCTCCTTGCACGAAGCGAGCGTCGGCAGCGTCAGCGTGACCCGCGGCACGAACGGCGCGACATGCGCCCTGGGGACGCCGACGACCCAGCGGTCGCGGACCCTCAACGCCGGGTCATCGGGAAACAGCGATGCCGTATGCCCGTCCGGTCCGATGCCCATCAGCACGAGATCGAACAGCGGGCCGGCGGGGTCTGGCGCCATCGTGTCCCGATACGTCTTCAGCATCGCGGCGTAGAGCAGCGCGGCCGCATCCGGCGTGGCCGCATCGGTCGGCATCGGATGCACATTGTCGCGGGGCGCGCATTCGTCGAGAAAAGCGCGCTTCGCCATGCCGATATTGCTGAGCGGATCGGCGGTCGGCACGAAACGGTCGTCGCCGATGAACCAGTGCACGCGCTCCCATGGAATCGCGTTTGCATAAAGAGGTGTCGCCAGCAATTCATACAGACGCTTCGGGCTCGATCCGCCGGTGAGGCAGATCGCGATGCGGCCGGGATTGCCGTCGATGCGCGCCATCAGGCGTTGGGCGGCCGCCTCAGCCAAGGCTTCGGCGTTCGCGACCTGAATGATAACTCGTTCGCTGGCCATGCTCAGCCCAGGCTGCGCCAGTTGCGGCCGTCACGCTTGAGCAGATCGCGCGCTCCGTCGGGCCCGTCGCTGCCGGCGTCATAGCTTTCGAGACCATTGCGGCCGGCCTTCTTCCAGGCATCCAGAAACGGCTGCACGGCGGTCCAGCCCGCCTCGACGCTGTCGGCGCGCTGGAACAGAATGTTGTCGCCGATCATGCAGTCATAGAGCAGGGTTTCGTAACCCGTCGCCGGTTCGGCCTTGAAGTAGTCCTTGTACTGGAACTTCATCTGCACGCCCTCGGTCTTGATCGAGGGACCGGGCACCTTGGTATTGAACTGCAGCGAGATACCCTCCACCGGCTCGACGCCGATGACGAGATAATTATGCGACAGCCGCTCGATCGGCGTCTCGCTGAACATCGCGAATGGCGCGGTCTTGAACTTGATCGCGACTTCCGTGCGCTTGATGCCGAGCGCCTTGCCCGTCCGCAGGTAGAACGGCACGCCGGCCCAGCGCCAGTTGTCGATCTCCAGCTTCAGCGCCGCATAGGTTTCCGTGGTCGAGCCAGGCGTCACGTCCGCGGTCTTGACGTAATCGACCATCTCGTTCTTGCCGGCATGGCCGCCGAGATACTGGCCGCGCGCCGAGTTCTTCAGAGCCTCGTCCTCGGTCTGGGTCTGGATCGCCGCCAGCACCTCGGCCTTTTCCGAGCGCACGGCATGCGCGTTGAATTTCGCCGGCGGCTCCATCGCCACCAGCGACAGCAATTGAAACAGATGGTTCGGCACCATGTCGCGCAGCGCGCCGGTGGCGTCATAGAAGCTGCCGCGATGGCCGACGCCGAGTTGTTCGTCGACAGTGATCTGGATGTGGTCGATGTGATTGCGATTCCAGATCGGCTCGAACATGCCGTTGGCGAATCGCAGCACCAGGATGTTCTGCACCGTCTCCTTGCCGAGATAATGATCGATCCGGTAGATTTGTTGCTCGTCGGCGATTTTCAGCAACTCATCGTTCAGCGCCTTCGCGGATTTCAGGTCGGTGCCGAACGGCTTCTCGACAATCAGCCGGCTCCAGCTTCCATTGTCCTGCTTCAGCAGGCCTGTGCGGCCGAGTTCCTTGGCGATCGGCGCAAACGCACTGGGCGGCGTCGCCAGATAGAACAGGCGGTTGCCGCCGCTGTCGGTATTGCATTCCAGGGCTTCGAGTCGGGTCTTGAGCGTGTCGAAGGATTTCTGGTCTTTCGGATCGGCCTGGATGCAACTGACGCTGGCCAGCAGCTTTTCGGCAAGCGCGTCGTCCACCTTTCGGGTGGCGAATTCCCTCAGGCCCTTCATCAGGCTTTCGCGCAATTCATCGTCGGCCATGGCGTCGCGCGCAATGCCGACGATGCAGAAATGATCGGGCAGCAGGTTCGTCGCGGCGAGGTTATACAAGGCCGGCACGACGAGGCGGTGCGCAAGATCGCCGGTGACGCCGAAGATGACGAAAGCACAGCCGTCAGGCTTCTTGGGGGAGGCGGGTGTCTCGATCACGTGTCGGCCTTCGGTTTGACGATCTTGGGTGCTGCCTGCTGCGCGGGGTCCGGATGCTGCTGCGGCTCCTTGTGGCCGCCGAATCCGGCGCGCATCGCCGAAAGAATTTTTTCTGCGAAGGTGTGTTCCTTGCGCGACCGGAAGCGCGCATAGAGCGCGGCGGTCAGCACTTCGGCCGGAACGGCCTCGTCGATGGCGGCGTTGACGGTCCAGCGACCTTCGCCGGAATCCTCGACGAACCCTGAATAGTCGTCGAGCGTGTGATTGTCCGCAAGCGCCGACGCGGTGAGGTCGAGCAGCCATGACGGGATCACGCTGCCGCGCCGCCACACTTCGGCGACGTCGGCGATGTCGATATCGAAGCGGTGCTCTTCGGGCAGCGCGTCGATATTCGCATTCCTCAGAATGTCGAAGCCTTCGGCGTAGGCTTGCATCAGCCCGTATTCGATACCGTTATGCACCATCTTCGTGAAGTGCCCGGCGCCGACCGGGCCGGAGTGGATGTAGCCCTGCTCGACGCGCGGGTCGCGGCTCTCGCGGCCGGGGGTCTTCGGAATGTCGCCGACGCCGGGGGCCAGCGTCTTCAGGATCGGATCGATGCGATCGACGATGTGCTTCTCGCCGCCGATCATCATGCAGTAGCCGCGGTCGATGCCCCAGACGCCGCCCGAGGTGCCGACATCGACGTAATGGATGCCGGCGTCCTTGAGCGCCTTGGCGCGGCGGATGTCGTCCTGCCAGAAGGTGTTTCCGCCATCGATGATGACATCGTCTTTCTTGAGCAATTTATGAAGGTCTGCGATCGTCGCTTCCGTGATCTTGCCGGCGGGCAGCATCACCCAGACGGTGGCGGGTTTGTCGAGCTTGCCGACAAAATCCGCGAGATCGGAGGCACCCGTCGCGCCTTCCTTGGCGAGCGCCGCGACGGTCTTGGGGTCCTTGTCATAGACGACGGCGGCGTGGCCGTTCTTTATCAGGCGGCGAACGATGTTCGCGCCCATCCGGCCGAGGCCGATCATCCCGAGTTGCATGTGTGGTCCTTTAACTCTGATCCGTTTCAATTGGACTCATGCGCGGATGCTCTGCATCCCCTCTCCCCCTGTGGGAGAGGGTGGATCGGCCGAAGGCCGAGCCGGGTGAGGGGGCCTGTTCAAAAGTGAGGGCAAACCCCTCACCCGACTTCGCATCGCGAAGCCACCCTCTCTCACAAGGGGAGAGGGGATGCTGAACTTCGGCGTTTCGATAACCCATACGAATTAGCCCTTCAGCGCCGCCTTGATCGCGCCATCCAGCGTCGTCAATCCCGCAGCGAGATCGCCGGCGATATGGATGCGGATCGCGCGGCGGCCCCGCTCGGTCAGCACGCCGAAATCGCCGCGCGCTTGCGCCGCAATGATCGTGCCGAACGAGGCCTTCTGGCCGGGCACGTCCAGATCGTGAGCGTGATCCGCCGTGATCTGGATGAACACGCCGCTATCGGGCCCGCCCTTGTAGGCCTGTCCCGTCGAATGCAGGAAGCGTGGCCCGAACTCCGCACAGGTGGCGACATGCTTGGCGTCGCGGATCGCAAGCCGCGTCGCCTGCAGCGTGTCGATATGCGCCTTGGTGTGCTCGATATAGGCCAGCAGCGCGACGTAATCGCCGGGCTTGATGCGCGAGCCCAGCGCCTTCAGCCACGAGCCGACATCATCCTTCGCCCCGTTTGTTTTCAGCGCGGCGGCATTCGTCCCGTCAGTGTAGACCGCGAGATCGCCGTCGGTCATCACCGGCGTTTCCTTTGGCAGCGAGCCTTGCTTGTCGAACTGCGCAATCAGATCGCGGGTCTTGGTCTTGGCGGCCTCGACATCCGGCTGGTTGAACGGATCGATGCCGAGCACGGCGCCGGCCACGGCTACGGCGATCTCGAAGCGGAAGAACTCCTGCGCCAGATGATCCTTCGACGTCACCGCGATTCGCACGATCGGATGGCCTGCTTTTTCCAGCGCCGCCAATTTGTCGTCGTGGGCCTTGTCGCTGTCGCCCTCGACCTTGAGGTCGATGAACAGGCGGTCCTTGCCGTAAACGGAGGGAGCACCGAGCGATTCATTGTCGATCGGGATCAGGCCCTTGCCGATCTTGCCGGTGGACTCCGCAATCAACTGCTCTGCCCATGCGCCGAAATCGGCGATGCTCTTGGACGCGAACACCGTCACCTTGTCATGGCCGGCGAGGCCTGCATGGCCCATCGCGAGTCCCAGTTGCACACCCGGATTTTCCGACGGCGGCACATCCGGCCCGCAGGAGCGCACCATTTCCGCGGCCAGCGAGAGCAGTTTTTTCAGATCGACGCCCGCCGCCGCGGCCGGCGCCATGCCGAAAGGCGACAGCACCGAATAGCGTCCGCCAATCGTCGGATCGCCATGGAAGATGCGCGCGAAGCCCTGTTGTTCGGCGACCTTCTCCAGGGACGAGCCGGGATCAGTGACAGCGACGAAATGCCCGCCGGCCTTGTCCTTGCCGACCGCTTCGCCAACGCGCGCGAAGAAATAGTCCTTCATCACGTTCGGCTCGGTGGTGCCGCCGGATTTGCTGGAAACGATGAACAGCGCCTTCTTCAAGTTGATGCGTTCGGCCATCGCGCGAACCTGCGCGGGGTCGGTCGAATCCAGCACATGTAGCTTCGGGAATCCCGACGCCTGTTGGAACGTCGTGGCCAGCACCTCCGGCCCGAGGCTCGATCCGCCCATACCGAGCACGACGGCGTCCGTAAAGCCCTGCGCCTTCACCCACGACGCACATTCTGCGTAGTCGCCGAGCTTCTTGATCTCTGCATCGACGCTGTTCAGCCAGCCGAGCCATTTGGCTTCGTCGGTGCCGGTCCAGACCGACGCATCCTTCGCCCATAATTTGCGGATGAGGCTCTTGGCGCGCCAGTCCTCGGTCGCGTCCTTGACCCGTTTCGCCAGCGCGTCGCCGAGCGCCAGCGTCTGGCCATCCACCTTGTTGCCGAGCGCCTTCAGCCGCTTGTGCGCCACCGCGCCGTAGAGCTTGTCGGCGGCGTCGGCGAATTGCTTGACGCCGTCCGTCACCAGCGCCGTCGTGATGTCGTCGAGCGAAATGCCGGCGGCTTTCAGATCGGACAGCACCTGGGTCGCATCGTCGATCTTCTCTTCCAGCGAGTCGCGCAGCCTGCCGTGATCGCGGAACGCATCGAGCGTCGCCGGCGGCACGGTGTTGACCGTGTTCGGGCCGATCAATTCCTCGATATAGAGCGTGTCGCGATAGGCCTTGTCCTTGGTGCCGGTCGAGGCCCACAGCAGCCGCTGCGGCTTAGCGCCTTTGGCGGCGAGAGCCTCCCAGCGTTTGCCGGAGAACAGTTTCTTGTAATCCTGATAGGCCAGCTTGGCGTTGGCGATGGCGACCTTGCCCTTGAGCGCCGACTGCTTTGTCCTGGTCGCGTCGTCTCTGGCCGCAGCGATCGTCTCGTCGAGCGCCTTGTCGGCCATGCTGTCGATGCGGCTGACGAAGAAGCTAGCGACGCTGGCGACATGAGACGGATCGCCGCCGCCGGCCACATAGGTTTCAAGCCCTTTGAGATAGGCCTCGACGACCTTGTTGTAGACCGCCTTGGAAAACAGCAGCGTCACATTGATGCTGATGCCTTTGCCGATCAGGTGTTCGATCGCGGGCAAGCCTTCCGGCGTGCCGGGCACCTTAACCATCAGGTTCTTGCGATCGACCGCCCGCCAAAGATGCTCGGCCTCGGCGATCGTCGCTTTGGTGTCCAGCGCCAGATAGGGCGAGACTTCGAGCGAGACGAAGCCGTCGTCGCCTTTGGTTGCGGCGTAGAGCGGCTTGAACACGTCGGCGGCGTGCTGGATGTCGTCGATCGCCAGCGCTTCAAACAGCTTGGCGACCGGAAGATCGCCTGTCTCCAGCACTTTCGCGATCGGCGCATCGTACTCGTCGGACGCGCCGATGGCCTTCTCGAAGATCGACGGGTTCGACGTCAGGCCGCGCACGCCGTCCTCGTCGATCAGCTTCTTGAGATCGCCCTTCGCGACGAAGCCGCGCGCGAGGAAATCGAGCCAGACCGCCTGGCCGTGGGACTGCAATGATTTGACGGGATTCATGATGCCTTGTTCTGCTCGATTTGTTTCAATGCGGTCTCCAGCACCTTCTCGGGCGTGAAACCGAATTTCGTCAGCAAGTCCTTCAGCGGCGCCGAGGAACCGAAAGTGTGCATGCCGATGATCGCGCCGTCCAGCCCGGCATAGCGATCCCATCCGATCACGGAGCCTTGCTCCACGGTGACGCGGGCGCGGATGCTTTCGGGCAGCACGCTGTCGCGATAGGCCTTGTCCTGTTTTTCAAACAATTCCCAACTGGGCATGCTGACGACGCGCGAACCGATGCCGCGCTGCTTCAGCGTCTCAAAGGTCTGCACGCAGAGTTGCACTTCGCTGCCGGTGCCGATCAGGATGACTTGCGGCGTCTTGTCGTCCGCATCGGCGAGAATATACGCCCCCTTCGCGAGGCCGTCGGCCTTTGCATAGATCGTGCGATCGACGATCGGCAGCGGCTGGCGGCTGAGAACCAGACATGCCGGCTGTTGCTTGAGTTGCATCATCACGCGATAGGCCTCGCGGACCTCGTTGGCATCGGACGGCCGCAGCACGACCATGCCGGGAACGCCGCGCAGGCTCAGCAACTGCTCGACCGGCTGATGCGTCGGGCCGTCTTCGCCGACGCCGATCGAGTCATGCGTGAACACATGAAAAACCGGCAAATCCATCAATGCGGCGAGCCGGATCGGCGGCTTCATGTAGTCGCTGAAAATCAGGAAGGTCGACCCGAAGGCGCGCAGGTGGCACAGCCCCATGCCGTTGACGATCGCGCCCATCGCATGTTCGCGAATGCCGAAATGCATGTTGCGGCCGCCGGGTGTGGCTTTTTCGAGCGTGCCGGCGTCATCGAACGTCAGTTTGGTTTTCGTCGAGGGCGCCAAATCCGCCGCGCCGCCGACCAGCCACGGCACGTTCCTGGCAATCGCATTCAGCACCTTGCCGGAGGCCTCGCGCGTCGCGACGCCTTTGGCGTCGGCGGCAAAGTCCGGCAAATCCTTGTCCCAGCCGTCCGGCAAGTCGTGCTTGAGGTTGCGGGTGATCTCGTCGGCGGATTGCGCATGCGCGCTCTGATACGTCTTGAACTGTTTTTCCCACGCCTTGCGCAGCTTGGCGCCGCGCTTGCCGATGCCCTTGGCGAATTGCTCCGGCACGCCGTCCGGCACCAGGAATTGCGCATCTTCCGGCCAGCCATAGAACTTTTTCGTTTTGCGGACTTCGTCTTCGCCGAGCGCATCGCTATGCGCGGCGGCGGTATTTTGCTTGTCCGGCGCGCCATAGCCGATGATGCTGTCGACGATGATCAGCGTCGGGCGATCGTCGGTGCGCTTGAAGGTCTTCAGCGCCTTCGTCATCGCGGTGCGGTCGTTGGCATCGGCGACCTTCACCACGTTCCAGCGATACCCCTTGAAGCGCGCCGCGACGTCTTCGCTGAAGGCCAGTTCGGTGTGGCCTTCGATCGTGATGGTGTTGTTGTCGTAGATCCAGCACAGATTGCCGAGGCCCAGATGACCGGCGATCGAGGCCGCCTCGCTGGCGACGCCTTCCATCATGTCGCCGTCGCTGGCGATGACGTAGACGTCATAATCGAACAGCGTGTGGTCGGGCTTGTTGTAGCGCGCGCCGAGCCAGCGCGACGCGATCGCCATGCCGACGCTGTTGCCGCAGCCCTGCCCAAGCGGGCCGGTCGTTGTCTCGACGCCCGTGGTGAAACCATATTCGGGATGGCCCGGCGTGACGCTGTCGATCTGGCGGAATTTCTTGATGTCGTCGAGGCTGACGGCTTCGTCCTTCGTCACCTTCCCGTCACGCAAACGCTTCACGCCGGCGAGGTGGATCAGCGAATAGAGCAACAACGAGGCGTGGCCGGCGGATAGCACGAAGCGGTCGCGGTTCGGCCAGAGCGGTTCGGCCGGGTCGTAACGCAGAAACTCCTGCCACAGCGTATAGGCGACGGGAGCCATCGCCATCGGCGTGCCGGGATGGCCGGAATTGGCTTTTTGCACGGCATCGACGGCGAGCGTGCGGATGGTGTTGATGGCGAGTTGGTCGATGTCGGGGGAGGTGGAGGCCGGCGAAACGGACGTGGCGGCGGTGCTTGTCGTCATAAAATCGTGTCCCGTTGGATTGGGGAACCCAATGGGTCAAGACGCCTCACTGGCGGATCGGTTCCCATCCTCGCGGCTTGGTGAACAGCCTGCGGCCTGACGGCAAAACGGCCGGATTTCTCCGGCCGTTTTGTCGTTCCGGGGCGCGAAGCGCGATAGCGCAAGCGAAACCGGAATCTCGTAAAGTTCATCTTGACCAGATTCCGGATATTCGGCTGCCGGCCAAAGCCGGCAACGAATTCCGGAATGACGGTGGGTGAAAGATCAGCTCTTCATCAGCGCCTTGATGCGCTTGTCGAATTCCTCGAAAGAGGTCTCGCCCTTCAACATCTCGCCGTTGATGAAGAAGGTCGGCGTCGAATTCACTTTCAATACGTCGGCGGCGTATTTCTGGTCGGCGGCGATCTTGTCGAGCAGCGCCTGATCCTTCAGGCAATCCTCGACGCCCTGCTGGCTGAGGCCCGCTTGCTTGCCGATCCGCGTCAGCGTCTCGGTGGTGTTCTTCATCACCCAGTCATTCTGCTGCTTGAACAGCATATCGACGGCGGCAAAATATTTGCCGGCATCATCCTTGGCGATGCAGCGCGACAGCATCGAGCCCGCGGCGGCTTTGATGTCGAGCGGGAATTCGCGGAAAATGAAGCGGATCTTGTTGGTCTCGATATAGGCCGCCTTGATCTTGGGGAACACGTTCTCGGTGAAGGCCGCACAATGGCCGCAGGTCATCGAGGCGTATTCCGTGATCGTCACGGCGGCATCCTTCGGCCCGAGCGCCATATCCGGCAGCGACACCGGCTTGGCAACATCCGACGCCGAGGCCGCGCTCTTGCTCTGCGCGAAGGCCTCGTCGATCAGGCGCAGCGGCGACAAGCCGGCGAATGCGGCGACGCCGGTCAGCGACAAAGCGGCGGTGAAAGCGCGGCGGGTGATCATCTGGACATGGCTCCAAAAAGGACGGTGCGCGGACAAGGCTGCAACTCGCTAACTTGAAACGCAAATTGTGGCAAGGACACGCCGCCGCCGGTGTCTCAATTCCGCTTGATCGCGGCGTCCATCGAGGCGCCAAGCCGTGCCAGCGCGTCGCGCAACCCGTCGTCTTCCACCGAGCCAAGCGTATCGGAGACCTGTTTCACCGCCGCCGGGGCCGGCGGCGTCGCCTTGCGGCGCTGGACCGGGCGGGACAACGGCGCCTGGCGCAACGCGATCTTGCCGACCGCGCTCCAGCCAAAAAAGCGATTGACCCGCTGCAAAATGATATCGGAAGAATGCTGGATTTCGAGCGCCATCGGGCCTTCAACGCGCAGGATCAAGGTTGCTGGCTCCTGCGGCTGGCCCTCGACCGGGCGCGGCCACTGCATCTTCAGCGGCTCGGAGAATTTCGCAATGTCTTCACCGGCGATCTCGCCCCAGCGCGTCACCAGCTCGCGCGAGGCAAAGCCCTGCTTGGCATAGGCCTCGGCGAACACGCCGCCGAGCAACAGCGACAGCGGTTTTGCCGTGACGGGAATGCGCGGATTGATCGGCGGCTTGGACATGGCGAGGCCTATGCGGCGTGTGGGCGGATTGATTTCAGATCGTGCTCGATTTCGCGCCGTCGCTGCATCAGATCGTAGTCGGTCTGTAGCCCGAGAAAAAACCCTTCCGACAATCCAAAATACCGCGCCAGCCGCAAATCCGTATCTGCCGTGACGTCGCGCTTGCCGAGAATGATTTCGTTAATCCGGCGCGGCGAGACGTGGACGGCGCGGGCAAGCGCGTTCTGACTGAGGCCCATCGGCTTGAGGAAGTCTTCCAGCAGGATGTCGCCGGGTCGCGGATTCGGCAACAAACCACCTTTAGCTGCGATGATCGACGATTTCGACATGAGATGCGCCTCCTTCCGTTCATACAAAGCATATTCGCCACTGATCGTTGATCCGGATCGAGGGCTGCCCTGAACGATCGGCTTTCAAAGCCTTCAGACGATGACCCGGTGGCACTGTGAGATCGCTGATAACCCGCGCTTGATTAAGTCAACGCAGCTTCCTTAGCGCAACGGATTGCATATCAGGCGGCAGTTTGCGGCTGCGATGGCCCGATCAAATCAGTTCGGTCTCGGAATTCGCAAAACTTCGGATCATATCTGAATATGACGTATCGCGTTATGGCTCGCAACACTGGTCAGTTTAGGCTCACCACATTAGTTTGATGCCGTGGCATCATCAGCAGTCAAACTTCACAAGCAGACCTCCGCCCGTCCCGCGCTTCTGCTGGCGTGGTACGACCGGCATCGGCGCACATTGCCGTGGCGGGCGCTGCCGGGCGTCGCCAGTGATCCATACAAGGTCTGGCTGTCCGAGATCATGTTGCAGCAGACCACCGTGAAGGCGGTCGGGCCGTATTTCGAGACATTTCTGGCGCGCTGGCCGAACATCGCTTCGCTCGGCCGCGCTGATCTCGACGACGTCCTGCGACTATGGGCCGGGCTCGGCTATTATTCGCGCGCGCGAAATCTCCATGCCTGCGCGGTCGCGGTGCTGCGCGATCACGATGGCGCGTTTCCCGACACTGAAGACGGCCTGCGCGCATTGCCCGGCATCGGGCCCTACACGGCGGCGGCGATCGCGGCGATCGCGTTCGCGCGGCAGACCATGCCGGTGGACGGCAATATCGAGCGCGTGGTGTCGCGCCTCTATGCGATCGAGCAGCCTTTGCCGAAAGCGAAACCGCTCGTTCAGCGGATGGCGACGACGCTGCTGGCGGATTCACGAGCCGGCGATTCCGCGCAGGCGTTGATGGATTTGGGCGCGACGATCTGTACGCCGAAGAAACCGGCTTGCGCATTATGTCCGATGAACGCGGACTGCGTGGCGCGGCTGCGCGGCGATCAGGAGACGTTTCCGCGCAAGGCTCCAAAAAAAGCCGGCGTCCTGCGGCGCGGCGCGGCCTTCCTGGTGACGCGCGGCAACGACGAGATTTTGTTGCGGACCCGGCCGGACAAGGGCCTGCTCGGCGGCATGACCGAAGTGCCGACGACGGCATGGACGACTGATTGGGACGAGGCGACGGCATTGTCGGGCGCGCCGGCCTTCAGCGACGTGCGATGGCATCGCCGCGCCGGGGCGGTCCATCACGTCTTCACGCATTTCCCGCTCGACCTCATCGTCTACGCCGCCAGCGTGCCCGCGCGGACGAAAGCGCCCGAAGGCATGCGCTGGGTATCGATCGCGGATTTGCCCGGCGAGGCGCTGCCAAATCTGATGCGCAAGGTCATCGCGCATGGGTTGGGAAATTGAAGGCGATGTATTGCCACACGCACGGCCTTCACCTCTCCCCGCGTGCGGGGAGAGGTCGACCGACGGAGCGCAGCGAAGTCGGTCGGGTGAGGGGGCGTCTCGTCCAGCAAGAGCCCCTCACCCCGACCCTATCCCCGTAAGAACGGGGAGAGGGAGCGCGCTGCCACTTGTGCGAATACTGCGCCCCGCCATGTCCGCGATCGCCTTCATCACCGCGTCGCGGACGCCGGGATCGTACAGCGAATGCCCCGCGCCCTCGACGATGCGAATGTCGGCATTGCCCCACGCTTGCGCCAATTCATGCGACGTCGAAGGCGGACACAGCAGGTCGTAGCGGCCCTGCACGATAATTCCCGGAATGTCTTTCAGCAAACCCGCGTCCTGCATCAACTGGTTCGGCCGCATGAAGCAGTGATTGCTAAAGTAATGCGCCTCCATGAAAGGCGATGAGGGCAGTGGCCGCGATCCGTTCAGCGACGCGATATCGAGCCGCGCCTTGCCTGGCGCGTGGACCGACAACGTGCTTTCGGTTTCTCCCCAGGCCCGCGCGAAAGGTGCATGGATTTTTGGATCGGGATCAAGAATTCGCGTGAAATAGGCTGCGAGCGGCGCGGCGCGTTCGTCTTCCGGAAGCTGATTGAGGAAGTCCTCAGACAGACCGGGATGGATGCGCGGCAGGTTGACGAGAAACGCGCCGTCGAGTTCGGCCTCGGTTCCAAGAAACGTCGCGCGCAGCACGAGTCCCGTCACGCGCTCCGGATGCGCCTGCGCATAGGCCAGCGCCAGCGTCGCGCCCCATGAGCCTCCGACCACCATCCATTTGTCAAAGCCGAAATGCGCGCGGATACGTTCGAGATCGGCGACCAGATGCTGCGTCGTGTTGGCCTCGCGCGAGCCTTTCGGTGTCGATCGTCCCGCGCCGCGCTGGTCGAACAGCACCGCGTGAAAGCGTTCGGGATCGAACAGCCGGCGATGATCCGGCTGGCAACCGCTGCCGGGGCCGCCATGCAGATAGACGGCGGCGATGCCGCCGACACGGCCGTTGCTCTCGACATAAAGCGTGTGGCCGTCGCCGACATCGAGCATTGTCGACGTCAGCGGCGCGATGCCGTCGCGGCGCTTGCCGGCCTCGGCGTCAGGCATGCGGATCGTCCAAAGACTCGGATTCCAGGGTGCCGCCAGAGAAATTGCGATAGATGAAGCGCGTCGTATCGCTGCCGGACTCCTGCGTCGCGAGCTTGAAGATCGCCTCATGCACCGGCGAGAGTGTGCAGGCCGGATCGGTATTGCCGGCATTGCCGGTCAGTGCGAAGGCCTGACAACGGCAGCCGCCGAAATCGATCTCCTTGAACTGGCAACTGGCGCAAGGCTCCGGCATCCAGCCCGTGCCGCGATATTTATTGAAGGCCTCGGAGTTCTGCCAGATCCACGCGATCGAATGGTTCGAGCGTACGGATTCGAAATCGAGACCCGTGATGGTTTCCGCCGCGTGACAGGGCAGAACCTTGCCGGTCGGCGAGATGTTGAAGAACTGCCGGCCCCAGCCGCCCATGCACTTCTTCGGCCGCAGCGCGTAATAGTCCGGCACGACGTAATCGATTTCGAGCGTGCCCTTCAGCCGTGCGCGGGCCTCATCGACGATGCGGGAGGTGTCCTCGATCTGCTCCAGCGTCGGCATCAAGGCGGCGCGGTTCTTCAGCGCCCAACCATAATATTGCACGTTGGCGACTTCGAGCCGGTCGGCGTCGAGGTTGACCGCCATGTCGATGATGTCGTTCAGTTGGTGAAGGTTCTGCCGATGCATGACGGCATTGACCGTGAGCGGCAGATCGAGGTCGCGGGTCCAGCGCGCCACCTCGATCTTCTTTGCATGAGCGTTCTTGAATCCGGCGACGCGATCGGCGACTTGCGGCTCGTTGCCTTGAAAGCTGATCTGCACATGGCATAGCCCGGCATCGGCGAGGGCTGCGAGCTTGTCGCGCGTCAGCAGCACGGCCGAGGTGATGAGATTGCTGTAAAGCCCGACATCGCTGGCGTGCTGCACAAGCTCGACAATGTCCTTGCGCGCGGTCGGCTCGCCGCCGGAAAAATGCACCTGCAACACGCCGATCGCGGCAAGCTCGCTCAGCACGCGTTTCCATTCGGCGGTCGTGAGTTCGCCGCGCGAGCGGTCAAGCTCGACCGGGTTCGAGCAATAGGGGCATTGCAGGGGACAGCGATGCGTGACTTCCAGCAGCACGGCGAGAGGAATGCCGAATGTCTCCGCCGTCGAACGCTTCGATTCCAGAATTGTCAGCCCGTCATGCGGGTCCGAAAGCGGCGTCGCATCGGTCAGCGTCGGGCTCATGGCGCGACCTTCTTCGCCTCGACAAGGAATCCCTTGTCGGCGAGGTCTTGCAACATCGCGACGACGTCCGCTCCGATGGCCTCGCGCGGCGCCGCGTATTTTTCCGCGAGGGAATCGATCATGCTAGTCACGTCACGGACCCCGTCACAAAGTTGCAGCACTTCGACGGCGATGTCATCGGGCGCCAGCACGCGCTCCGGTGCGAGAATCACCCAGACTTGCCGCGTCTCGTCAAAGCGCAGCTTGACGTGGCGCGGCAGAACTGGCCGGCTGGCCTCCGTCACGCTCAATTTCGCGGTTTTCAGCAAAGCCATGATAGCGCCTTATTTCGCCGAAGGCACGAATGCCCCCGGCGGCACGTGACCCTCGACGTAAGCGTGATATAGAGCGTCAAGCTGCACCCACAACACATTCGTCTTGAAAATCAACGCGTTGCAGACGGCGCGGCGCTCGGCCGGCGTGTGCGCATTGGCTTTCACGTAATCCAACGCGAAATTGGCGTCGCGTGGGGCCTGCGTCAGGCGACGGCTGAAATAGCTCATGATGTCCGGATTGACGAAATCATAATGCGCCAGCATGCCGGAAATGCGTTCTTCATGCAGGTTCGGTGCGAACAATTCCGTCAGCGACGATGCGATCGCCTCCAGCGGCGTGCGGTCGCGGACGAAATGCACATAGGCATCCACGGCGAAGCGCGTCGCCGGCAAGATGCCTTCGGTGGATTCGACGTAAGATGAATCGAGCCCGAGCCCTTCGGTGAGTTTCAGCCAGCGCTCGATGCCACCTTCGGCGCCGGCGTCGCCGTCGTGATCCTCGATGCGATGCCGCCATTCCAACCGCGTCGCGCGGTCGCGAAAGCGCGAGATGACGACAGCATCCTTGATCGGAATCGTGCTTTGATAGTGATAGCGGTTGAGCGCCCAGGCCTGCACCTGGCCCTTGTTCAATTCGCCGCCATGCAGCAGTCGATGAAACGGATGCAGATTATGATAGCGGGTGGCACCGATCTTGCGGAGCGCTGCGTCGAGTTCGGCTGCGTCGTTCAGCGGCACATCGGCCTTCAACGAAAAGGCGGTCGTGATGGAGCCGCTCACAGTGAAAACTCCATGCCGTCCGATGCGATCGTCCAGCCGGCACGCGCCGCATCTGCACGTTCGCAAGACTCCGCACGCCACGCTGGATTTGAATTGTTGATGTGAAGAAACACCTTTTGTCCGATCCCGATATCTGCGAGCGATGCGATCGCGCCGTCGTCGCCCGACATTGCGATATGCCCCATGCGCTGGCCTGTTTTCTGGCCAAGGCCTTGCGCGATCAACTCGTCGTCACGCCAGACGGTGCCATCGAAGAACACCAGCGGCGCAGCGGCGAGGCGTGCCTTCAACTCTGGTGTTACGCGCGCACAGGCCGTCAGCACATAGATAAATTGTCCGGTCGATGTGTCTTCGATGCGAAGTCCGAGCGTATCGCCGTCTGTGTCCGCGTTGTCGGCCGTGCCTTCGAGATACCACGCACCTTTGCCGGGCACGAGGAACGGCAGGATGTCAAGGTCCGACTCGGAGCCGTCCGGCAGCGTCGGTCTGAAGGTTTTATCAATTGCGATGGCTTGGCGTTGCACCTTCTCGCCGAGCACGTTGAAGATGCTGTTCGCTTTCAGGATCGCGTGCACGCGTTCATGGGCATAGAACGTGAAGGGCGAGCCCTCACGCAATGACAGCAACCCTGCGACGGCGTCGACTTCGCCGTTGGTGAGAATGACGCCGGCGATCGGCGAATGACGCAGCGCATCGGGCTTCGGATGAAGCTGCGGCGTTGCATTGATCTGCTGGCGAATGTCGGGCGAGGCGTTGATAAGAAACCAGTGCGTCTCATCTGTGCTGACGGCCAAAGACGCCTGTGTGCTCTGCATCGCAAAAGGCGACCCGCGCGCGGCCGTACAATTCGCGCAGCCGCAATTCCATTGCGGCAGGCCACCACCGGCCGCGGCGCCAAGAACGATAACGCGAAGCATGAGATCGCCCTTGCAGATCGCCCTTAGACATCGACCTTCAGCCGCGGGCCGGGACGCCTCGAATCAAGTTGGATTTGCGAGGCGTCCCGTATCGACGTTCACTTGCGCGCGGCGCAAGCGTACATGTTGATTTCCATGCCGACCGGCACTTCAATGATTTTCGGCGCTTTCCAGGCCATATCAGACTCTCCCAAACTTGCGCGGCTGGATCGCCGCACATCTATAAGATGACGACCTGCATTAAAGTTCGCCAGTCTTTTCGTCGCAATTTGCAAAATTTGTTGCTGCGTTGCACAATGAATCGGCCGCCGGGAGCCAAGAATGCCGCGCTACTATTTCAATACGAGAATTGGAAACGATCTGATCACGGACGATGCCGGCGTTGTCCTGCGCGATCCCGACCAGGCTTGGGAGGTTGCCCGGATGACGATCCGGGATTTGATCAAGGCCAAGGGTGCGGAGCCGAACTTGCTCAATGCAAGTCTCGAAGTCACCGATGCCGGCGGTGAGATCGTGCTGGAGTTTCCGTTCAGCGAAGCCTTGCTGGATGTGGAAGCGCCGCGCGCGACGCGGCATTGAATAAGTCCTTCAGTCTGCCCTGTTGGCCTGGTTGCCGCGTTGCGTTACTAAGCCGGGAGACGAGGAGTAGCGCATGAACGATCTCTGGCGGCTGTCTGCGACCGATCTGGCCGCGCGGATTCGTGCGCGGCAGGTGTCGGCGCGCGAGGCCGCCATGTCTGCGCTGGCACGACTCGATGCCGTCAACCCAGCGATCAACGCCGTGGTCGATCACCGCCCCGACGATGTTCTGGCACAGGCGGATGCGATCGATACCCGTATTGCCGCCGGTGAGGATGTCGGCCCGCTCGGCGGCGTGCCGGTGACGATCAAGGTCATCAGCGACCAGAAGGGCTACGCCACCACCAATGGCACCACCTTGCAGCGCGACTGGATCGCGACGGCGAACAATCCCGTCGTCGACAATTTCCTCAAAGCCGGCGCAGTTTTGCTCGGCCGCACCAATTGCCCGGCCTTCTCCTACCGCTGGTTCACCAATAATCAGGTCCACGGCCATACCAAAAATCCGCGCGATCCGTCATTGACGCCGGGCGGCTCGTCCGGCGGCGCGGGTGCGGCCGTCGCGGCGGGCATCGGCCATATTGCGCATGGCACGGATATCGCCGGCTCGATCCGCTATCCGGCCTATGCCTGCGGCGTGCATGGCCTGCGCCCGACGCTCGGGCGCGTTGCCGCCTTCAACACCACTGGCGCTGAAAGGCCGCTGGGCCCGCAAATTACGGCGGTATCCGGGCCTTTGGCGCGGACCATTGCCGACCTCCGGGTCGCGCTCGCCGCGATGGCGCAACAGGATGTTCGCGATCCGTGGTGGGTGCCCGCACCGCTGGAAGGGCCGCCGATGCCGAAGCGCGCCGCTTTGTGTCTCGCGCCGGACGGTCTTGAGGTCGCATCCGAGACCAAGGCCACGTTGATCGATGCCGCCAAGCGACTTGAACGGGCCGGCTGGACTGTCGAAGAAATTCAGAACACGCCGCCATTGCGCGAAGCCGCCGATCTGCAGACGAAATTTTGGCTGGGCGATGGCTATGAGGCGATGCTGGCCGCTGCCGAGAAGGATGGCGATCCCGGCGCGCTGGCCTGCCTGCGCGGCAATCGTGAGCGCGTGCAGGGCCCCGACATGGCGACGTTCTCTAGAATGCTGGTGCGGCGCGCGACGTTGACGCGCGACTGGCAATTGTTCTTCCAGACCTATGCGGTTTTATTGATGCCGGTGTCTGGCGAATTGCCCTTCCCAGATCAACTCGACCTGCGCGATGACGAATCCTTCAAGCGTGTCTGGGCCGCGCAGATGCCCATGGTCGGCACGCCTTTCATGGGATTGCCGGGGCTGACCGTGTCGACAGGACTGGTCGGCCGTACCCCGATCGGCGTGCAGCTCGTCTCCGGGCGCTATCGCGAAGATCTCTGTCTTTCCGCAGGTGAAGCCATCGAGGCCGGCGGCGTACCGCCGTCTCCCATCGATCCCGCGTCTTGAATTCAAAGAGGCCCTCATGACCAGCGTCTATGATTTCACGCCGAAGCTGTTGAACGGGCAAGACCAGCCGCTGAGCGAATTCGCGGGCAAGACCCTGCTGATCGTCAACACGGCCAGCAATTGCGGGTTCACGCCGCAATATAAGGGCCTCGAAGACTTGCAGAAAACGTTGGAGCCACGCGGCTTCACGGTGCTCGGCTTTCCGTGCAACCAGTTCGGCGGCCAGGAGCCCGGCGACGCCAACACGATCTCAAGTTTCTGCTCGATCAATTACGGCGTGACCTTTCCAATCTTTGCCAAGATCGATGTCAACGGCAGCAACGCGCATCCGCTGTTCGCCTTTCTCAAGAGCCAGAAGTCGGGCTTGCTCGGTTCGGGCATCAAATGGAATTTCACCAAATTCCTGATCGACCGTGCCGGCAAAGTCGTTGAACGATTCGGCCCGACCACCACCCCTGCATCCATCACCAAGAAAATCGAGGCGCTGCTTTGACCGATACTCCGACCACTCCCACCGACCAGTTGCCCGATCGGCTTTCGACCGACGAGCGCAGCCCGTTTTATGACGCCAATGTGCTGTCGCGCGATGTCGGCATCCGTTTCAAGGGCGTCGAGAAAACCAATGTCGAGGAATACTGCGTCAGCGAGGGCTGGGTGCGCGTCACTGCCGGCAATGCCAAGGACCGCCATGGCTATCCGCTGACGATCAAGGTTCATGGCTCGGTCGAGCCGTATTATCGCGACGCCGTCAAATCCTGACGCTCGATAACGTTTGAAAGTTTGGCCGGAATGACCGTCCCCCAGAAGAAACTCGCCGTCGTGCCGTCCGAACTGCGCTTCGACTGGACTCGCGCAGAGGCACAGGCCATCTACGACAGGCCGTTCAACGATCTCATCTTCGACGCGCAGACGGTGCATCGCAGACATTTCGATCCCAATGCCGTGCAGATGAGCCGGCTTCTGTCGATCAAGACCGGCGGCTGTCCGGAGGATTGCGGCTACTGCAGTCAATCAGCATCGAACCCGACGGGTCTTGCCGCGTCGAAGCTGATGGAAGTCGAGCGCGTCATCGCCGAAGCCGCCAAGGCCAAGGCGCAAGGCGCGACGCGCTATTGTATGGGCGCCGCGTGGCGCAGCCCGAAAGAGCGGGACATGCCGGTCGTCATCGCGATGGTTGAAGGCGTGAAATCGCTCGGCATGGAAACCTGCATGACGCTTGGGATGCTGACGCCGGAGCAGGCGATCGCGCTGCACGATGCCGGACTGGATTACTACAATCACAACGTCGATACGTCCGAGCGCTATTACAAGGAAGTCGTGACCACGCGGACCTATGCGGATCGCTTGAACACGCTGGCCAATGTGCGCGACGCCGGCATCAATGTCTGCTCGGGCGGCATCGTCGGCATGGGCGAGACCGCCGAGGACCGCGTCGACATGTTGGTGACATTGGCGACGCTCGACTGTCATCCGCAGAGCGTGCCGATCAATATGCTGATGCCCGTGGAAGGCGCGCCTTTGTTCGCTGCGGCAAGGATCGACCCGGTCGATTTCGTGCGCACCATCGCGCTGGCGCGCATCATGATGCCGATGTCGCATGTCCGTTTGTCCGCTGGCCGTTCCGGCATGAGCGACGAAACGCAGGCGCTGTGTTTTCTGGCCGGCGCCAATTCGATCTTCGTCGGCGACACGCTGCTGACGACGGAAAATCCCGGCGACGATCACGACACGGCCTTGTTCAAAAAGCTCGGCATCGTGCCGATGGACGCTGGCTCGCATGTCTAGCGGAAAAGTCTGATGTCCGTTCGCATCGTCGATGTTCGCGAAGTTACCAAGCCGATCGCCTCGCTGATCCGTAACGCCTATATCGACTTCTCGAAGATGACGACCAGCCTGGTTGCCGTCGTCACCGACGTGATCCGCGACGGCAAACCCGTGGTCGGCTATGGCTTCAACTCGAATGGCCGCTACGGGCAGGGCGGGTTGATCCGCGAACGCTTCGCGCCGCGCCTGCGCGAGGCCGATCCGAAGACATTGTTGAATGAAACCGGCGACAATCTCGACCCCGACAAGGTCTGGGCCGCGATGATGATCAACGAGAAGCCCGGCGGCCATGGCGAGCGGTCCGTGGCGGTCGGCACCATCGACATGGCGGTGTGGGATGCGGTGGCAAAGATCGCCGGAAAACCTTTATTCCGCATGTTGGCGGAGCGCCACGGCCTCGCCGCCAATCCGCGTGTTTTCGTTTATGCGGCGGGCGGATATTATTATCCGGGCAAGGACAATTCCGCTCTCTGCACGGAGATGCGCGGCTATCTCGATCGCGGCTACAATGTCGTCAAGATGAAGATCGGCGGCGCGTCGCTGACGGAAGATGCCGGCCGCATCGAGGCGGTGCTGGCTGAAATCGGATCGCAGGCGCAACTGGCCGTCGATGCCAATGGCCGCTTCGATCTCCAGACTGCCATCGCTTATGCCAGGATGCTGCGCGACTATCCCCTGTTCTGGTACGAGGAAGCCGGCGATCCGCTGGATTACGATTTGCAGGCCGCGCTTGCCGAGCACTATCCGAACCCGATGGCAACCGGCGAAAATCTGTTCAGCCATCAGGACGCGCGCAATCTGGTCCGTCACGGCGGCATGCGCAGGGATCGCGATTGGCTGCAGTTCGATTGTGCGCTGTCCTACGGACTGTGTGAATATCAGCGCACGCTGGCGATGCTGAACAAGCATGGCTGGTCGCCATCGCGCTGCATTCCGCATGGCGGGCACCAGATGTCGCTTAACATCGCGGCGGGCCTCGGCCTTGGCGGGAATGAGAGCTATCCGGATCTGTTTCAGCCTTATGGCGGATTTCCTGACGGCGTGACCGTCATCGACGGACATATCACGATGCCGGAGTTGCCCGGCATCGGCTTTGAAGGAAAGAGCGATCTCATCTCCGAGATGCGCGCGCTGGCGCAGTGAGCGTCGTCTTGAGACATCGTGATTGCGGGCATTGCCATCCTTCGAGGCTTGCCAGGTTCAGGATGACGAAACTGGCTATCCCAACCTTAAATCCAACAGCCGCCGGCTATCGCTCTTTAGCAATTTCTTCACGGCTCCCGACGCTGCGATCTCGCCCTGATTGGCAAACGCCTCGTGGTTTTTCTCGATGTCATCGAGGCGGTACAGGTAGTTCACCATCACGCCGGCAGATTCGCGCAGGCCCTTCGGCGACAAATCGCCCTGCCAGTGCATGCGCTCCAGCCGCGCGCCATTGCCGAGATGAAAGCGGGCGACGGGATCGACCGGCAAACCGCGCGGCGTCTTTGCTTTCAGGAAGTAATGCGCCGCCAGAGGTTCGATCAATGCGCGCATCTGCTGCGTCGTCGCAGGATCGGCCGTCCAATCCGGTTGATCGAGTTTCGTCAGAAGCGCGCGTTCATCCTCCGTCACCGGCAGATCCGTCCCGGATTTCAGCCACGCCATCAAGCCCGGCACAGGCGACAGCGTGACGAAACTCTCCAGCTTCGGCAGTTCGCGGCGCAGTTCCTCGACCACTTGCTTGATCAGAAAGTTGCCGAACGAAATGCCGGCGAGGCCGCGTTGGCAATTCGAGATTGAATAGAACACGGCCGTGCGTGCGCGATCGATCGCAACAGGCGGTCGCTCCGCATCGAGCAGCGGCGCGATGGCGCCGGGAGCAGTCTCGGTCAATGCGACCTCGACGAAAATCAGCGGTTCGTCGTTCAAGGCCGGATGAAAGAACGCATAACAGCGGCGATCGATCGGATCGATGCGGCGGCGCAGATCGTTCCAGCCGCGGATTTCATGCACGGCCTCGTAGCGGATGACTTTTTCCAGGACCATCGCCGGTGTCGACCAGTCGATCTTTCGCAGCACCAGAAAGCCGCGATTGAACCAGGACGACAACAAATGCACGAGATCCCGATCGACGGTCGCGAGATCCTTGCGGCCTTTCTTCAGGTCGAGCAGATCGGCGCGCATCGAAACCAGTTGATGCGTCGCGCCGGGCGCGCGATTCAGCCGACGAAAAAGTTCTTGCCGTTGCGGTTCGGAGGCGAAGTGGATGTCGCCGGCGTCGCCCCCCTCGGGCGTCTGGCGCCATGTCGCCACGGCCTTGGCGAGCCGATCCGCATCGGGTCCATAATTGCGCGCCAAGGCTTCAAAGAAGGCGATGCGGCCGTCCGAATCAAGCGCGCGGTAATCGTCGAGAATCTCGCGTGCGATCGCGGTGCCTGACGCCTCGCCGCGCCCCGATAATAGAGCATCGCATAGCGCGACCAAATCCGTCACGTTGCCACCGACCAACTGAGGCGAAGGTGCGCGGCCGAGCAGGCTGCGTCCGCGCTCGGTAATTGAAGCCATCAGGTCGGAGAAGAAATCGTTGCTCATGCTTGATCGAGTCCGGTGATGTCGGCCGGGCGCAGATTAGCCGATTACATGCGACATTGCGCAGACATTTATGGCATCAATCCGCCGTGCTCAGGCTGGCCGTCAACTGGCTCGAAATGACGAGTGGTTTGAGAAAAAGCCGCGCGAGTTGCAAATGGTTTAGGCTTAAAATATATTCGGTCTGTGTTTTTCCAGCGTCGGGATGGTCGTTGATGTCCGGATTGTCAGGCTGCCATGCGCTGGTGACGGGCGGCGGCCGTGGCATCGGCCGCGCCATCGCGGCGGCGCTGACGGCGGTTGGCGCCGACGTGACGATTTTGGGTCGCGATCGTGCGACCCTTGACGCGGCGGTGGCCGCTGGCGACGCACATGCCGCTGTCACCGCCGATGTCGCCGTCGAGGCCTCGTTGCGAGCGGCCATTGCGCAGGCCGCGCAGCATGCACCGATCGACATTCTGATCGCCAATGCCGGCGCGGCGGAATCCGCGCCCTTCGGCAAATCCGACGCGGCCGTCTTCCGGCGGATGCTGGACGTCAATCTGATGGGCGTTGTGGTCGCGGCGCAAGCGGTGCTGCCAGGCATGATCACGCAGCGCAAAGGCCGCATCGTTGCAATTGCCTCGACGGCCGGCCTCAAAGGCTACGCTTACGTCTGCGCCTACAGCGCGGCAAAACATGCCGTGATTGGCCTCGTTCGCTCGCTGGCCTTGGAGGTCGCGACCTACGACGTTACCGTGAACGCAATTTGTCCGGGCTTCACGGACACCGATCTGGTCGCGGCTAGTCTCGACACCATCGTCGCGAAAACGGGGCGCAGCCGCGACGATGCGCTGGCGGAATTGGCGAAGCATAATCCGCAGGGCCGCCTCGTTACGCCGCGGGAGGTCGCCGACGCCGTGGTGTGGCTGTGCGGCTCCGGCGCAGCGGCCGTCACCGGCCAGGCGATCGCGGTCGCCGGCGGCGAAATCTGACACAAACGTAAAGGGAGTTAACATGACGCCGCATACACCGGGCACGCCCGTCAACGCCGTCACCGTGCCGTTGGCGGATTATGCGCCACACCATTTCCTGCTCAAGGTGGTCGATGGCGTCGCCACCGTCACGCTGAATCGCCCGGAGCGCAAGAACCCGCTGACCTTCGACAGTTACCGCGAGTTGGGCAATTTCTTCAAGGCGTGTGCGTTCGACGATGAGGTCAAGGCGATCATCGTCACCGGCGCGGGCGGCAATTTTTCGTCGGGGGGCGATGTGTTTGAGATCATCGGCCCGCTGGTACAGATGAACACCAAAGGGCTCACCGCGTTCACGCGGATGACCGGCGATCTCGTCAAGGCGATGCGCGCCTGTCCGCAGCCGATCATCGCCGCCGTCGAAGGCATCTGCGCCGGAGCCGGCGCGATTGTCGCGATGGCGTCCGACCTGCGAATCGCGGCCTCCGGTACGAAGGTCGCCTTTCTGTTCAACAAGGTCGGCCTCGCTGGTTGCGACATGGGCGCCTGCGCGATGCTGCCGCGGATCATCGGGCAGTCGCGCGCGTCGGAACTGCTTTATACCGGACGCTTCATGACGGCGGAGGAGGGCGAGCGCTGGGGCTTCTTCAGCCGCATCGTCAATCCGGATCAAGTGCCGGCACAGGCCACGATGCTGGCGAAACAGATCGCGGCCGGGCCGACTTTCGGCAACACGATGACCAAGCGCATGCTGGCGATGGAATGGGCGATGTCGATCGAGGAAGCGATCGAGGCCGAAGCCGTGGCTCAGGCCCTGTGCATGACGACCGAGGATTTCGCGCGGGCGTTTCATGCTTTCTCAAACAAGGTGACACCGCAGTTTCAAGGGGATTGACGAGTTGTTCAACGCGTCAACGGTGCTTGCATCATAGTGACGGCAAACATGACCCCTTGCCCAATATTCCTTTAAGGTGAAAATAATTCGGTCGGACAGGCGCGGAGGCTTTCATGAAGATCGCGATCATCGGCGGCGGACCGGCCGGGCTTTACGCCGCAATCTTGCTGAAGAAGCAGCGCCCCGATGCCGAGGTCGACGTTTATGAGCGCAACCGCGCCGACGACACATTCGGATTTGGCGTCGTGTTCTCCGATGCCACGCTCGACAATTTCGAGAAATACGATCCGCCGAGCTATCGCAGCATCATCCGCGAATTCGCCTATTGGGACGACATCGCCGTGCATTTTCGCGGCACCGTCCACCGGGTCGGCGGCAACGGCTTTTGCGGCTGCTCGCGCCGCGCGTTGCTGATGATCCTGCAAGCCCGCGCGCACGAACTCGCCGTGTCGCTGCATTTCGAGACCGACCTTGCGGACGAATCCCGGTTCGCCGGCGCCGATCTCGTGGTGCTCGCAGACGGCATCAATAGCCGCTTCCGCGACAAGTTCGCCGATCATTTCGCGCCCGAAATCGATCTGCGCAGCAATAAGTTCACCTGGATGGGTTCGACCAAGCCGCTCGACGCCTTCACGTTTATTTTCGAGGAGACGCAGTGGGGTCCCTTCATCGCCCACGCCTATCAATACGACACCAACAACTCGACCTGGATTTTCGAGACCGACCCCGAGACCTTCCAGCGCGCCGGTCTCGACGGCTTGGACGAGGCCAAGTCCGCCGCCCGCATGGCCGAAATATTCAAGGCATATCTCGACGGCCATCAACTTCTGACCAATCGTTCGTTGTGGCGGCAGTTTCCGATGATCCGCAGCAAGCGCTGGGTGAAGGACAACATGGTGCTGATCGGCGACGCCAAGGCGACGGCGCATTTCTCGATCGGCTCCGGGACCAAGCTGGCGATGGAGGATGCCATCGCGCTGTCGGATGCGCTGGCGGGCGCGGGCGATGTCGCGGCCGCGCTCGATGCCTACGCGCATGGCCGCCGCGAGGAGGTCGAAAAGACGCAGCATGCCGCCGACGTCTCGCTCGTCTGGTTCGAGCATGTCGCTCGCTTCTGGGGTTTTGACCCGGTGCAATTCGCCTTCGGCGTGATGACGCGCTCCAAGGCGATCACCTATGACAATCTGCGGCTTCGCGCGCCCGGCTTCGTTGCCGAGGCCGACAGGGCCTTTGCACGGAAGGTGCAGGCGCAAGGTTTCGACGTCGATGTTGAGACACCCGTCGCGCCGATGTTCCAGCCGTTGCGGCTGCGCGAGATGGTGATCGCGAACCGCGCGGTGGTGTCGCCGATGTGCATGTATTCGGCGAACGACGGCTTGCCGAACGATTTTCACCTCGTGCATTACGGTTCGCGGGCGATCGGCGGCGCGGGGCTGGTTTTCACCGAGATGACGTGCGTGGCTGCGGATGCGCGGATCACGCCCGGCTGCGCGGGAATGTACACCGACGCGCAGCAGGCAATGTGGAAGCGGATCGTCGATTTCGTCCACGCCCATTCTGCCTCGAAATTTTGCCTGCAACTCGGCCATGCCGGGCGCAAGGGCGCGACGAAATTGATGTGGGACGGCATGGATCGGCCGCTTGCGGAGGATGCGTGGGATGTCGTCTCGGCCTCGCCGCTGCCGTATTATCCCGACAGTCAGGTCCCGCACGCGCTTGACCGCGCCGGGATGGACCGCATCGTCAAGGAATTCGTTGCGGCGACCAAACGCGGCGACGCCGCCGGCTTCGACATGCTGGAATTGCATTGCGCGCACGGCTACCTGCTCGCGAGTTTTCTCTCGCCACTGACCAACCAGCGCAGCGATGACTACGGCGGCGCGCTGGCGAGCCGCCTGCGCTTCCCGCTCGAGGTATTCGCCGCGATGCGTGCTGCATGGCCGGCGCATAAGCCGATGAGCGTGCGCATCTCCGCGACCGATTGGGCCGAAGGCGGATTGTCGGCGACGGACTCCGTTGGCATCGCCGACGCCTTCCGCGATGCCGGCGTCGATCTCGTCGACGTCTCGACCGGCCAGACCACGCGCGACGCCAAGCCGATCTATGGCCGGATGTTCCAGACGCCGTTCGCCGATCAGATTCGCAACGAAGCCGGTGTCGCGACGATGTGCGTCGGCAACATTACGACATCCGACCAGATCAACACGGTTCTCGCCGCCGGCCGTGCTGATCTCGTGGCGTTGGGCCGTCCGCATCTGGTCGATCCCGGCTTCACGATGCGCGCGGCGGCGTGGTATGGCGCGGATATTGCGTGTCCGCCGCAATATCGGCCGGGTCAGGAACAGATCATGCGCAACTCCGTCCGTGAGCGGCAGGATGCGGATGAGTTGAAGATCAAGGCCAAGCCGAAGACGCGCGCCGCTCTCAAGGCGCAGGGAATTACGCCGCTTGCGGCGGAGTAGTGCAGTTGACAGGGGCTGGCCAATGACGACCAACGCCGCGATCGCCCTATGACACCAACGCTCGCGCTGGTGCAGATACTTAATGGCCTGCAGTTCGGGCTGATCCTGTTTCTGATCGCGGCCGGGCTAACGCTCGTATTCGGCGTGATGGATTTCATCAATCTGGCGCATGGCGTGCAATACATGGTCGGCGCGTATCTGGCTGCCGCCTTTACCGCGATGACCGGCAGCTTCGCCGCCGGCCTCGCGCTGGCGCTGCCGGCGGCCCTGATCTTCGGGCTCGCGCTCGAACTGCTGATCTTCCGCCACCTTTATGACCGCGATCATCTCGATCAGGTGCTGGCAACCTTCGGCGTCATCATCTTTCTCAATCAAGCGGTGAAATTCATCTGGGGTGCGGCTCCGTTGAGTGTGCCGATCCCCGATGCTCTGTCGGGCGTCATCGAGATCGCCGATGGCATGCTCTATCCCGTTTATCGACTCGTCATCATCGCCGTCGGGCTGGGTGTCGGGCTCGCGCTGTATTTCGTCGTGAACAAGACGAAGTTGGGGATGCTCGTGCGCGCCGGTGCGACCCATGCTCCGATCGTCGCGGCGCTGGGCGTCAACATCCGGCTATTGTTCACCATCGTGTTCGGCGTCGGCGCAATGCTCGCCGGTTTCGCCGGCGCAATGGTCGCGCCGATCCTTTCGGTCGAACCCGGCATGGGCGACAACGTCCTGATTCTCGCTTTCGTCGTCATCGTGATCGGCGGAATCGGCTCGATCCGCGGCGCCTTTATCGCCGCGTTGTTGATCGGCCTCGTCGACACGCTGGGGCGCTTTTTCGCGCCGACACTGTTGAAGCTGATCCTCGATCCCGCGGCGGCAAGCCAGACCGGCCGCGCCGTCGCGCCGATGCTGATCTACATCCTGATGGCTGCTGTCCTGTTCTTTCGCCCGTCCGGGCTGTTTCCGGCCAAATCATGAGCGACCGGCCCGCCGATGTCGAGATCGCATTGCGCGCGCCGCCATTTGCACGTTCGCGCACATATTGGCTGCCGCTGATCCTGTTCGCGCTGCTGGCAGCGGTGCCGCTGCTCGCGACGTTCGGGCCGCGCAGCTTCGTCCTCGCGGTTTCGACGCGCATCCTGATTCTCGCGCTGGCTGCGATGTCGCTCGATCTGCTGATTGGCTATGGCGCGATGATCTCTTTCGGCCATGCGGCTTTCATCGGACTGGGGGCCTACAGCGTCGCGATCCTGGCGAGCCACGGCATCAATGATGCGTTCGTGCAACTTGGTTGCGCGCTCTGCGTCTCGTTTTTTTTCGCGCTGGTAACGGGCGCGATCTCGCTCCGCACCAAGGGCGTCTATTTCATCATGATCACGCTGGCCTTCGGCCAGATGCTGTTCTTCTTCGGCACATCGCTTGCGGCCTATGGCGGAGATGACGGGTTGACGCTGGCGCAGCGCAGCCTCCTCTTCGGCGTGCCGATCCTGAAGAACGATACCACGCTGTATTACGTCGCTTTTGCAGTCCTGCTCGGCGCGTATCTTCTGTGCCGGTCGATCGTGGCATCCCGCTTCGGCCGCGTGCTGCGCGGCATCCGCGACAATCCGGTCCGCATGCAGGCGATCGGCTTCGCACCCTATCGTTATCAACTCACGGCTTACGTCATCGCGGGAATGTTGTGCGGCATCGCAGGTGTCCTGCTCGCCAATCAGTCCGACTTCGTCAGTCCGGCCTACGCGACGTGGCAACGCTCTGGCGAGTTGATCTTCGTCATCGTGCTCGGTGGCCTCGGCTCGTTGCACGGCGCGATCATCGGCGCGGTTGCCTTCTCGCTGCTGGCCGAAATGCTGTCCCATTATACCGAACACTGGGCGATGATGTTCGGTCCGATCCTCATTCTGGTCGTGCTGTTCGTGCGCGGCGGACTGACGGGCCTGCTCGGAGGCGGCAAGTGATCCCGCTGCGCATCGAGCATCTGCGCAAGTCCTACGGCGCGCTGAAAGTCACCGACGATGTCAGCCTCGACATCGCGGATCACGAATTGCACGCCATCATCGGCCCTAATGGCGCGGGCAAGACGACATTGATCCATCAATTGTCGGGATTGGCGCAGCCTGATTCCGGCCGCGTCATTTTCAGGGGCGAGGATGTGACGGCGTTGCCGATGGACGCCCGCGCCCGGCTCGGCCTGGTGCGCTCGTTCCAGATCACGTCGATTCTGCCGCGTTTCTCTGCGCTGGAGAATGTCGCACTCGCCGCACAAGCGTGCGATGGATCGAGTTTTCGCTTTTTCGGCAATGTGTCCTGTGAGACCGACTTGAACGATCGTGCGGTGGCTCTGCTGACGCGCTTCGGATTGGCCCCGCGCGCGCATGTGCCGGCGGGATCGCTGTCGCATGGCGAGAAGCGGCAGCTCGAACTGGCCGTGGCGCTGGCTGCGCAGCCGAAACTGCTGCTGCTCGACGAACCGCTCGCGGGCGCAAGCCATGAAGAGGCGCAGCGACTCGTCGCGACGTTGAAAGACCTGCGCCGCGAAGTCCCGATCGTGCTGATCGAGCACGACATGGATGCGGTGTTCGCGCTCGCCGATCGCGTCTCGGTGCTTGTGTATGGCCGCATCATCGCATCCGGTCTGCCGCAGGCCGTGCGTAGCGATCCGCAAGTCCGCGCTGCCTATCTCGGGGAGGAGGCGTGATGCTTCAGGTCTCGAACCTTCAGGCGGGCTACGGCGCGGCAAAAGTGCTGTTCGATATTTCTCTCGCGATCGGCAAGGGCGAGGTCGCCACGCTGCTTGGCCGCAACGGCATGGGTAAGACGACGACGATCAATGCGATCATGGGGCTGATCAAGCCGACCGGCGGCAATGTCAGCTTCGATCACATATCGCTGAACGGCCTGCCATCCTACAGGATCGCGCAATGCGGCATCGGGCTTGTGCCCGAAGGCCGGCAGATTTTCCCGACGTTGACAGTCGAGGAAAACCTGATCGCGACGGCGGCCGCGCGCGGCAAGCCAGCGCGCTGGACGCTTCAATCGATCTACGCGCTGTTTCCGCGGCTGAAGGAACGACGCGGCAACTTTGGCACGCAACTCTCCGGCGGCGAACAGCAGATGCTGGCGATCGGCCGTGCGCTGATGACCAACCCGAAATTGCTGATTCTGGATGAGGCGACGGAAGGTCTCGCGCCCCTGATCCGCGCCGAGATCTGGGCGTGCCTGAAGGCATTGAAGGCGCAGCATCAATCCATCCTCGTCATCGACAAGAATGTCGATGCGCTGGCCGCCTTCGCCGACCGCCATGTCATCATCGAGAAGGGCCGCGTGGTCTGGACCGGCGACTCAGTGGCGCTTAGAAGCGATGCCAGCGTCAAGGACAGATTTTTGCATGTGTGATGCATTGGCAAATGTCGGCAGTGTAACGAAAAGGACCATCCAGATGAGAACCGAAACACCCGGCATCACCCGCGCCAATGAGGGGATGCAAGGCATCTCTTGGAATATTCTCGGCCAGACCTACGTCCCGAAGACCTGCACGCAGGATTCCTTTTCGTGGCACGCGACGTTGCCGCCCGGCACCTTCGTGCCGCCGCACATCCATCCCGATCAGGACGAGTATCTCTACATCCTCGAAGGCAAACTCGACTTCATGCTCGGCGACGGCGAGACGCAGGCGGCTCCCGGCGACGTGGTGCGTCTGGCGATGGGCGTGCCGCATGGCATCTTCAACAAATCCGACCAGACCGCGAAGGTGTTGTTCTGGGTGTCGCCGGCGCGGCGGCTTTACGACCTGTTCTGGGGCATCCACAATCTGCCGGATCAAAGCCCCGACGCCGTCGTGGCGCTGGCTGCGGAATACAACATCCACTTCCTACCGCCGCCTCCGGGCGCGTGAGGATCGAAACACAAAAATCGTCATCCTGAGGTGCGAGCCGGCGACGACATCTTCGTCGTCGCAAGGCGAGCCTCGAAGGATGGAGCAGATGACGGCTCGCATCCATCCTTCGAGGCATTGATCGATAGCGAAGATGCTATCGATCAATGCTCAGGATGACGCTTGTCTTGCCAGGAATTTACCCCACGGCCGCCAGCGGCACGGCCGCAAAGCCCGCCTTGCTGGCATAACCCCTCACGATCGCCTCGCGCTGCGCGTGGCTGAGCACGGCATTAACGTTATCGAACCCGTCGGGCGCCAATTGCTCGACGGCATCGATGACGCCCTCCGGCCCTCCACGGCGGTTGGCGCGGACGATCTCCGTCGTCATCGGCAGCCGCTGCTGCTCATAAGCGGCCAAAGCCGCGCGCGGATGGTCGGCGCGCTTCAACGCATCGGCCAATGCGCGCGCATCCAGAATCGCCTGCGATGCGCCGTTGCTGCCGACCGGATACATCGGATGCGCGGCGTCGCCGAGCAGCGTGACCCGGCCCTGCGTCCAGAACGGCAGCGGGTCGCGGTCGCAGCACGGATATTCGTAGAATTCCGGCGTCGCTGTGACCAGCGCGGGCACATCGACATGCGGCACGCTGAAACGCGCCACATGTGGCATCAACTCGTCGCGCTTGCCGGGTCGCGACCAGTCCTCGCGGCGCGGCGGCAGGGTGCCGCCCTCGCCGGTTTTAACAAGAACCGCCCAATTGGTCAGCCGTGACCCGGGCGTCGCCCCTTCCGCAATCGGATAGACCACGACCTTGGCATGCAGCCCTCCCGCCACGATCATCGACTGGCCCGTCAAAAACGCCGGCCAGTCGCGGGCGCCGCGCCATAGCATCAACCCGTTCCAGACCGGCGGGCCTTCCTGCGGAAAGAGTGTCGCACGCACTTTGGAGTGGATGCCGTCGGCGCCAACAAGGACATCGCCGCGCGCGGTGTGGACGTAGCTTCCGTTGCGATCGAAGAAGTGGGCGCTGACGCCGCCTTCATCCTGCGTGAACGCGCCGAGCCGGCAGCCGGTTCGGATCGCATTCACGCCGAGACGCTGCTCGACCGCGCGGTGGATCACGCTCTGCAATTGCCCGCGATGGATCGAGAATTGCGGCACGTCGAAGCCGGCACCGAGCCCGCGCCTTTCGCGCCAGACCTCCTGGCCGTGACGGCTGAGATAATGAAGTTCGTCCGTGCGGATGGCGATGGCGTCAAGCGCATCGAGCAGGCCGAGTTGTGCGAGTTCGCGGATCGCATGCGGCAGCGTGTTGATGCCGACGCCGAGTTCGCGAATGCGATCGGACTGCTCGTAAAGTTCGCAGCCGATGCCGCGTGCGCGCAGCATCAGCGCCGTGGTCAATCCGCCGATGCCGCCGCCGATGACGATGACCTTCATGCGCAAACCTCCAAACAAACCTCTCCCCACCTATCGGATAGAAGAGATCATCAATTGGTCGCAACGCAATCCTTGGCGTAGCGGTCGGCGTAATTCTCGAAGACTTTCTTGTCGATCTGTGTCTCGAACTTGCCGTCGGCGCGCTTGGCGACCTTGACCAGATAGAAGTCCTGGATCGGATAGCCGTTGGTGTTGAACTTGAAGTTGCCGCGCAACGAGGTGAAGTCCGCCTTTTTCAGCGCGGCCTTGACCGCATCCTTGTTCGCCATGTCGCCCTTGACGGATTTTGCCGCGCTGTCGATCAGCATCGCCGCATCATAGGCCTGGAATGCATAGGTGCCGGGTACGCTTTTGTAGGCCGCCTCGTAATCCGCCACAAATTTCTTGTTTTGCGGATTGTCCAAGTTCGGCGCCCAGTTCGCGCCGCCATAGAGACCGACCGCCGCATCCTGCTGTGCCGGCAAAGTGGATTCATCGACCGTGAAAGCCGACAGGAACGGGATACGATCGGCCAAACCGGCCTGCTTGTACTGCTTGACGAGATTGACGCCCATCCCGCCGGGCATGAACGTGAACACCGCATCGGGCTTTAGCGATGCGATCTTCGACAGCTCGGCCTGAAAATCGAGCGTGCCGAGCGGCGTGTAGCTCTCCTCGACGATCTCGCCTTTGTAATCGAGCTTGAAGCCCGCCACGGAGTCCTTGCCGGCCTGATAGTTCGGCACCAGCAGATAGACTTTCTTGTAGCCGCGATCCTGCGCGACCTTGCCGAGGATCTGATGGATCTGGTCGTTTTGATAGGACGTCACGTAGAAATATGGGTCACATTGCTTGCCGGCGAAGCTAGACGGCCCGGCATTGGGGCTGACCAGGAACGTCTTGGAGTCCACAACCGGTTTGTGGATGGCGAGGAGGATATTCGAGAAGATCGGGCCGACGACGAAATCGACCTTGTCGCGTTCGAGCAGGCCCTTGACCTTCGTGACAGCGACATCCGGCTTCAACTCGTCATCGACGACGACGAGTTCGACCTCCTTGCCGCCCATCTTGCCGCCGAGGTCTTTGACGGCGAGGGCGAAGCCGTCGCGGGCCTGCTGGCCGAGCACGGCGCCCGAGCCGGACAGCGTCACCATGACGCCGATCTTGATCTTCTCCTGCGCCGCCGCAGGTCCGGCCGCGAGAGCGCCGATCGCCGCCACGTTCGCCATCATTATCAGACGTTTCATGATCGATCCCCATCCTGACGGGCTGCGTTGCGATCCCGTCGTTGCCGTTTCAAATGAGACTAGTCCGCCGTTGTCCTCCGCCGCAAGGCGAGGGCGGACCGTCAATTTGTTTGAAGGTTAAAGCAACTCCCGGGCCAGTCAAGCCAATGGTCGGCCCGGCGTTTTGGCTTGCGTGATCTGGCAGATTGCTTGAAGGTCAAAAGAGTCTGGGACTGATGAGTTTGTCATGACCATCCTCGATTCCGAAACCAAGGCCGTCGAAACGCCGGAAGATCACGGCGACGAACTCCGATTGTGGCTGCGGCTGCTCACCTGCACGACACTGATCGAAGGCGAAGTCCGCAGCCGGTTGCGGGCGCGCTTCGACGTGACGCTGCCCCGGTTCGACCTGATGGCGCAACTCGACAAGACGCCGGACGGCATGACGTTGTCGGATGTCTCGAAACGCATGATGGTGTCGAACGGCAATGTCACGGGGCTGGTCGAGCGCCTCGTCGAGAGCGGTCATGTCGACCGCCGCACGTCCAGCACCGACCGCCGCGTGCAGGTGATCCGCCTGACGCGCCAGGGCCGTGCGGAATTCCGCAAGATGGCGGCCGAGCATGAAACATGGATTGCGGACATCTTCGGCGATCTCAATGCGAAGGATGTTGCCGAATTGATGCGGCTGTTGGCTAAGACAAAGGCATCGGCACAGAAATCCGCCAGTGCGCGTCTGGTCTAGCCCATGGCGACCGTCGATTACGAGGTCGAATACAACAACCGCGCGAGGGTACTGGAGAACCCGGCGATCATCGCCGGCTGGGCGCGCGATGGAGAAATCTATCGCATCGCGCATCCGCCGCAGGTCCTGAGCTATGGCGATGGCGCACGCCACACGATCGATGTGTTCGACGCCGGCAATTCCGATGCCGCAACAGTGATGTTCATTCACGGCGGTTATTGGCAGGCGCTCGATGCGTCGTTCTTCAGCCATCTCGCGGCGGGCTTGAACGCCCATGGTATCAGTGTCGCGCTGCCAAGTTACGATCTGTGCCCGGCGGTGTCGGTCGCGGATATCATCGAACAGATGCGTGCGGCGTGCCAGGCGCTGGCAGGACAAGGCAGACGGCTGGTCGTCAGTGGCCATTCCGCCGGCGGGCAACTCGCGGCGTGTCTTCTGGCGACGGACTGGCGCGCGATCGATGGCCTATCGCCGCAACCCTATATCAAGGCTGGCTATGCGATTTCAGGTCTGTTCGATCTTGCGCCGCTCGTGCCGACGTCGATCAACACGGCGCTCAAGCTCGACGAGAGGGCGGCGCATGCGATCAGCCCATTGTTCTGGCTTCCGCCCAAGGGATGCGTCTTCGACGCCGTCGTCGGCGGCGACGAGAGCAGCGAGTATTTCCGCCAGAGCCGCACGCTTGTTGAGCACTGGGGCGCCGCCGGCGTGACTGTGCGTTTCGGCACGGTGCCGGACGCAAACCACTTCACCGCAATCGCGCCGCTGGCCGATGCGGGATCGGACATGGTGGCGCGGTTGAGAGAGATGGCGGGGCCTTAGCGTCGCAACATCATTCGGGGTTCGCGGCCACCAAGAGGCGTCCGCGCCCCGGAACGACGAGTTAACTGCGCTTGCCAAAAAATGCTTTAGGTTTAAAATGATTATCGCCGGGTTCAGTCGTGATTGACGGAGAAGCGTGCGATGCGGAGTTCTGCCACAGGCGCGAGCGCACAGCAGCACGATGCGCACGCGACCGCGCATCTCGATACATTTGCGCGTGACAACCTGCCGCCTCAAGATGAGTGGCCCGAGTTCACCTTTACGCGGCCCGAATTGAATTATCCGCCTCGGCTGAATTGCGTGACGCATTTCCTCGATCGCTGGGTCGGCGAGGGACGCGGCGACGAACCTTGCGCGATGAGCCTGACCGAGAGCTTCACCTATCGCGAGTTTCAGGCGTTGGTGAACAGGATTGCCAACGTGCTTGTCACCGATTTCGGCCTCGTCACCGGCGGCCGCGTGCTGCTGCGTTCGGCTAATAATCCGATGATGGTCGCGACATACATGGCGGTGCTGAAGGCGGGCGGCATCGTCGTCGCCACTATGCCGTTGCTGCGCGCCAAGGAACTGGCCTATCCGATCGCGAAAGCGAAGATCACGCTGGCCTTGTGTGACGGCAAACTGCGCGACGAAATGGAGAAGGCGCGCAAGATGTCGCCGGATCTGCGCCATGTGCTGTATTGGAGCATGGACGACGCCGACGGGTTCGATGCGCGGATCGCGAAAGCAAGCGCTGAGTTTAAGGCGGTCGATACCGCGTCCGACGATGTCTGCCTGATCGCGTTCACCTCTGGCACCACGGGCGATCCCAAAGGCACGATGCATTTCCATCGCGACATGCTCGCGGTCTGCGACGGCTACGCCACCAACGTACTGCGCGCCGATTCGTCCGATCGCTTCATCTCGTCCGCGCCGCTGGCGTTTACGTTCGGCTTCGGCGGCGTGCTGTTTCCGATGCATATCGGCGCATCGTTCATCGTTCTTGAAAAGGCCGGCCCCGACGATCTGCCGGTTGCGATCGAACGCTTCAAGGCCAGCGTGATCTTCACCGCGCCGACGTCCTATCGCGCGATGCTGACGACATATGGCACGCACGACATGTCGTCTCTGCGCAAGTGCGTCTCGGCCGGCGAGACCTTGCCAAAGCCGACCTTCGATGCGTGGCTGAAAGCCACTGGTCTCAAGCTGATGGACGGCATCGGCGCGACCGAGATGCTGCATATCTTTATCAGCGCGACCGAAGATGAGATTCGTCCTGGCGCGACCGGCAAGCCCGTGCCGGGCTATGAGGCGAAGATCGTCGACGAGAACGGTGACGATGCGCCCGACGGCACGATGGGGCGACTGGCGGTGCGCGGTCCAACGGGGTGTCGTTATCTCGCCGATGCGCGCCAGACGAAATTCGTGCAGCGCGGCTGGAATATCACGGGCGATACCTATGTGCGCGATGCAGACGGCTATTATTGGTATCAGTCGCGCTCCGACGACATGATCATCTCCGCCGGCTACAACATCGCCGGGCCGGATGTCGAGGCGGCGTTGCTGACGCATACCGATGTGATCGATTGCGGCGTGGTCGGCGCGCCAGATGATGCGCGCGGCATGATCGTGAAGGCCTATGTGGTGCTGCGACCGGGCCGAAACGGCGACGCTGCGCTGGCGTGCGCGTTGCAGGATCACGTCAAGCGCGAGATCGCGCCGTATAAATACCCGCGCGCGATCGAGTTCGTCACGCAACTTCCGAAGACGGAAACCGGAAAGCTCAAACGCTTCACGCTGCGCGAGATCGCCAGCGGCTCATAAGGTCAGGGAGAACGACGTGACACCACGCAAGGGATCGACGCTTGCCGTCGCACCGGCAGCCTCGGCGACACCGCAGACATTGCAGCCTCAAGTTCTTCAGCCCTCGGGATGGCCGATGCCGAAGGGCTACGCCAACGGCATGATGGCGGAAGGCCGCATCGTCGTCACCGGCGGCGTTATCGGCTGGGACGCGCAGGAAAAATTGGCCGACGGATTTGTCGCGCAGGTCAGGCAGACGCTTGCGAATATTGTTGCGATCCTGAAAGAAGGCGGGGCCAATCCGGAACATCTGGTGCGGCTGACCTGGTATGTTGTCGATATCGAGGAATATCTGGCGAATCTGAAGGGTCTCGGCGTCGCCTATCGGGAAACGCTGGGCGCGTACTATCCGGCAATGGCGCTGGTGCAGGTGGTGCGGCTGGTCGAGAAGGCCGCCCGCGTCGAGATCGAGGCGACGGCCGTGGTGCCATACTGATTAGGGATTTCGGATAAACTCGCTCGGCGTCCTGCCCGTCACCTGCCGGAACGCCTGTGAGAATGCCGACAGCCTGGCATAGCCGAGGTGAGCCGCGAGTTGCTTAAGCGCGATGGTTCTGTCCACAGCCAGCCGTTCGACGGCTGCGGCGATCCGCGCATGCTGGCACCAGCTCTTGAAATTCAACTGCGTCTCTTGCGCGAATAGTCGCGACAGCGTGCGCGCCGAAGTGCCGACCAGATGCGCCAGATCATCGAGATTGTGGGGGCTTGAGGGATCCGCGAGCACGATGGCGGCGGCGCGGCGGCAGCGCCGCTCCTGCGGTAAGGGGATGAAGGTCGTCGCATCTTCCGCCTGATGCAACTCGCTCAGGATGAGGCGGATCAGGAGGTCAGCGCGGGCTGACGGAGCGGGGTTGGCGAACAACGCCAGAATAGCCTCGTGCAGCAGCCGCGACACCCGGACCACGAATTCGGAGGCGAGGCCGTCATCCGTCCCCTGCCGCGCCAGCCAGTCGAGATCGAAATAAAGCGTCCGCATCTCGATGTCGGCGAGCACGTCGATGGCATGGCCGAGCCGCGCCGGCACCCAGACCGCGCGGCCGGGCGGTACAAGCCAGCGCCCCTTCGGCGTCGTCACCTGCATCGTGCCGCTTGCCGCGAAAACCAGTTGCGATTCCCGATGCATATGCGTGTCGAGCCGGGCGCCCTTGCGGTAATGCTGGGCGAGGCGGTGGACGCCCGGAGCCGCCCGGCGGGCGGCAGGCAGCGAGCGCATTGGCTGGTGGGCGACATTCATTGGCGGCATTTCGTCAGAAGCCGCTTCTATAGTCGAGCAAATTCGAGAAGATCGTCAAGGATTCGACCATGCTGAACGTCCCCGCCCAGGTCATCACCTACGTCAACGTCGCGCATTTCATCGATCATTACGCGATGCTGATTTTCGCCGCCGCCGTCATCGTGATGGGGCCCGCCCTCGGCATGACCTATTCGGAATTGCTGCCCTATGCGACTCCGGGCTTCATCGCGTTCGGGGCAGGCTCGCTGGTAACGGGCTGGCTTGGCGACCGCTGGAGCCGGCGTCATATGATGGTGATCTACTTTGCCGGAATCGGGCTGGCGATGATCGCCGTTGGTCTTGTGCAGACACCGGGCCAGTTGGGCATGGCGCTGTTCGCGATCGGGGTGTTCGCCTCGATCTATCATCCGGTCGGCACGGCGATGATCGTGTCCTATGCCGACAAGCTCGGCCGCGAGATGGGCATCAACGGTGTGTGGGGCAATCTCGGCGTCGCCTCCTCGGCGATGATCACGGGCGTGGTCGGGCAATATCTCGGCTGGCGCTGGGCTTTCATCATGCCCGGCATCGTCACGTTGGGGCTCGGCGTGCTGTTCGCGCGCAGCGTCGCGCATGAGGATCGCTCAGGATTCAAGCAGGCGATGGCGCAGGCGCGTGTCGCCAAGCGCGACATGTGGCGCGTGATCTTGTCGCTGCTGATCGTGGTCATCGCGATCTCCACGACGTTCAATGCCATCACAGTGGCTCTGCCGAAGCTATTCGCCGAGCGGCTTTCGGACCTGACGCAAAGCCCGGCGCTGCTCGGTGTCATCGCTGCCTGCGTGTACGTGTTCGGTGCGATGACGCAACTTACGGTCGGGCGCCTGATCGATCGCTATTCGTTGAAGGCCGTGTGCCTGCCGCTGTCGCTGTTGCTCGCGCCGTTTCTGTATTTGGCGGCGTCGCTGTCGAATGCCGGTCTGATTTTTGTTGCGATCGGGATCGTCATGGGTCTGTTCGGGCAGATCACCATCAATGATGCGATGGTCGGCAAATATACCAGCGAAGAATGGCGCTCGCGCGCCTTTGCCGTGCGCTATTTCGTCGGTTTCTCGGCCGCAGGCGCGTCGATCGGGCTGGTCGCCTGGCTGTATGAAAAAGGCGGCTTTCTGACCATGCTGCATGCCTTTTCCGCGCTCTGTCTGCTAGTGATCGTTGCGGCGCTGATTTTGCCGCGCGAAACGCCACCGCAAAGCGTGGCGACGGGAGCGGGCGGATAATGTTCAGGCATCTGGTGACTGGAGTGGTGATGATGGCGAGCGCAGGAGCTGCGCAGGCAGATGCGCTGAATGACGAAATCGCGGCGTCCGGCACCTTGCGGGTCGCGATCGGCATCAGCCCGGCCGGTGGGGCCTATTGGTCGACAAGAAAGACCGATGGATCGTATGCAGGCGTCCCTGTGACGCTCGGCACGGACATGGCGAAGAGGATCGGCGTGCCCGTGGCGTTCGTGACGTATCAGAATTCCGGTCAGATCGTCGATGCAGCGGACTCCGGCTTGTATGACGTGACCTTCCTTCCGGTCGACGCCGAGCGCCAGGCGCGGATGTCGTTCGGCCCGAATTACGAGATCGCCGACGCGACGTACATCGTCAAGAGCGGCTCCGACATCACCGATTTCGCGACGCTCGATAAAGTCGGCGTGCAGGTCGCCGCGGTCAGCAACACGACGACGATGCGGGGCGCGATCGCGCATTTGAAGAATGCGAAAGTCTCCGGCTACCAGACCTATGACGAGATTTTCGCTCTGCTGAAATCCGGTAGCGTCGATGCGTTTGCGCTGTCCCGCGATCAACTCAACGCGATGGCCAAACAATTGCCGGGCAGCAAGGTGCTGGACGAAACCTTCAAGCAGACCACGACCGCCGTGGCCGTCCCGAAAGGCAAGCCGTTATCGCTGGCATTCGTGACGAGATTCATGGACGAGGCGAAGATCGATGGCACGCTGCGCGCCGCCTACGACGCCAACGGCCTGAAAGACACGCCGATCCGGGCAAAATAACGGATGTCAGGGAGCAGGCGCGATCGGCTCCAACCCGCTTGTGCGGATGACCGCGCGGGCTTCGGGTGATTGCAGGAATGCGATCAGCGACGTGCCTTCGGCCGGATGCAGCGCCTGTGTCGGGATACCCGCCGAAAACACCGTGATCTTTTGCACCTCGGCCGGCAATTCACCGACGATATCGGCGCCTTTGACCGGTAGCAGTTCGCTGATCTGTTGAAATCCGACTTCGGCGTCGCCGCGCGCGACGACGGCCGCGACGGGCTCGGCCGGAATGCCGCGGGCCTTGTCTTTCATCTGATCCGCGATGCCGAGGCGCACGAACAATTCGGTGCCGACATAGACGCCGCTGGCGCTGTCAGAATAAGCGATCGATTTCGCCGCGAGCAACGTCTGGCGCAGTGCCGCGACCGTGCTGATATCCGGCTTCGGCGTGCCGGTTTTCACCACCATCCCGATCGGCGAATTGGCCAGATCCGTCCGGCTTGCCGCCGGGACCTTGCCTTGCTGGATGAGGTCGCCCAATGCACTGCCGACCATGATGAGAACGTCGGCCGATTCGCCGCGCGCCAGCCGCACCGGAATGGCGTTGCTCGTCGTTCCCATCGACGGGCCGTAGGCGATCTTGACCGTGTTGCCGCTGCCGCGCTCATAGTCGGGCACAAGCGTCTTGAAAGCAGCCGTCAGACCGCCGGAAATCATCACCGTTATTTCGGCGGCACGCGCTGTGCCGTCGATCCAGAGACAGAACACCACGCCAAGCGCGATGCGAAGACAAGACCTCATGCGACCTCCCGAAACCGAACGGTTTTTCAGATGCTACGCGGAGGACGCCGGGGTAGCAAATGCAAGATGTCGTTATGCAAGCAGCCACGAAAAAAGCCGGCCTGTGCAGGCCGGCCTTGATCAAAACTATGAGCCCCAGACAATATTCGCCGGCGCGGCAATATATGGTCCGCCGAAGCGGCTATCAATTTTCACGCTCGCTGTGTCTGCGGGCGCTAATCCAATTGGGTATCGTCATAGCGGCGGAAAGTTCAAACCGCATCCTCCGTTCGGGGGATAATCGACTAAGACTTAAGTCGTGCTGCTCACGTCAGGCATTGACGTGAATGAAATCCCTGACCAGCGGATAGATTTCATTGTTCCAGCGCCGACCGCTGAACACGCCGTAATGGCCGACTCCGGCTTGCATGTGATGCACCTTGCGATAGGCCCGCACACCCGTACACAGATCCTGTGCGGCGAGCGTCTGGCCGAGCGAGCAGATGTCGTCTTTCTCGCCTTCGACTGTCATCAACCCCATCCGCTTGATCGCGGCAGGATTGACCATGCGGCCCTGGTAGCCAAGCTTGCCCTGCGGAAGCAGGTGCTCCTGAAACACGTCGCGAACGGTCTCGATGTAGAATTCCGCCGACAGGTCCATTACTGCAAAATATTCGTCGTAGAACGTCTTGATGATCTCCGCCTTGTCGGTCTCGCCCTTGGCGAGATGATCGGCGAGATCGACATGCGATTTGATATGGCGGTCGAGATTCATCGAGACGAAAGCGGTAAGCTGGATGAAGCCCGGATAGACCTGACGCAACGCGCCCTTGCACTGCATCGGCACGTAATTGATCAGATTGTCCTCGAACCATTTAATCGGCTTGCTCTTGGCGAATTCATTGACCTTGGTCGGGGCGATGCGGGTGTCGATCGGTCCGGCCATCAGCGTCAGGCTCGCCGGCCGCGCCGGGTGATTGTCTTCGGACATGATCGCCGCCGCGGCCAACGCCGATACCGACGGCTGGCAGATCGCAACCATGTGCGATTTCGGGCCGAGCACGTCGATAAAGTTGATCAGATGCTCGGTGTACTCGTCGAGCCCGAACTTGCCGGCGGACAGCGGAATGTCGCGCGGATTATGCCAGTCGGTGATGAAGACGTCATGGTCCTGGAGCAGGGTCTTGACGGTCTGACGCAGCAGCGTCGCGAAATGACCCGACATCGGCGCGACCAGCAGCACCTGCGGCTGCAGCGGCGAGCCTTCCTTCTTGAAATGCAAGAGCGAGCCGAACGGCGTCGCGGAGACGACCTCTTCGGTGACGTCGAGTTCGCGATTGCCGACCATGACAGGCCCGATGGCATAGTCCGGCCGCGCGTAGGTCAGCGATGTACGAGAGATCAGCTCGAACGCGGCGGCCAAGCGGCCAAACAGTTTTTCGGAAGGACCGTTTTTAGCGGTGAAACGGGCGGCCGTGGCCTTGTCAAAAAAACCGCTCTCAAAGATGCCTTGGGGAACGAGATTGAGGAATTTCATCGCAGAGGCCGCACCGGCTCGCCACGGGCCCAACAGATCCATCTGGTTCTGGTAGGCCTGATACATCATCGACATCGCCATTTGCCGTGCTCTCCCTGCGGATGCTGCTATGCAATATGCAAGCCATGAGAGAGTCAAACGATGCCGGGAACTGGCATGTCGTTTGCTCAGTGAATCCCTCGCGACGCGTGTTTTCGGCAACACTGCGGGCAGGGGAGGTCAGTCATGACCAAGGCGACACTCACACTGAGCAGCAAAAATTACTCGTCCTGGTCGCTGCGCGGCTGGTTGATGACGAAATTCTCGGGGCTTGAGTTCGACGAGATCATCACAGCGAAGGACGACGCCTCGGCGCGGGCGGAAATCCTGTTGCTGTCATCGTCGATTCTGGTGCCGTGCCTGCGACATGACGGCGCGACGGTGTGGGACACGCTGGCGATCGGCGAATATCTCAACGAATTGATGCCGCAGGCCAATCTGATGCCGGCCGATCGCATCCAGCGCGCGCATTGCCGTTCGATTTCGGGCGAAATTCATTCCGGTTTCACGACGCTGCGGGCGTCGCTGCCGGTCAACATCAAGGGGCACTTTCCGAACTTCAAAATCTGGTCGCGCGCACAGGCCGACATCGATCGCATTTTTTCGATCTGGCGCGATTGCCTGCGCGCGTCCGGTGGGCCGTTTCTGTTCGGCGAGCGCAGCGCCGCGGATGCCATGTATGCGCCCGTGGTGACGCGATTCATGACCTATGACGTGAAGCTCGACGACCAGCTCGCGGCCTATGCGGCAACGATCATGATGATGCCGGAAATGCAGGAATGGGTCGCGGCGGCCAAAATGGAGCCCGAAGATATCGAAGAGCTTGAGGTCGAATATTGAGGGAAGTGCCTTTCAAAGAGGCATTTTAGCAAGTCCATCCTTCGGGCAGCGACTGCACAAGGCACGCCCAAATAAGGGGCCTGAATCGACCGGCAGCGACGCCCAGTCGTGCCGGTTGTATCTGAGGCGGCAGATTTTGATCGCTGCACCTTCTGGCGCGCTTTTCGCATAGCAACATGCATCTGCCGGCCGGACGTTTGCGTTGCCAAAAATTTTGGCGGCGAACGCGCGTTCGATCAGCGCCTCACAACGATGTGGAGGATGCGATGAACATACACGCAGCGGTCGATCTCAAACCCGCCGGCCTGACGCGCCCGGACGGTGAGCCTCTTCGCCTGAACCATCACGATTTCATCGCCATCGATCGCCACAAGGATACGACATACGAGGCGACATATCGCCCGCAGGCGCTTTACAGTCGCGCAAACGAAGGCTTCGTCGCCAACAACGAGGTCTTGCTCCTCCACGAGGTTGCGACAAACCTGCCGATCTACCGCGAAGACACCGGACCGACCGATTTTCATCTCCATTTGCCGCCGGGCGGCTTCCAGCTCGTGCTGGTCACGTCTGGCATGTTCACCTTCGACTACGATGGACGCTTCTACAATGTCGGCCCCGGTGCGGTGATCCTGCAAAGCGCGATCGTGCATCGTCAGTTATTTTACACCTGGTCCGGCATGTCGACCGAAGACAATTTGAAGACGCCGCAGACGGTGGTGCCGGACCCTTTTTCCATGGGTTACTCCGGCAAATTTATCGAAGCCTTCGTGACCGATCCGACGACCTTCCCAAACCCGACGATCGTGGGTCCGGACCAGATCAACGAGGCCGAAACGCCACGGATAGCCTGGACCCATGCGATGCACGATCGTCCGGCCGATGCCGGGTTCTGGCTTCAGGACCCGCTGGCGCTGGATGCCCTGTTCAAGCCGCTGGCTGATGATCTCATCACATCGGCCACACCGGTTTATGTCCGCGATCTCGGAATCGAGGTCCCGAGCGGTCATCTCGTCACCGGGCACATCATTGCGACTGACCCGCGCGGCCAGTCGCTCCTGCCGAAGAGCAGCGCGGCGGCCGTGGACGCCGCGTCGTTCGCGAAAGGCGAAGTCGTCATGTATCGCGTCATTCGCGGCACGGCCGAATTCAAAGACAGTCGCGGAAAGACTTTTGAACTTGCGACCGGCGATGTGGTGACGGCCGGCAAGACGTCGACAAGCCTCATCGGGCTCGGCGAAAACACGCAGGTGCTTCGGCTGGGGCTTCTGAAGGGTCTCGAGAAGCTGCGCAGTTGGACGCCGACGCAGCGCGACGAGATCGACGGTCTGGCGGCGAAGATCATCACCCACAAGGACATTCGTCCGCTGCGGACCGAAGGCAAACCGGTCGGGTATTTGTACACCCAGCTTCCGGTCAACAACCTGGAAATGACCGTTAACCTTTGATCGCCCGAAAGCCGCTTTTTGACGTGCGAGGCGGTCAGGCTTGTGCCGCTGGGCGTCATCGCTCGCCAGATCTTGTAGCTGCCAGGCTGTGCGAATCGCGCGGCAGCGATTCGGGCGCGTTTCGTTCCGGTCGCGTTCGAGACGTTAACGCCGGCGTGGGCGGGCGTCCTGTTCCGGCACAGTCCTGCGTTCAGCGCGGGTATTTCGGCAGCCGCCAGCCGACGACCCGCGCCTCGACGACGCTCCCGGATTCGGCATTGAGCCACTGACCATCGTCGAAACGACAGGGAAAGGGCAATTGGTAGGTACCGCTGTGATCCTCGCATAAGACATCGACCGCCTGATCCGGCGGCGGGTCGCCCTGTCCGTTGAATTCAGCAAGCCGCCGTTCGCGCGTCGCCATATCGTGACCTCCCGAAATGTCTCAAACCACTTCCCGCCGGGAATGCGGTTTCCGTATGGTTCCAGATGTCCGCGACGTCAGCACCATTGACAGGCTGCGCGTTGCCCGGTCTGGCTGCATGCCGGATCGTGCGGAGACAAACGGATGACGCGGATGCTGTTGAGGCTGGTGTTGCTGGCGTTGCTTTCTGGCGGAGCGAAGGCACAGGATGTGCCGGGGATCGAGATCTGCACTGTGGACAAGACCTGGGAGCGACGCACGAGTTGCCTGCAGAGCAATGTCGATTTTCTGGTCAAGACCGTCAACAAGATGAAGTCGGATCAAGACCAGAAGCTCGATGCCGTTCGTCGTCTGAACGAGGCGCAGAACGCCGCGATCGTCGCCTTGCAGAAAACGGTGGCGGAGTTGCAAAGCGCCAAAAAGCCTGATGCGGCGGCTGTGTCGCCGGCTGCGAAGGACGCTGCGCCGGCGACGAAAACGGCGCCTGTCAAAGAGGACGCGAAATAAGAGCGCGCCCCGTTGAACCGGGGCGCGCTCGTCGTCATCCTCGCCAAGCTACGAATTCTTCTCGCCCGACATGATCGGACCGAACAACTCCCAGCTTTCGCCTTTGAAGCGTTGCATCTGCAATTGCTCGAGCGGGGCGAAGTCGGTTGCGCTGGTCTTGATCTTGGTCCCCGGCAGATAGATGCCGATCTCGAAGTTCAGGCTGGCCGCCTGTTTCATGATGTTCGCGCGGGTCAGATCATCTTTGCACTGCCGCAGAACCTGTTCGAGCCCCTTGGCGACGCCATATCCGAACACGGTGGACGCGTCCTGCTGGTCGCCCTCCGGATAATATTTGGTCATGAAGGCGCGCCATTCCTTCATGGCGGGATCGCTGTCCCACTGCTTGTCCTGCGGGTCTTTGAGATAGGCGGCGCTCAGAATATTTTGCGACGCCTCGAACCCGGCAGGGTTCATCACCGCGCCGACTGAGACCGACACGTTGGTCAGAAAGTGGACCGGCTTCCAGCCCATCTCGCCGATCTTCTTGATCGCCTGCGCCGCAAACTTCGGCGTCGCGATATTGACGAAGATATCCGGATTGGCGCCCTTGATCTGGACGATCTGGGAATCCACAGTCGGCTGCGACGTCTCGTAGGAGACTTCGGACACGATCAGCTTGCCTGCCTGATCGCCCAACCCATCGCGCAGGCCGGTGACGTAGTCCTTGCCGAAATCGTCATTGGCGTAAAGGACGCCGATCGTCTTGCCCGGATAGTTCTGAAGAATGTATTTCGCGTAGATTCGCGCTTCGACCTGATAGCTCGGCTGCCAGCCCATCGTCCACGGAAAGTCCTTCGGGTCGTTCCATTTCGCAGCACCGGTCGAGACGAAAAGCTGCGGCACCTTCTTGGTGTTCATGTATTTCTGGATCGCCGTATTGGTCGGAGTTCCCAGCGAATTGAAGATCAGCAAGACCTCGTCGCTTTCGACCAGCTTGCGGGCTTGTTCGACCGTTTTGGGCGGCGAATAGCCGTCGTCATAGCTGACGAAATTGATCTTGCGGCCGTTGATGCCGCCCGTTTCGTTCAGCATCTTGAAATAGGCCGCCTCTGTCTTGCCGATGGTGGCGTAGGACGAAGCCGGCCCGCTATAGGGCATGATGTTGCCGATCTTGATCTCGGTATCGCTCGCCCCGGTGTCGTATTTCTTCTGTGCCAACGACGCGGTCGCCGACAGCGCCACGACAGCGCCGGCAAGTACCATTGACCGAAAAAATGTCCAGTGTTGCATTGGGTATCTCCCTGTGTCTCGATCTCCGTCCGCTCTGGTGAGCGCCCGTCTTGCTGTGGGCTATCGATGACGTGTCGAATGCAAGGAGTATGCACCAAGGCCGTAGAGAGGCCAGCAATGTGTTTGGGCACTTGTGACGCGATGCAGCAAAGCCGTTCCTTGCCGTTCCTTGCGCTCAGCCGGGCGCGGCATCCACCGTAGCCGGCGGCCGATCCGTTCAGCGCGCAGATCGTCGGCGTATCCATGTTGAACGGACGATCGGCGCTGCGGTCTTCAGGTCGAGCGTCATGCGTGCATTGTTCGCGTCATTCCGCGCGCCGATCCCTTGCCTTGCGCTCGTCATATCGCAGTCTGCACAGAAGGCGCGGCCGCGCGAGATCGCGTTGAGCCGCGCCGGATGACTCCGCGTCACGGTCGCGATGCCGTCGTCGACCTCACACAAGACTTCATTATCGCTTCGATCGGATCGCGCGCTCGCTTGACGCGGTCATTGTTTCCTCCTGTGTCGATGCTGTCACCTGAAGCCGAGTGCCGCATCGGTGCAAGTTGGTCATGTCGTTGCGCGTCTTGGCATGGCTGGTGATGTTTGCTTTAGTCACGCGTCATCACAGAACAAGAAAATACGGGAGACCAAGATGTCCAATATCCGCGTTCTCGCCACCGACCTCGCATTTCCCGAAGGCCCCGTGGTGATGCCGGACGGCTCGATCATTTTGGTCGAAATCCGCGCGCAGCAATTGACGCGTGTGCATCCCGACGGACGCAAGGAAGTGGTCGCCAGGATGCCCGGCGGCCCGAACGGCGCGGCGCTTGGGCCTGATGGCAAGATTTATGTCACGAACAATGGCGGCTTCGGCTGGTTTGCCTCACGCGGCACGATGATGCCCGGCGTGCCGGAGCCGCATGAATATCTCGGCGGGTCGCTGCAGCGCGTCGACATTCAAAGCGGCACGGTCGAGACGTTGTTCGAGCGCTGCGGCGAGCACCCCTTGAAGGGACCGAACGATCTCGTCTTCGACAAGGACGGCGGCATCTGGTTCACGGATTTGGGCAAACGCCGCGCCCGCGACATGGATGTCGGCGGCGTCTATTACGTGTCGCCCGATGGCAAGACGATCACCGAAGCGGTGTTCGGCGTGCTGCCAGCCAACGGCATCGGCCTCTCGCCGGACGAGAAAACCGTTTATATCGCGGAGACGCCGACCGGGCGGCTATGGGCCTATGATCTGGCCGCGCGCGGCGAGGTGAGGCCCGGCGACGTGATCTATCGCGGCGAGCGCGGCAAGCCGATCTGCGGGCTCGGCGGCTATCAGATGTTCGACTCGCTCGCGGTCGAAGCCTCCGGCAATGTCTGCGTCGCGACGCTGGTGTCGGGATGCATTTCGGTGATCGCACCGGACGGCAAACTCGTCGAGCAGATCGAGACCGGCGATCGCGTCACCACCAATATCGCCTTCGGCGGACCCGATCTGAAGACCGCCTACATCACGCTGTCCGGCCGCGGCGAGTTGATCGCGATGGACTGGCCGCGTCCCGGTCTGCCGCTGAACTTTCTGAACAAGTGAGGTGCGGTGCGCCGTCATTGCGAGTGAGGTGCAAACTGGCACAGCCAATTTTCACCGGGCGAAGCAATCCAGCTTCTTTCTTTTGAGAAAACTGGATTGCATCGTCGCATATGGCCCTCGCAGGCGAGGACCCATATGCTTCTCGCAATGACGTCACATGATCGATGAAGGACAATTCATGCCCTGGCTTGAACCCGTTACCTTGCGTGGCGCGCACGCTTGGCTCGCGCCGTTGTCATCCGACCACACCGCGGCGCTGACGACAGCGGCCGAGGACGGCGAGTTGTGGAAGCTCTGGTACACGGCTATCCCGTCGCCGCAAGGCATGACGGCCGAGATTGAACGCCGGCTGAAACTGCAGGCATCCGGCGCGATGCTGCCGTTCACGGTGTTCGACGCCGATGGCCAAGTCGCCGGCATGACGACCTATATGAATGTCGATGCCGCCAACCGCCGTGTCGAGATCGGCTCGACCTGGTACGCCAAGCGCGTCCAGCGGACCGCTCTGAATACGCAATGTAAATTGCTGCTGCTGCAGCATGCGTTCGAGACTCTGGATTGCATCGCAGTCGAATTCCGCACGCATTTTTTCAATCACCAGTCGCGGCGCGGCATCGAGCGGCTCGGCGCCAAACTCGACGGCGTGATGCGAAATCACCAGATCGCGCCGAACGGCACGCTGCGCGATACGGTCGTCTACACAATCATCCCCGGCGAATGGCCGACGGTGAAGGCGCATCTGACGTATCAGTTGAATGAGCGCGGGCGGGATTGAACTTGTCATTGCGAGGAGCTCAGAGCCGGCAAGCTGCCGGCTTCGAACTGGCTCGCAATGACGCGATCTACCCGCTCCCCAATCCGACCGACGCATAGAGCGTCTCGAGACTGAGCAACGTCGTCGCACAGGCCTCAGCCACCTCGACGCCCTTGATCGCAAAATGCTGACGGAAGAATTCCAGATGCGTCGTATGCTCGTGGAATTGCTGCGGCGTCAGCACGGCCGAGAAGATCGGCGTCTCGGTTTGCAACTGCACGTCCATCAAGGCCTTGATGACGGTGTCGGCAACGAATTCATGCCGATAAATGCCGCCATCGACAACGAAGCCCGCCGCGACGATGCCGGTATAGCGCCGGGTCTTGGCGAGCAATTGCGCGTGCAGCGGAATCTCGAACACGCCGGGCACGTCGAAGACATCGACATGCGACAGCGGAATGCCGCGTGCCTCGATCTCGCGATTGAAGGATACGCGACATTCCTCGACGATCTCGCGATGCCACGAGGCCCGAATGAACGCAACGCGTTGCGGCTTGGAAAAACGTCGCGGCCTTTCGTCTCGCGGCGGCTGCGGCGGTCGATCAAGAACATCGGTGGAGGTGGTCGGAGTCTGATTCATGGCTTTCCTCTTTCAGGACCAGAATCAGGGCACACGGCACGGCGAACGCCGCGCCAAAGCGCTGCGTTGACCATTATCCGTTCTCTTTCATCCGGACTATACCGTCGGCTTCGGAATCGCACCGAATCTGCTGACCTCAGTGGAGCGGAGAGCGCTCGCGGGCTTGGGTTTTCACCCTTACCGCCGGTGGGGAATTACACCCCGCCCTGAGAACATCGGCCGACCGGATGGCCGACCTTCCAAAAATATGCCGAAGCGAGCGGGCCGCCGCAAGACCATTTCGACTCTCATGACGCGCATCCGGGTTGCGGGACTCGCAGCCCGCGTGTCCGATTCCGGTTTGTTCTCATGGCGATGCGATGACCTGTGGACGGCGTTCCGATTGTCTGTGGACGGAGTCCGACCGCGGTTGCGCGGATTCCGCAAATCACATCAGTTCATCCTCGCAGGCTAGCAAAGAACACATCAGGCCTGCGGCGCGGCGAGAAGTCGTTAACCTTTGGCTAACGATTGCGACGGCCGCGAGCGTAATTCGCACTGCGTATCAACACATCGAATGCGCGTCAGCGCATCCAGCAAGCAAGGTCGAGTCGGCATGTCCCTCCTCGAAAGCGTCATCGATTCCCGGATCAACCCGCTCGCCGTGGTCGAGGACATCGCCGCAGATCACAACTGGGCGTATGAGCGCTCGGGTGAAGACGAAGTCACGATCGTCACGCGCGGCGACTGGACCGACTACCAGCTCTCTTTCACATGGATGACCGAGATCGAAGCGTTGCATCTGGCCTGCGCCTTCGACATGAAGATTCCACCTGCGCGTCGGGCCGAAGTGCAGAAATTGATCGCGGCGATCAACGAGCAGATGTGGGTCGGCCATTTCGACATCTGGACACACACCGGCATGGTGATGTTTCGTCAGGCGCTGGTGCTGCCCGACGGGCTGATCGCATCCACGGGTCAATGCGAGACGATGCTGGTCGGCGCAATCCACGCCTGCGAGCGATTCTATCCGGCATTCCAGTTCGTCGTGTGGGCCGGCAAGGCGGCGAGCGAAGCCATGAGTGCCGCGATGTTCGACACCCAGGGCGAGGCATAAGACGTGGCCGCGCCCTCGCAAAACGATCCGCTCGCGACATTCGCCGGCACGCTCGTGCTGGCGGGCGCGGGCAAGATGGGTGGCGCGATGCTGACCGGATGGTTGAGGCAGGGGCTCGATCCCGCGCGCGTCGTCGTGATCGATCCTCTTGTCTCGGACGAGATCAAGGCGTTAGGCGTTACGATCAACCCTATGAGCGTTGACGATGTCTCGGTGCTGGTGGTCGCCGTAAAGCCCCAGATGTTTCGCGAAGCGGGTGCGGCGCTGAAATCAGCAGTAGAACCCGACACGCTTGTCGTCTCGATCATGGCGGGCGCGACGATCGCATCCATCACAGACGTCTGCGGCGGGAAGGTCGTCCGCGCCATGCCGAATACGCCGGCCGCGATCGGTCGCGGTATCACCGTCGCGGTGCCGTCGGCCGATGTCAGCACTGCCCAGCGCGCCGTCGCCGATGCGCTGCTGCGCGCGACGGGCGGCGTCGAATGGGTCGATGATGAATCACTGATGGACGCCGTGACGGCCGTATCCGGCTCCGGGCCGGCTTACGTCTTTCTGCTCGCCGAAGAACTCGCGCGGGCAGGGGTTGCGGCGGGATTGCCTGAGGCCCTGGCGACGACGCTGGCGCGCGCCACGGTGTCGGGATCGGGTGAATTGATGCATCAGTCGGATCTGGATTCGGCGACATTGCGCAAGAACGTCACCTCGCCGGGCGGCACGACGGCGGCCGCATTGGCGGTGCTGATGGCCGACGACGGTTTGAAACCGCTGATGACGCGTGCCGTCGCAGCGGCAACAGCGCGGTCGATCGAACTGGCGAAGTAGGCGTCAGCCCTTCGCGCTCTTGTCCTTCGGCGTGAATGCCTCCACCGCGCCGCCGGCCTCTTTCCAGGCCGTGAAGCCGCCGCTCATATGCGCGACTGGCTTCAGCCCCATGTCGTCGGCGGTTTTGGCCGCAAGCGCCGAGCGCATCCCGCCCGCGCAGTGGAAGATGTATTTCTTGTCCTGCTGAAACGCCGGCTTGGCATAGGGACTATTCGGATCGATCCAGAACTCCAGCATGCCGCGCGTGCAGGCGAACGCGCCCGGAATGCGGCCGTCCCGCTCGATCTCACGCGGATCGCGGATATCGACGATGAGGACGTCGCCCTTGGCGGCGGCATCCATAACCTGCTGCGCCGTCATGGTTTCGATTTGCGCATTGGCCTCATCGACCATTGCCTTGATGCCGCGCGTGATGGTCTGGGTCATGTTACCTCACCAATTCCTTCATCGCGCCTTCGAGTCCTTCGATCGTCAACGGAAACATCCGCTCCGAGAACAGCCGCCGGATCAGCGTCGTGGATTCCGAATAATCCCAGTGCCGCTGCGACACCGGATTGAGCCACACCGCATGCGGATAGGTTCGCGTCACACGCTCCAGCCAGACAGATCCTGACTCTTCGTTGACGTGTTCGACCGAGCCGCCCGGCACCATGATCTCGTAAGGCGACATCGAGGCGTCGCCGACGAATACCACTTTATAATCGTGCGGATATTTATGCAGCACGTCCCAGGTCGGGGTGCGGTCAGTGAAGCGGCGGCGGTTCTGCTTCCACACGCCCTCATAGAGGCAGTTGTGGAAGTAGAAATACTCCATGTGCTTGAACTCGGTCTTCGCCGCCGAAAACAATTCCTCGACCTGCTCGACATGCGAATCCATCGAACCGCCGATGTCGAAGAACACCAGCACCTTCACGGCGTTGCGCCGCTCCGGCCGCATGTGAACGTCGAGATAGCCGTGATTGGCGGTTTCCTTGATCGTGGTGTCGAGATCGAGTTCGTCGGCCGCACCCGTGCGCGCGAACTTGCGCAGACGGCGCAGCGCCACCTTGATGTTGCGGATGCCGAGTTCGACGTTGCCGTCGAGATCCTTGAACTCGCGCTTGTCCCAGACCTTGACCGCGCGCTGGTGACGGCTCTTTTCCTGGCCTATCCGCACGCCTTCGGGATTGTAGCCCTCCGCACCAAAGGGCGAGGTGCCGGCGGTGCCGATCCATTTGCTGCCGCCCTGATGGCGCTTCTTCTGCTCTTCAAGACGCTTCTTCAAGGTCTCCATGAGCTTGTCCCAGCCCATCGCCTCGATCTGCTTCTTCTCGTCCTCGGTGAGGTATTTCTCCGCGAGCTTCTTCAGCCACTCGGCAGGAATTTCGGCTTTTTCCATCGCGTCGAGCAGATTTTCGAGCCCCTTGAAGGTGGAGCCGAACACGCGATCGAACTTGTCCAGGTTGCGCTCGTCCTTCACCAGCGCCGCGCGCGACAGATAATAGAAATTCTCGACGGTCTGGTCGGCGCAATCCTTGTCCAGCGCCTCCATCAGCGTGAGATATTCACGCAGCGTCACCGGCACCTGTGCGTCGCGCAGCGATGTGAAGAATTGCAGAAACATCGGACGTATCCAGACCCATGACCCGCGTTGCGCGAGCTTTGGTGTCAGATTGCCCGCTTGTCCCGCCCCGTCAAGGGGTTGTGCCGTCAGCGCGCAGCGCCCATGCGCCGCCGTGCAGGCTGTCGCCGTCAATCGCGGCTGGACCTGCCGGGGATTTTCATTAAAACTCCCGGCAGGACAGGGCGATCGATCTGTCCTGCCGTTCCGCGACCGCCTCGGGCGGTCGTTTCATGTCCGGTCTCCCTGCAAAACCGGTCAATCAAAAAGCAGCAAGGCGAGGCCCGCGGTTTCATGAAATTTACCGGCACCAAGAATTATGTCGCCACCGATGACCTGAAAGTCGCCGTCAACGCTGCGATCGTGCTCGAGCGCCCGCTGCTGGTGAAGGGCGAGCCCGGCACCGGCAAGACTGTGCTGGCGGAGGAAGTGGCCAAGGCGCTCGGCGCGCCGCTGCTGACCTGGCACATCAAATCGACCACCAAGGCGCAGCAGGGTCTATATGAATACGACGCCGTCTCGCGGCTGCGCGACAGCCAGCTCGGCGACGCCCGCGTCTCCGACATCAAGAACTACATCAAGCGCGGCAAGCTGTGGGAAGCCTTCACGCATCCGGAGCGCCCGGTGCTTTTGATCGACGAAATCGATAAGGCCGACATCGAGTTTCCGAACGATTTGCTGCTCGAACTCGATCGGATGGAATTCCACGTCTATGAGACCGGCGAGACCGTCAAGGCGGCGAAGCGTCCGATCGTGATGATCACCTCGAACAACGAGAAGGAACTGCCGGACGCCTTCCTGCGCCGTTGTTTTTTTCACTATATCAAGTTTCCCGATCAGGAGACGATGGAGCAGATCGTCAACGTCCACTTCCCGGACATCAAGCAGCGGCTGGTGGCTGAGGCGATGCGGATTTTCTTCGAGGTCCGCGACGTGCCTGGCCTGAAGAAGAAGCCGTCGACATCGGAGTTGCTCGACTGGTTGAAGCTGCTGCTGAACGAGGAGATGACGCCGGAGCAGTTGCGCGAGCGCGATCCGCGCAAGCTGATCCCGCCGTTGCATGGTGCGCTGCTGAAAAACGAGCAGGACGTGCATTTGTTCGAGCGGCTGGCGTTTTTGAGTCGCCGGGAAGTGTAATTCCTTGCGATTATCATTGCCTAACTTGACCCGTAATTCATCCTCTCAAAACTTTGTCGGGTGGATGGCCGGACCGTCGAACGCGACGACGCACTCCCGTCTGGACATGACGGCCGGCTTTGATTTCTTGCGCTCATAAAAGGCGGCATGCGCCGCCTCTTTGTTAGGTGAATTGCCCGGTCAATTGCGCCTCTTCCAGCCGGCCTGCTGCGAAATCGTCCTCCGGAATCATAAAGTACAAGGAGCCGCCCGGTCCCCAGCCCTGATGATTTTTGCCGTCACCGTATGAATCGATCTGGATCAGAAGCCGAAACGGCGAGTCGGCGTGGTCGAGAAAGAAATCAAGCTCATCGTTTTGTACGAGATGGGGCCAGCCGAGCAACTTTCCGAAGCCATATGAGTAGTTCGTGTGGGGAAACCCAAACAGTCGCATCGCCTCATGAAATGTCCTGTATTTCTCGATGCGCGTGCCATCGCGAATGATCGCGCGCACGACTTCGCTGTCCGGATGCGGCATGTCGACCACCGGGCGAAAGGCCAGTTCACTGACGAGAAAGACATCTGATAATTCGAGCGGCGGAATAGCCGGCACGAGATGATCGATCTGCGGCCAATAGCGCACAGCGCCGCCAAGAGCCGTGAACATGCAGCCGTTGATGGTGTCGTGATCGCCGAATAATGCGAGTAAGCCGTGCGATGGAAAGTAGCCTGACCCCGGAAGCCCTTTCAAATCCGCGCAATTGATCTGGCCGAGAAACAGCATCGGCTCGGTCTCTGCCATCGGCCACGCGAAGCCGTGCGGCGCATGCGGCATGCCGCCCAGCCGCGATCCATCGACCGGCAGGTCGGCGCGCGGCCGCTGCGGCCACAACCCGATCGCCGGTCGAGCGAGTTGCAGCAGCGCCTCGCTTTCAGCGGGGCAGATGGCGCGGAGACGCGTCGTAATCTCCTCAACCGTCATGGCGGGAGGAGGCGGATTGTTCTCTTGCCAGAAGGACGGATGGTCGGCGGAAAGAACCAGCCGCTCGACGGACGGCCTCGGCGGCGGCATATCCAGGCTGCTCGTCGCGGACCGCCCAATCTCGCCACCTTCGGCCTGTAAAGCGACGAGCGTCGATCGAAACAGGCCTGGATCGTTATGCCGGAATTGCTGAGCGGCAGTGTAGCGCACCTCCGGATCGGGATGTCGGAGGAGCGGCAGGAAGAATAACGGTTGCCCGCCACACCGCGACTTCATTTCATCGGCGATCGTCCTGCATTTGTCCAAATGGCGGTTGGCAGCACCGACATGCTCGATCAGTTCGTAGGTTCGCAGATTATCCAGCCACGCCGCGACAAGCTCAGCCTCAGTCATCATTTCAAGATTGTTGGCCAAGATCCACCTCCGTCAAAGGCAGACCTAATGTAAAGAACAAAAGAAGAACGATCAATCTCAAATTGTATGCGGTGCTATACAAATTCTGTGCGGCATGTCGATCGCCCCGGCTATCAGCGGCGACTTTTCACGGCAATGCTTCAAGGCAAAGGAGAAAGCCGGCAGGTGTCTGGTCTCGGGACAAATAAGGTGATTATCGAAGCCACGGCCGTCCCGACGACGCGTCGCGTCAATCAAACAAACTCGACACCGACTCTTCGGACGCCGTGCGGCCGATCGCTTCAGCAATCAGCGATGCGATCGACAGCACGCGGATATTGTGCGCGTCGCGAATAGCAGCGGTCGGCTGGATGGAATCCGTAATCACCAGCTCTTTCAATTTCGATCCGCTGATGCGCGCAGTGGCTCCGCCGGAGAGCACGCCGTGGGTGATATAGGCGTAGACATCCTTCGCGCCGTTGGCGAGCAGCGCATCGGCGGCGTTGACCAGCGTGCCTCCGGAATCGACAATGTCGTCGACCAAAATGCACGTGTAGCCGTCGACGTCGCCGATCACGTTCATGACTTCCGATTCGCCGGCGCGCTCGCGGCGTTTGTCGATGATCGCCAGCGGCGCGTTAATGCGCTTGGCGAGGCCGCGGGCACGTACGACGCCGCCGACGTCGGGCGACACCACCATGACGTTGGCGAGGTCGAACTTTTCCTTGATGTCGCGCACCATCACGGGGGAGGCAAAGAGATTGTCGGTCGGGATGTCGAAGAAACCCTGAATCTGTAGCGCATGCAAATCCACGGTCATGACGCGATCGGCACCGGCATGGGTGATCATGTTGGCAACGAGCTTAGCCGAGATCGGCGTGCGTGATCCGGACTTTCGGTCCTGGCGGGCGTAGCCGAAGTAGGGGATCACCGCAGTGATGCGGCGCGCCGAGGCGCGGCGCAGCGCGTCGGTGATGATGAGCAATTCCATCAGATGGTCGTTGGTCGGGAACGAGGTCGACTGAATGATGAACACGTCCGAGCCGCGGACGTTTTCCTGAATCTCGACGAAGATTTCCATGTCGGCGAAGCGCCGCACGCTGGCCTTGGTCAGCGGCAGTTCGAGCCAGTTGGCGATCTCGCGGGCAAGTTCCGGGTTGGAGTTGCCGGCGACCAGCTTGATTGAGCCGTTCTTGGCCGACATCGACGCTTCTCCCCGCGATCTGGTGGAAACAACGTTCAGCATATCGGAACCCGTGCGGCACTTTGAAACAGAGCAGGGTGATATCAAGGAGCGGTTACGGCTGGCAACCCATGGCCCGCCGTTTTCCTGTGCAATGTCAGGCCCGATTAGCGCGCGCTGAAGGAGAGCGCGGCGGTATGATCCGCGTCCTCCGCAGTGGCGATGACTGGTCCGTTGCCGCGCAGGGCGGGCGATGCGGGCTGCGGTTCGGCCGGTGCGCCGGCGCTGGAAATCCCGTTCAGCCCCGCCAGGCCGGCCTGGGCAATCCGCCGCAATACCGCGTCGTCGGCGGCTGACCAGGCATCGCGAGATCCGTCGCGGCCTGATTTGGCGCCGGCCTCCTCGCCCGACAGTCGCAACGCCCGCTGGCCGTCGCGGTCATAGACATCCCAGACCCAGGCAATCGTGGTACGGCCGCGATAGATCTGCGCCGAGAGATAGCTGCGGATGCGATAGGCCGCCGGAGTCTCGCGCGAGACAATGGAAAGGTTGCGGGTTCTGGACTCGCTGTCGAGCATTCCGACCATGCGCGCGAACACCTGCGGCGGCGGACCGTCGATGGACTCGAAGGCGACCGTCGGGCCGCTGCCGATCTGCGCGAATGCATTGCTGGCCGGCATTCCTCCGCTGGCGCATCCGGCAAGCACGCCAGCCGCCGCCATAAGCACGCCGGCCTTGATCGCCGGGATGACTTGGGTCTGCATTCGGCCGGTCCGCTGAGAGACTAATCCAGCGGTATCGTTAATTTCCATTAAGGTCTATGGCGGTTGGGCCACACCGTGCCGCCTTTAGTTCTCCAGCACGATCGCATGAATTTGCCGGCCGTAATCCGGTTCCTTGCGATGCACCGAGCGGCGATAGCTGAATAATTGTTCGTCCGGATAGGTGTCGATGCCGAGGTCGTCGATTTTGGTGAGGCCCACAGCTTCCAGCCGCATGCGGATGAACGCCGCCAGATCGAACATCGCATGGCCGTCGCGCACCGACGGCACAAAGAACCGCGCAAAGGCGGGATCCGCATCGGTAAAACGCGCGACAAATTCCGCGCCGACCTCGTAGCTCGGCTGGCGGATCAGCGGGCCGATCGCGACGACGATGTCGTTCCGCGCGGCGCCGAGCCCCTCCATCGCGTTGATCGTTGACTCCAGCACGCCGGTGAACGCGCCCTTCCAGCCGGCATGGGCCGCGCCGATCACGCGCGCCTTGGGATCGGCGAACAGCACCGGTCCACAATCGGCCGTCGTAACGCCGAGCGCCAATCCCGGCTCGCGCGTCACCATCGCATCGACGCGCGGTCGCTGGTCGGCCGGCCAGGGTGTGGTTGCGATCGCGACATCGGGCGAATGAATTTGAAACGCCGTGAGGAAATGCGAAAGCTGAACGCCCATCGCCCCCGCCATGCGGCGGCGGTTTTCCTGCACATGAGCTGGGTCGTCTTGCGATCCGACGCCGCCGTTCAGGCCGCGATAGATTCCGGTGGAAACGCCGCCTTCGCGTGTGAAGAAGCGATGGCGTAGTCCGGGAATGGCCGCAAGCAAAGGCGACGTGAAGCTCATGATCGGGCAGGCTCCGTCACGGCATCTGCACCGAAACCGACCAGCGGGCCGAGGGTCGGATCGGCAATCCCCAGCACCTTGAACAATGAACCCATGCCGCCCCGGCCGCTGCCGATCAGGCGTTGCACCGCGCCCTCGACATCGGCTGCGGCTTCTTTCGTTGCTTTTGCTGTCAGCGTCGTGGCGCGGGCTTCAATGCCGAGGTCTTTTAGAAATTCGCCCTGAGTGACCGGGCCATGGGCGCGCGCGCCGACATCTTCCGCGCCGCGAGCCAGCGCCTGGAAATCGACATGCGCTGTGATGTCGGACTGGCCGGGGTTTTTCAACGGATCGGCAAAAGAGTGCTTGGCGATTGCCTGCAACGTGTCGCCCGCGTCGCTGCGCAGATGACCGTAATCGATGATCAATCCCGCGCCCCGATCGTCACGGACGCGCCGCGCCAGAGTCATGATGGCGTTGTCCGGCCGCCATTCATAGATCGCGCCGACAGGCGCGGCGCGGACCAGAGCCGGTAGCAACACCTCGAACAGAGGCGTCGGTTCTGGCGCATGGCTGAACGACAGATTGCCCATGTCGTCGATTTCGACGGTGCGCTCGTGCCAGCCGGTGTCGCGCTTGACCATTTGATGAACCGGCAGCACATCGAAATATTCGTTGGCGAGAATGATCGACGGCCCCGGTGGCACTTCGTCGATGCCGAAATGCCAATTGACGTTGCGCACGCCGGTCAGTGTGGTGCGCTGCTTTTCGCGCAGCACCGGATTGATCTCGACAAGATGCACGCTGAGGGCCTGATATAACGGAGGCAGCACGCGCAGGGCGCGCAGCGCATCCGCCATCATGGTGCCGCGACCGGGACCGAGTTCGATCAGCCGCACCTCCTGCGGAGATCCCATGGAGCGCCATACCGATGCCGCCCATAGTCCGATCAACTCGCCGAACATCTGGCTGATTTCCGGTGCGGTGGTGAAATCGCCTTCGCGGCCGAGCGGATCGCGAGAGGTATAATAGCCGTGCAAAGGATGGGTCAGGCACAACTGCATGTAGCGCCACACCGGCATCGGGCCGGCCGATGAGATCAGTCGGCGGATGACGCCGTGCAAAGCAGAGAGTTCGGTCACTTCACGCCTTGTTCGATCGCTTCGGTTGCCGTTGCATTCTGCGCAAGCGGCTTTCGCTTCAAGGCCGCTGCGATGATGATGCCACCGGCGAGGATCATCGGCACGGACAAAAGCATGCCCATCGTCAATCCGCCCCATAAAAATCCAAGTTGCGGGTCGGGCTCGCGGAAGAACTCGCCGACGATGCGCGCCAGCGCGTAAATGAGGATGAAGCTGCCGAGGATCAGGCCTGGCCGCTTCAACGCGCCGCCGCGAATCATCAGCGCGAGAATGGCGAACAACACGATGCCTTCCAGCCCCGCCTCATAAAGCTGGCTCGGATGGCGCGGCAATGGCCCGCCATTCGGAAACACCATGCGCCACGGCACGCTGTCATCGGCCGGGCGGCCCCACAATTCGCTGTTGATGAAATTGGCGATGCGGCCGAGAAACAGTCCGATCGGGCCAACGGCCGTCGTGAGATCGCCGAGCGACAAGACCGACGTGTTGCGCTTCCATGCGAAAGCCGTGACCGCGACGACGCAGCCCAGAAAGCCGCCGTGGAACGACATGCCGCCTTTCCAAAGCTCGAAGATTTCGGCAGGATTCGCGACGAAGAATGGCAGGTTGTAGAACAGCACATAGCCGGCACGGCCGCCGAGGATGATGCCGACCGTCACCCACAGGATGAAGTCGTCCATTTGCAAAAGCGTGACGGGCGCCGGGCCGCCCCAGAGCTTCTCATTTTTGATCAGCACCCGCGCATAGAGCCAGCCGAGCACGATGCCGCCGATATAGGCCAGCGCGTACCAGCGGATCGCGATCGGCCCGAAGCTGATTGCGATCGGGTCGAACACCGGAAAGGCGATTGTCAAGAACGGCATGAATGACGGCTTACGATCCTGCAGGTGTTTGGTAAAGCCTGCGGTCGTAAAGCGCCAACAGCCGTTCCCAGTGCCGTTCAGCCGCGTCGCGATCGTAAACCGGGCGTTTCGGAAACGCGAAGCCGTGATGTGCGCCGGGGTAAAGCTCGACCTCGGCATCGACGCCGTCGCTTTTCAGCGCGGCACGCAAGGGCTCGATGATCTCCAGCGGCACGTAATGGTCGAATTCGGCGCAGGCGACATAGATTTCCGCCTTGGCGTTTTTCGCGGTCAGGTGCGGGCTGTCGGGCTGGTCCGTCATCAGATGGGTGCCGTAGATCGAGGCGGCGGCATTGACGCGTTCTGGGAAATCGGATGCGGCCCCCATCGCGTAGCGCCCGCTCATGCAATAGCCGATCGTGCCGATCTTGCCTTTGCTCGCGGCGTCCTGCTTAGCGACGAAATCGAGCAGCACTTGCGTGTCGGCCATCACCATCGGGATGGTCAGCGAATACATCAGTTCAAACATCCGCTTTCGCTTGGGATCGTCCTCGGCCGGCGGGATCGGGCCCAGTTCGAGCACGTTAGCGCGGTAATACATATTCGGCAGGACGACATAATAGCCGGAGGTCGCCAGCCGCCGCGCCATGTCTCGCAGTTCTTCGCGGATGCCGGGTGCATCCATGTAGAAGACAATCACAGGAAACGGTCCGCCGCGCTCCGGATGGCTGATGAAGGTGGTCATGCTGCCGTTCGGCGTCTCGATCTCAATCGTCTGTTCGATCATGGCGAAGTCGTCCCTTTTGATTTGGGTTGTGGCGACGATGGCAAGGAACCATTGCGCTTACAAGACAGGCCCTTGACGGGTGGCCTTGAACTCAGGTGCCGCCATCGCCATTGTCGATGGATCCCGCGCAGCGGCTGACCGGAGTGACATGCCATGACCCAGACGAACAACCGCTTCTTCGACGAGATCGGCCGCCTGATGAATGATGCCGCCGGCGCCGCTCAGGGCGTCAAGCGTGAGGTCGACAGCGTTGTCCGCAATCAGGCCGAGAAAATTTTGCGCGACCTCGACATCGTCAAGCGCGAGGAATTCGAGGCCGTGAAGGACATGGCGCGGCTGGCGCGTGAGGAGAACGAGGTGCTCAAAACGCGCATCGCGGCATTGGAATCCAAGCTCGGCAGTTCGGTGTCCACAGCGGGTGATGGTCAAAACGGTACGACCGCTACCGGCAACTGAGAGAAGCGCCGGATAAATCGCGTTCGATCGCCCTGAAGTCTTGACCCTAGCCGGTTTGCAATAATTCCCGCATTTCCTTGTCATTCCGGCCCTTTGGCGCTAAAAGCCCGCCACGTCCGCAGCCCCCGCACCCCTGGAGGCCTGCTGCGGCGTGGCAACGAGGCCGCTTTGCGGCCTTTAACTTTTTGAAAAACAAGGACTTCAACGATGGCGACCATCAAGGAATTGAAGGCGACCGCGCGTCCGGCAAGCGGCAAGGGGGCCGCACGGGCAGAGCGTCGCGCCGGGCGAGTGCCCGGAGTGATCTACGGTGACAGCAAGGCCCCCACGACCATCTCGGTGCTCGACGCCGAATTGCGCCAGCGCATCCAGGCCGGCCGGTTTCTGACGACGATTTTGGACATCGACCTCGAAGGCAAGAAGCATCGCGTCATCCCTCGCGATTTCGCGCTCGATCCAGTGCGTGATTTCCCGATCCATGTGGACTTCATGCGCCTTGGCGAAGGCGCGACGATCCGCGTCGGTGTTCCACTGCACATCCTGAACGGTGAAACCTCGCCCGGCGTGAAGCGCGGCGGCACGGTCAACATCGTGACCCATACGATCGAACTCGAATGCCCGGTCGATGGCATTCCGCAGTATCTCGAAGCCGACATCGGCCAGCTCGACATCGGCGACTCGCTGCATCTGTCCGACATCAAGCTGCCGAAGGGCGTCAAGTCGCTGTCGCGCGAAGAAGACATCACGTTGGTCACGGTCGTGCCGCCGTCCGATCTCGGCGCTGAAGCCGAGGCGGCAACCGCTGCTGCGACAGGCGGTGCTGCGCCCGCCGCTGGTGCGGCTGCGCCCGCGGCCGGTGCAAAGGCTCCCGCTGCCGGCGCCAAAGCACCTGCGGCCGGTGCGAAGGCTCCCGCGGCCGGTGCGAAGGCGCCTGCCGCCGCCGCTGCGCCGAAGAAGAAGTAGAACGCGGGTTTCCGAGTCGTGCGGCTGTTTGTTGGGCTCGGAAATCCTGGGGCAAAATACCAGGGAAACCGGCACAATATCGGCTTCATGGCTCTCGATGCGATTGCACGGCGTCACGGGTTTTCCCCGTGGCGCCGTCGCTTTCAGGGCGAGACGGCGGAAGGCGCGATCGACGGCGAGAAAGTGGTCCTGCTCAAGCCGCTGACTTATATGAACGACTCCGGTCGGTCGGTGCAGGACGCCGCGTCGTTCTTCAAGATCGCGCTTGGTGAGGTCAGCGTCTTTCACGACGAACTGGAACTGCCGGCGTCAAGGTTGCGCGTCAAGATCGGCGGCGGCATCGCAGGACACAACGGGCTGCGCTCGATCTCGGCGCATATCGGCAATGACTATCGCCGCGTGCGGCTTGGCATCGGACATCCCGGCATCAAGGAATTGGTCCACGGTCATGTGCTGAGCGATTTCGCAAAGGCTGACCGGCCCTGGGTCGAAGCGCTCTGCGAGGCGGTCGCGGATCACGCCGGACAGATCGCGATCGATCGCGATTCGACATTCGCCAACCGCGTTCATTTGCAGATGCAGGCCAAAGGGTTCGGCGGCAAGGACGACGGCGCTCCGGCGTAAGAGACAGAGGACGACATGGGATTCAAATGCGGGATCGTCGGGCTGCCGAATGTCGGCAAATCGACGTTGTTCAATGCGCTCACCGAAACCGCCGCTGCGCAGGCGGCGAATTATCCGTTCTGCACGATCGAGCCGAATGTCGGCGAGGTCGCGGTGCCCGATCCGCGGCTCGACAAGCTCGCGGTGGTCGGCAAGTCCGCGCAGATCATCCCGACCAGGCTCACCTTCGTTGACATCGCCGGCCTCGTGCGCGGCGCATCGAAGGGCGAAGGCCTCGGCAACCAGTTTCTCGCCACCATCCGCGAAGTCGATGCGGTCGCGCATGTCGTGCGCTGCTTCGTCGATGACGACATCACCCATGTCGACGGCAAAATCGCGCCGCTGGCCGACATCGAGACCATCGAGACCGAGTTGATGCTCGCCGACCTCGACAGCCTCGAAAAACGGATCGACAACCTTACCAAAAAGGCCAAAGGCAACGACAAGGACGCCAAGGAACAACTCGATCTCGTACAGCGCGCATTGGTGCTGCTGCGCGAAGGCAAGCCGGCGCGCTTTCTCGACCGCAAGCCGGACGAGGAACGCGCCTTCCGCATGCTTGGCCTTTTGACCTCGAAGCCCGTTCTCTACGTGTGCAACGTCGAGGAAGGCAGCGCCGCAGATGGCAACGCCTTCTCAAAACAGGTCGCCGAGCACGCTGCGAAAGAGGGCGCGGTTGCCGTCGCGATTTCCGCCAAGATCGAGTCCGAGATCGCGACGTTGTCGCGTACCGAGCGAGCGGAATTTCTCGAGACGCTCGGTCTCGAAGAAGCCGGCCTCGATCGTTTGATCCGCGCCGGCTATCGGTTGCTCGACCTCATCACCTACTTCACGGTTGGACCCAAGGAAGCGCGCGCTTGGACCATCAATCGCGGCACCAAAGCGCCGCAGGCCGCCGCTGTGATCCACACCGATTTCGAGAAGGGCTTTATTCGCGCCGAGACGATTGCTTACGCGGATTACACGGCGCTGAACGGCGAAGCCGGCGCGCGCGACGGCGGCCGACTGCGGCTCGAAGGCAAGGAATATGTCGTCGCCGACGGCGACGTGCTGCACTTCCGGTTTAATACGTAAAGCTTAGCGAGAATGTCATCCAGAGATGCGCGTGACCGGCGACGCAGACGTCGCCGGTCACGCGCATCTCTGGATGACGCTGTGGTTGCAGCTACTTCCGCTCACCCTGGTCCCGAATTGCGCCGAGGTGCTCGTTGATCCGAAAAACGATCAGCACGAATTCTGCGGCGATGCGTGTGAAGACGATGCCGACGACGATTCCGGCAAGACTGTAAAGCACGACGATAAAGCCGCCGAACGGGCTGATCGCCATCGCGGCCAGTCCCGAAAACACGCCGGAAATTCCGAACAGCGCGGTCAAGGCGATTGCGAGCCAATAAAACGTCTTGATGATGGTGGGGGTGATGAAACGATCCCACTGAAACAGGTCGCGAAATTCAAACATCAAGGGCTCTCGTCAGTGGTGCATCGGGCGTGCCCGTTGCTCAAGGTGCGTGAAACATGTGGGCGGTCGGCAACGCAGCGACGCCATGCGGCCGGATGGGTTGAGATTGCCGCAAAGTGCGGCCACAATCGGGCTTTCCGAAAGTAACTTACAGTATGTCGACCGAAACCAGCACCCTCACTTTCGAAGATTTTCCGGTGGGCCATTTCGGCACCTTCGGCCCGCGCCATGTGACGCGCGAAGAGATCATCGCCTTCGCGCGCGAATATGATCCGCAGCCGATGCATCTTGACGATGCCGCCGCGGATGCATCGATGCTGAAAGGACTGTCAGGTTCTGGGTGGCATCTATGCTCGCTCATCATGCGGATGATGTTCGATGGCTTTATCGGCCACACGCAATCGCTCGGCTCGCCCGGTGTCGACGAGATGCGTTGGATGGCGCCGTTTCGCCCGGGCGATGATCTGACGCTCGATGTCGAGATTGCGCAGGCGCGTATCTCCAACAGCAGGCCATCGACCGGTATCGTCACGTTCAAATGCAGCGTCCGCAATGCGGCGGGCGAGATGCTCGCCGACATGGTGTCGCCGATCATCGTCAAGCGCCGCGTGACCGAGGCTGTGAGCTGACCGATGTATTATTTTGACGAACTCAAGATCGGCGATCGCCGCGAATTCGGATCGTTCACCTTCACTGCCGAGGCAATCAAGGCGTTCGCGATCCAGTTCGATCCGCAGACCTTCCATCTCGATGAAGAGGCCGGCCGAAACTCGCTGTTCGGCGGTCTTGCCGCATCGGGCTGGCATATCGGGTCGGTCTGCATGAAAGTGCTGATCGCCGACCGGCAGCGACAGGCGGACGAAGCCGCCGCGCGCAACGAAGACTTCGCCGTGTGGGGTCCGTCGCCTGGTTTTCGGGAATTGAGATGGATCCGGCCGGTGCTGGCCGGCGACACCATCACCTACGGCAACGAAATCGTCGCCCTGCGCATCTCCGAATCGCGCCCGCAATGGGGCATTGTGCAGGCGCGCACCAAGGGCATCAACCAGCGCGGCGAAGAAGCGTATAGTTTCCTCGCCACCGCTTTTGCACCGCGGCGGTCGCCTTAACTTTTCATTAACTGCATTCGCGGCACAACGACGCTGCAAGGCGGAACCGTGGCGATGTTAAGGCGTTCTGAACCTTCAGATGGTCTTGATGACTTCTCTAGAATTTTAACGATCGATCGAAATGAGGACAACCATGGCCGACCGCGCCGGACTGAAATTCGTGGGATTCATCTTTGCGAGCGTGACGCTGGCTGTGATGCTCACCACCGGCATGGTCGTGAAAGGCTATGCCGACGGCGCCTACTCACTCGAAACCGCTGCCGTTGCGCGGTCCGCGTCCGCCAGCGCAAACTAAGGATCGATCCTGCAAACCCTATCGGCTCCAGGCCAACGTCAACAGAACGACGGTCCCCACTAGCAGCGTTACGAAACGCAGCGTGATCGTCGACAGCTTCGGAGTCGATTTCAGCGTGGCCGGAGCGTCGTCGTCGCTGGATAGGCTCTTTGAGAATCCGCTTTTCATAATTTTAGGCTTTCCTGAAAGAAACCGCCGCGCTTGCATTACGCAAGGCGGCGGTTGAATTGTTGGTCTCAACTGACGATCAGTCGTGGCGGAGGCCGTCGGTAGCGCGCTTCCACTGCGCGACATTGTCAGCGATGAGCCGGGTCGACTTCATCGCGGCCTGGCTGAGCTGCGCATAGCCGGCGATCTCGCGCTGAACGCGTTGGCCTTCATTGTGCAAAAGGTCGCGGAGTTGCTCCAACTCGGTGACGAGGTTTTCAATCTCGCTCAGCGAGGTGCCGGCGACGCGCTGGATCAGCGAGTTGACGCTGTTCACGGTCGCCTCGGTCGAGGCTTCGAGCGGCGCCTCGGGCACCATGCCCGGCGCCGGACGGCGCAGATAGGCGACGTCGTTGCGGACGAAGTCGCGAATCCCGGCTTCGACTTCGGAGACAGCGGCGAGATTGGTGTCGTCTTCCGGCATATCGGTTTTGGCTGTGGTTGTGGTCATCGGCTTTTCCTTTGTCGCGTTGCGCTGGCGCGGAAGTCCCCCCGCACGACGAAGTCACAAGGCGATAAGCGCTGCTGAATTCGGCGATAACGGGGCATTTATGCGGCGCGGCGCAACTTTCGATGCGCCCACCGCCCGTGCGGCGAAGTCTGCCAAACAAGCCTTAACGTGGCGTTCACCATATCACGGGCCGGAATAACGGGGAACGAGAACGGAACGTCTACGGCACGAGATGCTTGTCACGCGCGAGTTCTCGCAAATAATTTCCTGGAGGAAGCCTTGATGAAGAAGATTATTCTAGCGTTGGTCGCGGCCGCTGGCCTTTATGCTGTGGCGCCTGCCCCGGCTTCGGCCCAGACCGCCACCGGCATGGCCAACAGCGCGATGGACGCCAACGCTCAGATGATGGGCCGCGACCGCATGATGATGCGCCGTTCCCGGATGCGCATGGAGCGCCGCATGATGATGCGTCGCGATATGCGCCGCATGGAACGTCGTCGCATGATGATGCGCTAATCAACACGGTGTTAAAAGGAAACGGCCCCGCGCGAGCGGGGCCGTTTTCCGTTGAGTTACTTCTTGCTGTTCGGCGCTTCGCCGGCGGGGGTCTTGCCCGAGGCGAAGGGCGAGGGCGCCGCGCCGCCTTTCTTGATGTTCTTGTCGGCTTTCGGCTTCTTCTTTTCTTTGTTGCTCTTCATCTGACCCTTGGCCATGACGATCTCTCCCGCGCGGATGAATTCGGCGCAGCCTGAGCTTAACCCATTGCAGCCGGTCTGTATGAGACATTTGTCGACAGACGATCGGATGGTCCGTCGTTCGTGTGCCGATCAGCTTGTCGCCGTTTTGAGGGATTTTGACTTGGTAGGCCTCGCGGCCGCCTTCTGCGACGAAGGCTTGATCATCGTCACGGCCTCGGCCGCCTTGCGCATCGCGCGTGCGTAAGAATCAGCCGCATTGTCGGCAGACATCTGCAAACGCTTGGCGGCGGCGCTGCCGTGCATGGCGGCATCCTTCGCCAGTTGCTTGAGATGCGCTCTGGCTTCGGGCGTCTTCGCTTTGGCGGCGAGTGCCGCGTAGTGATCGCGCCGTGCCTTGACAGCGGATGTCAGCGCTCGATGCTGCTGCTTTGCCAGTCTGCGGATGACGATATCCAGATCGGCGTCCGCCATGGGTCGGTCCTTCTGCGCGGAGAATGATGGATGATGTTATGCAGGCGGGGAGGGGCGTTGGCAATTATGGGTTGGGGGTGTTGGTCGACTTGAACGACTGCGAATAATATCGGGGCTACTCGTTGGGTTCGGCTTCATCCAGAAGCTTTTGCACGTCCGCCGGATTGTCTCCAAAAACTACAATAGATGACGGCAGGCCCATCAACAAAAGTGGGCAAGGATTGCCAACGCCACGTTGGACGCGATCCTGCAATTTGCTCCAATGGGTGGTCGCCGCGCCGAACTTGTCACTGACAAACTGCGCGGCCCAAGCATCGCGAAACGAGATCGGATTCTTAATCCTCTGAACACGTTTCATCACGTCTTTGATTTGCCGAGCAGTCGGATTTAAGCCGATACGCTTCATGTCCTCATGAGAGTTGATGGTTTTGACGTCGGCGAAGCGCCGAACCAAACTCAACAGTTCACTCTGCAAACTTGCGCCGCGCGTGATGATTACTCCCATCGAAATTGCTCCATCGGCGTGCAGCCTTTTGAAGTTCTCCAAGTCACGATCAAAAAACGGATCCTTGTTATTCCACTCGATCTCGAGGGCGATCATGCCTGCCGGAAAAGTTTTTACATGATCGATCTCGTGTGACTGTGCTTCTCGCTGCACGCCATCGATAATCCTCGTAACAATGAAATTATGCTTGCGCCAACCGTGAGCGGCGAGTGCGTTGCGCAGCCGTTGCGTGCCCTTTGTTTCGCCGCCGCCTGAACCGACGATTTCCTCGATCGGAATCGTCGAGGAGAGCAAAACGCTTTCCAATTGCGCAGCCACATCCGGAAAGTCCATTGTGAGGATCGCCTCCGCATGGGAGCTAAATGCGATCTCGAAGTCGCGGCTGCGCAATTGGTCGAACATGGAATCGAAATTTCTCAGGCTGAAAGTGTTATCACCAACTATCTTGAGAACGTAACAAGAACATGCTACTATGCCTTTTACGTAGCGCGTATACGACTTGTGGGTCTCATGTGGTGGAGTCGTCGATGTTTTCGGCAAAACAGGATTTGTCACGCTTCGCCGAAGGTCGTCAATTCCGGACCATCCTCGCCGATCCGCCGTGGCAATTCATTAACAAGACTGGCAAAGTTGCGCCCGAGCACAAGCGGCTAGCCCGCTACGGCACCATGAAGCTCAACGAGATCGGCGCGCTGCCGGTGCAGGATTTGGCGGCACCGACCTCTCATTTGTATTTGTGGTGCCCCAATGCATTGCTGCCCGAAGGGCTCGCCGTGATGAAGGCGTGGGGGTTCAACTACAAGTCCAACATCGTCTGGCACAAGGTGCGTAAAGACGGCGGCTCCGACGGGCGCGGCGTCGGCTTCTATTTCCGCAATGTCACCGAACTGATCCTGTTTGGCGTGCGCGGCAAGAGCGCGCGAACGCTCGCGCCGGGTCGGACGCAGGTCAATCTGCTGGGCACGCGCAAGCGCGAGCATTCGCGCAAGCCCGACGAGCAATATGACATCATCGAGGCCTGTTCGCCGGGTCCGTTTGTCGAGTTGTTCGCACGCGGCACGCGCAAGAACTGGTCGACATGGGGCAATCAGGCCGACGACGACTACAAGCCGACGTGGAAGACCTATGCGAACCACTCGCAGGCGAGGTTGGAGGCAGCGGAATGATGCGGCTCAACACAAGCCCACAAACCCGCACGCATAGGGCAGGCGGCTGTAGATCGCGAGCGGCGAGGTGCCATAATAATTGCGGTACTCAAAATCGCGCGGGGTGCCGTAATAGCCTGGCAGTTTGAGCGCCGTGCCGATGAAGGCCGGCGCGGGGCGCTCATAGACGCGGATTCGCGCGACGGAAGGCGGCGAGTCGGCAAAGATTTCACCGATTCGAGACTGTGGCCTGCCGAAATCGGCGGCCAGCGTCGGCGAGGCGACCAACAGACACGCGCAGACGGCGACGGCGGACGTTTTCAGCATGGCGAGCATCCGCAATGGTCGCCCGTTTATGGTTAACGCGGTCTTAAGGCTGTACCGCCTGGATTGTCATCTTGCGACATGTCATGCACAGCCGAATGCGGCGGCGTCCTGACAGACGACGACGGGATGCAATTTGGATCGATCGCTACCGCCCAGGCGAAAAAGCACACGGCCAGAGAAGTTTTCGCGTTGCCGCGCTAACGACCGTCGATTCGCGCCTTACCGGCGTCGGTCAGTTCCGGCAAACCATCTCGCATCTCGACCAAGCCATGATCGACCAGTTGCAGCAATTCCTCGGGCGATTGCTTCATCAGCCGAAAGCGGCGCGCGCGGATGTCGCGCAGCATCCAGCGCAAATCGATTTCGCTGACATGCGAAAGGTCGTTCACGGTTGCAGGATGATCGATCTGCCTGACGTTCGGCTCTGCGCTTGCTGTCTGCGCACTTGCCTTGTTCGCGTCCTCGACCCACTGCAAAAATGCTTCAGCTTCTTGAATATCTTTGCTTTTCAGTTTTTTATCTTCATCCGACAACGCAGAAAAATCGAGATGATCGGCATCGTTATTGGTGTTGATCATTCTTTGTTCACGCACTTGGTGGCGCGCTCTTCAGGATTGAGTTGATGGTTTATCGACTTGCGGAGATGGAACTGCGCCAGATCGCCATTCGATCTCCACAGCCGCTTTAGACCATTTTCCCGGCCCGAGATAAAATCAAAACATCTCCATTTGCCGCGAGCATTGCCTCAACCTGATCGTCAGCGCTTCTTCCAGCCGCCGCGATGGCCCGGCGCGCCGCCGCTTGAACGCGGCGCTGGCCCAAATTCCGGCCCTGCCTCGCGGCCGGATTTCGGCTGATAGATCTTGCTCTCGGTGCCCGGTCCCATTTCGTCGAGCGTCGGTTTTCGAGGGCCTGCGCGTTTCGGCCGATCCGGCTTCACCTCGTGCCACGACGCGATGCCCATCTCGTCCAGATCGGGCTTGTGGACTTTTGAAGACGGCGTGTTGTTGCCGCCGCGCTTGCCGGACAGTTTCGGCATATTGGCCGACGCGCCATATTGCTTGTCGCCCTTGAAACTGCCGGCCTTCGCCGCGACGCCGCGCTGCTTGATGGTCGGATCGTCGACCACGGCCATCTCGGTCGCACGCAGTCGCTTGACCTCGTCGCGCAAGCGCGCGGCTTCCTCGAAGTTGAGATCGGCGGCCGCCTCGCGCATCCGCGTTTCGAGATCGCTGAGCACCGCCTCGAAATTGTGCCCGATCGAAATCACGTCGTCGGCCATGCCGCCGCCGCCGATCTCGACCAGCACGTGATCGCGCTCATAGACCGAATTCATGATGTCGCCGATCGACTTCTTCACGCTCTCCGGCGTGATGCCGTGGGCGGTGTTGTATTCGACCTGCTTCTCGCGCCGGCGATCGGTCTCGGCGATCGCGCGCGTCATCGATCCCGTCATGTTGTCGGCATAGAGAATGACCTTGCCGTCGACGTTGCGCGCGGCGCGGCCGATGGTCTGAATCAGCGATGTCTCGCTGCGCAGAAAGCCTTCCTTGTCGGCGTCGAGGATCGCAACCAGCGCGCATTCGGGAATGTCGAGGCCCTCGCGCAACAGGTTGATGCCGACCAGCGCATCGAATGCGCCCAATCGCAGATCGCGGATGATCTCGATGCGCTCGATCGTGTCGATGTCCGAATGCATGTAGCGCACGCGGATGCCCTGTTCGTGCAGATATTCGGTGAGGTCTTCCGCCATCCGCTTGGTCAGCACGGTAATCAGCGAGCGATAGCCGGCCTGCGCCGTGGCGCGGACCTCGCCGACGAGATCGTCGACCTGCGTGCGCGCCGGGCGGATATTCACCGGCGGATCGATCAGCCCGGTGGGGCGAATGACCTGCTCGACGAACACGCCGCCGGCTTCGTTGATCTCCCACGCGGCCGGCGTTGCCGACACGGCGACCGATTGCGGACGCATCATGTCCCACTCTTCAAACCGCAGCGGTCGATTGTCCATGCAGGAGGGCAGGCGGAAGCCGTATTCGGCCAGCGTCGCCTTGCGCCGGAAGTCGCCTTTGAACATGCCGCCGATCTGCGGCACGGTCACGTGACTTTCATCCGCGAACACCAGCGCATTGTCCGGCACGTACTCGAACAAGGTCGGCGGCGGCTCGCCGGGACGGCGGCCTGTGAGATAGCGCGAATAGTTCTCGATGCCGGCGCAGGACCCGGTGGCCTCCATCATCTCGATGTCGAACGTGGTGCGCTGCTCGAGCCGCTGCGCTTCGAGCAGGCGGCCCTGGTCGTGGAGTTGCTCCAGCCGCCATTTCAGTTCGTCCTTGATCGACTTGATCGCCTGAATCAAAGTCGGGCGCGGCGTCACGTAATGCGAATTCGCATAGATCTTGATGAATTCGAGTTCGTCCTGCTTGTGGCCGGTGAGCGGATCGAACTCCTCGATGCTTTCAACCGTGTCGCCGAACAGGTTGACGCGCCACGCGCGGTCTTCATAATGCGCCGGGAAGATGTCGATGACGTCGCCGCGAATCCGGAACGTGCCGCGCGAGAAATCCGCAGAGGTGCGTTTGTATTGCAGCGCCACGAGATCGGCGATCAATTGCCGCTGGTCGATGCGCTCGCCCTTCTTCAAGGCAAACGTCATCGCGGTGTAGGTTTCGACCGAGCCGATACCGTAGATGCACGACACGCTGGCGACGATGATGACGTCGTCGCGCTCCAGCAGCGCGCGCGTCGCCGAATGGCGCATGCGGTCGATCTGCTCGTTGATCGAGGAATCTTTTTCGATATAGGTGTCGGTGCGCGGGACGTAGGCCTCCGGCTGATAATAGTCGTAGTAGGACACGAAATATTCGACGGCGTTGTCGGGGAAGAAGCTCTTGAACTCGCCATAGAGCTGCGCCGCCAGCGTCTTGTTCGGCGCGAGAATGATTGCCGGGCGTTGCGTCGCCTCGATCACCTTGGCCATCGTGTAGGTTTTGCCGGAGCCAGTGACGCCGAGCAGCACCTGCGTGCGGTCGTTGCGCGAGATGCCTTCGACCAGGTCCCTGATCGCGGTCGGCTGGTCGCCCTTCGGCTCGTAGTCGGATTTGATGACGAAGCGCACGCCGCCTTCGGATTTGTCCGGACGGGGCGGGCGATGCGGGACCCAGATCTTGTCGTCCTTGAATTCGGGTCGTCCGTTCAGAATCAGGTTCTCAAGCGCGTCAGCCGTCGCGGCGACGCCGAGACCTTCCATCTTGCTGCGCGGCGGCCGCGCCAGATCGGCCTCGTCGTCCTCGGCGGTCGGCAGCCCGAGCTGCCGCGCCAGTTCCGGATCGAGTGTCGGGATCATCGCGGCGGTGTTGTAATTGGCGGGCGCGAATTCGGATTGCGGAGCTTCCCCGAAGCCGCTGCCTGCTCCCTCCCCCCTTGCGGGGGAGGGTTGGGGAGGGGGGTAAATCCCGGACGATGTCTTCGTATGGCCCCCCACCCCCGACCCCTCCCCGCGAGGGGGAGGGGAGTGCGCTGCGTCGCGTTTCGCGACTTCGTTTTCGGTCCCGCGCGTTGACTTGCGGGCGCGATGCGCAGCGGCCTCGCCGCCGGATCGTCGCTCTTTGGAGTTGCTCGGCGGCGGCTGCAGGCCGGTGGACGAGCCCATGCCGCTTTGGCCGCGATTGATCGCGGGATTGAGCAATTCCGCCAGCGCCGGCCCGATCGGTTTCACGTCCGGGCGATGCGCCTTGGAGTTCGGTGTCTTCGCGGGCCTTCTGGGGGTGCCGGTTGTTTTCGCCATGGCGCGAATATGGGGCGAGTCCCGCGGCGATAAAAGGGCGGGACACTGCGCGGGAGACAGTATCGCAATGTTTGCAGTTCGTGATTCGGCGCGTTACGGTTGTGCGGGTTTGGGGACATTTGAATGCTAACGCCGTCCGCTCGTTCCATTGCGGAACGTCTGAAAGAGCTGTTGCCGCCCGACGGCACGCCGGTCCTCAATAGGGTGTTGCGATTGATGCTGTCGCGCGAGTTCGGGCAATCGATCGACGACGATCTTTATGCGAAGGCGCGCGATACCCTCTTCGCCTCGGGCCAAATCGGACGGCTGCGCGGGCAGGGCGGTCAGGTATTTCTCGCGAAAAACGACAACCATCGTCCCGCCGACCGCGCAACCGGCGATGCCGCCTCGAAGGTGTCCGAGGGTGGGTTGATGCCGCATTTGCGCCGCTATCTCGACGGGGCCTTTCGCAAGGAACTCGATCTGCCGAAACATGGCGCGTGCCTCGTCAAGGACACGTCGCGGCTGGGTCCGCCGCTCGCGCGCTGGGCGCGGCCGGATTTCATCCTCGTGACGGCGATGCGGTTTCGTGTGATGCCCGGCGCGCAACTGGATGTCTATTCGTTCGAACTCAAGGCCGAGCATGGCGCGACCGATCTCGCAGTTTACGAAGCGCTGGCGCAGACCCGCTTCACGCATTTCGGCTATCTGGTCTGGCATCTGCCCGAAGGTTCGGCCGCGACTGCCCGCTTTCCCGAAATTACCGCCCAATGCAGTCAGCATGGCGTCGGCCTGATCCGCATTCGCGACCCCGAAAGCGACGACCAGTTCGAGACGATTCTCGATCCGGTCCGCAAGACGACGCCGCATGCGGCGGTCGACAGTTTTCTCGAACGCCGGCTTGATGAGAGCGAATTGCAGCTGCTGCGGTCCGCGCTTCAGGGCCATCAGCCGTGAGCGCGAAGATCATCGCAGTCGCCAATATGAAAGGCGGCGTTGGCAAGACGGCGACGGTCGTGTCGCTCGCGGAAGCCTTGGCCGCAAGCGGACATCGCGTGCTGGTGATCGATCTCGACGCGCAGGCGAATGCGTCCGTCAGTCTTGCCGGTGATCAACTCTTGGCAATGCTGGTGTCGCGCAAGGCGACGATCGAAGGCTTTCTCGAAGACCAGTTGCTCGGCAAGAAGCGGATGGCGGTGGCGGACTGCATCCGCAACAATGTCAGCAACGTATCGCATCGGCACCGGCAACTCGCCATTTCGCTGTTGCCGTCCAGTCCCGAACTGCGCAACTTCGAATACCGGCTGATCCATACGCTCACAAAGCAGAAGCTGAGCTGGACGACGATCGTCGACGGCCTGTTCGCGCTGATGAGCAAACAACTGAAGCTCGCACGCAAGGATTTCGACTATGTTCTGATCGATTGCGCGCCGGGCATTTCGGTGCTCACCGAAGTCAGCGTGCGGCTCGCAGACCTTGTGATCGTGCCGACCATCGCCGACTTTCTCTCGACCTACGGTCTGCAGGCGTTTTGCGCGACGCTCTATAGTCGAGGGGTTACGGCGGAGGTGCCAAAGCCCCAAAGGTCTCCGCATGTTCTGATTACGCGACGGAGGCCGACCAACGTGCACAGGGATATGGCAATCGTTCTGCGCAACGAGCAAGATGCGCCACAACCCGCTTTCAGGGTTTTCCGGACCGAGATACCGGAGGCCACCGCTATTTCCAACGCTTTGGGCCAGGTCAATATTTTCCCGATTTTTTCGTCGAAATGGGGCGATGCCGTGGTCCCTCTGCTCGAAGACCTGATCGACGAGATAGGAGATGCTCTCAATGTCCATCGCTCTTGACGGTTTTCATGTGCTGCAACGACTTGGCAAGCATTCCGATCTTTTCGTGGTCGTTCGTGCGGATGCGGACAAGGCGGCGCGCGCGCTCGTCGTCAAATGCCTGAAATCGAAATCGCTGGGTCTGGATAGTATGCGCCAGATCCAAGAAGCGCTCGGCGGCGATCAGTTTTCGCTCGTGCTGGAGGGGCTCAAGGACGCCGACGTCAAAAGCATTTTGGCGCGCCTGGACAAGCACGTTCCCGAACTCAAGACCGGCACGACAATGTGGCGTCGCCAGCATTTGCAGGCTTTGGCCGAAGGCGAGGCGTATCCGTTTCCACCGCCTGCGAAAGCCGCAAAGACCACCGCTTCGCCAAAGAAGGGCAAGGCGGCAGGCAAAGCGAAAGCCGAGCCGAAACGATTGCAAAGCGACGTGATGGATTTGTATCGCGAAGGCGGGAAGCGGAAGGGATAAGGTCGGAGTGTCGAAAACGGGTATTTCCGACCCATCAGGTTAGCTCAACCCAAAATCCGTCAGCGCAAAGCTGTAACGCTCGTCGGACGGGAATGCGGCGAGGGCGGTCATGCGGCCGGCCTCATGGCGGAAATGCCAGGTCTGTTCGATGACCGGCGCGGCGCTTGCGAACCCCGCCGGATCGAGCAATGCCAGGTTCGGCTGGTGCGCGGGATCGCGGACCGAGGCATAACGGATCGCCTGCGTATCGATGTGCCGGGCGCGATCCGCAAAATTCTGGCAGGGGCCGTAATCGACCGGATGCATCCACGCCGTTGCATATTGCGCAAAGGGCGCTGTGGTCAGGTCGAGCGCGCGCGTCACCCGTAGCGGTACGGTGAAGGCGGAATGCTCGACGACGGTGGTTGGTGGCGCGAAACCGGGAGACCGCGAGAAAAACAACAACCGCCAGTAAGCAGTTTCGGCGACGGCAGTTGCGATCGCCTCGGCGGCGTAGAAAATGCCGGGTCGCTGTCCGGCGCGACGAAACCGCGACGGTTTCGCGTAGCCATAGCGAAACGGCGTCGCCAGAAGATAGTGCAGTCCGCGGGCCGCGGCCGGCAAGGTCGGCTTGGCCTCCTCGACAAGCTGTTCGAGCAGCGCCTGGTCGTCGGCGCTGGCGGCCAGCCGGTTTGTCGAGATCCGATGCTGCGCCTCGACCAACCGCCACACGGTCCGCTCGTAAGGCACGAAATCCGGCGGCGTGGGGATTGGATCAGACCTGAGCGCGGAAATCATCGACGTAGTCAGCGACGTTGGTCAAACCGCGGATCGACCGGATCAGGTCGATTGGTCGGCCGCCGATATCGAGATTGGGCGTTCGCAACCAGGCGATGGAGGCGGTGTCGTCGCTCCCCATCATGGCATCGAGGCTGCGAAACAGGCGAATGAGATACTGGCCGAGTTCAAAAGCCTTGCTGGACGAGTCGAGCACGAAGCCGCCGGATCGCAACCGCGAGGCGGTGGCGGGCGACAGGCCGAGAATGCTGCCGAGCTGGTCGTTGGTGAGCCGCCACAGCGTCGCGACGCGGCCGACCGCTTCGGTCAGAACGAGGCTTCTGTCGTCGGGCAATCGATCGAGTTGGGCGGTCTCCATCAGCGTTCCCTGGAATGATATTCGATATATTCTATCATAGGAACGATTTGATCAAGTTTCAACCCACTTCGCCCTACAATGCCCTTGCTGCATTGCCTTTGAACAGGATCGGCCCGGTCGGCCGGTCGATCGGCGATCCGCCCTCGGGCTCGAGCGTGATCTCGAACACTTGGTCCGCGACGGTGTCGGGCAAATCGCCGAGGTCGAGTTGCAGCGTGCGCGACTGGCCGGACGTGCCGAGCGATTTCGGCCCGACGGCGCGGTCCCACAAGGTCCAGACCTGCAGCGTGCGGCCGGCGGGCACGTCGATCGGGCGCAGCGGGATCACCTCGATCCGGCCGTTGGAAAACGTATTGACGACCGCGCCGGTTTCTTTCGTCGTGTCGTTGACGAGCACTGCGACATAGACCGGCTTGCGCTGCGCCAGCGCCGTGAGGTCGTTGCGCAACTGCTTCGACGTCGCCAGCGCGCCGATGGCGATAAAGGCGAAGATCAAGCTCGCAAACGCGCCGCCGATGCCGGCGAGTCGCCAGAAGGCGAGGCTGTCCCACAATGTTGCGCCGCGCACGGCCGCGCGCGCGCCGGGCAGTGGGATCACCGGTTCCGGCTTGATCGAGCTTGCGATACGGCCCCACAATTCCGGCGAGGGCGGCGTTGCCTCGGCGCTCGTGTCGAGTTCGGACAGGCGGGTGCGCCAGCTTTCAACGGCCGCAGCAAACTCGGGCTCCTCGGCTATGAGGCTCTGGGCGCGCGCTTCCTCCGTGGCGTCGAGCAACCCCATCACGTAATCGGCGGCGAGCCCCTGATCGTCTTCGCGCAGGCTCATCCCATACACTCCTGCAACGACCGCAGGCTGCGGCGCACCCAGCTTTTCACGGTGCCGAGCGGCAGCTTCATTCGTGCTGCCATCTCGCTATGGCTCATGCCGTGGGCGTAAGCCAGCACGACGAGGTCGCGGCGCGGGCGTTCGATGGTTTCAAGGCAGCGCCTCAGCGCGCTGGTTTCCGGCAGGCGGGTGACGGCATGCTCGGTTTCGATCCCGTTTTCGACGTCATCGGCGAGATCGTAACGGTGTTCGCTGCGATGGATGCTGACCGCGCGGTTTCGCACGATCGCATAGAGCCAGTTGCGCGCCGAGCCACGACGCGCATCGAACCCGCCGGCATGCCGCCACACCCGTACGAAGGCATCATGGACGGCGTCCTCCGCAAGATCGCGGCGGATCAGGATGCGCCGGGCAACGCCGATCATGCGGGCGGCCTCCAGATCATAGATCGCCTGCAGCGCGCTGCGCTCGCCGGTGGCGCAACGCGCCAACGCCGCCGCCAGTTGCCGGTCGCGCGCGACATCCGCCACTGTCGCATCTGTTGCGATGTGTCCCGGCTGCTCGTTCACCGCGGAAGACTGGTTCATCTTGATGCCCTTGCATGGTTATCTTACTCGTGTCGTGCGGCATTTGGATGCAGCGGGCCCAAAATAAATTTCTTGTGGGCTGCATCCGTTTCAGAGGCTGGCCGGGTATCGGTCCTGTTGCTCCCATCGGGGAGCTTTGAAAACAGGGAGATCGTCATGATGCTTCGTTCGGTTCTCGCGGCGTCCGCCGCGCTGTTGATGGGTTCGGTTGCCGCCAATGCCGCGCAAGTTGCGGCGCTGATCGGTGGCGACACGATCGCCATGGTCGATACCGCGCAGAAGAAGGCCACCGGCACGGTCAAGGTGTCGGGAATCACCGGCAAGCTGGTCGGCATCGACGTTCGTCCCTCAGACGGGATGCTTTACGGCCTTGTCGATGACGGCACTGTCGTCACAATCGCAATGGACGGCAAGGCGACAATGAAGTCGAAACTCGAGACGATGTTGGCCAAGGGCGTGACCGCGACGGTCGATTTCAATCCGGTCGCGGATCGCCTGCGTGTGATGGGCTCTGACGGGATGAGCCTGCGCGCGAATGTCGATGACGGCAAGGTCACAAAGGATGGCGACCATAAATATGCCGAAGCCGACATGCACAAGGGCGAAAAGCCCAATGTGATCGCCGGCGCCTACACCAATTCGGTGAAGGGCACCAAGGAAACGGCACTGTTCAATATCGACGGCACGATCGGCGCGCTGGTCAAGCAAGCGCCGCCGAATGACGGCATCCTTGGCGCGATAGGCAAGCTCGGCATCAAGCCTGCGACGGTCGCGTTCGACATCCAGTCGGATGGCGCCGGCAAGAACGAAGCCTGGCTGATGACGGACGGCACTCTTTATTCGGTCGATCTCGCCACCGGCAAGGCGACTGAAACGGCGAAGATTGCAGGCGTGACGGGCACCGTGACGGATATTGCGATCATGGGCATGTGATCTCGTCCTTCCGGGGCGCGTCCGCGACTTGGCGAACGCGCCCTGGAATCCGGTCGACATGAATATCGTGAGATTCCGCTGTCGCTCGCAGCTCGCGCTGCGTGCACTCCGAAATGAGGTTCTGACGCTTAGGCCAGCAATCCCTGCGCGGGCTTGACTTTCGCGCTGTCGGGAAAAACCGTTTCGGCGAGCGCGCGTTCGCTGATGCCGAGATGGTCGTGCAATACACCTTTCAAGATTGCGCGCAGATCGGTCGTCGGCGCGAGGTCGCGGTTTTCATAGAGATCTTGCACGCGCAACCCCGGCCAATCGGCAATGATCCGGCCGCCTTTCACAGCGCCGCCGGCCATCAGCGCGACGGTGCCTGTGCCGTGGTCGGTGCCCTGCGTGCCGTTGATGCGGGCGGTGCGGCCGAATTCCGTCGCAACAACGATGACGGTGTCCTTCCAGCGCGGACCGAGCCCGCTTTCAAAATCCGCCAGCGCGCCGTCGAGCCCACTGAGCAATTGCGCGAGCCGCCCGACCGGGCCGCCTTCCTGCGCATGCGTATCCCAACCGTCGAACGCCAACGCCGCGATGCGCGGACCGTCATCGGCGGCCATCAGCCTTGCGGCCCCGCGCGCGACATTCCGCATCGCCCCTATGCTGTTTTTCCCGCCGGTCGGCTTCGCGTCACCGTCCTGCATTGCGATCTTGTCGAGTTGCAGACCTTGTGTCAGCGCCTTGGCGAGGAACGGATCGCGATGCGTGTAGAGGTCGAGCAGCCGCATCGCGGTGTCGTCGGCCGCCGCCGCCATATTGACCGGGGCCCAGCCGACGGTCGGTGCGGCGCCGCGCAACACCAACGGCGTGGTCGGCCCGATGGCGAGGCCGCTGGTCGCGCGCTCGCCCTGCGGCAGAGTGGCGATCGCGCGATTGAGCCAGCCGGACTGAACGCGGCCGGGGCCTGCGAAGCCGCTTTCCAGCGTGTCCTGCCCGTCGAAATGCGAACGCTCGCGATAGGGCGTCGCGACCGCATGAATGACGGTGGCATTGCTGGCGCGGTACATCCGCGTGAACTCAGGCATCGCCGGATGCATGCCGAAAAACGGATCCAGCATGGCCGCCGCATTTGGGCCGTCCTTCAGGAGTGCGATCGACCCGTGCAGCCCGGCGTAGTCCGGGTCGCCGATCGGCGCGACGGTTGCCAGGCCATCGAGCGCACCGCGCAGGATGATGACGACGAGGCGGGGATCGCGACCGCCGGGCGCCGCATGCGCGAATTTCGGCAAATAGGCCCAGGCGGCGAAGGACACTCCGGCTAGCAGGAAGCCGCGTCGGCTCGATCGTAGTTCGGGACGATCCATGACTATCTCCTCTGAAATTCCGGCGACATCAATAGCAACGCCAAAGCCTGCTGCTTGGTCTCCGCGCGGGCGATCGTCTGGCGGGTCTCGGACGAAGCCGCGTCGCCGGCCATCACATCAAGCAGGTCGCGCGGGTCCAGACTGTCGGTCATTTTGCCCGCGACTTGCGCCGCGATGTTCAGTCTGAGTTTCATCCCCTCCGGCGCGGCCCATGCCGCGTTGCTGTCGGGAAAGCCGTTCGGTCCGGGCGGCGTCCATAGCGGCTGGCCGAGCACAATCAATCCGCCGAGGATCTGGTTCGGGACATCAGGAATATGCGCGAGCAACCGCGAGGTCGCGATGAGATAATCGTAAGGCATGCGCATCTTGGTCAGCGGCGCGCCCCACGCCTCGTCGGAGTCCACCAGCGCCAAAGTCATCGCCTTCAGATCGCCGTCGGTCGACCGAAACGTCGTTTCGAGCTTGCCGATCAGCGCGGGCGGCGGATCGTCCGCGACGAAGGCGCGCGCGAATTTGCCGGCGATGAATCTGGCCGTGGAGGGATGCCGCGCGAGGTCGGCCAGCGCCGCTTCGCCCTGCGCCGCGCCACTGTCGCCATAGCTCTTGCCGAGCAATGTCTGCACGCCGGGTTGATGCGCGTTGCCGTCGAAAACGAAGCTTCCGGGCGGCCCGCGCTTGCCCTCACGGCGGGCAAAGGTCCAGCCCGTGATGATCGCGGCAAGCGACGTTACGTCGGCTTGGGAATAGCCGCCGCCGACGCCGAGCGTATGCAATTCCATGATCTCGCGCGCAAGGTTTTCGTTCAGCCCGCGCTTGCCGTTCTGGCCGGTCCTCGACTGCGGACCGATCGATTGATGATTGTCGAGAAAAAACAGCATCGCCGGATGTTGCTCGACCGCTTTCAGCATGTCCGCGAAACGGCCCAGCACATGCGGGCGGATCGCCTCGCGCTCGAATGAGCCGGCCCACATCCGCGCCGTCTCGCCCTTGTTCGCGGAAATGCAGAAGTGATTCGACCAGAACGTGACGAGCCGTTCGGTGACGCCGCAATCGGCGATCGCCGAGCGTTGAAATCGCGCCAGCGCCTCGCCGCGATAAGTTTTTTGCACGACGTTCGGCGGAGGCGGCGGCTTCGGGACATCCGGCGGGGCGGGCACCATGGTCGCGCCTGGAGCCATCGTCGCGTTCGGAGTCATGGTCGCGCTGCTGGCGGGCGACGTCGCGGCCATTTCAGGCAGTGGCGCGCTCGCGGCCGTCTTGGCGGCGGCCTCGCGCTGCATTTTTGTCTCGGCCTGATAGGCGAACAGTATCTCGGCGAGCGCGGGCGTCGACTGGAGACCGGGCATGTCGAGCAGCGCGCCGGCCGGGTGCAGCAGTTCAGCCTTGACGAAGCCGCGCGGGTCCGCCGCTGCATTGGCGACATCACCGGCCGCACCGCCGCGCGCGCCGAAGCCGAAGCGATTGAGGGCGATCAGCGCACCTTGCGGATCACGGGCCATTCGGTTTTCCTACACCCAGCGTTGCGACGTCGCGACGCGAGATCGCCGCATATGAACCCGACATGACAACCGCGATGGAATTGTGGTGGGCCAAATGACAACTGCGTCAGTTTCCGCGACTCCTGCGCGCACCCTTGTCTGCGCGCGCTGCGGCGTGGCTTTCGGGTGCGACCGCGACGGCGCCTGCTGGTGCATGGACGAGTCGGTGCGTCTGCCGATGCCCGCAAATGGCGGGGACTGCCTGTGCCCGACATGTTTGCGGACGCTGGCCCGTGTTGCGCCCGAGGACCATGCGAACCGGCGATGAACACATGCTTCGAAGTGCTGGATCACCCGCTTTCGCGGCGACGACGTCAGGCGCTACGCGAAGTCATCATCTACCTCACCACGCTCGCCGTTTGTCCGAACAGCAGCTTGCGTTCTGCATCAGTGCGGATCGGCGTCTGGCCGAAATTCGGATTGACCTCTTTGGCCTTGGCATAAGCTCGCTGCGTCGCGGGGCGTGCGGCGATCGTGTCCAGCCAGCGTTTCAGATGCGGGAAGTCGTCGATGTTCTGGCTTTGGTTCTTCCACGGCACGATCCAGGGATAGCTCGCCATGTCGGCAATCGAGTAATCGCCGGCGATGAATTCCCGATCGGCGAGGCGCTTGTTGAGCACGGCGTAAAGACGATTGGTCTCGTTCACGTAGCGGTCGATGGCGTATGTGATTTTCTCTTGCGCATACACGTTGAAATGATGGTTCTGCCCGGCCATCGGACCGAGCCCGCCCATCTGCCAGAACACCCATTGCAGTGTGTCGTAGCGCGCATGCAAATCGGTCGAGAGGAACTGGCCCGTCTTCTCGGCGAGATAGACGAGGATTGCGCCGGACTCGAAGACGGAGATTGGCTTGCCACCGCCTCTCGGTTCGGGATCGACGATCGCCGGCATGCGGTTGTTCGGCGCGATGGCGAGAAAGTCCGGCTTGAACTGATCGCCTTTGCCGACGTCGACCGGATGCACTTTATAAGCCAAGCCGGCTTCCTCCAGAAACATCGTGATCTTGTGACCGTTCGGCGTGCTCCAGTAATACAAATCGATCATGTCATGCCTCGCTGTGCGGTTTAGATGCAAGTGCATGTATCTGGCCGCAGACCGTCATTGCTGTCAATGGCTGGAATGCAGTGCAAGGGAATGTGAACACATGACCTGGCGAGGGCGCTCTTCGCGCCCGACGAGGTGGTCATCCATCCTGTTTGCAGTTTTATTGTGAGATAACGAGCGGATGGTCGCGCGCTGGAAGCAAGCGCGCTCGCCCGGCCGTGACAGCCTAATTCCGCGCGATAATCTCGCGTGACCCCGCATAGCGCGCCGGTGCGTTCAGCAAATGTCCGACGCGGCGGCGCACCAGAAATTTCGGGCGACGGTCGCGGATTGCGTTGCGCCGCCGACGCCGCTGCGCCGGTTCGCGTGTCACTTCGTCGGGCAGTTGCGGCAGCGCGAAGGTTGCGCTCCACATGTCCCAGGCGGATTGAATCGTGGCGTCGTCCGATGTCACGCCGAGAGGAATCGACAGCGCCGGATCGCGGTGCACCAGCACCAGCATCTTGCTGTCGTCGATGCCGCGCACGGCGACGCCGAGAAAGTCGCTGACGCTGATCTTGATTGCCATCCGCATCCCGTGCAACTCGCGGCGCAGGATCACGCGTTCGCGATGCAGTTCAATGTGGCGGACGCTGCCGTCCGCGCGCGGATCGATCGCCTCGAACGACAGAGGAAGGGAAGTGGGGTCGAGCCGCAATGCGCGGCCCGACCCGGCGGGAGTGATCCCGCTGGTTGCTGTTCGACGCCCCAGAACTTTGGTCAAGGCTTTGTTCTCCCCGCCAGACTTGTTGCCCGGTCGTTGGAGGAGAGAATGCCAGAACCCGTCCGGAATTGGCTTAAAAAGGCTGGTTAATCGTTGGTCATCCGCCATGTCCTCGCCTGCATGATTGACGAAGCGTTGGCAGGCATGATTGACGACATCTTGCGATGTTGCGGAAAATCTGATGGCTCTGCTTGAAACCCGCGTAAATCGGGCACATTTACACCAGTCGTCGTTCCGGAATGGCGCTCCGTTCAAGTCTCAAGGATTCCTTCGTGAACTCTTCACCATCAAGAATATCGCCGTCGTCAGCCTCCGAAAACCTGCTTGACCAATCCGCTCTCACCGCACTCGCGCAGCGCCTTGTCGAGGCCGCGAAGCGCGCCGGCGCGGATGCCGCCGATGCGGTCGCCGTGCGCGGCGTCTCGCAGGGCGTCGAGGTGCGCGACGGCAAGGTCGAAGCCTCCGAGCGCTCCGAAGGCGACGATGTCGGTTTGCGCGTCTTCGTCGGCAAGCGGCAGGCGGTGGTCTCGACCAACGATGTCAGCGGCGATCAGGTGCAGCGTCTTGCCGAACGCGCTGTAGCGATGGCGCGCGTCGCGCCGGATGATGCGTATGTCGGTCTCGCCGATCCGTCCCTGCTCGCCACGCAATTCGCCGATCTCGATTTGCTCGATTCGAAGCCGCCGACGATCGATGAACTCGAACGCCGCGCCGTCGCTGCAGAAGAAGCCGGCATGGCGGTCAGCGGCGTGACCAAATCCGGCGGCGCGTCGGCGTCGGCCGGCATCGGAGGCATGGTGCTGGTGACGTCGACCGGCTTTCACGGCTCTTATCTGCGATCGAGTCAGGGCATCTCGATGACGGCGATCGTTGGCGACGGGACCGACATGGAGCGCGATTACGATTATACGTCGGCGATTCATGCCTCCGATTTGGACACTCCGGAAGCGATCGGCCGAAGTGCTGGTGAGCGTGCGGTGAAACGCTTCGGGCCGCGCAAGGCCGCGACGCAAAAGGCGCCCGTGGTGTTCGATCCGCGCGTCTCGAATTCGTTGGTCGGCCATCTCGTCGGGGCTGTCAACGGCGCATCGATCGCGCGCAAGACCAGCTTCCTCAAGGACAAGCTTGGCCGGCAATTATGCGACAAGAGCATTCGCATCATCGACGATCCGTTGCGCGTGCGCGGCCTGCGCTCGCAGAGCTTCGACGCCGAAGGTGTTGCGACCAAGCCGCGCGCAATCGTCGAGGACGGCGTGTTGACGACATGGCTCTTGGATTGCGCGACCGCGCGCGAATTGAACATGACCACGACCGGCCACGCGCATCGCGGCGTGTCATCGTCGCCGTCGCCAGGCGCGTATAACCTGCATCTCGAAGCCGGCGAGGCCACGCCCGAAGAACTGATCGCCGACATCAAGGATGGGTTTTATGTCACAGATCTGATCGGTTCCGGCGTCAACGGCGTGACCGGCGATTATAGCCGCGGCGCATCTGGTTTCTGGATTGAGAACGGCAAGCTCACTTATGCCGTCAGCGAAATGACCATCGCGGGCCACCTGTTCGACATTTTCAAATCGATGCGACCGGCGAATGACCTCAGCTTCAAATACGGCGTCAACGCGCCGACCGTTCGTGTCGAGGGGCTGACGATTGCCGGACGCTGATGCCGCCAACGCGCATGAAACTGCGGCGTTCGCTCGCGACAAAAGGCTTCTGATCGAAACCGTGCGCGATGCAGGTCTGCTGGCGCTGCGGATGCAGGGCACGACGTTGCGCGAATGGACCAAAGGCGAATCATCGCCGGTCTCTGAGGCCGACATTGCCGCAAACGATCTGATCGAGACGCGATTGCGCGCAGCGACGCCGGGTTATGGTTGGCTGTCCGAGGAGAGTGTCGATGACACCGCGCGGCTCGGCAAGGAATTCACCTGGATCGTCGATCCGATCGACGGCACCCGCGGCTATCTCGCCGGCCGCTCCGACTGGTGTGTCAGCGTGGCGCTTGTGCGAGATGCCGTGCCGGTGCTGGCGGCGGTGTTCGCGCCGGTAACGGACGAGTTCTTCCTCGCTCAGCGGGCGGGCGGCGCGACCTTGAACGGCCGATCGCTTCGGGCGACGCCGGGCACATCTATCGATTTTGCCCGCGTGGCCGGGCCGAAGCCGATGGTCGAGCGGCTGTCGGACAGAGGGCGCGATATCACATTGTATCCCCGGATCGGCTCGCTGGCGCTGCGGCTGTGTCGCGTCGCCGACGGCGTGCTCGATGCCGCTTTTGCTGGCGGAGCCAGCAAGGACTGGGATCTGGCGGCAGCGGATTTGATCGTCCATGAAGCCGATGGTAGGTTGACCGAACTCGTCGGCGATCCGATTCTGTATAATCGCCGGGACGTGACGCACGGGACGCTCGTCGCCGCAGGGCGCGATCGCCACGCTGATCTTGTCCAGCGCTTCAAGGATCGGCCTTTACGTTGGTAATGGGCGGGTTAAGTTGACGATGGTGATCGCGCGTCCGCGACGTTGCAATCGGCACGCTGCGACAGGAAAAATTGAGTGATGTCGGACCAACCGCAGCAATTGCTTCATCTCGTCATCGGCGGCGAATTGACCGATCTCGAACACGTCACCTTCAAGGATCTTTCGCAGGTCGAAGTCGTCGGCGTCTATCCGAATTACGCGACGGCTTTCGCCGCCTGGAAGGCGAAGGCGCAGCAGACCGTCGACAATGCCCATATGCGTTATTTCATCGTGCACCTTCACCGCTTGCTCGATCCGGAAACCGGCAAACACGCAGATGCGAAGCTGGCACATTGAAGGCTGTTCTACGCAATCTGACGCAGGCCGACTGGTTTCAGGGCGCTGCGGGCTTTATCGCCGCCGTATTTCTGCGGCTGGTGTGGCGCACCAATACGTTCAAGCTTGACCCGCCCGACATCTACGAACTTGTCGAGCCGAAGCTTCCGGTGATCCTCGCCTTCTGGCACGGCCAGCATTTCATGACGCCCTTCATCAAGCGCCCCTATCATCGCGCCAAGGTCTTGATCTCCCGTCACCGCGACGGCGAGATCAATGCGCGCGCCGCCGAACGGCTCGGCGTTGGAACGGTGCGCGGGTCGGGCGATCATGGTTCGGCGTTTCACCGCAAAGGCGGCGTCGGTGCTTTTCGGGAAATGGTGACGACGCTCGAGCAGCACTACAACATGGCGCTCACCGCCGACGTGCCGAAGCGGGCTCGCAAGGCTGGTTTGGGCATCATCATGCTTGCGCGCGAGAGCGGCCGGCCGATCATGCCGTTCGCGATTGCGACCAGCCGATTTGTTCGCCTGAAGAACTGGGACCAGACTACCATCAGCATGCCGTTCGGGCGCGGCGCGCTGGTTGGCGGCGACATCATCCATGTGCCGCGCGATGCGGATTCCGCGACGATGGAGGAGTTGCGCTTGCGGTTGGAAACGACGCTCAACGACGTCACAAGGCGAGCTTACGATCATGTCGGCCGCAGCGACGGGTTCGACAGCGTGAGTGCGACCAGCGACGCCGGCGTCTGTAAGCCCCATGCCTGAAGCGCTGCCCTTCACGCTGCGGCTGTATCAAAGCCTGTCGGGTGCGGCCTCTCTGTTCGCGCCGATGATGATCCGCAAGCGGATGCGCGCGGGCAAGGAGGACTCCGCACGCTGCAACGAGCGTCGCGGCTTCACCGATGCGTCGCGGCCGCCGGGACCGCTGGTGTGGATTCATGGTGCCAGCGTCGGCGAAGTGCTGGCGGCGGCGGCGTTGATCGAGCGACTGCGCGAGATGGACCTGCGCATTTTGCTGACCTCCGGCACGGTGACGTCCGCCGATATCGTGGCCAAACGCTTTCCGTCCGACATCATTCATCAATATATCCCCTATGACTCGCCACGCTTCGTCGCGCGCTTCCTCGCGCATTGGAAGCCGTCGTTGGCCCTTTTTGTTGAATCGGATCTGTGGCCGAATCTCATTCTTGGCGCATCGGCGCAGAAGCTGCCGATGCTGTTGATTAATGGTCGCATGTCGCAGCGTTCGTTTCCGCGCTGGCAGAGAATGCACGGCACGATCTCGGCGCTGCTCGGCCGCTTCGAGGGCTGCCTCGTGCAATCCGACACCGACGCGGAACGCTTTTCGGCGCTCGGTGGCCGCAACGTCGTCAATACCGGTAATCTCAAGCTCGACGTGCCGGCACCGCCGGCCGACGATCTGCGCTTGCAGATGCTGAAGACGGCCACGCGCGGGCGGCCGATCGTGGTCGCCGCCTCGACGCACCCGGGCGAAGACGAAATCATCATCGCCGCGCATCGCGCGCTGCAGAATTATTTTCCGAAACTGCTGACGGTCATCGTGCCTCGCCATGCGTCGCGCGGCGAAGCCATCGCGGCTTTGATCGGCGTCGCCGGCGCAAAGGCGGCGTTGCGCTCGCGCGGCGAGGTGCCGGATGACAGCAACGGGTTCTATGTCGGCGATACCATGGGCGAAATGGGGCTGTTCTATCGGCTGTCGCCCGTCGTCGTGATAGGTGGCTCGCTGGTGCTCCATGGCGGGCAGAATCCGATCGAGGCGATCAAGCTGGGGGCGGCCATCGTGCACGGCCCGCATGTGTTCAACTTCACGGACGTTTTCGCGGCGCTCGATGCCGCCGGCGGCGCGCGGCAGGTGGACGATTCCGAAGCGCTGGCCAAGCAACTCGGGCAATGGCTGGCCAATGACGACGCGCGGCAGGCAACCATCGATGCCGGGACCGCGGTCGTCGTTCATCTTGGCGGCGCGCTCGACCGCACGATCGCGGCGCTAACGCCCTATCTTGTGCAGTTGCGGCTGGAGCGGAACGCCGATGCGTGAGCCGGACTTCTGGCATCAGCGCGGATCGTGGCTCGCTTGGTTGCTGATGCCGTTTGGCGCGATCTACGGCGAACTCACGGCGGCGCGGATGCGGAAACAGGGGCTCGCGCCCGGCGTGCCGGTGCTGTGCGTCGGCAATTATCACGTCGGCGGCGCCGGCAAGACACCGACCACGCTCGCGCTGATTGCCCTGTTGCGTGAGATCGGTGAGACGCCAGTCGTGTTAAGCCGCGGCTATGGCGGGCGGCTGAACGGCCCGGTCAGTGTCGATGTTTCGCGGCACACGGCAGCGGACGTTGGCGACGAGCCGTTGATGATGGCGCGCGACGTGCCGGTGGCGATCGCGCGCGACCGCGTCGCAGGCGCGGCCTTGGCGCGGTCGCGCAACGCCAGCGTCATCGTGATGGATGACGGCTTTCAGAATCCGGCGCTGGTGAAGGACATCTCCCTGATCGTGATCGACGGTGATCGCGGCGTCGGCAACGGGTGTGTGTTTCCGGCCGGGCCGCTGCGCGCGCCGCTCGATGGCCAGATCGCCGTGACGGATGCGTTGGTGATCGTCGGCGATGGCGTCGCGGCGGATGGCATTGCTGCTTTGGTGAAAGCGCAAAACAAGCCGGTCCTGCGCGCGCGGCTCGCGGCCGACGCACGTTCGGTTGAAATGTTGAAAGGCAAGCGCGTGCTGGCATTTTCCGGGATCGGCGATCCCGCGCGCTTCATCCGCACGCTGCGCGCGGCAGGCATCGATGTCGTGGCGGATCGCGCCTTTTCCGATCATCATAGGTTCACGGATGCGGAAATGGCATCGTTGCGCGCACAAGCGTCACGCGAGGGCCTGACGCTGGTGACGACGCAGAAGGATCTCGCGCGGCTCGGTACGGCAAGCGAAGGCATCGTCGGATTTCCCGTGACGCTCGCATTCGACGATGCCGCGGCATTCAAGCTGTTCGTGATGCAGCGGCTTCACGCGGCAAGGGTGGGGCGGCGGTAGCGCCTGAGTTCATCCTCACCTCTCCCCGTTCTTCACGGGGAGAGGTCGCCGCCCGGCAACGCACAGCGTTGCCCGGAAGCGGCGGGTGAGGGGCCAGGCACGACATCGACATAGATGCAGCATTTGAGGGTCGCTCGCCCCTCATCCCGACCTTCTCCCCGTAAGAACGGGGAGAAGGAGCCGCTGCCGTTGACGCTCGGCAATGCCGGACGATTACCTCCGCCCGAACAGCTTTTCGATATCCGTCAGCTTCAATTCGACATAGGTCGGACGGCCGTGATTGCACTGGCCGGAATTCGGCGTGTCTTCCATTTCGCGCAGCAGCGCGTTCATTTCCTCGGGCTTGAGCCGCCGTCCCGCGCGGACCGACCCGTGACACGCCATCGTCGCTGCGACGTGCATCAAACGTCGCTCCAGCGGCAATGCCTCATCCCATTCCGCCATGTGCTCGGCGAGATCGCGCAGCATCGCTTGCGCATCGGTCGTGCCGAGCAGTGACGGTGTTTCGCGTACCGCGACCGCGCCTGGGCCAAAGCTCTCGATCGCAAGTCCGAACGACGCCAGCTCGTTGCTGCGCGCGACGAGCTTCTCCACCGTGCTCTCGTCGAGTTCGACGATCTGCGGAATCAGCAGGATCTGCCGCTGCACGCCATGTGCGGCGAGCGCGGCCTTCAGCTTTTCGTAGACGATGCGCTCATGCGCGGCGTGCTGATCGACCACGATCAGGCCGCCGCGCGTCTGCGCCACAATGTAGGTGTCGTGAATCTGCGTGCGCGCCGCGCCGAGCGGGCGATCCAGCATTTCTGCGGGTGTTTCTGCGTCGTCGCGGATGTCGGCGGACGGCGCGCCGACGTCGAATCGCGCCTGCGTGTTTTCGCCAAAACCTTGCACCGGCGCGGCTGGTGACGCGCGCCAATCCCAGTTGCTGCGCGGCATGAAGGCCGGCGCATAAGACGGCCGAAACGAATTCAACGCCTCGCCGCCGCCATTCGCCGCCGTACGCCTGCCTTCGCGCGCGAGGCCGTCTTTCAGCGCGTGGACAATCAGCCCGCGCACGAGTCCCGCATGACGAAACCGCACTTCGGTTTTCGCTGGATGCACATTGGCATCGACCTCGGCAGGATCGAGCGTGACGAACAGCGCGACGATCGGATGGCGGTCGCGCGGCAGGTAGTCCGCATAGGCCGCCCGCACCGCGCCGAGGATCAGCTTGTCGCGCACCGGGCGGCCATTGACGAACAAGTATTGCCCGAGAGCATTGGCCTTTGTCAGAGACGGCGCGGCCGCAAAGCCGTCGACACGAACTCCTTCGCGCGCGGCCTCGACCTCGATGGCGCTGAGACGAAACTCCGTCCCGAGAATATCGCCGAGCCGCGTCAGACGTCCCGCCGCGCCGGGGAGTGCCGCACTCCATGTCACCGGCGCGCGCTCCTCGCCGGCCAGCGTAAAGGCGATATCGGGCCGCGCCATCGCCAGTCGGCGCACGATCTCGCGGATCGCCTCGGCCTCGGTACGATCGGTCTTGAGAAATTTCAACCGCGCCGGCGTCGCATAGAACAGATCGCCGACCTCGACGCGGGTGCCGTGGTTCAGGGCCGCCGGCATGATCGCCGTGCGTGCGCCGGCATCGACGCCAAGCGACCACGCATGGGGCTCGCTGGCGTGGCGCGTCGCGATGCTCAACCGCGCGATCGCGCCGATCGACGGCAGCGCCTCGCCGCGAAAGCCGAGCGTCTTGATCTGCAGCAGATCCGCATCGTCGAGCTTCGACGTGGCGTGGCGGTCGGTCGCGATCGCGAGGTCCGCATGGGTCATGCCGTCACCATCGTCGGTGATGACGATCTTCCGCCGTCCACCCCCGTCGCTGAAAATGTCGATGCGGCTGGAGCCAGCGTCGATCGCGTTCTCGACCAGTTCCTTCACGACGCTGGCCGGACGCTCGACCACTTCGCCTGCGGCGATGCGGTTGACGATGGCTTCTGGCAATTGGCGGACGGGCATCGTCGACGACTCGGGCGGCAGGACCGTCAATCTAGGGTGTTTCGGACCGCGGCGGGAGTGCGGCCGCTTGGCAAAGCCGCCCTGAGGGAATCGCTGCGCGGCGCATCTGGCCGTTGTGGCCGCAGCAGACCCGGTATATCGTTTAGAAAAGCTATAAACAGCACGGAGGACGCCCCATGTGCAGCCTGTTCGCCCACCAGCCGACGCGCGACTACGAATCGCAGACCCGGTCGCTGCGGATTGGCGGGCACTGCACGTCGATCCGGCTCGAAATGTCGTTCTGGGACACGCTTGAGGAAATCGCAGCCAAAGAAGACATGAGCCTTGGCAAATTCCTGACCAAGCTGCACGACGAAGTGCTCGACCATACCGGCGAGGTCAGTAATTTCGCCTCGCTGCTGCGCTGCTCGTGCCTCATCTATCGCTCGCGCGCGGCAACCGTCTTGCCGGAACTGCATGACCGCCATGGGCCGCGCATGGTGGCGGCGGAATAAAAAAGGCACATCGGCAATCGGCAGTCGGCCATGCCGATTTCAGGAAAAACGACTGCCGACTGCCTAATCCCGACTGCCTCTCAAATCTCCTTCCGTCCCATCGCGCCGGCGATATGGTCGGCCTGGCGGATCGCCAGCGCCACGATGGTCAGCGTCGGGTTGCATGCCGCGCCAGAAGTGAACTGGCTGCCGTCCGAGACGAACAGGTTCTTGACGTCGTGGGTCTGGCCGAACTTGTTGACCACGCCGTCGCGCGCTTTCGCGCTCATCCGGTTGGTGCCCATGTTGTGCGTGCTCGGATAGGGCGGCGTCGGATAAGTCACCGTCGCGCCGATCGCCTCGTACACCGCCGCACCCTGCTTGTAGGCATGGTTGCGCATCGCGATGTCGTTGGGGTGATCGTCGTAATGCACGCTGGCGACCGGCATGCCATTTTTATCCTTGGCGGTTGCATCGAGCGTGATGCGGTTGGTCTCCTGCGGCATATCCTCGCCGACCAGCCACATGCCGGCCATGCGCGGATAGCCTTCCATCGCCGTCGTGAAAGGGCGGCCCCACGCGCCGGGATTGAGGAACGCCGCCATGAACGGCAGGCCGAGCGAGAGCGTTTCCATCTCGTAGCCGCCCATGAAGCCGCGCTTGGGATTATGCGCCGCCTCGTCGCGGATGATGCCGGCCATCGTCGTGCCGCGATACATGTGAACCGACTTGTCGAATACGCCATAGACGCTGCCGGTCATGTGCCGCATGTAGTTGCGGCCGACCTGTCCCGATGAATTGGCAAGGCCATCCGGGTGCAGGTTCGAGGCGCTGTTGAGGAGCAGACGCGGGCTCTCGATCGAATTGCCCGCGACCGCGACGATGCGGGCTTTCTGCCGTTGCGTCTTGCCGTCGGCGTCCGCATAAACCACGCCTGTGACCTTGCCTGCGGCGTCGTGCTCGATCTTGATCGCCATGCTGGAGGGGCGCACCTCGAGATTCCCCGTGGCCTCGCCCTTCGGAATCTCGGTGTAGAGCGTCGACCATTTCGCGCCGGATTTGCATCCCTGGAAGCAGAAGCCGATCTGCTGGCACGACCCGCGGCCGTCGCGCGGCTCGGAATTGATTGCCATGCGGCCGGTATGGACCTCCTTGTAGCCGCATTTCTTGGCGCCGGCTTCGAGCACCTTGAAGTTGTTGTTGCCGGGCAGGCCGGGGATGTTGTTGGTCCGCGTCACGCCCATCTTGTTCTCGGCCTTGGCGTACCACGGCTCCATCTCGGACAGCGTCACGGGCCAGTCGAGCAGGTTCGCGCCGGCCAACCCGCCATAGGCGCTCTTGATGCGGAACTCGTGCTCGTCGAACCGCAACGACGCGCCGGCCCAGTGCACGGTCGAGCCGCCGACGGATTTGACGATCCAGGCCGGGAGATTGGCGAAGTCCTTCGCCACGCGCCACGAGCCGGATGTCGTGCGCATGTCGGTCCAGGCGAGTTGGGTGAAACTCTCCCATTCGTTGTTGACGAAATCCTGAATTTCGGTGCGCGGCCCGGCTTCGAGGATGACGACCTTGACGCCCTTCTGCGCGAGTTCGTTGCCGAGCGTGCCGCCGCCGGCACCGGAGCCGACGATGACCACGACGCCATCGTCATTGAGATCGAATTTAGCCATCTGAAATCCTCCCGAATGCTGATCTGTCCGATTGCGAATGACGTTGACGCGTCAGACCTTCGGCAGCCAGTCGATGTCGTTGAAGCCGCGTTTGATGTAGCCGCCATGCTCGGCGGAGGAGCCCTCGTAGCCAAATTTCGGCCACAGCTCTTCCTGGTTGTAGAGCGACACCACGAGGTCGGAGCGTAGCGTCTTGAAGAACGCGGTTTGCTCGATGGCCTGCAACAGCACCACGCGGTCCGCTTCCCACGGCACCTGCGCGTAATTGCATTTGTGTTTGTCTTGCGCGTCCTGATCGAGGCGCTTCACGCCGTCTTCCAGCGTGGCCTTGATCGCGGCATCCTTCGCCGCCTTGCCGTCCCATGGCTTGACGGCCGTGATGTAGTAGCTGTCCACCAGCATATCGTGCGGATAGATGTCGCGCGCGACCTTCACCATCGTCTTCAGCGTCGTCGGCTGCAGCGTCGTGGCGTCGGCCGCCCATGCGTCATCGACGCCGAGCGGAATGGATATGGCGATCGCAGCCACGGGGGCGGCGGCGGCCGCGCCTTTCAGGAACGTGCGCCGCGAATGTTTCGAGCGGGGATCGACTTCTCTCATGGCATTCCTCCGTTGCTTGTTTTTATGACGCGAATTGATCTGGTGAACTATCCGAAGCGTCCGCCCTTCTGGATCACCTCGATTTTGTAACCGTCGGGATCGGCGACGAAAAAGAAGCGCGCCAGCGTTTTTCCGTCGTGCTTGAAATCGCGCAGCGGGCCGGGCGCGAGTGCGTCCGTCTCGAAGCGCGCATGTTCGGCATCGACATCGTCGACGACCACCGCGAGATGGCCGTAGCCGTCGCCAAGCTCATAAGGTTTGTCGCGATCGAAATTCACCGTGAGTTCGAGTTCAAAACTCGACGACGGATGCACGAGATAGATCAGCGCGAAATCCGGCCACGCGATGCGGTCCTTGATCTGCAGGCCGAAAGCGCGCGCATAAAAATCCAACGCCTTCGCCTCGTCGCGCACGCGGATCATCGAATGCACCATCTTCGCCATTCAGTTGAGACCTTTCAGATAGCCGATGATGGCCGTGCGGACTTCTGGTTTGGCCTGCTTGTAGGCCATGACCGCGCCGGGGATGACGGCCTGCGGATTGGTCAGCCACGCATCGAGCCTGGTCTCGTCCCACGAGAAATCTACCAGCGCGAAACCGGCCGAATATTTGAAGCTGTCGACGCTGCCGGCCTTGCGGCCGACGATCTTGGCCATCGTCGGGCCTTGCCGTGGCGTGTCGGTGAGATTCGTCGTGTGGCAGACACCGCACTGCTGTCTGAACGCGGTCGCGCCGTCGAGCGCCTTGGCCTCGGGCAACGCCATCTGCGCCGATGTGGTGTCGGTCGTCATCAATACGTTGCAGGATATTGCAGCCATCAGAACCAGCGCGCGCAGTTTCATTCGTCGCTCACACCATTGCGGAAGCGAGGTTAGGTCTGTGTCATTGCGCGTTGGTAGTAGCGGGCTGTTGAGGCGTGAACAAAGCACGACAAAAGATGCTGCGGCGCAGCGTATTTGTCAGCGGCGCCTAATCTTCGAACCCGCCGCTGCCGCGCTTGGCCTTCACATCGCTACGGCGTTTCTTGCCGTCGAGCCGGCGCAGCTTGGAGCCGAATGTCGGCTTCGTTGCGCGGCGCGGGATCGGACGCACCGCCGCCTCGCGGAGCAGGTCGACGAGCCGATCCATCGCATCGGCCTTGTTGCGCTCTTGCGTGCGGAAGCGTTGGGCGTGGATGACAATGACGCCGTCCTTGGTCATGCGCTGCCCGGCCATCCGCGCCAGCCGGATCGCGACGTCCTCGGCCAGTGTCAATTTGCTTGTGTCGAAGCGCAATTGCGCGGCCGTCGAGAGTTTGTTGACGTTCTGCCCGCCCGGTCCGGAGGCGCGAACGAAGCTGATCTCGACGTCGTCTTCATTCAGCAGGATATCGCGGGCAATCCGCAGCATGGCGTCACCACAGCGGCGTCGGCCGCGGGAATCGGATGCCTCTATGATAGCGCGTTTATGCGGGCGTCATGCTGGGAAACACGGCCTCGATCTTTGCCTTCAGCGTGGCGGCGTTGAACGGCTTGACGATGTAATTGTTCACGCCGGCCTTCTTGGCGGCGATGACGTTATCGGTCTTGGATTCGGCGGTGATCATGATGAATGGCGTCTTGGCCATCGCCGGATCGGCGCGGATCACCTTCAGCAGGTCAAAGCCGGTCATCGGCTCCATGTTCCAGTCGGAAATCACGAGGCCGTAGCGCCTGGTCCGCAACTTGACCAATGCCGCCGAGCCGTCATTGGCGTCGTCGATATTGTCGAAACCGAGCTGTTTCAGAAGATTGCGGATAATGCGGACCATGGTGCCGTAGTCGTCCACCACCAGGACCGGCATCGACAAATCGACGGCCATGCAACACCCTCTCGATCGGGCCGATGCCGGCCGCGACAAACTGGCTGGAAGGTCTAGCACCGTGCCTTAAACGCCGCGTTAATCGCATAGCGGTCCTTCCTTGACTTGACTGGCGGGGAGGCGTCACGGTTCCCAAAATCTTGTCCTCGACAGACTGCTTCGCCATGCCCACCGCGCTCCCGCCTTCCGCTACCAATTTCACCATTATTCGCGACGACACGGCCGAGACTGCGATTCCGCGCGGCGCAGTGGTCGCGCTGGGCAATTTCGACGGCGTCCATCTCGGCCATCGCGCGGTGATCGACGCTGCGCTGGGGATGGCCCGCGATCTCGGCCGGCCGGCGCTGGCGGTGACGTTCGAGCCGCATCCGCGCAAATATTTCAGCCCTCGCACGCCGCAATTCCGGCTCACCGACGAGGCGGCCAAATTGCGCCTGCTGGCCGGAACCGGACTGGCCGGCGCGGTGGTGATGCATTTCGACAAGGGCCGCGCCGAAACCCCGGCGCATGAATTCATCGCCCGCGACCTGATCGCGCGGCTCGGCATCAGCGGAATCGCGGTCGGCTATGATTTCCATTTCGGCAAGGGCCGTGTCGGTTCGCCGGGCCTGCTGGTGTCCGAGGCGCCGCGTCTCGGCATCGCGGTCGAAGTTCAGCCGCATGTCGATATCGCCGAGCGACCGGTGTCCTCCAGCGCCATTCGTATGGCTTTGGCTGAGGGCGAGGTTCAGGCCGCGACCGAAATGCTGGGCGGCCCGTGGTTCGTCTCGGGCGAAGTGATTCACGGCGAAAAGCGCGGCCGCGGTCTCGGCTATCCGACCGCCAATATCCGGCTCGATCCGGATTGCGGGCTGAAGCACGGCATCTATGCCGTGCGGGTGGGGAAGGGCGCCGAGCGATACGATGCCGTCGCGAGTTTCGGCCGCCGCCCGACCTTCGACAACGGCGCGCCGTTGCTGGAGACTTTTCTGTTCGACTTCAAGGGCGACCTTTACGGGAAATCTCTTGACATCGCCTTCATCGGCTTCATTCGCGAGGAGTTGAAGTTCGACGGTATCGGCGCGCTGATCAAGCAGATGGACGATGATTCGGCGCGCGCGCGCGCGATGCTGGCGGCCGCGCCGCATGCTTTCCCGCAATTCGGAGCACTGGGATGAAGACCGAGAAAGAAAAGATGCTGGCGGGCGAGTTGTACAATCCCGGCCTCGACCCGCAATTGCACATCGACCAGGCCAATGCCAAGAACTGGATGGCGCGCTACAATGCGATGATGGATTCGCCCGCCGGCGAGCGCCATCGTCTGCTGGTCGAGCAGTTCAAGCAGGTCGGCAAGGACGCCGTGGTGCGGCCGCCGTTCTTCTGCGATTTCGGCTACAACATCACGCTCGGCGACGGCGTGTTCATGAATTTCAACTGCGTCATCCTCGACATCATGCCGGTCGTGATCGGCGACCGCACCCAGGTTGGACCGGCCGTGCAGATTTACGCGGCCGATCATCCGCGCGATGCGGCGACCCGCGCGACGGGGCTCGAATTCGGCCGCCCGGTGGCGATCGGCAAGGATGTCTGGATTGGCGGCGGCGCGATCATTGTGCCGGGCGTCACGATCGGCGATGGCGCGGTGATCGGGGCCGGCAGCGTGGTGACGCGCGACGTGCCCGCCGCAGCGACGGTGGTCGGCAATCCGGCGAAGGTGCGGCGTTAGTTCTGAGTGCGACGATCAAGTTCAGCTTCCCTCTCCCACAAGGGGAGAGGGAAGAAAGAGTGCCGCTCGATTTCTCAAATGAGCCAAAACACGCTATTCAGCCCGCCATGACCGATAACATCACCGAAAAGCCGAAGAAATCCGCCAAGCCCGAGGGCAACGATTACGCCGCGACGCTGTATTTGCCGCAGACGGAGTTTCCGATGCGCGCGGGCCTGCCCACCAGCGAGCCCAAAATGCTGGCGCGCTGGTCCGAGATCGACCTCTACGGGCAGCTCCGCAAATCCGCCGCCGGCCGACCGAAATTCGTGCTGCATGACGGCCCGCCCTATGCCAACGGCAACATCCATATCGGGCACGCGCTGAACAAAATTCTCAAGGACGTGGTGACGAAAAGCCAGCAGATGCTCGGCTTCGACAGCAACTATGTGCCGGGCTGGGACTGCCACGGCCTGCCGATCGAATGGAAGATCGAAGAGGAAAACTACCGCTCCAAGGGCAAGACCAAGCCTGATTTCCGCGACTCGGCGGCGATGATCGCGTTCCGGAAGGAATGCCGCGCCTATGCCGGGCACTGGCTGAACGTGCAACGCGAGGAGTTCAAACGTCTCGGCATCATCGGCGACTGGGATCACCCTTACGCGACGATGAGCTATCCGGCCGAGGCGCAGATCGCGCGCGAACTCATGAAGTTCGCCGCCAACGGCACGCTGTATCGCGGCTCCAAACCTGTGATGTGGAGCGTGGTCGAGAAGACCGCTTTGGCCGAAGCCGAAGTCGAATATGAGGATTACACGTCGGACACGGTGTGGGTGAAATTTCCGGTCGCCGCCAATTTCGGCCGGCTCGCCAACGCCTCAGTCGTGATCTGGACGACGACGCCGTGGACGCTGCCGGGCAACCGGGCGATCTCGTTCTCGTCGAAGATTTCCTATGGTCTCTACAAGGTGACGGACGCCGCCGCGGACAATTGGGCCAAGCCGGATGATCTCCTTATCCTCGCGGATTCGCTGGCAGAAAGCGTGTTCAAGCAGGCGCGCGTCACGGCCTATGAGCGCAGCAGCGATATGTCGGCCGATATTCTCGACGCGCTCGAATGCAAACATCCACTGGCGGGCTTTGGCGGCGGTTACGATTTCGTCGTGCCGCTGCTTGACGGCGATCACGTCACCGACGACACCGGCACCGGCTTCGTCCACACCGCGCCCGGCCATGGCCGCGAGGATTTCGACATCTGGATGGCGAACGGCCGGGCGCTGGCCGAGCGCGGCATCGCGACGACGATTCCCTATACGGTCGACGAGAACGGCGCGCTGACCGAGCAGGCGCCCGGTTTCACCGGCACGCGGGTGCTCACCGACAAGGGCGAGAAGGGCGACGCCAACGAGGCCGTCATCAAGGCGCTGATCGCGGCCAACATGCTGCTCGCGCGCGGCCGGCTCAAGCATCAATATCCGCATTCCTGGCGCTCGAAGAAGCCGGTGATCTATCGCAACACCCCGCAATGGTTCATCGCGATGGACAAGGCTCTTTCTATTCCCTCCCCCCCTGCGGGGGAGGGTCAGGGAGGGGGGTACGCAACAGGCACGCCGGCTGCGTTGACCCCCACCCCCGACCCCTCCCCGCAAGGGGGAGGGGAGATGACCCTCCGCGCCCGCGCGCAGCACGCCATCCGCGTCGCGCAATGGGTGCCGCCGTCGGGCCAGAACCGCATCAACGGCATGGTCAATTCCAAGCCCGACTGGGTGATCTCGCGTCAGCGCGCGTGGGGCGTGCCGATCGCGGTCTTCGTCAAGGAACGCGGCGACGGATCGGTCGAAATCCTGCAGGACGAGACCGTCAATCTGCGCATCGCCGAGGCCTTCATGGAGGAGGGAGCGGACGCCTGGTATGCCGACGGCGCGCGCGCGCGTTTCCTCGGCGCGCATTCAAGCGAGTCGTGGCAGAAGGTCGATGACATCTGCGACGTCTGGTTCGATTCCGGCTCGACCCACGCCTTCGTGCTCGAAGACCGCCAGAACTTTCCGAGCCTCGGCACGATTGTCCGCAAGGTCGATGGCGGCGCCGACACCGTGATGTATCTCGAAGGCTCCGACCAGCATCGCGGCTGGTTCCAGTCGTCGCTGCTGGAGAGTTGCGGCACGCGCGGCCGCGCGCCGTTCGACATCGTGCTGACGCACGGATTCACGCTCGACGAGAACGGCCGCAAGATGTCGAAGTCGGTCGGCAATACGGTCGAGCCGCAAAAGATCATCAAGGAGTCCGGTGCGGACATCCTGCGGCTGTGGGTCTGCGCGACGGATTATTCCGACGACCAGCGCATCGGTCCGGAAATCCTGAAGACCACGATCGAGACCTATCGCAAGCTGCGCAACACCATCCGCTGGATGCTCGGCACGCTGCATCATTTCAAGCGCAGCGATGTTGTTGCGGTGAGCGACATGCCCGAACTTGAACGGCTGATGCTGCATGAGTTGAGCAAGGTCGACGACAAGGTTCGCCGCGCCTATGAGACGTTCGATTACAAGACCGTGGTCGCGACGCTCGCGGCGTTCATGAACACGGAATTGTCGGCGTTCTATTTCGACATCCGCAAGGACACGCTGTATTGCGACCCGCCGTCCTCGGTGGCGCGCAAGGCGGCCCTGACCGTGATCGACACGCTCTGCGACGCCATTCTGAAATGGCTCGCGCCGGTGCTGTCGTTCACGGCCGAAGAGGCGTGGCGGCTGTACCGGCCGGACGCCGAGCCATCGATTCATCTGACGACGTTCCCGACAAACCTCGGCGGTTCTCGCGCCGATGCACTTGAAAAAAAATGGCTCGTGGTTCGCGCCGTCCGCAAAGTCGTGACCGGTGCGCTCGAAGTCGAGCGCGCGGCCAAGCGGATCGGCTCGTCGCTCGAAGCGTCACCCATGATCTATGTCGCGTCGAACTATCAGGACGTGTCGCTCGATGTCGATTGGGCCGAAGTTTGCATTACCTCGAATTACGAACTGCACATTCTGCGCGATGGCGAGGACGCGCCGTCCGGCGCGTTCACGCTGCCGGATGTCCCCGGCATCGCCGTCATTGTCGAACAGGCGGTCGGGGCCAAATGCGCGCGATCGTGGAAGATTCTTCCGACCGTCGGCGAGGATCCTGAGTATCCGGACGTCTCGCCGCGCGATGCCCAGGCGCTGCGGGAATGGAAGGCGTTGGGGCGCAACACGTAAGGCCGTCATCCCCGCGCAGGCGGGGAACCAGTACACTCCTGGTCAGCATTTGAAGGGCAGCGCGGCCATTGATCGCCGTTTTCAAACTTAAACCATATGAGTACTGGGTCCCCGCCTGCGCGGGGACGACGCTGCGTTGCGGAGTTACTCGGTGAATTCCCGCCTGCGCCTCGGCGTCATCGCTGCCGTCCTGTCGCTCGTGTTCGATCAGGCCTCGAAGCTGTGGCTGCTGTATGTGTTTGACCTTGGCCGCCGCGGCCTGACTCGCGTCACCTCCTTCTTCGACCTCGTTCTCGCCTGGAATACCGGCATCAGCTATGGCTGGTTTTCAGATGCTGGCGCCACCGGCCAGTTCCTGCTGATCGCTTTCAAGTTTGTCGCCGTGATCGTGCTCGGCATCTGGATGGCCAAGGCGCACAACCGGCTGGCGACCGTGTCGCTCGGGCTTATCATCGGCGGCGCGATCGGCAACGCCATCGACCGCTTCGCCTATGGCGCGGTGGTCGATTTCGCGCTGCTGCATGTCGAGATCGGCGGCAAGACCTATAACTGGTACGTCTTCAACCTGGCCGACGCGGCCATCGTTGCCGGAGTGGCAGCCTTGTTGTATGACAGTTTCCTCGGCACACCCGCCGTAAAAGCGCCCTGATCCCGGCCGATATCCGCTGCGGGGGATCGGCCGGCTTGCGGGCGATCCGGGTGATTTGCGAAACGGGGACCAGTATGACGGCGATGCGCTCCACCGAACCGACCCGAAACAGTCTCGTGCGGGCGCTGCGGATATCCGCGGCTGTGATCGGCATGGGATTGTTGCTATCGACCAGTCTGGCCCATGCGCAGAATGCCATCGACGATGACGATGACACTTTTGAAGAGAAGATCATCAAGAACATCATGACGGGCCTCGGCGGCACCAACATGGAAAACACCGGCATCGAATATCGCGAGCGGTCGCCGCTGGTGGTTCCGCCGAAGATCGAATTGCGGTCGCCGGCGAATGAAACCGAGACCAATGTCGCGAACTGGCCGAAAGACCCGGACGTCGCGCGCCGCAAGGCCGCGAAGGCCGCCAATGCCAAGCGCAAGCCGACCCCCGAGGAAGACGCCCGGCCGCTGACGCCGAGCGAACTCGCGGTCGGCCGCACGGGTCCGCAGAAGCGCTCCGCCGAAACCAACATGCCGGGCGACCCCGGCGTCAGCAACCAGCTCAGCCCGTCGCAACTCGGCTTTACCGGCAGCCTGTCGAGCCTGTTCGGCGGCGGCAACAAAACCGAGTCGACGACGTTCACCGCCGAGCCGACGCGTGACACGCTGACCATGCCGCCGTCGGGCTATCAGACCCCGTCGTCGAACTTCGCCTATGGCACCGGGCCGAAGGAATCGCTGAACAAGGAATACAACCCCTCGCAGAACAAATATTGAGCGCAAGTCGCGCTCGCACCGATCAAGGTTTGCCTTGCAGATCAACGCGCGCCCGCCGGGCCATCCCAATGTCATCTGATTTCAAACGGCCTGCGCAGCACGCGCGGGCCGTTCGCATTTTCATCCTCACGAACGGTTGATCCGCACATGACCTTTCTTCACCGCTTCGCCATTTCTGCGCTTACCGCCGCGGCGATCCTCCTCGCCGCCCCGCTGACCGTCTCCGCGCAGACCACCGTGACGGCGCCGCCGCCGGCGACGTTTTCGCTGAGCAACGGCATGCGTGTCGTGGTGATCCCTGATCGCCGCACGCCCGTCGTGACGCAGATGATCTGGTACAAGGTTGGTTCGGCCGACGAGACGCCAGGGAAATCCGGGCTGGCGCATTTCCTCGAACATCTGATGTTCAAGGGCACCAGCAATCATCCGGTCGGCGAATTCTCGCAGACCGTGCAGAAGATCGGCGGCAGCGAGAACGCCTTCACCTCGACCGATTACACCGGCTATTTCCAGCGCGTGCCGAAAGCCGAACTCGGCAAGATGATGGAGCTTGAAGCCGACCGCATGACCAACCTCGTGCTCAAGGACGAAAATGTCCTGCCCGAGCGCGACGTCGTGCTCGAGGAATACAATATGCGCGTCGGCAACAATCCCGATGCTCGGCTGTCCGAACAGATCATGGCTGCGCTGTATCTCAACCATCCCTACGGCCGGCCGATCATCGGCTGGAAACAGGAGATCGAGAAGCTCGACCGCGAGGACGCCTTGGCCTTCTACAAGCGCTTCTACGCGCCGAACAATGCGACGCTGGTGATTGCCGGCGACGTCGATGCCGACGAGATCAAGCCGATGATCGAGCGCACCTACGGGGTGATCGCGGCGATGCCGTCGATCGGCGGTCCGCGCAATCGGCCGCAGGAGCCGGTGCCGGCCGGTCCGCGCACCGTGACGCTGGCGGATCCGCGCGTCGAGCAAACGGGGCTGCGCCGCTATTATCTGGTGCCGTCGGCGACGACAGCCGCCAAGGGCGAGAGTGCTGCGCTCGACGTGCTGGCGCAACTGATCGGCGGCGGCGCGAATTCATATCTCTATCGTGCGCTCGTTGTCGACAAGCCTTTGGCAGTCGGCGCCGGGGCCGGCTATTCGGGCACGGCGCTCGATTCGACGCAGTTCATGATCTCGGCGTCGCCCAAGCCGGGCGTCGAATTCGTCGACGTTGAAAAGGCGATCGACGCTGTCATCGCCGATGTCGCGACCAATGCCGTGCCGGCGGCCGATCTCGAACGCGTCAAGACCCAGTTGATTGCCGAGGCGATTTACGCCCAGGACAGCCAGGCGACCTTGGCGCGCTGGTATGGCGCTGCGCTGACCACTGGGCTCAGCGTCGAGGATATCCGTGCGTGGCCGTCGCGCATCGCCGCCGTCACCGCCGATCAGGTCAAGCAGGCGGCGCAGACCTGGCTCGACAAGAATCGCTCCGTCACCGGCTATCTCGTCAAGGACGCCGGCCCCAAGCGTGAGGAGAAGCGCTCGTGAACTTCAACATGACCTTGTCCCGTCGCGCGGCCGTTGCTTTGATCGCAGTCTCGTTCATCGCGCCGCTGCCCGCATTCGCGGCGGCGAAAATCCAGAAGCTGGTGTCGCCGGGCGGCATTGAGGCGTGGTTCGTGCAGGACGCGACCGTGCCTCTGGTGGCGATGGAGTATTCCTTTGACGGGGGCGCCGCGCAGGATCCGGCGGACAGACCCGGCGTTGCCGGCATGGTTGCCGGCCTGCTCGACGAGGGCGCGGGCGATCTGGACTCCAAGGCGTTCCGCGAACGGCTTGAACGTCGTGCGATCGAATTGTCGTTCAATGCCGCGCGCGATCATCTGCGCGGCTCGCTGCGCATGTTGAAAGATAATCGCGAGGAAGCCTTCGACTTGCTGCGCATCGCGCTGACACAGCCGCGGTTCGATGCCCCGGACGTCGAGCGCATTCGCGCTCAGATCATGTCCGGCCTGCGCCGCGAGATTTCAAATCCCGGCTCGATCGCCGGCAAGAAATTCATGGAGACCGCGTTCGGCGATCATCCCTACGGTCGGCCGTCGAACGGCTCGCTGGTCAGCGTGCCGAAGATCGATGTCAACGACATTCGCGCCTATACCAATCGTATTCTCGCGCGTGACACGTTGAAGATCGCAGTCGTCGGCGACATCGATGCGGCGACGCTCGGTGCGCTGCTCGACAAGACCTTTGGCGGCCTGCAGTCCAAAGCGACGCTGACGCCGGTGCCGGACATTGTCGCGGCCAAGCCGCCGCAGAAGTTCTTCATTCCGCTGGACGTGCCGCAGACCAATATTGTGTTCGGCGGGCCCGGCATTTCGCGTGACGATCCGAAATTCATGTCGGCCTATGTGGTCAACCATATTCTCGGCGGCGGCGGCTTGAGCGGGCGACTTTACAAGGAAGTCCGCGAGAAGCGCGGTCTCGCTTACTCGGTGTCGGAATCGCTGCTGTGGATGCAGCACTCGTCGCTGTTCATCGGCTCGACCGGCACCCGCGCCGATCGCGCCACCGATACGGTCGAGTCGATCGATACCGAAATCAGGCGCCTCGCCAGCGAAGGCCCGACGCAGCAGGAACTCGACGAGGCGAAGTCGTATTTGAAGGGCTCGCAGATGCTGGCGCTCGATACATCGTCGAAGCTCGCCGGTGCGCTGCTGCAATATCAGAACGACAAATTGGGTATCGACTACATCGAGAAGCGAAACGGGATCGTCGATGCGGTGACACTGGACGACGCCAAGGCCGTCGCCCAGCGAATTTGGGGGCAGGGCTCCGTCACGGTCGTCGTCGGCCGCGCGCCGCAAGCGGCGGCGGTACCGCCTGTCACCGCAACCCCGCCGCCGCGCACGGTGAATTGACGGCCGAAGGCCGTCATTCCGGGTTCGCTCGGACCAACGAGGTGCGCGCGCCCCGGAATGACATTGTGCGCTGGCTTACTTCACCACTTCAATTCGCGCGTCAGCGCCTTTGGCGGATGGCCGAACAATTCGCGCACGGCGGCCGGGTCCAACTGATCGAGGCCCTCGAATTCGCCGGCATGAATGCCGCGGATCACGAACAGGCAATCCAGCCCGAACCCCTGCGCGCCGGCCAGATCCGTCCGCACGGAGTCGCCGATCGCCAGCACGCGATCGAGCGGCGTGGCGTTGCCGCGTTGTGCGCTCGCGAGCGCCAGCGCTTGATCGTAGATCGGGCGATGCGGCTTGCCGTAGAAGATCACCTCGCCGCCGAGTTCGCGATAGAGTTCAGCGATAGCGCCGGCGCAATAGATCAGCCGGTCGCCGCGCTCCACGACGATGTCGGGATTGGCGCAGATGAACGGCAGGTTGCGCGCCCGCGCCAGCATCATCATCGCGCGGTAATCTTCCGCGCTTTCGGTTTCGTCGTCGAACGGACCGGTGCAGACAATGTAGTCGGCGCTCTCCAGCGGCGCGCGCGGCACATCGAGCCCGCGATAGATCGAATTGTCGCGCTCCGGCCCGAGCCAGAACATCGATTGCCCGTCATGGCCAGCGACGAAGTTGCGCGTCAGATCGCCGGACGAGACGATCGCATCATAGGTGTCGTCGGCGATATGCAGTTTGCGTAACTGCCGCTGCACCGAGTCGGCCGAGCGCGGCGCGTTGGTGATCATGATGACGGTGCCGCCGCGCTTGCGGAACGTGTTCAACGCATCGCAGGCGTCGGGAAAGGCCTCGAGGCCGTTATGGATCACGCCCCAGATGTCGCTCAGAATGACATCGACGTTGTCGGTTAACTCGTGAAGATTGTCGATGAAACGCAGCTCCGTCATCGCGGCGCCCGCCGGTCAGCGACGGGCGAGCGCTGCGTTGCCGGTGGCGCGTGTGGGATCGCGCGGAATGTCGAATGTCGAAGGCCGTTTTGCAACATTGATGTCCTGCGAAGCGGGAGCCGGATCGGGCGTCGGCCGGTCGGCCGACGAACTGGGCGAAGGCTCTGCCGTAGCCGACGCCGCGTCCGGCCGCAACGGCCGAGGTGCGGCAAACAGGAATCCTTGACCGAACCGGACGTCGAAATCGAGCAGATCGACCACCGCGCGCTCGCCCTCGATCCGCTCGGCAATCAGGTCGATTCCGAAACGGCCGAGCAAATCCGACAGGTCAGCCGCGTCGATGTCGCTCGCGGCCGTGTGATGGTTGTCCAGCAGCAACGCCGCCGGCACCTTGATGAAGCGCACGCCGCGATCGGCGAGGTCGCGCGGCTCGATCCGCAGGTCCGTCACGTTGTCGATCGAGAAACGGAAGCCGCGCTGCGCCAGAGCCGCGAGATGCTCGCTCTCGATTGGGCTCAGGCTGCGGAAAGTCGCCTGCTTGAATTCGAGCACGAAGGACGAGGCCAGCGCGCGATTGGCCTCGAGGAAATCCAGCACCTGCGCAAACGACGTTTCGCTGCGCAGCGTCGCAGCGGCGATGTTGCAGAACACGCCGACGTCCTTGTTGCGCACCATCAAACGGCGCAGCACCTGCATGCAACGTAGCATCACGGCGTGATCGATGCGGCCCATCAGGCCGGCGGCCTCGGCGGCGCCGATGAAGCGCTCGGCGGTGATCAGCGCGTCGCTGTCGTCGCGCAGCCGCGTCACGGCCTCGTAGAAGCGCACCTTGCGTTGTGGCAGCGTGACGATCGGTTGCAGATAGATATCGATGCGGTTGGCCTCGATCGCGCCTTTGATCCTGGCCAGCAGGTCGTTGTCGCGAAGCGCGATGGCCGGCTGTGCGGGTGCTGGTGTGGGTGGTGTCAACTCCACGAAGGGCGCGGGTGGCGCGTCTTGTCGCGACGCGATCTCCGGTGCCGTTTGCAGCGGTGGGGTCGCGATGACGGCGGTCCCGGCCCAGCCCGACGCAAGCAGATCGTCATGGCTCGCCACCGAGGACGCGAGTTGCCGGACCAGCGAGCCCAACTCGCCGATCTCGCCCATTGTCACCTGCATGCGGTCCTGTGATGCGGAGTTTGCCGACACGATCTTGCCTTCGATCGCTGACAGCCGGCGGCCGAATTCCGCAATCTGCTTGGCCAGGTCGGCGGTGCCGCGCGAGAGATCGTCGATTTGCTGCGGGATGTCGCCGTTCGTTCGCATCCGCATCGAGACGGCGTTGAACAGGATCATGAAGGTCAGCACCGTCAACCCGACGATGCCGGATTGCAGGGCGCTGAGGCCGCCGATCGCGAACAGCGTGATGCCGAGCGAGGCCGCGACCAGAACCATGCAGATGCCGACGAAAATCGTGGAGATGCGGATCATGACGCGCGCAACTGTCCAAGGCAGGGATCGGACGATCCGGGAGTTTCGCCGCACAGTCTAGCATCAACGCTGATTCGGGGAGAGCATCGTCGTTCCCAGGCGCGAAGCGCGCAGCGCAAGCGAACCCTATCCGCGCAACGGGGAATCTGATCGCGTTCATCTTGCTGCGATTCCGGGTTCGTGACCGCCAAGTGGCGTTCTCGCCCCGCAACGACGGAATTGAATTTACGCCTGCGCCGCGCCGACCGTGTCGGCCATGACCGCGCCGCGGCTGCCGAGCGGTTTGCGCTCACCAACGGTCGTGTCTACGGCCGTCTGGTGCTCGATTTCGGAATTCAATTCCGCGCCGCAGAGCACGATGATCGCCGACATCCACATCCACATCATCAGACCTATCGCCGCACCGAGCGAGCCGTAGGTGGCGTCGTAATTGCCGAAGTTCGACAGGTACCATGACAGAAGCGACGAGCCGGCGATCCACAGCAGCGCCGCAACCAAAGTGCCGACGCTGAGCCATTCCCACCGCGCGCCGAGCCGGCTCGGGCCGAAGCGATATAACAGCCCCAGCGCCGTCAGCAGCAGCACCAGCATGATCGGCCAGCGCGCCAGGCTGATCAGCTTTTTGCCTTCCTCGGTGATCCAGATGTTGTTGAGAACGATCGGCAGCGCCACCACCGCGCCGACCATCATCAGGAGCGCTGCGATGCCGCTGATTGTGAACAGCAGCGACAGCGCGTTGAGTTTGAAAAAGCCGCGTTTTTCTGTCTCGCCATAGACGACGTTGAGCGCGTCGATCACCGCCTTGACGCCGGCATTGGCGCTCCACAGCGCCAGCGCGAGACCGAACAGGAAGGTGGTGCCGAGCGCAGCATTGCCCTTGCTCAGCACGCGGCCGATCTGATCCTGCACGATCTGGAATGAGCCGTCCGGCAGCATGAGCGCCAGCGATTGCAGATTGTTGCCGATGGTTTTCGGATCGGCGAACAGGCCGTAAAGCGAAACCAGAGCGGTGATGGTCGGAAAGACCGCAAGCAGGCCGTAGAACACGACGCCGGCGGCGATCGCGAACAGACGATCCTCGCCGGTGCGCTGATAGAAGCGCCAGAAGATGTCGCGCCAGCCGCGCCGCGGAATCTGCAGCGGATTGGTCGAATCGCGGCCGCGATCCGGCTCGGCGACGCGTTCGGAATAATCGCGCTTTGGTAAGGGAGCGCTGGCGGAAATGACGTGCGGCGTCTTATCAGGAAAGAACTGGCGCTGCGCGGCGATCGCCAGCATCGCGGTGGCAGCGACCATCGCCAGATCTTCGGCGCGCTCCGACAGCCACGACATGTTTCTTATGCCTTGATGCGCCCGGTTGCGTTGAAGCGCCGCGCCAACGCCCAGCCGAGCAGCGTCACGGCCAATGCCGCGCCGGCCTTGGTGACGGCCGGCGTGCCGGTGGAGGCCGGCGGCGCATAAGGTGGCGCGCGCAGCACGTCGTCAGCCGCCGAGCGGGCGCTTTCGATCGGATTGCGATGAGGCTTGGCCGGCGCCGGACGACTCTCGGCCGCGCGCGTCGAGACCTGCTTCGTCGCGGCGGCGCTCGCCTTGATGGCATCACGCGGCAGCAGGCTGGACTTGACGCGTTGACCGGTCAACGCGGTGCGCAGGCGGTCGCCGAGGCTGGCATATTTCGCGACCGGCGGTTTCATCTTGGTTGCGGCGATCGCGGCCGTGATGATGGCGAGCAACACCAGCACGCCGCCCGACGCTGCAAAGGCCGTATAGATGCCGTAGGCGTCGGCGACGTAGTGAAACAGCGCGCCGGCGCCGACCAGGCAGGCGGCGACAAAAAACAGGCCTGCGGCGGCATAGTAACCGGCCCCGATCGCGTAGGATTTGACGACATCCTTGCCGTGATCGGTGCGGTCCTCGACGTAAGATGTGGCGGCCAGCTTCAACTGGGTCAATTTCAGCCCGAGACCCGCTCGCAGCAACGCACCAACCTGCACACCCATATCCGCCTCATTCGCAACCCGGCCGCCAATGCGGCGGCCTCTGCGTCATGAACAAGCAGGTGGGAGCAAAAGTTCCATGTTGGCCGTCATTGCTTCATCGTCGATCGTCCTCGCCGACGATGACGATCAACGACGAAGCCATGACGATTGGCTTACGCCACCGCCTTGATGACCTTGCCGACCTTCTCGACGATCTCGCCGACCTGATCCTCGCTGACGATCAGCGGCGGCGTCAGCGCGATGGTGTCGCCGGCAACGCGGAACAGGATGTCGTTGTCGTGGAAGCCGGCATTGAGCGCATCCCAGCCGCGCTTGCCGGGGCCGTCCTTGCCGGGCGCGAGGTCGATGCCCGCCGTAATGCCGACGGTGCGGATGTCGACGACGTTCGGATGCTCGCGCAGCGACATCACGGCGTCGGCAAACATCCCTTCCATCTTGTTGGCGCGCTCGAACAGCCCCTCATTCTTGTAGATGTCGAGGCTGGCCAGCCCCGCCGCGCAAGCCAGCGGATGCGCCGAATAGGTATAGCCGTGGAACAGTTCGACGACGTGCGGCGGGCCGGTCATAAAGGCTTCGTGCACGGTCTCGTGCGCGATCACGCCGCCCATCGGAGCCGCGCCGTTGGTGACGCCTTTGGCGAAGGTCAGCAGGTCCGGCACGACGCCGTAGCGTTCGGCGGCGAAGGCCGCGCCGAGACGGCCGAAGCCGGTGATGACCTCGTCGAAGATCAGCAGGATGCCGTGCTTCTGCGTCACTTCGCGCAGCCGCTTGAGGTAGCCCTTCGGCGCCGGCAGCACGCCGGTGGAGCCGGCCATCGGCTCGACGATGACGGCGGCGATGGTGTTGGCGCCGTGCAGGTTGACGAGGCGCTCGACGTCGTCGGCGAAATGCGCGCCGTAATCCGGCTCGCCCTTGCTGAAGGCCTGCTTCTCGCGGTCATAGGTATGCGAAATGTGATCGACGCCCGACAGCAGGGTGCCGAACATCTTGCGGTTGTTGACCATGCCGCCAACGGACGTGCCGCCGAAGCCGACGCCGTGATAGCCGCGCTCGCGGCCGATCAGCCGGGTCCGCGCGCCCTCGCCGCAGATCTGGTGATAGGCCAGCGCCATCTTCAGCGCGGTATCGGCGGCCTCCGAGCCCGAATTGCAGAAGAACACATGGTCGAGCCCCTTGGGCGCGAGGTCGGCGATGCGGGTCGCCAACTCGAACGCCTGCGGATGGGCGAACTGGAACGGCGGCGCGTAATCCAGCGTATCCGCCGACAATTTCAGCGCCTCGGCGATTTCGCGGCGGCCGTGGCCGGCGTTGGAGCACCACATGCCGGCGGCGCCGTCGAGGATCTTGCGGCCGTCGGTGGTGAAATAATGCATGTCCTTGGCGCCGGCGAGCATCCGCGGCGCCTGCTTGAAAGCGCGGTTCGAGGTGAACGGCATCCAGAACGCGGCGAGGTCGTTCGGCACATGCGCGCCGGCTTGCGGCAGGGTTTTCTCGAGCATTGCGGGCCTCGTTCGGTCTGGAGTTCGGGTCGTTTCACACGCTATCAGCTTTGCGACCGCGCGGGAACGGCCAGACGCGGGACATCTCCATGCCAAAACGGGAAGGGTGAGGGATGACATCAGCGCACGGCGCTGATACGACGCGCGCATGCAAGACAAAGCCAGCAAGCCCAAGAAACCGCAGAAATTGCGCGCCCGGCTGCCGCGCGGCCTCGCCGACCGCAATGCCGCCGAGATCGCCGCGACGCGCCGCATGACCGAGGTGATCCGCGAGGTCTATGAGCGCTATGGCTTCGAGCCGGTCGAGACGCCGGCGATGGAATATACCGACGCGCTGGGCAAGTTCTTGCCCGATCAGGACCGGCCGAACGAGGGCGTCTTCTCGTTTCAGGACGACGACGAGCAGTGGATTTCGCTGCGCTACGACCTGACCGCGCCCCTCGCGCGCTACGTCGCCGAAAACTGGGACGCGCTGCCGAAGCCCTATCGCAGCTACCGCGCGGGCTATGTCTTCCGCAACGAGAAGCCCGGCCCCGGCCGCTTCCGCCAGTTCATGCAGTTCGACGCCGATACGGTGGGCAGCGCGTCGCCGGCCGCCGACGCCGAGATGTGCATGATGGCGGCCGACGCGATGGAGGCACTGGGTTTCGAGCGCGGGCAGTATGTGGTCAAGGTCAACAACCGCAAGGTGCTCGACGGGGTGATGGAGAGCATCGGCCTCGGCGGCGATGAGAATGCAGGACGCAGGCTCACTGTGCTGCGCGCCATCGACAAAATGGATAAATTTCCAATTGCGGAAGTTCGGAAGCTACTTGGCGAAGGACGTTGGGACGGGGGCGACGAAGGCAAGGGCGATTTTACGATGGGAGCGGCGCTCTCGACGAACGAAATATCGCAACTTGTTGCTTATGTTGAAGGAGGCTTGAGCAACAAAGAGCAACTCAAGAATCGTTTGCAGGAGATTATTCAAATTGCCGGCAATCCAGAAAGCTTGAAAAAATTCTTCGAGACTAAGTTTCAAACCGTTTCTGATAACAACAAGCCAAATCTTGCTTCTGAGCAGATCGATTTATTTATGGCAGTTTTTAAGCCAACGTCTTCGGTCTTCTACAGCTCTGATATCGTCCTCGAAGACGACGCCGAAGCTGCAGTTCATATTGGTGATACGCTTTTTGAGGTGCCAGTTAAGAATCTTTCGACGACATCCAGTTTGCGATCGTTGCCGATTCACAACTCGACATTCAGATCAGGAGTAGATGAGCTAGAACAAATTGCGGCGCTGGTTACGTCTGCGGGCTACGGTACGAAACGAGTCTCCATCGATCCCTCCGTCGTGCGCGGCCTCGAATATTACACCGGTCCCGTCTTCGAGGTCGAACTGCTGCTCGACGCCAAGGATAACAAGGGTCGTCCGGTGCGCTTCGGGTCGGTCGGCGGCGGCGGGCGCTACGATGGTTTGGTGTCGCGCTTTCGCGGCGAGACCGTCCCGGCGACCGGCTTCTCGATCGGCGTGTCGCGCCTGCAGGCCGCGCTCGATCTCATCAACAAGGACAAGCCGCAGCCGAAGCAATACGGGCCCGTCGTCGTCACCGTGTTCGGCGGCGACATCTCGGACTATCAAAAATACGTTGCGTCGTTACGCAGCGCCGGCATTCGCGCCGAACTCTATCTCGGCAATCCCAAACATTCGCTCGGGCAGCAGGTGAAATACGCCGACAAGCGCAACGCGCCTTGCGTCATCACGCAGGGCTCCGACGAAAAAGCCGCCGGCACGGTGCAGATCAACGATCTCATTCTCGGCGCCGGGATCGCAGAGATCGTCGACCGCGAGGAATATCTGCGCCGCAAATCCGAGTCGCTGGAGACGGTGCCGGAAGCTGATCTTGTAAGGGCCGTGCGCGCGGTTCTAGAAAAGCATGATGTGAGTTGGGGCTGAGACGCTAACAACCGTCATCCCCGCCAAGCGCGTTCTTCGCGCGCGCGAGCGGGGATCCAGTATTCCGCGCCGTTGACGTTTGACCTCAACGGCGCGGAATACTGGATCACCCGGTCGAGCCGGGTGATGACGCCAGTGCATGCCGAGAGATCGAACACCACACGACAACAGGGAGCCAACCAAAATGCCCGAGATCACCGTCAACATGGCCGAAGGCCGCACGATGGAGCAGAAGGCCGGGATGATGCGCGACATCACCCAGGCGCTGGTCAAGAATCTCGGCGTCGATGCCGAGGCCGTCGTGATCCAGATCAACGAAGCCCCGCTCGGCCACAAGATGAAAGGCGGCAAGACGTTTATCGAGCGCAAGGTGGCGCAGGGAAGTCGCTGATATCATCAGGAGCCGTCATCACCGGGCAAGGAGGCCTCTTCGCCCTTACGCTTGATCTTGTGTCCGGGCCATGGCGGCTTTACCAAAGGCACATGGACGCGCGAGACTTTATCAAGCCGGGCATGCGTGCCGAACGACTGCTCACCGTGCGGCACGATCTCACCGTGCAGAGCGTGGTGCCGTCAATGCCGGCGGTCTACGGCACGCCGTTCATGATTTTGGAAATGGAATTGACGGCGGGCGATGCGATCACGCCGCATCTGCCGGAGGGCTATGTCACCCTCGGGACGATGGTCGATATCCGCCATCTCGCCGCGACGCCGGTCGGGCGCGTGGTGCGGACGACCGCGAACGTAATCGAGGTCGCGGCAAAGTTCATCACCTTCGAGGTCGAGGCATTCAACAGCGACCGCAGGATCGGCGACGGTCGCCATGGCCGCGGGATGGTCAACACGGCGGATTTCAAGACGCGGTTTGGGGTGGGGTAAGGGTCAACGCGCAGTGTTGTCACCGGACAAGAAAGCATCTTTTCGACCGCCGACCCGGTGATCCATCCTTTCAACGAACAACGAGACGCAGGTCTTCGCATGCGAAGGGGCATACTCGCTTGCGTATGAAAGCCATGTTGGTGTCGAAGGCTATTAATACCGCGTGCGCAACGGCCGGTCGTAGCCGCCGTAAGGCACCCACTTGCACGCAAAGGAAACGTAGCCGCCATAATAGGCCTGCGAGCCGAGCAGTTTCGGCACCTTGCCATATTGCGCGCAATGATCGAACGCCACCATTCGGAAATCAACCTGGCCGCGCAGATTATAGGAGATGATGCCGCCGGTATCGTTGCCCTTGATCGGCGGGACAGTATCGGCGCGCGCGATCCCGCATGTCAGCAGGCTCGCCGTCAACGCCAGCAGCGCCGGCTTCGTCATTCGCATCATCGACTCCATGTGTTGCGGTCACTCTAGACGGCCCCGGCGGATGAGAAAAGAACGCCAAAGCCACACTCGCTTTGTTATGGTCCAGGTTCTGGTCTAGGTGTTGCCGTGGTGCACTTGACCCGCCGCGCCTCACGCGGCACCGTCCGGCCACTCATTCAGCGGCGGACATTCCCATGCGCGACATCATCGGCAGCTTTACCCGCATCGTCATTGGCGCGCTGTTCGTCCTCTTGCCTCTCGCCGCCGGTCCGGCGCAGGCGGCCAATCCGCTGGAGAAGAATTTCTATTTGTCCGGCCCCCGCTATGACGGCAATCTTCCGGCCTGCGAATCCGCGCTCGGCACCGTCTCATCGCGCTTCGCCGACAAGGAAAGCACGTTCTGGAACTCGGCGCTGCAGATCGTAGGCTACGAGCAGGTCCATGAGACCGCGTTTCGGCCCTGGCAGTCCGATAACATTCCACGCCGCTATTGCACGGCCAAGGCGATGCTGAATGACGGCAAGCTGCGCGTCGTGCATTATTCGATCATCGAGGATGGCGGACTCGCGAGTTTCAGCGACGGCGTCGAATTCTGCGTCGTCGGGCTCGACCGAAACTGGGCGTTCAACCCGGCCTGCCGCGCCGCCCGTCCGTAACGGTCCCCTTGCGTCAGTGTAAAAAGCCCGGCCGTTGCGCTGGGCTTTATTTTGTTCTTGAATTGTTCCATTCGCCTGCTAGGTTTTCAGGATTGAAGGGCAGGGGATTGTGATGCGTGGTTCATTGAGGGGCTTTGGCGCCGCATTAGCGCTGGCGATGGTCGGATGTCTGGCGCTCTTGCACGCGGCCTTAGCGCAGCAGGACCGGCGGCAGAGCGCGCCGGGTGAGTTCGATTTCTACGTGCTGGCGCTGTCATGGTCGCCGTCGTTCTGCGAGGCCGCATCCGAGCGTGGCAATTCCGGCCGCTCGCAGCAGGCGCAATGCGGCGGCCGGCCGTTCTCCGTCGTGGTGCATGGGCTGTGGCCGCAATATGAGCGCGGCTTCCCGGATTATTGTCAGCGGCCGTCGCCACGGCTCGATCGCCGCATCATGAACTCGATGCTCGATCTGATGCCGGCGCCGGGGCTGATCTTCAATGAATGGGACAAGCACGGCACCTGTTCGGGACTCGGTCCGAAGGGATATTTCGAGGCGATCCGCAAGGCGCGCGCGTCCGTGAAAATTCCCGATGAATACCTGCAACTGAACGAACCGAAGACGATCGCGCCCGACGACATCGAGGCGGCGTTTATCAAGGTCAATCCGGGACTGAGCAGCACCGCGATCGCGACGATCTGCGACCGCAACCGGCTGACCGAGGTGCGCATCTGCATGAGCAGGGATTTGCAATTCCGCGCCTGCGACGAGATCGACCGCCGCGCCTGCCGCCGCGATAAGGTCACAATGCCGCCGGTGCGCGGCGGCTAGCGGGCGGCAGCTTTTGCGCGGCCAAGCAATGTCGCGTAGATCACGGCGATGAATTATCGCCATGCCTTCCACGCCGGTTCCTTCGCCGATGTCATCAAGCATCTCGTGCTGGTACGCATCCTCATGTACCTGCACGAAAAGCCGGCGCCGTTCCGGGTCATCGACAGCCATGCCGGAGCGGGGCTGTACGATCTCTCCGGCGAGGACGCCCAGCGCACCGGCGAGTGGCTGACGGGCATCGCGCGTTTGATGCAGGCGCGTTTGACCGAATCGACCGTGCCGCTGGTCGCGCCCTATCTCGATATCGTGCGTTCTTTCAATCCGCAAAAGGGCCTCACGGCCTATCCCGGATCGCCGCTGATCGCACGCAAGCTGCTGCGCCCGCAGGACAGCCTCGTCGCCTGCGAAGTCGCACCCGCCGCACGCAAGGCGTTGATCGCCGCCTTGCGCCGCGATCCGCAGGCCCGCGTCGTCGATCTCGACGGCTGGGTCGGGCTGCCGGCCTTCGTGCCGCCGAAAGAGCGCCGCGGCGTCGTGTTGATCGATCCGCCGTTCGAAGCCAAGGACGAATTCGCGCGCATGGCGCGCGGCTTTGAAGAGGCTTTCGCGAAATGGCCGACAGGCATTTACGTGCTGTGGTATCCGGCCAAGAGCCGCCGCGCGACCGACGCGTTGGCCCAGCAGGTCGCCGGCATCGCGCCCACCAGCAAGGTGTTGCGTCTGGAATTCAGCGCCGCGCCGCAACTGGCGGATGCCGCGCTGACCTCGGCCGGGCTTCTGATTGTCAACCCGCCGTGGACATTGGCAACCGAGATGAAAGCGATCCTGCCCGAGTTGGAGAAGCCGCTTGGCCAAGGCGGCGCAGGCCGGTTTCGGCTCGAAATCGCAAAGGCCTAAACCAATCGCCTGAGCCCTCTCGTGCGTCCGATATCGGGCATAGGCAAAACGCACAAAACCGTATTATGCTGGCCCATTGGGACTGGCTTTGCGTTCCGCTTCCGCGAATGGTTGCGGCGGAGTGAATAGGCCTTTGTATTGATATTCGATGGCTCGGCTTTCGGCCGGACCATTGCGGCCATGTTTTCCGGCAGCGATAGCCCGTCGAAGCGCAGCATGAAGGATGTTGCGTCGGCGCATTGCGAGCAGGAGGAGTGTCCCGATGTCGATGACGGGGACCGTGAAGTTCTTCAACGGCGAACGCGGCTACGGCTTCATCAAACCCGACGATGGCGGGCGCGACGTCTTCGTCCACATCACGGCGGTAGAACGTGCCGGGCTGAAAGACCTCGCAGAAGGCACGAAAATCGTCTTTGAGGTCGAGCCGGACAAAAAGGGCAAGGGGCCGAAGGCCGTCAACCTGGTGCTGTCGCCCTGATCGCGCATCACCCTTCGCCACCGCCTGCGGTATGCGGTTCCAGACCTTCATCGAATGGCAAGAAATATAAGAGAGATTGCGGCGCAGAGGATCACTTTTGCGTCGAGGTTTCCCGTTGCGCGAGCGTATCGGAACTTACCTGTCAGGTCTGTTTGCCGGCGACCTTTCCGCGTTCGGCGGGCCCGTGGTGAATGCCGAGCTTGCAGGCAATCTGCGCGCGGAGCAGATGGCGCTGGTGAAGCGCAATTCCTCCGGAATGATGCTCGCCAATGTCTGCAACGCTGCCGTACTGATGATTGCGCTGTCAAGCGCGCCCCTTGCGCCGTTTGCGAACGCCTGGGGCGGATTGGTCATCTTGATCGCAGCGTTTTACGGCGTTAGATCGCGCTATTCGCGCCGCGCCGTGCAGCCGCAAACGGTATCGCGCCGGGCGATCCATCGCCTCGTGGTCAGCGCCTTCTTGCTCGGCCTGCTATGGGCGATGGTGCCCGCCCTGTTCTTTGTGGCCGCGCCGCAAGGTGCGCAACTGATCATGGCGTGTCTGGTATCGGGCATGCTGGCCGGGGGCGCCTTCGCTTTTGCCACGCTGCCGGTGGCCGCGCTGGCCTTCACCGGGCCGATCCTGGCCGGCACAGCCATCTGTATCCTCAGGATCAGCGACCTCACATACCTTCTGGTCGGTGTGCTGGTCGTCTCTTATGCGTTCGTGCTGCTGCGCAATGTCTTCTCGCACGCCTTTGAATTTACAAAGCGACTGATCCAGCGCGCTGCCGCCGAAACCGCCGTGCGCCACGACGCGCTGACGCATCTGCCGAATCGCTACGCCTTCAACGAGGGCCTTGGCCGGGCGTTGTCGCGGCTCGATCTCACCGGCAAGGAATTCGCGGTTTTGCTGCTCGACCTCGATCGCTTCAAGGAGGTCAACGATAAATACGGCCATCCGGCGGGCGATGACTATCTCACGCAGGTTGCGGATCGGCTGCGTCGCTCGACACGAGAGACCGACGTCATCGCGCGTATCGGCGGCGATGAATTCGCGTTGATCGCGGCAGATCTGGATAGCGCCGATGCGGCCTTCGCGATCGCGCGGCAGATTTGCAGCGTATTCGACGAGCCGTTTCTGATCGAGGGCCGTCCGTTCGCCGGCGCCGCCAGCATCGGTATTGCACTGGCGCCGCACGACGGCAACGACCCGAACGATCTGATGAAGCATGTCGATGTCGCGCTGTATCGCGCCAAGAAGATCGGGCCGGGCACGATTCGCTTCTTCGAGCCGGGTGACGACAAGACCACGCGCGACAACCGCGAATTGCTGCGCGACCTCGAAGGGGCCGTGGCGCGCGGCGAACTGCACTTGATGTATCAGCCGGTGCTGAATTTAGCCGATGACCGCATCACCGGTTTCGAGGCGCTGCTTCGCTGGCAGCATCCGCAGCGCGGCCTGATTCCGCCGAGCCAGTTCATCGGCCTCGCAGAAGAATCCGGTCTGATCCACGCGATTGGCGACTGGGTGATCCGGCAAGCCTGCGCCGATTTGGCTTGCTGGCCTTCGGATATCCGCATCGCGGTCAATTTTTCAGTGGCGCAGTTGCAGAACGCCAATGTCGTGCCGGGCGTGATCGGCGCGTTGGCGGCATCCGGGATTTCGCCGTCGCGGCTCGAGATCGAAATCACGGAATCGATGCTGATCTCGAAATACGCGACCGCAGCCGCCACCCTCGACTCGCTGCTGTCGCTCGGCGTTACCGTGGCGCTCGACGATTTCGGCACTGGATTCTCGTCGCTGACCTATCTGCGCAAGTTGCCGTTCAGCCGCATCAAGATCGACCAGTCTTTCGTCGCCGACATGCTCTCACAGCCGGACAGTGCCGCAATCGTCAAATCGGTGTTGAGCCTCGCCAGCGACATGCATATCGGCGTCGTCGCCGAAGGCGTCGAGACCGCCGAGCAACTGGCGGTCTTCCGCGGGACGAGCTGCGAGGAAGTGCAAGGCTATTTCATCGGACGGCCGATGTCCGCCGATCTCGTCAGCGCCATGCTGACCCTTCATGCGACCTCGAACATCATCGATGCGCGCGGTCAGAGTTCTCGCGCGGCGTGACAAGGCCTCTCCGGTTTTGACACCGGAGAGGCTGAGAGATCCAGTCGGGTCCCTAAGCAATCGGCGTCGGCCGATCAATCCTAGAAATGATAGTTCACGCCGAGCCGGATCAGGCCGAATTCGTAGCCGTTCTGTACGCCTGTCACCGTGAAGCGGCTGTCGGACAGGTCGACGTACAGATATTCGATCTTGGCGCTCCAGTTCGGCGCGAAACCGTATTCGGCGCCGACACCGGCGGTCCAACCGGCGGTGGTGCGCGACTCGGACAGGCCGCCGACTCGCTCGGCACGCAGCCCGCCGAAAGCAAGACCGCCCGTGCCATAGATCAGCACATTGCCGAAGGCATAACCGACCCGGCCGCGCACGGTGCCGAACCAGGGATTCGAGAATTTCCACGGCGCGAAGGTATCATCGGCATTGCTGGCCTGAAGATCGCTCTCCAGGCCGATGACGAACGCGCTGGACTGGAAATTGACGCCGGCCGTGATGCCACCGTTGAAACCCGACGGGCTGGTCGGATTGTTGGTCGTCGACCCGAAGCCATAGCCGATATTGCCGCCGAGATACGGCCCGGCCCAGCTATAGGCATCGAGCGGTTGCGCCACTGTATAAGGCCGGCGCTGCGGATACCCGAAATCGCCCGCCTGCGCCGCCGTGCAGCTTGCAGCCAGACATGCCGCCGCCATCAAGATCTTGCTCATGGCCCCAACTCCCGACGCAACGCGACCAAATCTGTCGGAATTTGCGGGTTACGCCCACGAACCCTTAGGGTTACGGAATTCCGAATCCGATACTTCGATTTATCGGGTTTATCCGGTTAAGCGGGCCTTAACGGGATCACGGCCTGCGAAAGCGGGCTTAAGAATGTGTTACCGCCGGCGGGTGCTGGATTGCACGCCGCGCGCTGGCGATCAAAGCTCGCAACGCTTAAGTTCAAACGCGATGCAAACCGACTCCCCCGAAACCCCGCCGAACGTCAAAAAAGACGGTGATCCCGACGTGCCAGCGACCGGGATCTCGGCCAGGGGCCGGCGGCCGGCGTCGCAGGACGTCGATCCGGCATCGGCCGACGGCGAGCAGGCCGATGACGAGGCTGAATCGGGTCTTCCGCTCGACGAGACCGGCGGTGACGAGCCGGATGTTGTGGCCGAGGGCCCGCTGGCGCTCGGCCGCGCGGCGATCGAGCACGCAGTCCGCAACGCCCCGACATCGCCTGGCGTCTATCGCATGCTCAACGCGGCAAACGACGTGCTGTATGTCGGCAAGGCCAAGAACATCAGGAAGCGGCTGTCGTCCTATGCGCGGCCGACCGGCCACGTGATGCGCATCGCGCGCATGATCGCGGCGACGGTGAGCGTCGAAATGATCTCGACAGGCACCGAGACCGAGGCGCTGCTGCTGGAGGCCAACCTCATCAAGCAATTGCGGCCTCGCTTCAACGTGCTGCTGCGCGACGACAAATCGTTTCCCTATATTTTGATCACCGGCGACCATTGGGCGCCGCAAATGGTCAAGCATCGCGGCGCTCAGTCGCGGCCCGGCCGCTATTTCGGACCGTTCGCGAGCGTCGGCGCGGTCAACCGCACCATCACGGCTTTGCAGCGTGCGTTTCTGGTGCGCTCCTGCACCGACACGTTCTTCGAGAGCCGCACGCGGCCCTGCCTGCTGTATCAGATCCGCCGCTGCGCCGGGCCGTGCACCAGCGAGATCGATTTTCCTGGCTATACGGAACTGGTCCGCGAGGCGAAAGATTTTTTGTCTGGCAAAAGCCGTGCGGTAAAGCAGGAACTCGCCGCCGAGATGGAGAAGGCGTCCGAGGACTTGGCGTTCGAGCGTGCCGCGCTGTATCGCGACCGGCTTGCGGCGCTGTCGGCCGTGACCTCGCAGCAGGGCATCAATCCGCGCACGGTGGAGGAGGCGGATGTCTTCGCCATCCATCAGGACGGCGGCTATTCCTGTGTCGAGGTGTTTTTCTTTCGCACCGGTCAGAACTGGGGCAACCGGGCTTACTTTCCGCGCGCGGAAAAATCCTTCACGGCGGAGGAGGTGCTGGCCTCGTTTCTCGCCCAGTTCTACGACGACAAGCCGCCGCCGAAGCTGATCCTGCTGTCGCATGCGATCGACGAAACCCAGCTACTGGCGGATGCGCTGTCCGTGAAGGCCGGCTTCAAGGTCGAGGTGCTGACGCCGCAGCGCGGCGAGAAGAAGGAACTGATCGCGCATGCGCTGATCAATGCGCGCGAGGCGCTCGGCCGCAAGCTCGCCGACACCGCGACGCAAACGCGGCTGCTGCAGGGCCTCGTTGCGGTGCTGCAACTTCCGCATCCGCCAAAACGGATCGAGGTCTATGACAACAGCCACATCATGGGCACCAATGCGGTTGGCGCGATGATCGTCGCCGGGCCGGACGGCTTCATCAAGAATCAGTACCGCAAGTTCAACATCAAATCCGAAAGCCTTGTGCCCGGAGACGATTACGGCATGATGCGCGAGGTGCTGGAGCGCCGCTTCAAGCGTCTTTTGACAGCGCCAGCCGACAGCGAGGCCGCCAGGGGCAAGGATGATGACACAGTGCCGCAATGGCCGGATCTCGTCATCATCGACGGCGGCCGCGGCCAGCTCAATGCCGCACGCGAGATTTTCGACACGCTCGGTTTGAAGGACGTGGCCTTGGTCGGCGTCGCCAAAGGCCCGGACCGCGACGCCGGCCGCGAGACATTGTTTCTGTCCGGCCGACCCGCAATCAAGCTCGAGCCGCGCGACCCCGTCCTGTACTTCATCCAGCGGCTGCGCGACGAGGCGCATCGCTTCGTTATCGGTTCGCACCGGACCCTGCGCAAAAAGGACATCCGCGAGGCGGGCTTGCAGGAAATTCCCGGCATCGGGCCGTCGCGCAAGAGGGCCTTGTTGCACCATTTCGGCACTCTGAAAGCGATCGAGCGGGCATCGTTGGGCGATCTCGGCAAAGTTCCCGGCATCTCCGCCGAGAGCGCCAAGAAGATTTTCGACTTTTTCCATCCCGGACCGCCGGCGCGGTAGCCGCCGCATGGTTGACCGAAACGCTTTGGCAGTATTGGTAAGGCGCATGAATACCGTCACCACCAAGAGACCGGGCCGCGCATTTTCGGTCCCGAACCTGCTTACCTACGCCCGCATCGCCGCGGTCCCGGTCGTGGTCGGCTGCATCTATGTCCAGTCGATCATGGAAGGGCCGCTGTGGCTTCGCTGGCTGGCGCTGGCCGTGTTCATCGCCGCCGCCGTGACGGATTTTCTGGACGGCTATTATGCCCGGATCTGGGACCAGCATTCGGCATTCGGCCGGATGCTCGATCCGATCGCCGACAAGCTTTTGGTCGCATCCTGCCTGTTGATGCTCGCGGCGGATTTCAGCATTCGCGGCCTCGCGCTGTGGCCCGCGATCGTGATCCTGTGCCGCGAAATTTTGGTTTCCGGATTGCGCGAATATCTCGCGGCTTTGCGGGTCAGCGTGCCGGTCACGAAGCTGGCGAAATGGAAGACCACCGTGCAACTGGTCGCAATCGGATTTCTGCTGGCCGGCGAGGCCGGCGACATGGTGCTGCCCTACACGTCGCTCATCGGCATCGTGCTGCTGTGGGTGTCGGCGATCTTCACGATCTATACCGGCTGGGATTATTTCCGTGCCGGCATTCATCACCTCATCGAGGAGGATGCATGAAGGTCAAATATTTCGCATGGGTGCGCGAGCGCGTCGGCAAGGCCGAAGAGGTCGTCGAACCGCCGGCCGATGTCGCCACGGTCGGCGATCTGATCGCGTGGCTGACCGCGCGCGGCGAGGAGTATGCTTACGCGTTCGACAAACCGAAAGTGATCCGTGCCGCGATCGATCATACGCATGTTAAGGCCGAGGCGTCGATAACAGGCGCCCGCGAGGTTGCGTTCTTTCCGCCGATGACGGGGGGATAATCGTGATTTTTGACAGACCAACGGGCACGGCGACCTCTCCCCCTGGGGGAGAGGTCGGATTGCGACGATGCGAAGCATCGTGCAATCCGGGTGAGGGGGCTCGTCACGATCGTGAAGTCCGGTCTCCCCTCACCCTGACCCTCTCCCCGGCGGGGAGAGGGCGCGCGCTGCCTTCGCGGCGCTGGTAGCCCGCGACAGTGGCGCTCGTTCCCACCATCCGCATCCAGACCGCCGACTTCGACACCGCCGCCGAGATCGCCGCGCTGTCCGCCGGTCGCACCGATGTCGGCGCGGTCGTCAGCTTCAGCGGCGTTTGCCGCGGCGGCGAGACGGCCGCGCTGACATTGGAACATTATCCCGGCATGGCCGAGGCCGAGATCGCGCGTCATGCCGATGAGGCGATCGCGCGCTGGCCGCTGACCGGCCTCACCATCATCCACCGCGTCGGACGCATCCTTCCGGGCGAGAACATCGTGCTCGTGGTCACGGCCTCGGCGCACCGGCAGGCGGCCTTTCACGCGGCCGAATTCCTGATGGACTACCTCAAGGCCGCCGCGCCGTTCTGGAAGCATGAGGAAACCGCCGCTGGCTGGCAATGGGTCGAGGCCCATGAGCGCGACGACGAGGCCGCCGCGCGATGGAGCAGAACATGGCACGCGCCGTAAAAAAGCCTGCGGCCAAGGCGTTGCCGGTCAAGCCGGGCGATCTCGTCTCGCTGCTTGATTTCGTGCGCTATGCCGTCAGCCGTTTCAAGGCGGCCGAGGTGGTGTTCGCGCACGGCACCACCGATCCGATTGCCGAAGCTGCGTTCATCGTCTGTGAGGTGCTGCATCTGCATCCCGACCAGTTCGAGATGTTCGCGCAAGCGCGCGTGACCCAGGCCGAAGCCAAACAGATTCTCAGCGTCATCGACGCGCGCGTGAAGACGCGCAAGCCGGCCGCCTATCTGCTCAACAAGATCTACATGCGCGGGCTGCCGTTCCATGTCGACGAGCGCACGATCGTGCCGCGCTCCTTCATCGGCGAACTGCTCGACACGCATTTGAACGGAGACGACGGTTCGCTGATCGACGATCCGCAGGCGATCGACAGCGTGCTCGATCTCTGCACCGGCTCCGGCTGCCTTGCTATCTTGGCTGCGCGCCATTTCCCGAATGCGCGCATCGATGCTGTCGATCTCTCCGCCGATGCGCTGAAGGTCGCGACGCGCAACGTCGGCGATTACGGGCTTGAGGATCGCGTGACGCTGTACAAGGGTGATCTGTTCGAGCCGCTCGGCGATACGCGATACGATCTCATCATCAGCAACCCGCCTTATGTCGATGCCGAAGGCATGGCGACGCTGCCGCGCGAATGCCGTTACGAGCCGGCGATGGCGTTCGACGGCGGCGACGACGGGCTCGACGTCGTGCGCCGCATCATGGCTGAGGCCTCAGCGCATCTGACGCCGAATGGCGGCCTGCTCTGCGAGATCGGTCGCTGCCGGCCGGCGATGGATGAGGTGTTTCCCGATCTGCCGTTGCTGTGGCTGGATACGGAGGATTCCGAAGGCGAGGTGTTCTGGATCGGGGCGGGAGATTTGGTTTCGGATTGAGCGGCACATGCAGCGCCTCTTCCCTTTCCTGCGAGGGGAGAGGGAAGAAAGTAAGGCCGCCCCAATTTCGTCGCGCCGGTCGCGCAGAGAGCGGCGATGTCCATCACCATGACCGAGGAGTCGGCCGCGCGGCGCGCGTGGGCCACGGAGTTGCGCGCGACCTTGGCGCTCGGCTGGCCATTGGTGCTGACCAATCTGGCGCAGATCGCGCTGACCACGACCGACATGATTGTGCTCGGGCGCTTGGGCGCGCATGAACTCGCGGCGGCTATGCTCGGCGTCAATCTGTATTTGGCATTTCTGCTGTTCTCGATCGGCCTCGTCACTGCGACGTCGCCGATGATCGCGCAGGCGATCGGCCGCAAGCTTCACGTCGTGCGCGATGTCCGCCGCACGTTCCGGCAGGGTCTGTGGTCGGCCGTCATCATCTCCATCCCCGCATGGATCGTGCTGTGGCACACGGAGCGCGTGCTGCTGGTGTTCGCGCAGGAACCGGCGCTGGCCGCCGATGCGCAGCGTTTCGTTCATGCCCTGATGTGGGGCTTTCTGCCTTCGCTCGGCTTCATCGCTTTGCGCTCGTTCGTTGCGGCATTGCAGCGTCCGATCTGGAGCGTCGGCGTCACGAGCGCCGCGATTGTGTTCAATATCCTCGCCAATTATGTGCTGGCGTTCGGCCATTTCGGCATACCGCCATTGGGACTTGTCGGTTCTGGGATCGCCACGACGTTGTCGAATGGCTTCATGTTCGCAGGCCTGGCGCTGGTGGTGATCTTTGGCAAAAAATTTCGCCGCTTCCATCTGTTCGGTCGCAGTTGGCGGCCGGACTGGCCGCGCCTCGTTGCGCTTTGGCGGCTTGGCCTGCCGATAGGCGCGACGCTCGCGTTTGAAATTACCGTTTTCAATGCTGCCGTGTTCATCATGGGCCAGTTCGGCGCGGCGTCGATTGCGGCCCATTCGATTGCGATCCAGATCGCGTCGGTGTCGTTCATGGTGCCGATGGGGCTGGGGCAGGCGGCAACGGTGCGCGTCGGCCGGGCGCAAGGCGCAGGCGATCACGCCGGCATCACCCGCGCTGGCTGGACCGCATTCGGGCTGGCGATGATGTTCATGACGACGATGAGCCTGCTGATGCTGATCGCGCCACGGTTTTTGATCGGCGCGTTCGTTGCGCTCGACGATCCCGCTAACGAGGTCGTCATCGATCTTGCAGTGTCGTTTCTGTTTTGCGCGGCGGTGTTTCAGATCGCCGATGGCGCGCAAGCGGTCGGCGCCGGCATGCTGCGCGGATTGCAGGATACCAAAATGCCGATGGTCTTTGCGGCTTTCGGCTATTGGGCCTTCGGCATGCCGATTAGCCTGGCTCTCGCCTTCGGTTTCGGGTTGCAAGGCTTTGGCGTCTGGATCGGATTGGCCGCCGGCCTTGGCATCGTCGCTGTCATGATGATGGGGAGATGGATGCGACGGGAGCGGGTGGGGTTGGTGAGATAAACGTCATTCCGGGGCAGGCGGCGATAGCCTCATGCGAACCCGGAATCTGGTCGAGATGAACATGATGGGATTCCGGGTTCGATCGCACAAAAGCGCGCTCGCCCCGGAATGACGTCTAGCTCTACAACACCTTCCTGATCCAGTTGTGCGGATCGGCCGCGCGGCCGTATTGAATGTCCACCAGCGTCTTGCGCATCCCCATCGCGACCGGACCGGCAGCACCGCCGCTGATCAGGAAATCGCCGCTCACCGAGCGCACCTTGCCGATCGGCGAGATAACAGCCGCCGTACCGCAAGCGAACGCTTCTTTCAGTTTTCCGCTGGCGGCATCAACGCGCCACTGTTCGATCGAATACGCCTCCTCGCGGACTTGCTTGCCGGAATCCCTGGCAAGCGCGATGATCGAGTCCCGCGTTATGCCGGGCAGGATGGTGCCGAGCGGCGGCGTCAGGATCGAGCCGTCATCGAACACGAAGAAGATGTTCATGCCGCCGAGTTCTTCGACGTAGCGCCGCTCGATCGCATCGAGAAACACAACCTGATCGCAGCCGTGATCGATCGCCTCCGCCTGTGCGCGAAGGCTGGCTGCGTAATTGCCGCCGCATTTGACCGCGCCGGTGCCGCCGATCGCGGCGCGCGTGTAATGCTCCGACACCCAGATCGAGACCGGCGCGGGCCCGCCCTTGAAGTAAGATCCGACCGGCGACGCGATCACGGCGAAGATGTATTCCGACGATGGTTTGACGCCGAGGAAGATTTCGCTCGCGACCATGAAGGGGCGCAGATACAGGCTGCCCTCGCCGCCGGGCACCCAGGCGCTGTCCATACGCACCAATTCTTCGACCGCTTCGATGAACATGGGTGCGGGCAACGGCGCCATCGCCATCCGTTCGGCCGAGTTCTGGAAGCGCTTGGCATTGGCGTCGGGGCGGAACAGGTTCACGCCGCCGTCCTCGCGCTTGTAGGCCTTGAGTCCTTCAAAGATCTCCTGCGCATAGTGCAAGACGGCTGCGGCTGGATCGAGCGGGAAATTGGCGCGGGATTCGACGCGCGCGCCATGCCAGCCCCTCTCCTGATTATAGCGGATCAGCGCCATGTGATCGGTGAAGACGCGGCCAAAACCGGGATCGGCGAGCTTTGCCGCGCGCTCCGCGTCGGGCAGAGGGTTCGGCGTCGGCTTGATCTCGAATGCCGACCTGATCTCGTCATCCATCTTGGCTAGCGGCATGGCCATGGGTCTTCTCCCGAATTGCGGCCCGCATCCATATTGCGGCGTTGGTTTGTTTCTACGTCAGGTTTGCGCGGCGTGCAGCGGAAACTCGATGCAGGGTTGGCTTTTGCGGAAAGTCTGAAGTTCGTTATGTTCAGTATCCGCGGGACGGAAATCTCCTAGCGATCGATTATTTCGTCTTCATTGCTCGTTTTGTAACATTGAAACCAAGATACGTCAATATGGCTGACATAAATATCCAAGTGATCGGATCGGCCCTGCGAGATGGGGTGAGGGATGCGACGCGTCCGTACGGCCAGCGCTGGGACATCATTGAACTCTTGTTCTTCGCCTATCGCGACTTCGTCGGCGACGCCGATCACGTTCTGGAGGTCTTCGGCTTCGGTCGCGCGCATCACCGCGTCGTGCATTTCGTGCAGCGCTATCCCGGCCTCAAGGTCGCCGATCTGCTCGACGTGTTGCGGATCACCAAGCAGTCGCTCGGCCGCGTGCTGAAGCAATTGTTGGACGAAGGTTATATCGTACAGAAAGCCGGCGCTGCGGATCGCCGCCAACGCCTCCTTTTCGCCACTGCAAAAGGCGAGGCATTGGTCGCGCAACTCGCCGGCTTGCAAACCGATCGCATCGAGCGCGCGATGCACGGATTGTCGCCGGAGAGCGCCGACGCCGTGCGGCAGTTTCTACGCGGCATGATCGACCGCGACGATCCCGACAAGGTGCTGGACGCGATCCTGACGAAGGCGAAGCAAAAGGAGCGGCCGTGACTGTGACCGCATCCGTGACACGCGCGCCGGCCTTGCCAGCCGACGACGCACCGCATCTGCTGCTGGTCGATGACGACCGCCGCATTCGCGATCTGTTGTCGAGGCTGCTGTCGCGCGAAGGTTATCGCGTCACCACGGCAATGAGCGCCAAGGACGCGCGCGCAAAATTGATCGGCCTGCATTTCGATCTGCTCATTCTCGACGTGATGATGCCGGGCGAGACCGGCTTCGATCTCGCGCGCTTCATCCGCACGTCGTCGGCCGTGCCGATCATCATGCTGACCGCGAAGAGCGAGCCGGACAACCGCATCGAAGGGCTGCAGCTCGGCGCGGATGATTACGTCGCAAAACCGTTCGAGCCGCGCGAACTGGTCTTGCGGATCGGCAATATTCTCAAGCGCGCGACGCCGCTGGCGGTGGCGCAAATCGAGCAGGTTTCTTTCGGGCCCTATTTGTTTCATCTGGAGCGCGGCGAGTTGCGCCGCGGCGACGAGATTGTTCATCTGACGGACCGGGAGCGCGACATGCTGCGCGTGCTGGCGGTCGCGCCGGGCGACACTGTTCCGCGCGGGGATCTCACCGGCGGCGGAGGCACTGTCAACGAGCGCGCGGTCGATGTGCAGATCAACCGCCTGCGCCGCAAAATCGAACTCGATCCGGCGAATCCTCTCTTCCTGCAGGCGGTGCGCGGCATCGGCTATCGGCTGGTGGCGTCGCCATGACGGTGACTTGATGAGCAGCATCGACACCGGGCTGACCTTCATCCGCACGGCGTCGCGGCGCGCCTCGGCGCTGAACAACCGGCTCGGTAACGCCTTCAAGGGCATCATGCCGACGGGTCTCTATGCCCGCGCGCTGTTGATTATGATCGTGCCGATGGTGGTGCTGCAGTCGGTCGTCGCCTTCGTGTTCATGGAGCGGCACTGGAACACGGTGACGCGGCGTCTGTCGGCCGCGGTGGTGCAGGACATTGCCGGACTGATCGACGTTTATTCCGGCTATTCGCAGGACAAGGATCGCATCCTCATCAAACGCATCGCGCAGCAGCGGCTCGGCCTCGTCGTCGATTTCCTGCCTGTTGGGGATATGCCGCCGCCGGGGCCCAAGCCGTTCTTTTCGCTGCTGGATCAAACCTTGTCCGTGCAACTCGGGCGTCAGATCACGCGGCCGTACTGGATCGATACGGTCGGGCGATCCAATCTCGTCGAAATCCGCATCCAGCTCGATGACGCCGTGATGCGCGTTTTCGCGCAGCGCAGCGCGGCCTATGCGTCGAATTCGGAAATCTTTCTGTTCTGGATGGTCGGCACGTCGTCGATCCTGCTGATCGTCGCGGTGTTGTTCTTGCGCAACCAGATCCGACCCATTTTGCGTTTGGCTGATGCCGCCGAAAGTTTCGGCAAGGGCCGCGACGCGCCGAACTTCCGGCCCCGCGGCGCGCGCGAGGTGCGTCGTGCGGCGCAGGCCTTCATCGAAATGAAGACGCGCATCGAACGCTCGATCGACCAGCGCACCGCGATGCTGGCCGGCGTCAGCCACGATCTGCGCACGATACTCACGCGCTTCAAACTTGAACTGGCGCTGATTGGCGACAGTCCGGACGTCGACGGCATGCGCAAGGATGTCGATGAAATGGCGGCGATGCTCGAGGCCTATCTGGCTTTCGCGCGGGGCGACAGCGGCGAAGGCGCCAAGCCGACCGACATGTCGGCGGCGCTGGAAGAGTTGCGCAGCGACGCCGAACGTCATGGCCACGCCGCGACGGTCGTCTTCAACGGCCTGCCGGTTGTGACCGTGAAGCCGGCGGCGTTCAAGCGCTGTCTCGCCAATCTCGTCTCGAATGCCGCCCGCTATGCCGATGCCATTGCGATCACCGGACAACGCGATCATCGTTATCTCACCGTCACCGTGGACGATGACGGGCCGGGCATTCCGATGGACATGCGCGAGGAAGTCTTCAAGCCGTTCTTGCGTCTCGATGACTCGCGCAATCAGGACGAGGGCAATACCGGCCTCGGCCTTGCCATCGCCCGCGACATTGCGCGGTCGCATGGCGGCGATATCACGCTGGGCGACAGTCCAATGGGCGGCTTGCGCGCCATCGTGCGCGTGCCTGTATAGTCTTCGCATCCCTTTAGCGAGAAATTCAAATGCTGACATCGACCGACCCGATGGTCTCGACCGACTGGCTCGCCGCCAATCTCGACAGTCCAAATGTGCGCTTGCTCGACGCCTCGTTCCGGATGCCGGCGATGCGGCCTCCGACCGCGCGCGAAGAGTATGACGAGCGCCATCTGCCGGGTGCGGGGTTCTTCGATATCGACGCCGTCGCCGATCGCACCAGTTCGCTGCCGCATATGTTGCCCCCGCCGCTGCTGTTCGCGCGTGAGATCGGCCAACTCGGCATCGAGAACACGGACGTGGTCATCGTCTACGACCGCGGCGACTATCTGGGCGCGCCGCGTGCCTGGTGGACGTTTCTCGTCTTCGGCCACAACGAGGTCCGCGTGCTTGACGGTGGGTTGAAGCGCTGGCTTGCGGAAGGTCGCCCGGTCAACGCCGACAAGGTCGCGCGCGCGCCGGGCAAATTTCATGCGCATTACGAAGAGGCGCGGGTGCGCAATCGCGACGACATGGAGAAGAACGTCGTTTCAGGCCGCGAGCAGACGGTCGATGCCCGCGCCAGAGAGCGCTTCGAGGGCAGCGTCACCGAGCCGTGGCCAGGCCGTCGCGCAGGTCGCATTCCGAACAGCTTCAATGTGCCTTTCAATACGTTATATGAGCCCGAGACCGGTCTGTTGAAATCGGCCGATCAGTTGCGCGAGGTGTTCGAGGCCGCCGGCGTCGATCCGACCCGGCCGATTGTCACAACCTGCGGGTCGGGCGTCACCGCCGCCGTCATCACGCTGGCGCTGGCCCGTATCGGCTTGAATGACACCGCGCTTTATGACGGTTCATGGGCGGAATGGGGTTTGCCCGACGGGCCGGCGGTCGCTGCCGGAAAGGCATAATCTGATCACGTCCCGAACGGCGCTGCGCCGAAGGGCGACACCGGGTTCTGGACGGCAGGACGTTGCGGCGCGGGGCGCGAGACGACGCGGCGCTTCGGCTTGACCAGTGCACGCTTTACGGCCGGCTTGCGTCTGCGGATCGCAGGCCTTGCGATGTCAGGCGCGGAGGCCGCGGCGACCGGGCCTGGCAACGCGGCGACGACATCCGCGCCGATGGGGCGATCTCTTGGGGTCGGCGGCTTCCGAATCGGCTTGGCGTTGATCAGCGGCGGCTCGATTCCGATTTGCGGCGCGGGCGTCGAACCAGTCATCTCGGGTTCGGACACGGCTGCAATCTGCGAAGACGCCGCCTTGGGCGCAGCGGTCGCAGGCGTTTCGATCTTTGCGGGCTCTTCCATTTTTGCGATGGCAGCGGGCTCGACCGGTGGCGCAACGGGCGCTGCGTTCTGAACCGGCTCGGGCGCAGGTTCGGGTTGACCTTCGACCTTTGGCGGCTCCTGCGCCATCTCGGCTTTCACCTCCGGCTCTGGCTCGATAACGACCGGCGGCGCGGGAGCAGGCTCCTCCACACGGGGCGCAATACTGAGTGTGGCGATCCGGTCGGTTGGCAAAAGCGTATCGAACCGGGGTGTCACGCCGGCCACGGCGGATGTATCGACGTCCGGCGCCTGCTCGACGCGCAGCATCGACAATGTTGACGGCGCAGCGTCGACAGTTTGAGTGAAGACGGGAGCAAGGACGGGTTGTTTCGGCAGGCTGGCAAAGCGTTCATGACTGGCGCGCAGCAAGGCCGCCGCACCGAGACCGAACACAAGCAGCGAGATCGTCAGCAGCGTTGCCGCCAACAAAAAGCGAAAACCCGGTAGCATGGATGCGGATCCGCCCGCGTACCGATCGGGCCGCAGGTTGGGTGTCGTCGGGAACGCGGTGGCTACAAACGAAATGGGATCGGCCCGATCACGAATCAGGCAGGTCCAGAATACCGCAGGCTTTTGTCTGCGTTTGTTAAATATTCGATGGGAAGGTTATTGGGCGTCGAGAGCCGGTCAGTTGCGGCTTTTTCGCAACGCCGGCGCCAATTTGTCTGTTATGACGTGATCGCGGACAAATGTGGCGCGTTCGTCTTGAATGCGCCGTGTTGTTAAGTGAACTGGCGTTAACGATCCGGTGTCGGCTTTAGGTCTATACAAGGCAGATGATGAACAACCGAATTTTGATGCTTCTCGCAACCGTGGCTGTCTGTGCCGCGGGTTCCTCCGCTGCGCTAGCGCAGAGCTATCCTGTGCAATCCGGCCCGACCGTTTTGCGCGATCCGAACTATCCGCCGGGCGGCTATCCGGCCGATTATCGCGACAGCCGCAATGCGCCTGATTTCGACGATCTGGACGAGGAGGAGCGCGCGCCTGCCGGTCAGCGTCCTGCCGGACCGCCGCCGGCCTATTCGGACCGGGCGCCGCCGATTTATTCCGAGCGCGCGCCGCAGGGTCCCGTGATGTCCCCGGACGATCCGCGCTATGGTCGCCCTGCCGGACCGCCTCCGGTTATCTATTCGGACCGACCGAATGGCGGCCCGCCGCGCGACTATTCCGAGCGGGATGACGGTTTCAGCCGCGGCATGCGTCCGCCCGAAGGCATCGGTAGTGGTGCGCCGGCATCCTATCAGCAGAGCAACGGCCCGACCGGCTCGATCCCGCAGCAAAGCGGGCCGGAAGGTCGCCCGGTGCAATTGTCGGCGTTGCCGGTTGAAGAACAGCCGGAGCAGGGCGATTTCCAGTTGCCGCCGAATTTGCGCCGCCAGGAAGTGGCTTTCGCGACCAAGGAGCCGGCCGGCACGATCGTCGTCGATACGCCGAACACTTATCTCTATTACATCCTCGGCAATGGCCGTGCGATGCGCTACGGCGTTCGCGTCGGCCGCGATGGCTTCACCTGGACCGGCGTGCAGAAGGTCTCGCGCAAGGCCGAGTGGCCGGATTGGCATCCGCCGAGCGAAATGATCGAACGTCAACCTTATTTGCCGCGCTTCATGGCCGGCGGACCGGGCAATCCGATGGGCGCGCGCGCGATGTATCTCGGCTCGACCGTGTTTCGTATTCACGGCACCAACCAGCCCTCGACGATCGGCAAGTTCGTCTCGTCAGGCTGCATCGGGATGGTCAATGACGATGTCTCCGACCTGTTCGAGCGCGTCAAGGTCGGCACTCGCGTGGTCGTGCTGCCGGGCGGTTCGCAGTCGGCCAAGACGGCGGCGGCCCAGCAGCAGCCGGCTTACAACCCAATGACGCCGGCCGCGCAGCAGCAGTCCGGCGCTCCGCCGCAACAGGCCTATAACGTGCCTGGCTCGCAGCCGACATCGGTGCAGCCGCTGCCCGCGCCGGTGAATGTGCGCTGATCACTGCGTCGTTCCCGAACAAGACGACGCAGCCGAGCGGACGACGCTCGGCTCGACGAGATGAACCGGAGCGGGGACATGGATCCCGACTCGCCCATCGCTCCTCCTGCCATGTCCGCCGGCACGATCGCCGCTTACGCGCTGGTTTCCCCTATCGCTTTGGGTGGCCTGCTTTTTCTTTCGGCCGGGTCGATCGCATGGACTCCCGGCTGGATTTTCTTGGGCGTGTCGTTTCTTGCCCTGGCCGTTTCGGTGGTGATCATCAGGCGGCTGAATCCGATCATCCTCCGGGCGCGCAGCCGCTTTCAGCCTGGCACGAAAACCTGGGACCTGCGGCTCGTTTCAGTGGTCCTTGTCGCAGCAGTCGCGATCATGCCGGTGGCGGCATTCGACGCCGGGTGGTTGTCGTGGTCGTCGCTGCCGATCTGGGCCTTCGCCGTCGGCTACACGTTGTACTTGGCCGGGTTCGCGATCACCGCATGGGCGCAAGTCGTGAACGAATTCTTCGAGCCGGACGTCCGCATTCAGACCGAACGGCACCATCGCGTGATCGAGAACGGGCCATATGCCATCGTCCGGCATCCGGGCTATAGCGCCGCCATTTGTTGTTCGCTGGCATGGCGCTCGCGCTCGGATCGCTGCTGGCGCTCATTCCGGCTGCGCTTGCTTCAGCGGCGCTGACGCTGCGGACCGCATGGGAAGACCAGATGTTGCAAGCCGAACTGCCCGGCTATCGGGATTATGCCGGCCGGGTCAGATCGCGGTTGCTGCCTGGCGTTTGGTAGGGTCAGGAGAGCTGCCGTGCCGGCGTTCCTGCGATCCACGACTGAATGCCCTCGATCGTCTCGGCATAAATCCGCGCATAGTTTTCCCGCGTGACATAGCCGAGATGCGGCGTCAGCACGACATTGTCGAGCTTGCGAAACGGATGATCGACCGGCAGCGGCTCGACCGAAAACGTATCGAGGCCGGCGCCCGCGATTGTCTTGTTTTGTAGCGCTTTCAGCAGCGCGTCTTCGTCGACGATCGGACCGCGCGCGGTGTTGATCAGATAGGCCGTTGGTTTCATCCGCGCGATATCGGCGGCGGACACCAGCCCGCGCGAGCGGTCGCTCAGCACCAGGTGAATCGTGATGACGTCGGCATGGGAGAATAGCTCGTCCTTGGACGTGTAAGTGACGCCGGCCTCGTCGCACACGTCCTTCGTCAGGTTGCTGCTCCATGCGATCACCTTCATGCCCAGAGCTTGGCCGATTGCGGCCATCTGCTTGCCGAGTTTGCCGAGGCCGATGATGCCGAGAGTTTTGCCGGCGATATCTTCGCCAAGCGTGACTTGCCACGGCGCGCCGTATTTCATGCGCGTATTCTCGAAACCGATCTTGCGCGTCAATTCAAGCATCAACCCCGTGGCGATCCCGGCGGTCGGATTGCCGACCATCGCCGTGCCGCAAATCGTGACGCCGTGATCCTTCGCCGCCGCCAGGTCGATCGCGGCGTTGCGCAGCCCGGACGTGATGAGCAGTTTCAGATCCGGCAGCGCGTCGAACAATGCGCGCGGAAACGGCGTGCGCTCGCGCATCGCGCAGATGATGTCGAAGCCTTTCAGCGCTTTCGCCGCTTCATCGGTCGAAGTGAAGAAATGAGTAAAGGTTGTCGCTTCGATGCGATCGGACAGGACCGACCAATCCGCCAGCGTCAGCGCCACGTTCTGATAGTCGTCGAGAATCGCACAGCGAAGAAGCCGCGTCATGATCACCTTGTCATGTTTGTTCGAATGGCGTGTTCACGCATGTTTGGATGATGACGATCCTTGACGCCGAGCGCAATCAGCTACGGCCAAACGTTCCACCAAGGTGGCTGTCGCACGGTGCCTTCGTCGCGAGCTTTGATGCGCTCGCGGTCATCGGCGGCGTCAAACCAATTCTTGATGCGTCGGCCCCATGGCGAGGCATGAAATGCAAACGAACCAGCAGCCAGCAACACAAGAAATGCAATGGTGATGATAAAGTCTGTCGAATTGATTTTGGTGACTTCGACCTTTGCGACGAAGCCGACGACGAAGACGCCGGCCAGGCTGATGCCCGTCAAGACATAAAGGATGCGATCCATGGCTTCGCCCGCTTGCAGCAAATGAAGAGACTAAGCATCTTCTTTGCGGGAGCAAGTCGCAATCGCTTGATCATTCAAATGCGGGAGGCTCGCTTGGCCGCGCAAGCGGGGCCGGGGCCGCGCATGTAATGCAGTTCCGGTCGATAGGGATCGAACGCCGCAACGATGAAGTCGCGAAAGAAATCCGCGATCTCGCGCAGCACGCCGGATTCGCGGGCCGGCTCTGATGAGGCAGGTGACGGACGCGTGACGGTGGTGATGGTCGCCATGGAGTGGCCCGCTGGTTCGGCCTGCGGCGCTGATGCGCGACGCGTTCGTTCGCCGTAAACGCAGTCTTGCCGGAAGTGATTAAAATGCGGTTTGAATTGTGCCGACCGGACGTCACGCAAGCGCTTTCGCCAATTAGGCTTTCCAGTTTCCTAATGCCGCGCGGTTGCCCTTTGCAGGCCGCGCCGCTACATCAGCGGCAACCCAACTTCCCCTTTTCACGGCTTCAGGTATCTCGATGGCGCGTCAGTTCATCTATTTCATGCAGGGTCTGACCAAGGCCTATCCGACCCGCAAAGTGCTGGATAACGTCCATTTGTCGTTCTATCCGGACGCCAAGATCGGCGTTCTCGGCGTCAACGGATCCGGCAAATCGACGCTGCTCAAGATCATGGCCGGCCTCGACAAGGAATATAACGGCGAGGCCTGGGTCGCCGAGGGCGCCCGCGTCGGCTATCTCGAGCAGGAGCCGCAGCTCGACGGGTCGCTGACCGTCCGCGAGAACGTCATGCTCGGCGTCGGCAAGCAAAAGGCGATCCTCGATCGCTACAATGAGCTGGCGATGAACTATTCTGACGAGACCGCCGACGAGATGACCAAGCTGCAGGACGAGATCGAGGCGCAGGGCCTGTGGGATCTCGACAGCAAGGTCGATCAGGCGATGGACGCGCTGCGTTGCCCGCCGGACGATGCCGACATCTCGAAACTCTCGGGTGGTGAGAAGCGTCGCGTGGCGCTGTGCAAGCTGCTGCTCGATGCGCCAGACCTGTTGCTGCTCGACGAGCCGACCAACCATCTCGACGCCGAAAGCGTGTCGTGGCTCGAAGGCCATCTCCGCAACTATCCCGGCGCGATCCTGATCGTGACCCATGACCGCTATTTCCTCGACAACGTCACGAGCTGGATTCTCGAACTCGATCGCGGCAAGGGCATTCCCTACGAGGGCAACTATTCGTCCTGGCTGAAACAGAAGCAGAAGCGAATGATCCAGGAGGGCCGCGAGGACATGGCCCATCAGAAGACGCTGGAGCGCGAGCAGGAATGGATTGCCTCGTCGCCGAAGGCGCGTCAGGCGAAATCCAAGGCGCGCTATCAGCGCTATGAGGATCTGCTCAAGCAGGCCGGCGATAAGCAGACCCAGACGGCGCAGATCACGATTCCCGTCGCCGAGCGTCTCGGCCAGAACGTGGTGGATTTCGAGAATCTCAGCAAAGGGTTCGGCGATCGCGAGTTGATCGGCGACCTGAGCTTCAAGCTGCCGCCCGGCGGCATCGTCGGCGTCATCGGCCCCAACGGCGCGGGCAAGACCACGCTGTTCAGGATGATCACGAAGCAGGAGACACCTGACAAGGGCAGCATCACCGTCGGCGAGAGCGTGCATCTCGGCTATGTCGATCAGTCCCGCGACTCGCTCGATCCGAAGAAGAACGTCTGGGAGGAAATCTCCGGCGGCAACGAACTCATTCTTCTGGGCAAGCGCGAAGTCAATTCGCGCGGCTATTGTTCGTCGTTCAATTTCAAGGGTGGCGATCAGCAGAAAAAGGTCGGCGCGCTGTCGGGCGGTGAGCGTAACCGCGTGCATCTGGCCAAGATGCTGAAGTCCGGCGCCAATGTCCTTCTGCTGGATGAGCCGACCAACGATCTCGATGTCGACACGTTGCGCGCGCTGGAAGAGGCGCTTGAGGATTTCGCCGGCTGCGCCGTCATCATCAGCCATGACCGCTGGTTTCTCGACCGCATTGCGACGCACATCCTCGCCTTCGAGGGTGAGGCTCATGTCGAATGGTTCGAGGGCAATTTCCAGGATTACGAAAAGGACAAGATGCGCCGGCTTGGGCAGGATTCGATCGTGCCGCATCGGATGAAGTACAAGAAGCTGACGCGGTGAACTTATCGCCGTTATTTACGCGAGGTCCGGCGCGATCAGTGCGACATTCGGAAAGTAAGTCCGATAGCGTCTCACGTCGCGGGTGAGAATCGTGAGCTCTGCGACATCAGCGTGCGCGCCGATGAAGAAATCGGACAGGATGCTGGTGCGCGGGCCGCCGGCTGCGCGATAGGCAGCGAACGCGCGACCCGCAAGATACAGCGCCGGCCGCGAGAGATGTTCAAAACGAAGCTCGAGTCGTTCGACCACAGCGTCGACATTCTCCTGAGATAAATAGCGTGCGGCCAGCTCGGCGTAGACGATGTCATTGATGAGAAGCGACCCACTCAGCGACTCCCGCTCCATTGCATCGAGAGACCAAGACTGCCAATTGCTGTTCGTCGAGAGGACATCAATCAGAATGTTGGTATCGACGAGTATCACAGCTTCGGATCTTCGGCGGGGTCGCCTCTTAACTCGATCATGATTTCATCGGTTGTTCCGCCGATGATCGGGTACTTCTTGGCCACCGCCAGAAGTTTTTCGCGGTACGCGCTCGCCGCACCCGGCTTCTCGATATAGACGCCCCCGGAAGCCGTCGCGCGAACCGTCACCGTGTCGCCTGGCTTGATCCCGGCGGCATCGCGGACCGCCTTGGGCAATGTGACCTGACCTTTGACGGTGACGGTGGACATCGCATTCTCCGTATTACTTTCATCAAAAAAGTAATACTTTACTTTTCAGTCGTCAACGCCACGAAACAACGAGTTTCGTTGGATCGTGATGCAGGTTGTTCTAAAAGACCCCGGCGCAATCATCGGAAGTCGCCTGAATGCCCGACTGGAACGCCGAGCAGTATTTGAAATTCGAGGGCGAGCGAACAAGGCCGGCGCGCGATCTGCTGGCGCAGGTGCCGAATGTCGACGCGCACAAGGTCATCGACCTCGGCTGCGGCCCCGGCAATTCGACCGAACTCCTGATGTTGCGCTGGCCGGAGGCATCGATCACGGGCATCGACACCTCGGCCGCGATGCTGCGGCAGGCGCGGGAACGCTTGCCCGGCCAGAGCTTCGTCGAGGCCAACATCTCGCATTATGCTGCACCTGCGGACACCGACGTGCTCTTTGCCAATGCGGTGTTTCAATGGCTGCCGGACCACCTCAGGCAGTTAAGGCGCCTCGTCAGCGCCTTGAAGGCCGGCGGTACTCTCGCTGTGCAGATGCCGGACAATATGGATGAGCCGTCGCATGTGCTGATGCGGGAGGTTGCGCATCAGGGGCCGTGGCGAGCGCAACTGGCCGAGGCTGCCAAGCTGCGCGATGCGTTGCCGAAACCCGGCATCTACTACGAAGCGCTGCGGCCGCTGTGTTCGCGGCTCGAAATCTGGCACACGATCTATAATCATGTCCTCGAAGACGCGGCGGGCATCGTCGAATGGGTCAAAAGCACCGGGCTGCGCCCGTTTATCGATCCGCTCGAAAGTCCGCAACGCAAGGAATTTCTCGCCGACTATACCGCGCGCATCGCGGCGAGTTATCTGCCGCAGGCCGATGGCCGTGTGCTGCTGCGTTTTCCCAGAATTTTCATCGTCGCGGTGCGTTAGTCTAGCGCGAATGAAAAATGTCTCCGGGGATAAAGCCCGGAGACATGATGTCAGGCTCATCGCGGAATTCGCTCACCACTGATAGCGCGCCACACCCTTGCCGGCGTAACTGCGGGTGACGTCCGAGAATTCGCCTTCAAACGTCGCGCCGAGCGAAAACCCGTTGCGGTACTTCACTTCCGCCGAAGCCGACACGAGTGCCGCGTCGGCGGCCGGCGCTGCGCCGTTTACGACGAAGCTGGCGACGGGCAACGCCTGGAACGTGGCGGTGATCGAGCGGTCCGTGTTGAAGTTATGCGCCCAGGCCGCGCGTCCGCGCAGGGTAAGGATCGAATCGGCCAGCAGGAACGATTTGTCGCTGCGCAGGCCGACTTCGCTGCGCGAGGCGGTCACGCTCTTTGATCCGTAGGCCAAGGCGAAGGCGTTGGCGCCAGAGGCGCCGGTCTCCGCATAGGACGGAAGATCGAAGGTGGTGAACTGTCCCGCGGCGTAGGGCGTGATACCCATGTCCATCCATGGCGTCGTGAAGCGGTAGCCGCCTTCGACGCGGCCCGAATAGGCATTGGCATTGAAGTTGGCTCGGAGTTGGTCGATGCCGGCAATGGCGAGCGTTCGGTCCGTCGTGACATCCTGCCAACCATAGGCGAGTACGCCTGAAATGTAGGCCTGTCCGACCGTGTGCCGCACGAAGGCGCCAGCCTGGAACAGGTCCGACCGGCCGGTACCCGCGTTCGCGACGCTGAAATTGGTGCCGCCGCCGGCAAGCGCGAAGCCCGCGATCGTGTCGGGCGAGAAACGATAGTCAGCGCCGACCGCGACGCCGTAGATTCGGCTGGTCGCGGTGTTCGATCCCACGGTTGCGTTGCCGTCGGTGGTTTGCGATCCGCCGAATCCCGCCGCCCATGTGCTCCAGTACGGAACGTACAGGCTCGCCGGCGGCGCCTTCGTGAACATGGCGCGCGCGTCCCGCTCAGCAGGGGTGCGCTTGCGGCCGGTGGATGCGTAGGAACTCGCGGTGTCGTCGTCTGCGAATGACGACACGCCCCCGCCCGGACCGGCGACAACGCCGCGACCGTTGATCATCGGATCGCTCATCACGCCCATGAACTGCGTCATCGCGTCAAAAGTCGTCTGCTGGGCGCCGGTCGCGGTTTCACCCGAGGCCTGCGATAGATTTTGGGCGACGTTGCCGTTGAAGATCGCGCCGAGCTGCCCGCTTGTGCCGCCCGCGTTGAAGGCTGTGTCGAGCGCACTGCCGACGGCGCGCTGGTTGACATTGACTCCGGTCATCTGGCCGAGACCGGATGCGAGGCTGACCTGAACGGCGTTGCCGGAATAGCTGAGCGATCCGGAAATGCCTGCGGGCGCCGACACGGCGTCGAAGCGCGAATTGTTCAGGCCCGTCGAGGTCAGGATCGTGGTCGGCTTGTTGAACAAATAGGTGTTGGTCGGCGATGCCACCTGAAGCGTGCCGGCCAACGCGGCAGTCCCTGTGACGTTCACCGATGAAAGTGCGGTGGCATTGCTCTGCACGATGTAAAGTGCGCCGGACTGGAAGGCGAGGTTGCCGTTGACCGTCAGTGTTCCAGGAACAACAGAGCCTGGCTGCAACGCGCCGCCGCGCGTCACGGTCGTGGACGCGACTGTTCCGGTGCCTGCGAGCGTGCCGCCATTGCCGACGGTGACAGGCGTATTGACCCGGTCGGTTGAGCCAAGGGTGATGGTGCCGGTAACGTTCTGGAAGTATCCGGCCGCCGAAAACAGATCGAGCCGCGTCCAGTAACTGAGCGCCGTGCCGTAAAAACCGGCGATGGCGTTGGTTTCCGTGTTGACGATGATCTGGTTGATCGTGCTGGTCGATAGATTGCCCAGCAGGCCGCCGGTCGGAGCGATTGCCTTGGCTGACGTCGAATCGCCGCCATAGACGGTGGCCAGCAGGATCGAGGCGTCAGGCCCACCCGCCGGCGCGGCTTCGCGCGGCGCCTGCGCGAATGACAGCGTGGGCAAACCGTAGGTCAAGCGTGCGATATAGCTGGCCTGATCCTGCGCGAGATTGCTGAAGCGGTCCGGCGCACCCGACGCGGCGCAGGTCGCGATATCGGTGCCGCAGCCGGTGGTGAGCAGGTTGCGCACGTCGGTCTGCGCCGAAGTAAAGACGGTCTGGAAGTTATTGGTTGTGGTGAGATCGCCGATGCCGAACACGCCGTTGACGGTGGCGCCGAGATACTTCGGATTGTTGCTCAGCATCTGGACGATGTCATAGCTCGCCAGCGCGCGGCCGGCGATGACGTCGAGCGGATAATGCGCGCCGAGCACGATGCGGCTGTCGCCGTATTCCGAACCGCGGGTCAGCATCTGCTGATAGCGTTCCGGCACCAGCATCGCGAACAGGATTGAAGTGGTGTAGCCGAAGGTGGTGTGTCCGCTCGGGAACGATGCATTGGCGAACAGGCCGGTGCCGACATTGCCGCTGACTCCGCCGATGATGGCTGTGTTCGACGTCGGCGTTCCGGTGAAGGTGAGGCCGCTGAAGTTCACGATGCTGCCGGGCGTGACCTGAACCGGACGGGAATCGCCGGTCAGGTTTGGAGCCCCAATCGGCGCGTAGGCCTTGTCGTAGACATTGTAGGTTCCGCCCGGTGGCAGCGATACGCCCGTGATCGGTGTGTTCGAGGTCGCGGTCTTGCCGAGCGCCAGATTGCTGTTGCTGACGAACACCGAACCGTTCGCCGATCCATCGGCGAAGAAGTTCTTGGCCTTGCCGGAATCGTCCTGCGAAATCGCATTGATCTGTCGGAACAAGGCGAGCAGATTTGGCGAGAACGCGCCGCTGCCCGATGTGGCGTTGTTGGCGCGCCAGATCGCGTTCAGGTTGGTTCCAAGACCGTCCGACAAAACGACCCCGTTGTCGGTGGTGATGGTGTTGTCGATCAGCGCCTGCGCGCGTTGCGCCGAGGTCGCGTTGTTGTTGATCGATATCGCGGTGGTCAGATTCTGGCTGATCGTCGGCGTGCCCAGCAGCGTGCTGAATGGGCTGAGCAGATTGATAGCATTGACGTTCAGCGGCGTTGCAACAGTTTGCGTCTGCGCAAATGCTGCCTGTGAAAGCGATGTTGCCGCGAGAATGGCGACGGTTGAAACCGTCGTCTTGAAACCTTTGCTACGCATGTCAGCCCCCGAGAATGTTCAGCGCTCCGCAATGGCTGCGACAAAACATCTCACCCGTGACGTAGGAATGACAAAAATCACGCGGCGGTCGTCTGTGATGTTTCAGCCACGTTGCCGGAAGCCGCTGCTGCGCTGAAACGCCGCTGACGCTCCGCTCGACAGAATCGCTTGCTGTCTCCACCTGAGGCCTTCACGGGTTTGACCGTCCCTCGAAACGAGCTTCTCACGCATGTCCATGACGCCTGAAACGCCGCTGCTCCCGAAAGGCGCGGTGATGCGCCCGATCCCGTCTCTGATTTTCGGGTCACGCTGGCTGCAATTGCCGCTCTATGTCGGGCTTATCGTGGCGCAATGCGTCTATGTGGTGCTGTTCCTCAAGGAACTCTGGCATTTGTTTCGGCATTCATTCGATTATACCGAGCAGCAGATCATGCTGGCGGTGCTCGGCCTGATCGACGTGGTGATGATCTCGAACCTGCTGGTGATGGTGATCGTCGGCGGCTACGAGACGTTCGTTTCAAGGCTGAATTTGCGCGGCCATCCCGACGAGCCGGAATGGCTCAGTCACGTCAATGCCAGCGTGCTCAAGATCAAGCTGGCGATGGCGATCATCGGCATTTCGTCGATCCATCTGCTGAGGACGTTCATCGAGGCCGGCAATCTCGGCGGCACAGCGGCGCGCGTCACGGACTACACCGAAAGCGGCGTGATGTGGCAGACCATCATCCATTGCGTCTTCATACTATCGGCCGTCGGCATCGCCTATGTCGACAAAATCTCGAACAATTCCGTCGCCCACGCACAGGTGTACGGCAAAGCACCTCAGACCAATGGACATGGCGAGTCCGCGCATTGAGACGCTGCACGTCGATCTGAGGTCGACAAGCGGCGGCGGGTCGCCGATGATTAAACAATGGGAACAGTCCTGAGCTTTTCAGAACTTGCCGCGCGCCTGAGCATGGTGGCTGCGTTGATGTCGAGCGTGATCTCACCCGCTCGCGCCGCACCTGATCCGGCCTTCACCAGTTTCGTTGCGTCGCTGCGGCCGGAGGCCCAGGCGGCGGGCGTGTCGCGTGCAACCTTTGACAGCGTTACCGTCGGCCTCGAGCCTGATTACAAGCTTCCGGATCTGCTGCTGCCCGGTCGGCCCGCAAGCGGTGCGCCGTCGCAGGCCGAATTCGTTCAGGTGCCGGCGGATTATGTGAATGAAGCCAGCATTGCGCGCCTCGCAAACGAGGGCCAGAAGCTCGCGCAAACATACAAAACCCAGCTTGCTGCTATCGAGCAACGTTTCGGCGTGCCAGGCCCGATCATTCTGGCGATCTGGGGCCGCGAGACCGATTATGGCCGCTATGCGCTGCCTTATGACGGCATTCGCGTGCTGGCGACGCAGGCTTTTGTCGGACGGCGCAAGGATCAATATCGCGGCGAATTCATCGCTGCGCTGCGCCTGATCGAACGCGGCGACATCACCCGAAAAGATTTGCGCGTGTCATGGGGCGGTGCGACCGGCCTCACGCAATTCCTTCCATCGGAATTGGCCAAGCATGGCGTCGATTTTGACGGCGACGGGCGTGTCGATATCTGGAAGTCGGTACCGGACGCCCTCGCCTCCGCCGCGCAGCAACTGACCAACAAAGGTTGGCAGCGTGGGCTGCGTTGGGCCTACGAGGTCCGCGCGCCGGCCAATGCCGACTGCACGATGGGCGTGCCCGAGGTGACGAAGCCAATCGGCGAGTGGGTCCGCGCAGGTTACGTGCCGGTGCGCGGCGCAAGGCTGACCGCCAGCGAACTCGCTCAGCCCGCCTCGCTGTTGCAGCCCGAAGGAATCTATGGTCCGACGTTTCTGACGACCAAAAACTATTTCGTCATCAAGGAGTATAATTTCTCAGATTTGTACGTGCTGTTCGTCGGCCATCTCGGGGATCGCATCGTCAATGGACAGCCTTTCGCGATCCCCTGGTCTGCGTCGTCGCAGATGAAGACGCGCGATGTCGAAGCGATGCAGCAGCATCTGACCCGGATCGGGCTCTATAGCGACAAGATGGACGGCAAGGCCGGGATGAAAACGCGCGCCGCGCTGGGAGCGTATCAGAAGCAGGCCGGGATCAAGGTCGATTGCTGGCCGAGCGACGCGGTGCTGCAGTCGATGAACGTTCGTTAGCGTTTACTCGTTGACGCCCGCTTGAGCCTTGGCATCGGTTAACTCGTCGAGACGCGGCGACGTCGGCATATAGCCCTTGCCCTTGCGTCGGCCTGTCTCCTTGATCGACACGACCTGCATGGCGGCGCCTTTAACCTGCGATGCAGCGCCCTTCACGGCCGCCAGCAGGCTGATCCCCTTAGCCTTCGCGGCATAATAATAGCCGCGTGCATAATAAGACACGGCCTGATCGGCATTGCCATTGGCGGTGCGCCAGGCGCCGGCGAGGTATTTCACCGCATAGGTCATGTTGGTATCGGCGTCGCGCAGACCCTCGGCTGTGCCGGTGTAGCCAAGGCCGCGTGCGGTCGCGAGTTTGATTTGCATCAGGCCGATATTGCCCTTGCTGACCAGATGGGGCTGGTACTTGCTCTCGCGGACGATGATGCGATGCACGAGCGATTCCGGCACGTCATTGGCCTTGGCATGGGTCGCGACCATCGCCTCGTAATCCGAGCGTCTGCCGGGCACGAACTTCTGTCTGGCCGGCTTGGCCGGAGCAATCTCTTCAGGGACGGCGGGTTCGTTCTTGATGCCGGAGTCGGGCGTCGATTGACTCGGGGCCTGCGCCGACGCAGCGACGGGTGACAGCGACATAACGATCAGAAGTGCGAACGGGCGCAATCGCATCGAGGTGTTCCGGTGAGGCGCTGGGCCCGTGAGACGTGGAATGCGTCTCAATTCGCGCGATTGTGTGGCAGCCGCGCGTGCGGGGGTTTACCCGAAATTCGCCTTTTGCAGTCAAAAATTCCGTCACAGCTTCGCAGGAACCTCGCCGATGTCGATGACTGCCGCCACGACGGCTGCGCCGGACCGCCCGCTCGGCGGCTTATTGCCGCTCGGAACCGGCGTCCTGATCTATGCGACCTTGCTCGTTGTCGGGAATTCCCTGCTGCGCGATCCCGATACTTATTGGCAGGTGACGGTCGGGCAGTGGATCATCGATCACCGTGCGGTGCCGACGGTCGATGTCTATTCCTGGACCATGCGCGGCGCGCCTTGGATTTCAACCCAGTGGCTGGCGCAAGTGCTGTTCGCCGCGAGCGTAAACCTGGCCGGCTGGGCCGGGCCCGTTGTTCTGGCCGCAACGGCGATCGCACTCACTTTCGCGCAACTGGCGCGCTTCGTCGGCAAGCGTCTTGCCGAAATTCCGACGCTGGCCTTTCTGCTGGTCGCCTTCATGCTGGCGGGTCCGCATCTGCTGGCGCGGCCGCATGTGCTGGCGATGCCGGTCATGATCGCCTTCGTCGGCGGCCTCGTCGCGGCGATGGATCGGCGCGGCACGCCGTCGCTCTGGCTTTTGCCGCTGATGACGCTATGGGCAAATCTGCACGGCGGCTTCGTGCTCGGGCTGGCGCTGATCGGCGCGGCCGCGCTCGACGTGCTGTGGCATGCGCCGGTTTCGGCGCGCCGATCGTTGTTCTCGAAATGGTTCGCCTTTGGGGTTGCGGCGCTGCTCGCGGCCTGCATCACGCCTTATGGCTGGGACTCGGTGCTGGCGTCGCGGCGCATCCTCAATCTCGGACAGGCGCTGGCGCTGATCGGCGAGTGGCGCGCGGCGGATTTCGGCAAACCGGGTGCGCTGGAGATGGCAGTTCTCGGCGGGATCGGCCTCGCTTTGTGGCGCGGCATCATGCTGCCGCCCGTTCGTATCGTGTTGCTGCTCGGCTTCGTGCTGATGGCGCTTGGCCATATCCGCAATGCGGAGGTGCTTGCCTTGCTGGCGCCGCTCGTGCTGGCTGCGCCGCTCGGCGCGCAGATCGGGCAGGGCAACCGCGATGCCGGACCGAGCCGGCGGATGCTGGCCGGCGCGATGGGACTTCTTGCGGCCGGCACCCTGACGCTCATATCGCACAGTCGCTTTCAACTGGACGATCACCAATCGCCCGTCGCCGCCGTCGCCGCGCTGAAACAACTCGGCGTCTCGCATGTGCTGAACGACTACGATTTCGGCGGCTATCTGATCGCCAACGGCGTCGCGCCCTACATCGACGGACGCACCGAACTTTACGGCGAAGCCTTGATGATCGCGCATAATCACTTCAGCGGGACGACCAATCCAGAGGAGTTCTTCCGCCTGCTCGCCGATCCGCGCGTCGAGGCGACACTGCTTCGCAAGCAAAGCGCGGCCACCGCGATGCTCGACCATCTTGATGGCTGGCGCAGGGTCTATGCCGACGACATGGCGGTGATCCACCAGCGCGATGCCGCTGCGACGCATATGTTGGAGCCCCGATTGCGCGCTGCATTCGACAATTAGCTCGGAACCATCTGTGTCGTCAGCTGATTAATACTGTTAATTTGCAAGGATCGGATATGACAACCGACGTCATGACCAAGCCGCATCGGCTGATCGCGAGCGATCGCATCGAAGGCACCGCTGTTCGTCGACCGAATGGCGACATGATCGGACATATTGAACGCCTGATGATCGACAAGGAAAGCGGCAAGGTTTCCTATGCGGTTCTCAGCTTCGGCGGCTTTCTCGGCATTGGATCGAACCTGCTGCCGTTGCCGTGGTCGACGCTGGCCTACAGCACGAGGCTCGATGCTTATCTGCTTGATCTCGATAATGACCAGCTCAAGAACGCGCCGTCGTTTCGCGCCAACCTTGATTTCGATTGGGGTGATCGCAGCCGAGAAGAACAGCTTCATCGTTATTACGGCGCGACGCCGTATTGGAGCGGCTTCTAAACTAGGGCTCGAGTAAACCAAGCCGCGACCGGGCTTGAAGGCATGTCAGTTGCCCGCCTTTTCGGAGAGGCGTGACGACGCCGTCACCTGCCACAAAACAACGTATGTGAGAGTTGCGTTCCACGGTTTCGCAACAATTTCTGCGCCGAAATTCGTGTTCCGATTGGGAACGCTCCCCTCCGCCTTGCGTTACCGATTTGTAATTTTTCACAGAGGAGATCGCGACATGTTTTCCAAATCTTTGACCGCCGGCATTGTTGGTTCTGCATTGCTCGCGACTGCGGCGTTTGCTCAGTCGCCGTCAACCGACAGCACCACCACGACGTCGCCCTCGGCGGCGACAACATCATCCAGTTCCTCCTACGCCGGCAACTGGCGCGCGTCGAAAGTGGTGGGACTGAGTGTCTACAATGACGGCGGTGAAAGCCTTGGTTCGATCAACGACCTGCTGACGGACAAGAGTGGCAAGATCGTCGCGGCGATTGTTGGCGTTGGCGGCTTCCTCGGTGTGGGTGAGCGCTATGTCGCAATTCCATACGAAAAGGTGAAGTTCGAGAACGAGCCGGTGAAGTCGAACATGGCCAGTGCGCCAGCCTCCGGTGGTGCGATGACCAAGTCGTCGTCATCCGGCACCGCGACAACGGGCGCTGCCGGTGGCGGCATGGCTGCCCCGGCAGCAACCCCGGCCGCTGCGACTCCGAACCCTTGGTATCCGGATCACGCGGTGATCAGCGGCACGAAGGATGAATTGAAAGCCTTGCCGGAGTTCAAGTACAACAACTCTTAAGCCTGATGTCATGACCAACGAAGCGCGCCCGGTTTGCCGGGCGCGTTTTTGTTTGCCGCCTGCGTTTACTTTTTCACCAACGGGCAATTGCCCTGGTCGAGCGGGCGAAACGCGTCGTCTCCTTTCACGGTGGCGATCAGCTTGTAGAGATCCCATTCGTTCTTGGACTCTTCCGGCTTTTTCACCTCGAACAAATACATGTCGTGGACCATGCGGCCGTCTTCGCGGATCTTGCCGCCTTTGGCGAAGAAATCGTTGATCGGCGTCGCCTTCATCTGCGCCATGACCTTGCCGGCGTCATCCGTGCCGACGGCGTCGATGGCTTTCAGGTAGTGCATCGTCGCCGAATAGAGACCTGCCTGGATCATCGTCGGCATATGGCCGACCTTGTCGAGAAAGCGCTTCGAGAAGGCGCGGGTCTCGTCATTCATGTCCCAGTAGAACGCGTCGGTCGCGATCAGCCCCTGCGATTCCTTGATGCCGAGCGAATGCGTATCGGTGATCTCCTGCAGCAGCGCGATCATTTTCTGACCGCCCTTGACGATGCCGAATTCGGATGCCTGTTTCAGCGCGTTGGTGGTGTCGCCGCCGGCGTTGGCGAGCGCGACCACTTTCGCTTTGGAGGCTTGCGCCTGCAACAGATAGGACGAGAAATCCGACGAATTCAGCGGATGCCTTACCTGGCCGATGACCTGCCCGCCGGTCTTCTTGACAACGTTTGACGCGTCGCGCTCCAGCGCCGCACCGAACGCATAATCCGCGGTGATGAAAAACCAGGTGTTCTCGCCCCGCTCGACCATCGCCTTGCCGGCGACATTCGACAGCGCATAAGTGTCATAGGTCCAGTGCACCGTATTCGGCGAGCAGGCGACGCCGGTGATGTCCGAACTGCCGCCGCCGGAGTTCAGATGGATGCGGTTCTTGTCGCGGGTCAGCGCCGAGACCGGCAATGCGACCGACGAGGTCGGCACGTCGACGATCGCATCGACCTTGTCGTTGTCGTACCAGTTGCGCGAGATGTTGACACCGACATCCGGCTTGTTCTGATGATCGGCGGCGATCACGACGATCGGCGTGCCTTTGACCTTGCCGCCGAAATCCGCGACCGCCATTTCGGTAGCGACGACGGAGCCCTTGCCGGTCGAGTCCGCGTAAAGGCTCGACATGTCCGTCAGGACGCCGATCTTCACGACGTTGTCTGACATCTGCGCCTGCGCGGCAGTCGCGGCGAACAGGATGGCGGCGCCGGCCAACCAGGCGGCAAAAGCTGGCTTCATCGATGGGCTCCCTCGGATTTTTAAGCGCGGTTCTGCGACCGCGCTGCGATCCTGCGCCCGAATGTCGCGGCCTTCAAGTTAAAGCCGCCACGGCCGGACCGTCAATTCACCTGACGATCCTTGCCTTCCCAATATGGATCACGCAGCGAGCGGCGCAGGATCTTGCCGGATGCATTGCGTGGCAGGGCCTCGATGAAGTCGACCGATTTCGGTGTTTTGAATCCGGCGATCCGCTCGCGCGTGAAGCGCATGATGTCGGTCGACGAGGCCTGCTTTCCGGGCTTCATCACGACGACGGCTTTGACGGCTTCGCCCCATTGATCGTCGGGAACGCCGACGACGGCGACTTCGGCAACGTCGGGGTGATCGCAAATCGCGCTCTCGACCTCGGCCGGATAGATGTTCTCGCCGCCGGAGATGATCATGTCCTTGATGCGGTCGTGAATATAGAGGTAGCCGTCCTCGTCCATGTAGCCGGCGTCGCCGGTGCGCAACCAGCCGTCCTCGTCGAGCGTTTTGGCGGTGGCTTCCGGCAAATTCCAGTAGCCGACCATATTCGAGCCGGAGCGCGTCGCGATCTCGCCGACCTCGCGCGCCGGCAACGGCTTGCCGTCGGCATCGATGATGGCCAATTCGATGCCGGGCAGCGCCTTGCCAGCGGATTTCATCCGTTCGAGACCTTCGATGTGATCTTCCGGCGGCAAAGCGACGATGGTGCCGGTGGTTTCTGTCATGCCGTATAACTGCACAAAGCCGCAGCCGAAGACGGAAATGCATTCCCTGAGCAGCGCCGCCGGGATCGGCGAAGCGCCATAGAGCATGTATTTCAGCTTCGAGAAATCGACCTCACGCGCCCGCGGCTGGCGAACCACGAATTGCATGGCCGCCGGCACCATGAAGAGTTTGGTGATGCCGAACTGCTCGAAGAAATCGAGCACCTTGGTCGGGTCGAATTCGCGCGCCACGACGCCCTTTGCTCCGTGATAGAGTCCGGACAGGCCCCAGCCGGAGCCGCCGATGTGAAACACCGGCATCGCGACCAGCGACACGTCGTTGTCCGACCATTTATTCCAGTCCGGCCTGGCGTCCTGATTGGCCCCGACCAGCGAGAGGAAGTTCTTGTGCGCCAGCATCGCGCCTTTCGGCTTTCCGGTGGTGCCGGACGTATAGAGTTGCAGCGCGACGTCGGTCGGCGCCAGCGGGATCATCGGATCGACGTCGCTCTGGGCATCGCGCCATTCGATGTAGTCGGTCCATTCCGGCGCGCCGCCTTCGGTGGTGATGAAGATGCGCACGCTCGGAATCTGTTTTCTCAGGCCGCGAGTCTGCTCGATGAATTCGGGCCCGACGAACAGCACTGCCGCTTTGCAATCCTCGACGATGAAAGCGATCTCCGGTCCGGCAAGCCGCCAGTTCACCGGCGTCATCACAACCTTGGCCTTTACGGCGCCGAGCAATAACTCGAAATAGATGTCGCTGTTCTTGCCCAGATATGCGACGCGCTCCGTCGGCTTGACACCGAGTGCGGTCAGGCCGTTGGCGACCTGGCTGGTGTAGCGATCGAAGGCGCTGAAACTCGTCGTGCGCCCTTCAAATGCGAAGCAGATAGTGTCTGCGCGGTTTCGGCCCTGCGTCCGCACCACGTCGGCCAGCGTTGCCGCGTCCTCGAGGTTGGTCATATCACTCCCGTTCATTTTTATTTGTTGCGCGGAGTGTGCGGCGAGACGTCTGCAAAGACAAGTTGGAGATTGCTTCGCACGCTCGATCATCGGCACGAACGCGCGCGATCGAGCGGCTCGCGGTGACAAACTCGGTGTCAATGACGATCGCCGGTCAGATTCTTGATCAGTCCCGCAACGATCAAAGGCCGATTGAAGCGCTTGGCTACCGCGCCGCTGCGGCAAGGGTAAAGCATGCCGCCACGCGCGGCCGGACACCGCCGCGTGTCACGAGCGACATTGGAACCGTCAGATATGGCCGATGCGTCATTGCCCTGAGCTTGGCGGACAGAAGCTGGCGGGATAGGGCAGGGCTGCTGACCCGTCTTTGCCATTGCGGCGCGGCTGAGATGTCGGCTAGAAACGGCGATACATCCATTTGGCAACCGTCTCTCAACGGTTTTGACCGATGATGCGATTGAAGGCGGACGAGATGCAGGCCGATGTAACCAGCCATGGCATGAACGGGGACGCGGCGTTTGCCGCGCGTCCCGCTGCCCTGCCGTTGGTGATCGCGTTGCGTCCGCGCCTTGACGGCGGGCTGCTTCTTATCGGCCCCTGAGCGCCGTCTGGGCATTGTTGCCTGGGCACTCAGGGGTTCTTGAGATCACCGGCACCCGATCAGCGCTCAATGCCTTTCACAGAAGGGCTGCGCAAAGACCCAGAGGACATTTCCATGACCACGACATCCAAGTCCGACAAGGACCGCGTCATCATTTTCGACACCACCCTGCGCGACGGCGAACAGTGTCCCGGCGCGACCATGACATTCGAGGAGAAGATCGAAGTTGCGGAGATGCTCGACGACATGGGTGTCGATGTCATCGAGGCGGGCTTCCCGATCACCTCGGAAGGCGACTTCCAGGCAGTGTCGGAAATCTCCCGCAGATCCAAAAACGCGATCATCGCCGGCCTGTCGCGGGCCAATCCGAAAGACATCGACCGCTGCGCCGAGGCGGTGAAGGCCGGCCCGCGCGGCCGTGTCCACACCGTGATTGCGACCTCGCCGCTGCATATGCGCGTCAAGCTGAACATGACGCCAGAGGACGTGATCGAGCGCTCGATCGCCAATGTCACCCGCGCCCGCAACCAGATCGACGACGTGGAATGGTCGGCGGAAGACGGCACTCGCAGCGAAATGGAATTCCTCTGCCGGATCGTCGAGAGCGTCATCAAGGCCGGCGCGACCACGGTGAACATTCCCGATACCGTCGGCTATACCACGCCGGACGAATACACGGCCTTCATGCGCGAGTTGATCACGCGGGTGCCGAATTCCGACAAAGCCGTGTTCTCGGTGCATTGCCATAACGATCTCGGCATGGCCGTCGCCAATTCGCTTGCCGGGTTGGCCGGCGGCGCACGGCAGATCGAATGCACCGTCAACGGCATCGGCGAGCGCGCCGGCAATGCGGCTTTGGAAGAAGTCGTGATGGCGATCAACGTCCGCAACGACAAGTTTCCGTACTGGAACAAGATCGATACGACGATGCTGACGCGGGCGTCAAAGCTGGTCTCGGTGGCGACATCGTTTCCGGTCCAGTACAACAAGGCGATCGTCGGCCGGAACGCTTTTGCGCATGAAAGCGGGATCCATCAGGACGGCATGCTGAAGGACTCCTCGACCTATGAGATCATGCGGCCGGAAAGCGTCGGCCTGAAGCAGTCGTCCCTGGTGCTCGGCAAGCATTCCGGCCGCCATGCCTTCATTCACCGGCTGGAAGAGATGGGCTATAAGCTCGGCGCCAACCAGTTGGAAGATGCATTTGTGCGAATGAAGGCGCTGGCCGACCGCAAGAAGGACATCTACGACGAGGACATCGAAGCGCTAGTCGATGAAGGCATGGCGGCGTCGCACGACCGCATCAAGCTGGCGTCGCTGACGGTGATCGCCGGCACGCATGGCCCGCAGCGCGCGACGATGAAGCTCAACATCGACGGTCAGATCAGGATCGAGGAGGCCGAGGGCAACGGTCCGGTCGATGCCGTGTTCAACTGCATCAAGGCGCTGGTGCCGCACGAGGCCAAGCTGGAATTATATCAGGTCCATGCCGTCACACACGGCACCGACGCGCAGGCGGAAGTCTCGGTTCGGCTCGCGCATGAGGGCCGCTCGATGACGTCGAAGGCGGCCGATCCGGATACGCTGGTGGCATCGGCCAAGGCCTATCTCGGCGCGCTCAACAAGATCGTCATGAAGCGCGATCGCGATCAGGTCGCGGTGGCCGCCGCGGGTTGAAGCCTGCTCCCCTCGCCCTTGCCGGGGAGTAAGTTGGCCATCTAGCAGGATGGGCGAGTCGACTCCGGGTCCGCTTTATGAAACGTATGAGCAATGTCTGTTTCGATAGTTCACCCGGACGTCGACTCGCTCATCCGCGCTATGGTTTCTGTCATCGGAGGGTGTCAAAGCAGAGCCTAGGTGCCGCGCGTCGCATTCCCAATTCTGAAAGTCGTGGTAAGACTGTCTTGACGCTGCGCTAAATTAGGCCGGCGTCCACACGGTGATTTGACAAACGTGAAGCTCTTTCAGATTGCCGATCCGGCACAAGTATTTTGGTTCTTTCGACTTGTGCCGTTCGTTTGTCTCGCAACAAGCGGTCTTTGCGCAAGCATCGATATCATAAAATATCCGGCACATTTCGACCAGCACTGCGCCCAGTTCGGCGAGTTCTACAAGGCGTCTTATACAGATTTCCCTGCAGACCTGATCTATGTCAATGCGGCGTGGCTCATTTCAGCAGTACCATTGGTTTTCCTTGGGCGCAGACGGTTCGTAAGCGTTTTCTATACGATCGTCAGCTCGTTCTTTCTTTATATTATTTGGACTGTGGTTTCCCAGGACTTCAGCGGCGTCGTCAATTGTTACAGGGATATTGGACTCGGAAAGTTTATGACTTTTGTATTTCTCGTCGCTCAGGCTTTTATCCTTCTCGTATTTTTGGTGATCGTTTCATTTGCGCGGCTTATCCGTTTTCACCTGACCTCTCGCCGAGCCGACGCATCCTCGGATCAGCTTTGACGTTCGTCCAAAGTTCCCCGTTTGACCGGTTTTGCAGCGCTCAAATCCTAAAGCGGAATGGTATTTCCTGCGGCTTGCTTGTATTGCTCCGTCAACGAACGAGGGAGTCGCAAGCCGCTCCCGCAAATCTTGGGAGCAACCATGCACAAGCTCATTCTCGCAGCCTCCGTCGCCGTCGTCGCGCTGATCGGTCCCGCCACCGCGCAGTCGCCCGTCATCATCAAGTTCAGCCATGTCGTGGCGCCGGATACGCCGAAAGGCAAAGGTGCGCAAAAATTCCAGGAACTGGCCGAGAAATATACGAGCGGCAAGGTGAAGGTCGAAATCTACCCGAACTCGCAGCTCTACAAGGACAAGGAAGAAGTCGAGGCGCTGCAACTCGGCGCGGTGCAGATGCTGGCGCCGTCGCTGGCCAAATTCGGCCCGCTCGGCGTCAAGGAATTCGAGGTGTTCGATCTGCCCTACATCATCCCGGACAAGGCGGCGCTCGGGCGCATCACCACCGGGCCGATCGGACAAAGCCTGCTCGCCAAGTTGGAGCCGAAAGGGATCAAGGGCCTCGCTTACTGGGACAACGGCTTCAAGATCATGACCGGCAACAAGCCGATGCATAAGGTCGCGGATTTCCGCGGCATGAAGATGCGAATCCAGTCATCGAAGGTGCTGGAAGCCGAGATGCGTGCGCTCGGCGCCATTCCCCAGGTGTTGGCCTTCTCCGAAGTCTATCAGGCGATGCAGACCGGCGTTGTCGACGGCAACGAGAACACGCCGTCGAACGTCTACACCCAGAAGATGAACGAGGTGCAGAAGCACATCACCGTCTCGAACCACGGCTATATCGGCTACGCGGTGATCGTGAACAAGAAATTCTGGGACGGTCTGCCGGCCGATGTGAAGCCGCAGGTCGAAAAGGCGATGGCCGACGCGACGACTTACGCCAATGGTCTCTCCCAGCAGGAGAACGACGACGCGATGGCGGCGATGAAGAAAGCCGGCACGACCACGTTCCACGAGCAGACGCCGGAAGAGCGCGCCGAGTGGATGAAAGCGCTGGAACCGGTGACGGCCGATATGGCGTCGCGAGTCGGTAAGGATCTGATCGCTGCGTTCCAGAAGGAAGCCGGCGCGAAGACGAATTGAGGCGTTCGCGCGCACGACCTGCGTTTTGGCAAAGCCTATCCAGTATCGCTGCCGTCATCGTCCGCGAAAGCGGACGATCCAGTATTCCGAGACGTCGAAGGTTAAGATGGGCGTCACGGAATACTGGGTCGCCCGGTCCTTGTGCGCCATTGCGCACTTCGCCGGGCGTTGACGGCATTTGGCGCACCATGACGCCACCCTTCAGCGGAGTTGCCACTTGACCATTTTCTTACGCATCCTCGATCGCCTCGAGGAGATCATGATCGCGACGCTGATCGGGGCGGCGACGCTGCTGATCTTCATCGCCGTCGTGCATCGCTACGGCACCGGCGTGTCATTCCTGTATCCGCTGTTCACGCAACTCCATATCTCCTGGGCGCAGGAACTCTGTATCTACATGTTCGTGTGGATGGCGAAGTTCGGCGCGGCCTACGGCGTGCGCACCGGCATCCATGTCGGCGTCGATGTCCTGGTGCTGAAATTGCCGCCGGCCTGGCGCAAGGGCACCATCCTGTTCGGACTTCTGTGCGGCGCGCTCTTCACCGGCATTATCGGCACCATGGGCGCAAAGTTCGTGCTGGGTCTGATGGATACCGACCAGACCTCGCCCGATCTCGAAATCCCGAGCTGGATTGTTTATCTCTGCATTCCGCTCGGCTCCTATCTGATGTGCTTCCGCTTTCTGCAGGTGGCATGGACCTATTCCCACACGGGTGAACTGCCGCATCACGACCACACTCATGTCGAGGGTATCGAGGTCGATCCCACGCTTGGACCGACCCCGGAAGGCGCGCGATGAGCACCGCCTTCATCTTCGCGCTGCTGATCGCCCTGATGCTGACGGGCATGCCGATCTCGATCGCACTCGGCCTGACCGTTCTGACGTTCATGTACTTTCTGACGTCGGTGCCGATCGAATCCGTGGCGCTGAAACTGTTCACCGGCATTGAAAATTTCGAGATCATGGCGATCCCGTTTTTCATCCTCGCCGGCAACTTCCTGACCCATGGCGGCGTCGCACGCCGCATGATCAATTTCGCGACGTCGATGGTCGGCCATTGGTATGGCGGTCTCGGCCTTGCCGGGGTGATGGCCTGCGCCTTGTTCGCGGCGATCTCCGGTTCGTCGCCGGCGACAGTCATCGCAATCGGTTCGATCCTGATGCCGGCGATGATTGCACAGGGGTTTCCGAAGCGCTTCGGCGCGGGTGTGATCACCACCTCGGGCGCGCTCGGGATTCTCATTCCGCCGTCGATCGTGATGGTGATCTATGCGGTTGCGACCGGCGGCAGCGTCGCGCTCGGTCCCGACGGCCAGCGGGTATCTTCGGCCTCGGTCGGACAACTGTTCATGGCCGGCGTCATCCCCGGTTTGATGCTGGCGACGCTGCTGGGCCTCACGACGGTCTATCGCGCGTGGAAGAACGACTATCCGCGGCTGCCGCGCGCGACTTGGGGGGAGCGCGTCAGGGCGTTCCGCGAATGCGTCTGGGGGCTGTCGCTGATCGTGCTGGTGCTCGGCGGCATCTATGCCGGCTGGTTCACGCCGACCGAGGCCGCCGCAATGAGCGCGGTCTATGCCTTCGTGATCGCGGTCTTCATCTATCGCGACATGAAGCTGTCCGACGTGCCACGCGTGTTGCTCGGCTCCGCCTCGATGAGCGCGATGATCCTCTACATCATCACCAATGCGGTGCTGTTCTCGTTTCTGATGACGTCCGAACAGATTCCGCAGCAGATGACGGCGTGGATTTCCGCGAATGGCGTGAGCTGGTGGACGTTCCTGATCTTCGTCAACATCCTGCTGCTGGTGGCGGGCAATGTGATGGAGGCGTCGTCGATCGTCCTGATCACCGCGCCGATCCTGTTTCCGATCGCGGTCAAGCTCGGTATTCATCCGGTGCATCTCGGCATCCTGATGGTGGTCAATATGGAGGTCGGCATGTGCCATCCGCCGGTCGGCCTCAATCTCTATGTCGCCTCCGGCATCGCCAAGATGGGAATCACAGAACTGACCATCGCGGTGTGGCCGTGGCTGCTGACGATGCTGATATTTCTCGTCGTCGTCACCTTCGTGCCGGAGATTTCGCTGTTCCTGCCGCGGCTGCTGGGGATGTTGTAGGGCCAACCGCGCATGATCCTCGTGGCCATTTTCATGACGCGCCTTTAAGGACGACGCCTGGATGATGAGCGCGCATTACATCTTCGTAACAACTCCCATTCTGTCCAACGTTTAATTTGAACGCAGCGCATGTCGCCCTCATCTTGAAGCGGCCACTCAACGGAGGTCGTCATGAAGAAAACCCTACTCGCAGGCGTCGCGGTTCTCGCCATCGCCGGGTCCACCGCGGTCTATGCCCAGCACCGCGGCTTCGACGGTCCCGGCCGTCATTATCACATGCGCATGAATCCGGAAGATCGCGCCGCGTTCATGGACGCGCGGATCGCGGCTGTGAAAGCCGGCTTGAAGCTGACGTCGGATCAGGACAAGCTCTGGCCGCCGCTTGAGGCTGCCGTCCGCGATTTCAGTAAATTGCGGATCGATCGCGCTAATGCACGGATGCAGTCGCGTGACGATAATCGGCGCGACGACGACCGCAGCGGCCGTCGAGACGATGCGAAGCGGGATGATCGCGGGTCAGATCGCAATGCGGTTGATCGCAATCTTGTCGAGAGACTCCGAGAGCGCGCCGACCGCATGGGTGAGACAGCGGCTGCCCTGAAGAAGATCGCCGAAACCGCCGATCCGCTCTACAAAACGCTCGATGACGGCCAGAAACGCCGTCTCGCGGTCCTGACGCACATGGAAGGCCGCTTCGGCGGCGGCGAACGCGGCGGCTGGCGGCGCGGGCGCGATCGCGACATGGAGCGAGGCATGGATCGCGACTTTGATCGTGACTTGGATCGCGGAATGGGCCGGTACGACCGCAACACCGATCCTGTCGATCGCGGCGGCAGTCGCGACCGTGACCCCGAGCGGTTGTGACCGTCAATTAGCCTTAGCCAATGGAGACGAAAGCCGCCGGCCAAGCCGGCGCCTTTTATGTGTGAGATCCTGTGCAGATCACTGTAATAAATCGGTTACGTTGTCTGGACAGCATCGGATCGCTTTGCTAAACGCAGCCGTCCTGCGGGAACATCCGGATTGGATCCGGGCGATTAGCTCAGTTGGTAGAGCAGGTGACTCTTAATCACCGGGTCGTAGGTTCGAGCCCTACATCGCCCACCATCAACATCACCCTGACAATGTTCGTGCGGTGCTCAACCGACAGCCTTGAGATAGAGACTTGGGTCGAAGTAGCTCGATGCCGGCGTGAAATCCTTGACGCCGGCATTGGTCATGAAGAAATCCGTCGATTGCTGAAGCCAGTTGGTGACGGTGCCGTCGGCATAAAGCTTCTTCCATTCTTGCGACGTGAACATCTTCTGCGCCTTGAACTGCTCCTGAATATCCGAGAGCGGCGTCTGGCTGTAGCGCTGTTTCTGCAACGTCTCGATGGCGTCCGCGCTGTTGGCGATCAGATAGTCGTTGGCCTCGCCCCAGCCCTTGATCAGCTTCGACAACGTCTCTTTATTGCCGTCGTAATAGCTGTTCGCCGCGGCCCAGCCGCCCATGATCGCGGCGTCCGGGTAATAGGCCGAGGCGTCGGTGAGTTTGATCGCGCCCGGCACCTTGTCGCGCACGGCGATATTGAACGGCACCCACAGCGCGACCGCCGGCACCGCGCCCGAAATGAACGACGTCACGGCCGCCGGCATCGTCTGGTTCACAAGTTCGACCTCTTTCGGATCGACCTTGTTGGCGCGCAGCGCCTTGTCGAGGAAAACATGCGCCGTCGTGCCGGTCGCGGTCGCGATGCGCTTGCCTTTCAGATCGTCGAACGTCTTGATGCCCTGGTCGCCACGCACCCAGAGTTGCGCCGTGGCGATCTCGATGTCGTTGACGAGGAATACCTTGCCCTGTCCGCGCGCCGGAAAGTTCGACAGCACCGCGCCCGTCGAGAGCACGTCGAGGCTGCCGCCGATCAGGGCCTGAAAGATTTCGAGCCCGGTGTTGAACTGGCGCAGTTCGAGGTCGAGGCCTTGCTTGTCGAACGAGCCGCGGTCGACGCCGGTCCAGATCTGGCCGTCGACGGCGACGGTGTGCAGATAGCCGACGCGGATTTTCGTCTTGGCTTGCGCGATGGCAGGGGCCGCAAACGCGCCGGCGGCGAGCGAGCCGGCAGTGCTGGCGAGAAATTGGCGGCGATCCATGGTGTATCCTCCCGTTCAATGTTGTCGTTATTCTGAGAATGAAGCCGGGCGCACCTGCGCCTGCTGCGCGCGATATTCGTCCATCACCAGTTCGCGGACGAGACCGCGCAACTCCGCGAATTCCGGTCGCTCCTGAATCCGCTCGTCGCGCGGATAGCCGAAAGGCACATCGATGATCTGCTTGATCCGCGCCGGGCGCGCGGTGACGACGACGATCTTCGACGCCAGATAGATCGCCTCATCCACCGAATGCGTGATCAGCATCACGGTCTTCTTCTCGGCGGCGAGCACCTCGAGCAGCAGGTTCTGCATGTTGGCGCGGGTCTGCGCATCGAGCGCGCCGAACGGCTCATCCATCAGCAGGAATTGCGGCTTCACGGCATAAGCGCGCGCGATGGCGAGGCGCTGCTTCATGCCGCCCGAGAGGTGCTTCGGAAACGAGTTGGCAAAGTCATGCAGGCCCATCAGATCGAGATAATGCATGCAAATGGCGTCGCGCTCGGCGGCCGAGGCACGACTGGACTTCAGTTGCAGGCCGAAGGCGATGTTGTCGCGCACGGTCAGCCACGGAAACACACCGTACTCCTGAAAGATCACGCCACGTTCGGGACCGGGACCGGACACAGGCGCGCCGTCGAACAACACCTGGCCCGCGGTCGGCTTCTGAAAACCGGCGAGCATGCTCATCATCGTGGTCTTGCCACAGCCGGATGGACCGATCACCGCGATGAAGTCGCCGTCATGAATATCGTAGCTGATATCGTCCACGACCTTGAGCACGCCCTTCGGCGTCTCGAACGCCAGCGACACATTCTCGAATCGCGCACGCGGCGTCTTGCTCGTCATCCCGCTCATGCCGCCGCCCGATCCTGCCAGGTCAGGAGCCGCGCGCTGATTCGGCGCAGCAGCAGATCCATCACGAGGGCGACGACGCCGATGCAGATGATGCCGACATAGATGACGTCGAGCAGGAAATAGGTTGATGCATTCTGGATCATCGCGCCGAGACCGCGCTGCGCAGCGATCAATTCCGATGCCACCAGCGTCGCCCAGGCGACGCCGAGCGCGACGCGCAACGCCGTGAGAATATGCGGCACGGTCAGCGGAATGATGACCTTGCGGAAGATCTCGATCTGGTTGGCGCCGAGCGTCTGCGCAACGCGGATATAGAGCGGCGTGATCTGCGACACGCCTTCATACATGACGATGACGCCGGAGAAGAACGACGCATAAAACAGGATGACGAGTTTTGCGGTTTCGTCGATGCCGAAATAGACGATGACGAGCGGAATCAGCGCGATCGGCGGCAACGCCCGGAAAAAATTGATCATCGGATCGGCGAACGTGCGGGCGGCGCGATACCAGCCGAGCAGAAAACCGACCGGCACCGCGACCGCGATGCCGAGGACGACGCCCAGCAGCACGCGCCGCGTCGATGCATAGACATCCCACAGCAGGCCGTGGTTAAGCAGCAGGTCGCTGAATTTCGAGGCGACCTGATGCGGGGCCGGGATCAGCGTCGGGTTGACGAAGCCGCTCCAGCGCACGGCGTACCACAACAGCACCACGCCAACCCAGGGCGTCAGGCCCAGCACACAGCGTTTGGCGACGCTCGCGTTCATGCGCTTCTGTCCCGGATTGTTCCGCTGAAAGGCCACGCGAGAGGGGGCCATTTCGATTGATCTTGTTTGCGTTCCTACGATAGGACACATCCCCAGACAAGAGTGGCAGACACCGGGACAAATGTTGATGGCCGACACCTTCACACTTCGTCGCATCGAGGCGTCCGGCTATCGTTTTCCGCTCACCACCCCGGTGGTGACGTCGTTCGGCCGCATGCTCGATCGGCCGGCGGTGTTCATTCGGGTTGAGGACGACGACGGCGTCGTCGGCTGGGGCGAGGCGTGGTGCAATTTTCCGTCGCCCGGCGCGGAGCATCGCGCGCGCATCGTCAATGACATTCTCGCGCCGATGCTGGCTGGGAAGAGCTTCTCGTCTCCGAATGACGTCTTTGAAAGGATTTCGCTTCGCATATCGGTTCTGGCGTTGCAATGCGGCGAACCGGGGCCCTTCGCGCAAAGCATCGCCGGGATCGATCTGGCGATCTGGGATCTGGTGGCGCGGCGCGCGACGACGCCACTGTGGCGGATGCTCGGCGGCGATGATCCGACCATCAAGGTCTACGCCAGCGGCATCAACCCGACCGGATCGCGCGCGACGGCGGAGGCGGCGCTGGCGCGCGGGCACCGCGCGCTGAAACTGAAGATCGGATTTGATGCGGCGACCGATCGCGACAACTTGCAAGCGTTGCGCGATGTGGTGGGCTTTCACGGCATGCTGGCCGCTGACGCCAATCAGGCCTGGGATGTGACGCAGGCCATCGACCATGCCAAAGCGGTCGAAGAGGTTGGTCTGGCGTGGTTGGAAGAACCGATTCGAGCCGATCGGCCGTGGTGCGAATGGAAGCAATTGCGCCGCGCGACCGGCGTGCCGCTGGCGGCCGGTGAGAATATCGCAAGCCGCGACGGGTTCGCGCGGGTGCTTGACGACGATGTGTTGCGCGTCGTGCAGCCGGATATCGCGAAATGGGGCGGGCTGAGCGCCTGCGTGCCGATCGCGCGCGACATTCGCACATCGGGAAAGATGTTTTGCCCGCATTATCTCGGCGGCGGCATCGGCCTTCTGGCCTCGGCGCATCTGCTCGCCGGCGTCGGCGGCGACGGCTTTCTCGAAGTCGACTGCAACGCCAATCCGCTGCGCGACGATTTTTGCGGGCCGGTGGCGGATGTGCGCGATGGATGCATCACATTGACCGACGAACCGGGGTTGGGATTCGTGCCCGACGTCGCGTCGATCGAGAAATACCGGACGATATGAAGAAAGACTTTCAACCGTCATTGCGAGAAGCAGCGATCCTCGCTCTTGCGAGGGCCGGTGCGACGAAGCAATCCAGTCTTGTTTGCGGCACCAGCAAGACTGGATTGCTTCGCCAATCATGCGCAGGCCTTCGGCCAGAGCATGATCGGCTCGCAATGACGAACGCAGAGGCAAAGACATGAGCGCACAGGGTTACGACTATATCATCGTCGGTGCAGGGTCGGCCGGCTGCGTGCTGGCCAACCGCCTCAGTGCCGATCCGGCCTGCCGCGTGCTGCTGCTGGAAGCCGGCGGCTCCGATCGCAACTTCTGGCTCAAACTACCTGTCGGCTATTATCGCACGATGGTCGATGACCGCTTCGCCCGGCGTTTCGAGACCGAGCCCGGGGAAGGCACAGGCGGACGCGCGATTGCCTGGCCGCGCGGCCGCGTGATCGGCGGATCATCCTCGATCAACGGGCTCATTTTCATTCGCGGCCAGCGTGACGGCTTCGACGACTGGGAGCGGATGGGCGCGACCGGCTGGAATTACAGCGAACTGATGCCGTATTTCCGGCGACTGGAGCGCTATGACGGCGGCGACAGCCAGTATCATGGCCGCCTCGGCGAATTCGAGGTCTCGGATCTGCGCACCGGCAATCCGGCCTCGGCGGCGTGGGTCGAGGCCGGCACGGAATTCGGCCTGCCGCATAATGACGATTTCAACGCCGAGACGACGTTCGGCGTCGGCACGTACCAGCTCGGCATCGGCAAACGCTGGCGCAGTTCGTCGGCATCGGCGTTCCTGAAACCGGTCCAAGCGCGCGCCAACCTCACGGTGATCACGCGCGCGCAAGTGAGCCGTGTGCTGTTCAAAGGCCAAGTCGCGACCGGCGTGGAATGGATCAGCAACGGAAACACGGCGTCCGCATCCGCCGATCGCGAGGTCATTCTGTCGGCCGGCGCGCTGCAGTCGCCGCAACTGCTGCAACTCTCGGGCATCGGCCCATCGGACGTGCTGCAACGGTTGAACATTCCCGTCCTCGTCGATGCGCGCGAGGTCGGCCAGAATTTACAGGACCACTATCAGGCGCGAACCATCGTTCGGCTCAACACGCCGATCTCGCTCAATGATCAGGTCCGCAGCCCGATCGGCCTCGCCAAAATGGGCCTGCAATGGGCGCTCAACGGCACCGGGCCGTTGACCGCCGGTGCGGGGCAGGTCGGCGGCGCGGCCTGCACGGAATACGCGGTCTGCGGCCGTCCCGACGTGCAGTTGCTGGTGATGCCGCTGTCGGTCGATAAGCCCGGCTCGCCCTTGCACAGCTACTCAGGCTTCACGGCGGCCGTTTGGCAATGCCACGCGGAGTCACGCGGCCATTTGGAGGTCCGCTCCACCGATCCGTTCGACCAGCCGCGCATCGTGCCGAATTATTTCGAGCGCGAGATCGACCGCAAGACCATCGCTGCGGGTCTCGACATGCTGCGCGGCATCTATCAGCAGAAATCATTTCGCGGGTTATGGGATCAGGAAATTCTGCCGGGCAACGCGCGAAACAGCCGACACGGTCTGTGGGAATTCGCGCGCGACAATGGCGGCACGGTGTTTCACGCCAGCGGCACCTGCCGCATGGGCAGCGACGAGACGGCAGTGGTCGATCCGCAATTGCGCGTGCGCGGCGTCGAGCGGTTGCGCGTCATCGATGCATCCGTGATGCCGCTGATCACGTCGGCGAACACCAATCCGGCGAGCCTGATGATCGGCGAGAAAGGCGCGGCGCTGGTGATGGACGGGGTGTGATCACAGTCTGAACAGCGCCGTTATTCGTGGCCCATCTGCGAGTTTACCGCGTCACGGTCTCACTCTTTTTTTCGCCAGCCTGCTTGAAGAAATCCTGCACCTCGGCGGAGGCTTCCAGCAGTTGCGCATCCTGGTCATAGACGTCATTGCGGAACTGCACGGTCTGGTCGCGGCTCATCCATGCCGTCAGGTAAATCCATGCCACCGGCACTTTCGTTGCGAGCTTGACCTCCTGCCGCTGGCTGGTCGCGATCGCCGCGTCGATCTCGGTGCGGCCCCAGTTCGGCGTGCCCTCCAGCAGCCACGTCGCGAGATCGCGGACATTGTCGACGCGCACGCAGCCATGTGAATCGAAACGATAGTCCTCGTTGAACAGGTTTCGCTGGTTGGTGTCGTGCATATAGACCGCGTAGGAATTCGGCATGTCGATCTTGAGCCGGCCGAGCGCGTTCCACTCGCCGGGCTCCTGCCGCACGATCACGTTCGGCGTCTTGCCTTCGGACCAGTCGACGCTCGCGGGATCGATCTGCGCTTCCTTGGCGTCAAGCGCCTGCATGTGCATGCGCGTGAGATACGTCGGATCCTTGCGCATATGGGCGGCGACTTCGTTTTTGGTGATCGAGGCGGGCACCGTCCAGCGCGGGTTGAGAACGATATTGCCGATTTCGGATGTGACCGTGGGCGAGGGCTTGTCGCTCTTGCCGACGATGACGCGGTAGCGCCGGACGACCTTGTCGTTCTCGACGGCTTCGGCGAAGGCGGCGGGCAGGTTGACCACGACATAACGCGGCCCGAACTTGAAGCCGATCGCTTCGATCCGCTGCAGGGACGCTTCCAACTGGCTGATGCGTTTTTCAACCGGCACGTTCAGCGTCGCCAGCGTGCGTGCCGCGACGAGGCCCGTGGTCGGCAACCCGTGACGCGCTTGAAAGCGCCTCACGCCAGCGGCGAGTTCGGCGTTGTAGGGGCCGATGGCCTCCGTTGCGGCGAGGTCGTTGCTGACGATCAGGCGCCTGCGCAGCGCTTCATCCTGCGGACCGGCAACACCGAGCGCGAACTTTGCGTCGCCGGGCAGCGCGCCCCAACCGCCATTCGTGGCGATTCCCTTATAGAGTTTGATCGCATCGGCCATGCGGCGTGCAGAACCTTCGTCGAACACCGGCTCGCTCGACTGCGCGAGCAGCGCGGCCGACCGGCTCTCGGCTGTCGAGGGCTTGGCGAGCGCGGACTGTTTCGCGACGGCGGCAGCGATGATATCCGGGAGTGGCCGTGAGGCAGGGGCCTGCGCCTGCGCACCCGTCAGTGTGCCGATCGCCGCGAGTGCTGCGAGAGTCAAGGTCGTCTTCATAATGTGATCCAATCGCCGTTCGCTGGCTTAACAGACGGGCGCAGCGATCCGTTCGCAATTCGCTACAACTTAAGTCATCATGGTTCGGAATTCGTTAAGGATTGCGGTCATCCTGCCAAAAGAAAGGCCGCGTCTGCATGACGCGACCTCAGGGATTATCGGCAGTATCGATCGTCACATCGCGATCGGGACGCCGTAATAGTCGTCGATTTTCTTGGCACCCTCATTGCCCCAATTCCATTCGCCATTGCGCTCAGTTTTTGGGGCGTTCTCGATCTGGTCGCGCGTAATCAAGGTCTGATAGCCGCCGAGTTCGGTGTTGTATTTCAACGACGGCCACGGCAGCGGATATTCGTCATCGCCGATGCCGAGAAAGCCGCCGAAGGACAGCACGGCGTAGGATACCTTGCCGCTGGTCTTTTCGATCATAACGCGTTCGATCGCGCCGACGCGGTCGCCGTCCGGACCATAGACCGCGGTCCCCTGCACCTTGTCGCTGCCGATCAGGCTGACGGTTTCGGTTTCTGCCATGCTCTGTCTCCCTGGATGTTTGATTCCCCGCGGGATTAACACCTGCGGTTTGCCGAGGGTTCCGTCCGCGACATCGCGCGCGAAACTCTTGCAGCCGTGCGGCGTTGGAACCCGACAAACGGAACAGAAGGGAGCAAAAACCATGGCCGAGAAATTCGACCCGGCACCGCACGACAAGCACGCAGCCGACCCCAAAAAGGCCCGCGAAGACGACAAGCACATGCACAAGAAGCTCGAAGAGGGGCTAAAGGATACGTTTCCGGCATCCGACCCCGTGAGTGCGACGCAGCCTGAGAAGTCGCCGGCAGACGCCAAGAAGTAGACGTAAAAACATCACAGCGATCTCGGCGTCGGCCCTTTGCAAATCTGTAAACCGTGCATACACTCTTATCTCCAGCAACAACGAAAGGAGGTGGTCCAGTGTCTCATTCAAAGCGCTGTCACCTCGCTGAGGCCGCCCTCTAGGCTTTAACGAGCCTGGGCACGGGCGTGCCTCGAGCGCCTGGTTCAGCGAGATTGAAGGGAAGGGCGCTCCGGCCATGCCGGTGCGCCCTTTTCCTTTTCCGCGCTCGCATGCGTGAAACAAAAGTGCCGCAGTGGATTTGTCTGACGTCGGCGATATGATCCGGCATCTTTCATTCGTTTGCAGGGGCTTTTCATGAAAATCCTTTCCGTGCTTGTCGTCGGCGTTGCACTATCCTTGGCCGCTTGTGGCAAAGACCCCGGCCCCAAGGGCGATCCCGGTGCGCAAGGCGCGGCCGGCCCGCAGGGCCCGCAAGGTGTCCAGGGCGTTCCGGGCGGCCAAGGTATCGCCGGCGTGCAAGGTCCGGTCGGCGCGCAGGGCGTTCCCGGCGACAAGGGCGAATTGGGTGCGAAGGGCGAGCCAGGCAATAAGGGGGACAAAGGCGACAAGGGTGATAAAGGCGAAAAGGGAGATCGGGGCGAGCAAGGTCTGAAGGGTGAAAAGGGAGATAAAGGCGACAAGGGCGATCTTGGTGGGCTTTTGCGAGTCGTTCAGAGCGACATGCTTCCGCTGGCCTGCGACACCGGTGAAACCCTCATCTCGCTCATGTGCCCAAGCGGCGGCGCGCCGGACGGCCTGAAATGCGCGACGCCGCCCAGCGTTGGCGTCTGCATGAAGAAGTAGACCAGCGCCTTCACGCAAGATCACTGCCCTTCAGCGCCGCCATCATGGCGGCGCTGTCGTTTGGCGATCCGCTTGACGAGTGCGCGCCGAATACGTCTAGCTGCGGCCAGCACGGCGTTTCAGATCGTGCGGCAAACGGGGGACGACGCCGGATGATCACGCTCTATCACTGCGCCGCGGCGCGCTCATTTCGGCCGCTCTGGACGCTCGAAGAGCTTGGCGGCATTCCTTATGAATTGAAGATGCTGCCGTTCCCGCCGCGCATCTTCGCCAAGGATTACCTCGCGGTCAATCCGCTCGGCACCATTCCGCTGATAGTCGACGGCGACATCCGCATGACGGAAAGCGCGGCGATCGCGCAATATCTCGTGACCCGCCACGGTCCGACGCCTTTGAATGTGGGCGTCGATGAGCCGCATTATGGCGCGTTCCTGAACTGGTTGCATTTCGGCGAGGCGACGCTGACATTCCCGCAGACATTGGTGCTGCGTTACACGCATCTGGAGCCCGAGGAGCGCCGCCAGCCGCAGGTCGCGGCCGATTATGCGAAGTGGTTTCTTGCCCGGCTGCGTGCGGTCGAGGCCGTCGTCGGCGACAACGAGACGATGTGCGCCGGGCGTTTTACCGCCGCCGATATTTCCATCGGCTACGCGCTGCTGCTGGCGTCGCGGCTCGGCCTTGCATCCCAATTCGGGCCGGCGGTCGCGGCTTACTGGCAACGGCTGAAATCGCGCGAGGGTTATCTGCGTGCGGTGGCCGCCGAGACCAAGGCTGGCGACGAGCAAGGCGTGCCGCGCCGCCAGGACTTTCAGTCTTAGGATCGAGTTATGACCAACGCTGTTCTTTTCGAGAAACGAGACCGCGCGTTTTGGATGACGATTAACCGCCCGGACAAGCGCAACGCGCTGAACGCCGAGGTCATCGCCGGACTGACGCAGGGCTACGTAGAAGCGCATGACGATCCCGACGTCCGCGTCATCGTATTGACCGGCGCAGGGGACAAGGCGTTCTGCGCCGGCGCCGACCTGCAGAATTCCGGCGCGGCCTTCGCGATGGATTTTGCCAAACCCAATGTCGATTACGCGGACCTTTTGCGGTTGTCGCAGAATGCGACAAAGCCGTCGATCGCGCGGGTCGGCGGCGTCTGCATGGCGGGCGGCATGGGGCTTCTGTGCATGACCGACATGGCGGTCGCCGCCGATCATGTGCTGTTCGGTCTCCCCGAAGTGAAGGTCGGCGTGTTTCCGATGCAGGTGATGGCGCTCTTGCAGGACATCGCGCCGAAGCGGCTGATCGCCGAATGGAGCTTCACAGGTGAGCCGTTCGATGCGCACGCCGCAAAAGACGCGGGCCTGCTGAATTACGTCGTGCCGGCGGCTGAACTGGACGCCAAAGTCGATTGGTTGATCGGTCGCCTCGTCGATAAATCGCCGACCGCGATCCGGCGCGGCAAATATGCCATGCGTGCGATCGGTGCGATGTCGTTCGACCAGAGCATCGCTTACACGGAAAGCCAGATCGCGCTGCTGGCGCAGACCGAGGACGCCAAGGAAGGCCTCAAGGCGTTCGGCGAAAAGCGCAGGCCGGTCTGGCCGGGTAAGTAGAGACGGCATCAACAGGCACTGCCGTCACCCTCCGCGAACGCGGAGGGCCCAGTATTCCAGAGCATTTATGATGTGTACTGGCTCCCCGCATGCGCGGGGATGACGGCAGTGCGTGAGGTTATCCCGTCGCGCCTGTCAGTCCCGCGGCCGCAATGCCGGCCATCGCGCACATCTCGTCATTATCCGACGTGTCGCCGGAAATGCCGACCGCGCCGAGGAGCCCGCCGGAGGCATCGTGGATCAGCACGCCGCCGGGCACCGGCACCATGCGGCCGAGCGCCAGCGTATTCACCGCATCGACAAAATATGGCTGCTCCTGCGCGCGGGTGAAGATCGCGCGCGAGCCCATCCCGAGCGCCAGCGCGCCGTAAGCCTTGCCATGCGCGATCTCGCCGCGCATCAGGCTGGTGCCGTCCTGCGCGGCTGACGCCTTCACGCAGCCGCGCGCATCGAGCACCGTCACGACCAGCGGCTTGATCTTCTTGGCGGCAGCTTCCGCCAAGGCGGCATCAAGAATTTTGCGGGCAACATCGAGCGTGAGATCAGGCATGCAGTTCGTCCTTTTGGAGATGCGAGGATTTGGTATCGAGACTCATCGCCAATACGCGGGCGACATGCAGCGCCTGTCGATTTGCGCCGTCCTTGATCTGGTGTCGGCAGGAGGTGCCGTCGGCGACGATGATCGTCGTCGCATCGGCCGCGCGCACGGTCGGAAGCAGCGACAGTTCCGCCATCGCCAGCGAGGCATCGTAAGTCTCGGCGCCATAGCCGAACGCCCCGGCCATGCCGCAGCAACTGGACTCGATCGCGGTGACGTCGAGGCCGGGAATGAGGCGCAGGACTTTCATGACGGGGGTGAACGCCCCGAACGATTTCTGGTGGCAATGGCCGTGCACGAGCGCCCGGTCGCCGATCGGCTTGAGCGGCAACGCGAGTCGCCCAGCCTCGGCCTCGCGGACAAGGAATTCCTCGAACAAAAGTGCATGCGCGGAGACCCTCTTGGCGTCGTCATCCTTGCGCAGCGACAACAATTCGTCTCGCAACGTGAGAAGACAGCTCGGCTCGAGGCCGACGATCGGCACGCCGCGCGCGGCGAAGGGTGCCAATACGTCAACCGTGCGATCGAGTTCGGCGCGTGCCTCATCGACAAGTCCTGCCGACAGGAACGTGCGACCGCAACACAGCGCGCGTCGGTCTTTGAGCCGTGGTAGATGCACGCGGTAGCCGCCCGCGACCAGCACGCGCAGCGCATCGTCAAGGTTTTCGCGCTCATAGGTGCGGTTGAACGTATCGGCGGACAGCACGACCTCGCGGCCATCGCCGGGACCGACCGCATCGCTTTCAGGATCGAATACATCGCGCCGCCATGTCGGCAGGTCGCGCTGCGCACTGATGCCGGCGACGCTTTCGAGCAGATGCCGCAGGATCACGCTCTTGTTGCGCAGGTTCATCAGCGGCGCCAAACGCGACGCCAACAAGGCGTAACGCGGCAGATAGCCGACGAGCCGATCACGTAGAGTAAGCCCATGCCTGGCGACGCGCGCCGCCAGCACCTCGATCTTCATCTTCGCCATGTCGACGCCGGTGGGGCATTCGTGGCGGCAGGCCTTGCAGGACACGCAGAGTTTCAGCGTCGCCATCATGGCGTCCGACGCCAGAGCGCCAGGGCCGAGTTGACCGGAGATCGCCAGGCGTAACGTGTTGGCGCGGCCGCGCGTGACGTCGATCTCGTCGCGCGTCGCGCGAAAAGACGGGCACATCACGCCGCCTTCGAGCTTGCGGCATGCGCCGTTGTTGTTGCACATCTCGACGGCGCCCTGAAACCCGCCTCCGGAGCCGGGCCAGGCCGACCAGTCGAGCGCGGTGGTGAATTCCGGCACGCGATAATCGGGTTTGAAGCGAAACAGGCTGCGGTCGTCCATCTGGGACGGATCGACGATCTTGCCGGGATTGAGCGTGTTGCCAGGATCGAAGGCAGCCTTAACCTCGGCGAAGTCTGCCACGATCCGTTCGCCGAACATCTCACGGTGAAATTCCGAGCGCACGAGGCCGTCGCCATGCTCTCCTGAGTGTGAACCCTCATAGTCCCTGACCATCGCGAACGTCTCTTCAGCGATGGCGCGCATCGCCTTCACATCCTTGTCGAGTTTCAGGTTCAACACCGGCCGCACATGCAGGCAGCCCTCGGAGGCGTGCGCGTACATCGTGCCCGTGGTGCCGTGCCTGGCGAAGATGTCGAGCAGCCGTGCGGTGTAATCGGCAAGATGCGGCAGCGGCACCGCGCAATCCTCGACGAATGAAACAGGTTTGCCGTCCTGCTTCATCGACATCATCACGTTCAGCCCCGCCGCGCGGAATTCCGCGATGGCGGTCTGCTGCGAAGGCTCCGTGATCTCGACCACGCCGCCCCATTTGCGTGGCTCGCGATCCCAGCCGAAGCCGAGGTCGCCCATCACAGCGCCGAGTTGTGTCAGCTTCGCAAGATTGTCGGCCTGTGTTTCCTCGGCGAATTCGACGATCAGCACGGCATCGGGATTGCCGCGCACGGCACTTGAAATGATCGACTTGAACATCGCAATGTCGCGGCCCAACGCCAGCATCGTTCGATCGACCAGCTCGACCGCGATCGGCTTCAGCTTCACGAGATGCTGCGTGGCGTCCATTGCTTCGTAGAAGCTGCCGAAATGACAGACGCCCAGCACCTTGCTGCCGATCAGCGGCCACAGCTTCAGTTCGACTTGCGTGGTGAAAGCGAGCGTACCTTCGGAGCCGACAAGCAGATGCGCCAGATTGTTGGCGGTGTTGCGCGGCACCAGCGCATCGAGATTGTAGCCGCCGACGCGGCGCTGCACCTTCGGAAAGCGCGTGGCGATCTCGGCCGCTTCACGATCGCCGAGCTTCAGCATATCGTTAAATAACGCATTGCCGGCGTCGTCGCGAAAAACCTCGCCGAAATGCATCCGCGTGCCGTCGGCCAAAGCGGCGTCCATCGACAGGGTGTTGTCGCGCATTGTACCGTAACGCAAAGAGCGGCCGCCGCAGGAGTTGTTGCCGGCCATGCCGCCGATCGTGGCGCGCGAGGCGGTCGAGACATCGACCGGAAACCAGAGCCCGTAGGGTTTCAAGCGCCGGTTCAAATCGTCGAGCACGATGCCGGGTTCAACGACGCAGGTCCGGTTGTCGACATCAAGCGCGACGATCTTGTTGAGATGTTTGGAAACATCGATGACGATCCCGTTATTGACGGTCTGGCCGCATTGCGAGGTGCCGCCGCCGCGCGGCGTGACGACACGACCCGCGTCGCGCGCGATCGCAATGGTCGTCAGCGCATCGTCGATGGTGCGCGGCACGACGACGCCAGCCGGCATGATCTGGTAGAACGAGGCATCCGTTGCGTAGCGGCCGCGGCTGAACGGGTCGAAAAGCACGTCGCCTGAGACCTCGCGCCGCAGCCGATCGGCGAGCGGGTCGTCGGTCTCGAATGTCCGGCCAGCGGCCTTTGTCGGCATCAGAATGGCCTCGCGAAAGAATGCCTGTCTTGCATCGGCGTTCCGCCCTGTCTTGCACCGGCGTTCCAGCTTGGCAAGCGGGAGAGATGGCGCGCAACGGAGGGGGACAAGGCTGCCGAAAGATGGTATCGGGGCCGAAGCAGAACGATACGTCCGGGAGTGATTTTGATGACCGTCCATACCGGCAGGCATTTCCTGCAGATTCCCGGCCCGACCAATGTACCGGATCGCGTCTTGCGCGCGATGGATATGCCGACCATCGATCACCGCGGGCCGGAATTCGCCGAACTCGGCCTCGCCGTGCTGGCCGGCATGCAACGCTTGTTTCAGACCAAGAACCCGGTCATCATCTATCCGTCGTCCGGCACCGGTGCGTGGGAAGCCGCGATCGTCAATGCGCTGTCGCCCGGCGACAAGGTGGTAATGGTCGAAACCGGCCAGTTCGCGACGCTGTGGCGCAACATCGCGCAGAAATTCAAGCTCGACATCGACTTCATCCCCGGCGACTGGCGCGCCGGTGCGGATGTCGCGGCTGTTGCGGCCAAGCTCGACGCCGACAAGGATCATCACATCAAGGCGGTGATGATCGTCCATAACGAAACATCGACAGGCTGCGTGTCGCATCCATATGAGGTGCGCAAGGCGCTCGACCGGCTCAAGCACCCGGCGCTGTTGATGGTCGATACGATCTCGGGGCTCGGCTCGCTGGATTACAAGCATGATGCCTGGGGCGTGGATGTCAGCGTGTCGGGCTCGCAGAAGGGTCTGATGCTGCCGCCCGGCCTCAGCTTCAACGCCGTGTCGGACAAGGCGCTTGCGGCGGCGAAATCCAATGCGTCTGTTCGCTCTTATTGGGATTGGCACGAGATCATCGTCGCGAACCACTCCGGGTCGTGGCCCTATACGCCGGCGACCAATCTGCTCTATGGCCTCAAGGAAGCGATCGCAATGATGGAGGAGGAGGGATTCGACAACGTCTTCGCCCGCCACACCCGCCATGGCGCAGCGACGCGCGCAGCCGTTGACGCCTGGGGCCTTGAGGTGCTGTGCAAGGTTGAGGCCGATCATTCCGGCGCGCTGACGGCAGCCGTGATGCCCGAAGGCCACGACGCGGATCATTTCCGCAAGGTCGTGCTCGATCAATTCGACATGTCGCTCGGCATGGGTCTCGCCAAGCTGAAAGGCAAGATCTTCCGCATCGGCCATCTCGGCCATTTCAACGATCTGATGCTGATGGGCACGCTGTCCGGCGTCGAAATGGGTCTCGCGCTGGCCAATGTCCCGCATCGCAAAGGCGGCGTTCTGGCCGCGATGGATGTGCTGACGGGCGTCAATTCCGTAGCAGCAGAAGTGGGTGCTGCTATGAAAGTGAATGCGGCATGAGCGACGGGGTGACGACGCAAGACCTGATCTACGAGGTCAAGGACGGGATCGCAAAGATCACGTTCAATCGCCCGCAGGCGCGCAACGCCATGCTGTTCTCCATGTATGAGCGGATGGCTGACATCTGCAATGCCGCCAATGATGACCGTTCGATCAAGGCGATGATCCTGACCGGCGCGGGCGACAAGGCCTTCGCGTCTGGCACCGATATTTCGCAGTTCCGCGCGTTCAAGACGACGCAGGATGCGCTGGACTATGAATCGCGTATCGACCGCGTGCTGACCGCGCTGGAAACCTGCCGCGTGCCGACGATTGCCGCCATTGCCGGCGCCTGCACCGGCGGCGGCGCGGGTATCGCGGCGTGCTGCGACCTGCGGATCGGTACGGCCTCGACGCGGATCGGCTTCCCGATCGCGCGCACGCTTGGCAATTGCCTGTCGATGTCGAGCATCTCCCGCGTCATGGCGCTGGTCGGCCCCGCGCGCACCAAAGACATGATTTTCACCTCGCGATTGATTGAAGCCGACGAATGCAAATCGCTCGGTCTCCTCAACGAGATCGTTCCTGATGTCGAGACACTCAAGAACCGTTCATGGGAATTGGCCGTGCTGTTGGCGGGGCAGGCGCCGATCACGCTCGAAGTGACAAAAGAAGCCGTCCGTCGCATTCGCCGCACCTTGTCGCGCGACGAGGGCGAGGATCTCATTCTGCGCGCTTATATGAGCGAGGATTTCCGTGAAGGCATGGATGCGTTCCTGAACAAGCGAAAACCGAACTGGCAGGGCAAATAGGCTGGCTTATCGGCGCGGCGTCACGCTCATGACGTTCCACAAGGTGCAGGTGCCGCCATCGGGGCTGCTTGTTTCGGCGAGTTTGTTCGCCGTCACGTCGCGCGTCTGGCGCAGATTGTGAAACCATGCGCGTGACGAATGCTCGATCGCCAGGAAGTGCGGCATTGTCCGCACGATGTCGTCCGTCGACAGGATCGACGACATCCCGGCCCAATTCTTCAGATTCTCGAAAATATGAAAGTCCGTCGCATTGCCACGCGTCCGGTCGCGATAGTTCAGGACCACCTCCCAATCCAGCGGAAACCGATAGGCATCGCCGTGATCTGCATAGGCCGCGCGCGGCATGAAAATATGCGGAGACTCCACCACGATCGGCAGCTCGCCGCGGACAAAGTCGCGCTCGAAAGCAAGCCCGTTGCTGTCGGCACAGGGCGTCGGCTGGCGGACCGGGTCGTTCGCGAGCATGACCGTGCTGAACATGGCCACTGGTCCGATTGTCATGATCAGGGCGATCACGCGCGAGCCGGCGGCGAAGCGTTCGCGCACCAGCCATATCAGGAGGTCCGCAAAAGCGACGTGAAGCGCAAAACCCGCGATCAATTGCGGTGTGAAATAGCGCGGCACGAACATCGGAAACCAGATGACCGAGATGATCCAGATCGTCAGCAAAAAGCCGGAGAGGCCAAGGACGATCAGGACGGCATAACGGCGCGGCTGCCACTCGTCGCTGCGCAGCATGGACGTGAATGAGATCCGTCGCTTCGCGACGAGCCACAAAGCGACGCCAACGAGGCCATATAATTCAAGGATCGCGATCCACATCGCGATCGGCGTCGAGAACAGTCCCTGCAACAAGGTCGGCACATCGGGCGGACCGAACCAGAGATAGGGCTGGCCGACCGCGCTTTGCTGAATCAGAACTGGCATCCAGCAGACGAAAGCAAGCAATGCGGGCGCCGCTGCCAACGTCGTCAGCTTCAACCGCCGCCAGCCATTTCGCCACACGCTCAAGCCGCCCGCGAGCGCGATGGTGACGACATAGGCGACGCCGAATGTATGCGACAGGGTCAGCGCCACATCGATCGCCGCCAGTGCAATGACATTGTGGATGCGGCCTTGCTCGATCAGTCGTTGCTGAAACAAAACGGCTAGGGCGCCGAACAGGAAATAGAGCGCATAGGTCCGCAGTTCCAGCGCGACGAAGACCACGTTGCTATTGACCGCGACGAAGACGAAGCTGCCGGCCCATGCCGCCATGGGCGAGACCATGCGCAGGCTGATGCGATAGAGGGCCAGCACGGCTGCCACAGTCACCGCGATGTTGACGAGCTTGAACCCGATCGCGACCGAAGCCGACGCTGGAAAAGCCTTCGCGAGCAGCCACGCCAGCGTGAGATAGATCGGCGGATTGGCATCGATGCCGAGGGCGATGCCGGCCCAGAGTTTCGGGAGGCTGTGCGCCTGGATCAGCGCCATCGTCAAAAGCTCGTCGAGCCAGAGCCTCTCGCCAACCGACCGAGTGGCGAACACGGCGAGCGAGGCGCAGACGACCGCCATGCAAGCTGGTTTGAGCAGGCGATGATCGTCGGAAGAGGCGGCGTTGCTCATGGCATGTCTGCGCCGGCCATACTGCCCAAGGACACGGTGTAATCCGCCGTTCACGGTGGGTCATTCCGGTAAAGGGTGGGTTAAAACATTGACCGGGCGCTGGTCGCGTCTCATGTTTTGCTTTAGACCACGGCACAGAACAGGAAATAGCGGGCCTTCGGAGCCCGCATCGACGTTCAGGGAGAAACGGATGTCCAGACTGATCAGGGCCATCGGCGCGTTTGCGGCCGTTTTGACCGTCGCGCCAATTGTCGCGTCAGCCGCGGCGGCTTGGGAACCATCGAAACCGGTCGAGATCGTGGTGGCGGCGGGTGCGGGCGGCGCATCCGACCAGATGGCGCGGATGATGCAGGCTGCGATTCAGAAGAACAATCTGATGAAGCAGCCGATGGTGGTGTCGCTGAAGGGCGGCGCGTCGGGCGCGGAAGCCCTGATGTATATGAAGGGCAGCGAAGGCGACGCCAACAAGGTGATGGTCGCCTATTCGCTGATCTACATGCTGCCGCTGTCGGCGAAGATCCCGTTCAACTGGCGCGAACTCACGCCCGTTTCCGTGGTCGCGATGGATCAGTTCGTGCTGTGGGACAATACCGGCGGCGCAACATCCGTGAAGGACTTCATCGCTGCCGCCAAGGCGGCGTCGTCGCCGTTCAAGATGGGCGGCACCGGTTCCAAGCGCGAAGATCATGTGCTGACGGTGTTCATGGAAAAGAAGACCGGCGCGAAGTTCTCTTATCTGCCTTATAAATCCGGCGGTGAGGCCGCGACGCAGCTCGTCGGCAACCACACCGAGGCCAACGTCAACAATCCGTCTGAAAATCTTGAAGTCTGGCGCGCCGGTCAGGTCCGCGCGCTGTGCGTGTTCGACAAGGAGCGCATCGCTTACAAGACCAAGGTGACTGAGACCCAGTCATGGAACGACATTCCGACCTGCAAGGAAGAGGGGCTGGACGTGCAGTATCTGATGCTGCGCGCGATGTTCCTGCCGGGCAAGGTGACACCCGAGCAGAAGGATTTCTACGTCGACCTGTTCAAGAAGGTGACGCAGACCGCGGAATACAAGGATTACATGGAAAAGCAGGCGCTCAAGCCGGTCTACATGGACGGCACCGAGATGATGAAGTTTCTTGAGGACGACGATGCGCTGAACAAATCATTGATGACCGAAGCCGGGTTTGTGGCGAAATAGAGCAGGGCTTGCAACAGACGCGGTCGTCGCCCTCCGCGCAGGCGTGGGTCCAGTGATCCGCGAGAATGATGTTCATCCGCGACGTCACGGAACACTGGTTCCCCCGCATTCGCGGGGATGACGGCAATCTGCGATGACGCCGTATCCCGAAAGCTGACAATCGGTAACACCACCAATGTCCAAATCTGATCTTGAAATCGTCGTCGACGACCCGACCGCGCCAGACGAGAATTCGCCGTCCGTTGTCAGCGGTCGCGCCGTCGAGATCGTCACCTGCCTGGTGCTGCTCGTCCTCGCGATCACGCTAGGCTTCGACAATTACCGCACCGGCATCGGCTGGGATTCGACCGGGCCGGAGCCGGGCTATTTCCCGTTCTATCTCTCGGTCATTCTCGGCGGCGCCAGCCTGTACGGCGTCGCGATGACGCTGACGGCCAAGGGCGGCAGCGGCGGCGTGTTCGTGACGCGGGCGCAATTGCGCCGCGTCATGGCGGTCTTCGTGCCGACGCTGCTCTTCGTCGTCTGCACACAATATCTCGGGATCTATGTGGCGAGTTTCCTTCTGACGGCCGGCTTCATGCGCGTCGTCGGCAAGATCGCCTGGTGGAAGTCGCTGTTGACCGCGTTCATTTTCACCGCGCTGATGTTCGTCGTGTTCGATGTCGCCTTCGACGTCATCATGCCGAAGGGTCCGCTCGAACGCGCGCTCGGGCGCTAGGATTAAGTCGATGGAAGCGTTCGGATTGCTGCTGAACGGCTTTGCCGTTCTAGTGACCTGGAAGATCATGGCGCTCATGGTCTTCGGTCTCGTGCTCGGCATCTTCGTCGGCGTGTTGCCCGGCCTTGGCGGCCCGAACGGCGTCGCAATCCTGCTGCCGCTGACCTTCACGATGGATCCGACCTCGGCCATCGTGATGTTGTCCTGCATCTACTGGGGCGCCTTGTTCGGCGGCGCGATCACCTCGATCCTGTTCAACATTCCCGGCGAGGCGTGGAGCGTCGCGACCACCTTCGACGGCTATCCGATGGCGCAGCAGGGCAAGGCCGCCGAGGCTTTGACTGCGGCCTTCACCTCGTCCTTCATCGGCTCGCTCGTCGCCGTGCTGATGATCACCTTTCTCGCGCCGATGATCTCGTCCTTCGCGCTGCGGTTTGGCCCGCCCGAATTCTTCGCTGTCTATCTGCTGACGTTCTGCTCGTTCGTTGGCCTTGGCCGCGAAGCCAAGCACAAGACCATCATCTCGATGGCGCTGGGACTGTTGATCGCCGGCATCGGGATGGACACGGTTTCCGGAAATCTGCGCATGACCTTCGGCACGACGGAGTTGTTGCGCGGGATCAATTTCCTCGTCGCCGTCATCGGCCTGTTCGGCATCTCCGAAATTCTGCTGACGATGGAAGAGCGTCTCGCCTTGCGCGGTCACGCTGCCAAGATCAGCCTGCGTGTGGTCTGGAGCGTCTGGAAGGATCTGCCGAAGTACTGGGCGACGCTGCTGCGCTCGTCGGCGATCGGCTGTTGGCTCGGCATCACGCCGGGCGGCGCGATCGCCGCGTCTTTCATGGGCTACAATCTCGCCAAGCGTTTTTCCAGGGATCAGGACAGCTTCGGCAAGGGCCGCATCGAGGGCGTGTTCGCGCCCGAGACGGCGGCGCATGCGTCCGGCACTGCGGCGCTATTGCCGATGCTGGCGCTCGGTATTCCCGGCTCCGGCACCGCCGCGATTTTGCTTGGCGGCCTCATGGTGTGGGGGCTCAACCCCGGACCGCTTCTGTTCGTCGAGCACAAGGATTTCGTCTGGGGCCTGATCGCGTCGATGTATCTCGGCAATGTTGTCGGCCTCGTCATCGTGCTGACGACCGTACCGATCTTTGCCTCGGTGCTGCGCGTGCCGTTCGCGGCGATCGCGCCCATGATCGTGGTGTCATGCGCGATCGGCGCCTATGCGATCCAGAACGCGATGTTCGACATCTGGCTGATGCTCGGCTTCGGCGTCGTCGGCTATGTCTTCAAGAAGATCGGCATTCCGCTGGCGCCGTTTACGCTGGCGCTGGTGCTCGGCAATCGCGCGGAGGACGCGTTCCGGCTGGCGATGATCGGCTCCGGCGGCAGCGTCGGCGTGTTCTGGTCGAACCCGCTGGTCGGCGCCATCGCGACGCTGGCCATCGCGCTGTTGTTCTGGCCGCTGATCGATCGGGCGTTTTCAAGCGTCGGAGCGATGCTGCGGCCGGCGCGCGCTTGACTGGGGCAACGGCGCAAGCGGCAAAATCTCTCGCACGGTCGACTTGAACAGCGACCAGTCGCATTCGCGAAGCGTCCGACGATAGGCCGCGACGCGCAATTTCTCCCACACGACGTCGTCCTGCATCAGGCGCAAGCATTGCTGGGCGAAAAGCTCCGGCGTTCCCGCGACGAGGACTTCCTCCTCATGACGCCACTCCAGTTGCTCGGCCAGAAGGGGCGTAACCACACACGGCACGCCATGCGCCGCGGCCTCGTAAACCTTCAAGGGAATTCCTGCGGCGAAGCGCGTCGGTGCGACGAACAGCAGCGCGCGCGAATATTCACCGTCGAGATCCTGAAGCGGTCCGCGCAGATCGACGACCTCGCGTGACATTGCCGCGATCGCCGGCGCCGTCGACCGTCCGACAACGGTCAAGCGGCGCGGACTGTCTTGTTTCTGGCGCAGCAGCGGCAAAACGTTATCGACGAACCAGACAACCGAATCTGTATTTGGCGTTTCGTCGGAATAGGTCGGCCCCACGAACAGAATGGTTTCGCGCCAGGCATGTGGCGCGGCGCCGAACCTGTCGAATACGGCATGGCGAACCACACGCACATCGGCATGGCCTGCCGACCGAAACAGGGATGCATTTTTGTCGTTGACGGCGAGCACGACATCGACGGCCTTCGCCAGATCGATTTCGGAATCGATCAAGGCTTTGCCGGCTGCCGCGGACAGCGGCTCACCTGATATCGCTTTGCGGCGGATGTCGCGCTGCGCGAAAATCGCTTCCGCATCGTAGATGACGACAGCCTTTCGCGCGGTCGTGGCGATTTGTGATCGAGCGATGTTGAAGGCGCTCATATTGTGAGGTCGCGAGATCAGAATGACGGCGAAGCGACCGTGGGATTCTTCTAAAAAGGCAGCAAGACTATAATTTTTCCGCTCAAGTCGCGTCCGCCATGTGACGCCCGGTATCGATCGCATGATCGTTGACTCACGAATGGGCGATGCCAATGTCGAGAAGTGTGTGACCTCTGCCCCTGCGTCGACGAGTGCGCGCAGAAGCTGGGCTGCTCGAGGGGCGCCGGCGCCAATGCTGGGGTCGGGAACCCAATCATCGATCACCAGCACCTGCAATCGGCTTGTGCGATCACGTGCACTCCACCGTCGAAAAGCATCAAACAAAGCCTTGAAGCGCACCTGAAAATCCTAAGCGGCAATTTAAGAACAAATATCGATATATGGATTCTCGATTACAGCGTGGATTGGGCCTGCCGATCAAAAACGCAGACCTCAGGTACAACAGCGTCTTCGCCGCCAATGTGTGTGGCGCGCCAGATCGCTGGCGCTCAAACGACCTTATCGCGACGCAGCCCTGCGATTTCATCATCCGCGAATCCGAATTCGGCGAGCACTTCATGGGTCTGCTCGCCGAATTCCGGCGGTCGCGCGGCCATTTTGCTCGGCGTCCGAGACAATGAAAACGGCTGCGCGACCAGCTTCAGGTCGCGGCCGTGTTCGTTCGGCACATCCTTGACGATGCCAAGATGTTTGACCTGTTCGTCGGCGAACATTTCATCGATGGAATAGATCGGTCCACATGGCACACCGGCGGCGTTGAGATCGCGCACCCAGTCGGCCGTGGTGCGTTTTGCCGTGAAAATACTTATCTCGGCATTCAACGCATCGCGATGTCTGGAACGATCCGGCGACGTCTTGTAGTCCTGTCGGTCGATCAAATCGGGCGCGCCGATCGCCTGCGCGCAGCGTTCCCAGATCTTGCCGCCGGTCGTTGCGATATTGATGTAGCCGTCGGCAGTCTTGAACACACCGGTCGGAATACTGGTCGGGTGATTGTTGCCGGCCTGCTGAGCGACGTCCTTTTCAAGCAGCCAGCGCGCGGCCTGAAAATCCAGCATGAAAATCTGCGCTTGCAGCAACGACGTCTGCACCCATTGGCCTTCGCCCGAAACGTCGCGTTCGAGCAATGCCGTTAAAATTCCCATCGCGCAGAACAGCCCGGCGGTGAGGTCGGCGACCGGAATGCCGACACGCATCGGGCCTTCGCCGGGGGCTCCGGTGATCGACATCAGCCCGCCCATGCCCTGGGCGATCTGGTCGAAACCCGGTCGCTTGTGATAGGGGCCGTCCTGGCCGAAACCGGAGATGCTGCCATAGACGAGACCCGGATTGATCGCGCGCAGGCTCTCATAATCGATACCGAGCCGCGCTTTCACATCGGGACGAAAATTCTCGACCACGACATCGGCTTTTGCCGCAAGGCGCTTGAACACCGCCAGCCCCGCAGGGTCTTTCAGGTTCAGCGTCATCGCGCGCTTGTTGCGGTGAAGATTCTGGAAATCCGATCCGCCGCGCGGGCCGCCGGGCTGCTCGCCGCCGGCATCGTCGGTCAGCGCGTCGATCTTGATGACATTCGCACCCCAGTCGCCGAGTTGGCGCACGGCGGTCGGGCCGGAGCGCACGCGCGTCAGGTCCAGCACGGTAAAGCGCGACAGCGCGTCGGAAGCACGAGGGTGCGGCATCGTCTGACTCCAATCTCCGGCGGCAGTGCGAATATCTGCGAATACGTGATACGTCGAAACCCGGCGGTGGAGCAAGAAAGCGGCGGCATGCAGACTCTGGTTGTCGGGGCGACGGGAATCGTCGGCGGATATATTGTCGAGCGCATGATACGCAGCGGTCAGCGGCCAATTGCGCTGTCGCGCTCAATTCACCACAGCGATGTGGCCGACTGGCTGCAAGGCGACCTCCGGACGCCCGCGAGCCTTAAACTGCCGCCGGTCGAAACGCTGTTCTGCACGGTCGAGATCGGGCTGCTGGCCGATGCCTTGCCGCATCTCGACACCCGATTCTTGAAGCGGGTCATCGCCTTTACCTCGACCAGCATCATCACCAAGATCGAGTCGGAAATTCCTGCCGAACGCGCGTTGTTGCGGCGACTGGCCGACGGCGAGCGCCGGTTGATTGCGACCTGTGAACAAGGCGGCATCGGCTGGACCATTCTGCGCCCGACGCTCATTTACGCGGAGGGGCGGGACGGCAACGTGTCGCGGCTGGCGCGGCTCATCGACAAATTCGGCTTTTTGCCCTTGATGGGCAACGGATCGGGGTTGCGGCAACCCGTTCATGCCGAAGACCTCGCCATCGGCGCGATTCAGTCCGCCGGCAGCGCTCAGGCCGTTAACAAAACCTATGCGCTTCCGGGTGGCGAGACGCTGTCCTATCGCGACATGATCGGCCGAATCTTCGACGCGCTGAACAAGCCCAAACGAATCGTCTCGGCTCCCCCGCTGCTGTGGGAAGCCGCATTCGCCCTCGCCAGGCCGTTTTTTCCGCATGCCAATGCGGCGATGGGTCGTCGCATGGCAAAAGACATGGTCTTCGATGCTGCGCCCGCTATCGCTGATTTTGGTTGGAACCCGCGATCGTTTCACCCGCAATTCGTCCGACCGCCAGCGGGAACATCGCCGAACGGCTGATTGTCCGGATATGCCTTCATTGTCTATAATCAAGGAAGATTTCCGTAATGCTCCAGATTGCCGTTATACTCGACCATCAAAGACTCGTACCGATAGAGCATTCATCCGGGCATGATCGTCGGTCATGCAAGGACCGTGCTCTCGATCAAACACACTGAAAATTCAGGACGCAAGACGATTACCTGTTCGGCCAGTCCAGGTTCAGATGATGCCCGCATCAATGCGACGGGCGAGGCGTTGCCGCTGCCACTCGTCGTCGATCTCGACGGTACGCTTCTCAAGGTTGACACTCTGTTCGAGCTTTTTGTTCGCGGCGCATTCACCGTGCCGTTGCAGACGGTCTCGGCGCTCCTCGCATTGAACAAGGGCATTGCGCCGTTCAAGCGTCGCCTCTCCGAAATCGCCGAACTCGACGTCGAGTCGCTCCCGGTCCGCGACGACCTGCTGGAGTATCTCAACGAACAGGCCGCCTCAGGACGCGAGCTTCATCTGGCAACGGCGGCCGACCAGTCGATCGCCGACGCCGTCGGGGCTCGATTTCCGATCTTCAAGACGGTGCAGGGCACGACTCCCGACGAGAACTTGAAAGGCCCGAACAAGGCCGCGCGACTGGTTCGCCAGTTTCCCGAGGGCTTCGTCTATGCCGGCGACAGCCATGCCGATCTGCCGGTATGGACCGCCGCAAAGGCTGCCGTCGTCGTCTCGGCCGACCCTTCATTCTGCAATGCCGTGCGCAACGGCAGCGCACCGATCGAGCGCATCTTTTCCGACAAGATCCGCCGGAGGTCTGCCTGGATCCGGGCGAGCCGCCCGCATCAATGGGCCAAGAACTTGATCGTGCTGGTGCCGCTCGCGCTGGGTTGGCGCGATGTCACGCTGGCGGGGCTGGCGGCGGCGCTGGCCATGATGGGGCTGCTGTGTCTGGTCGCCTCATTGACCTATCTCGTCAACGACATGAGCGATCTCGCATCAGACCGCACGCATTGGTCGAAACGGCGACGTCCGTTTGCGTCCGGAGCCATTCCGGTTCGTGACGGGCTTGTCGTCGTCGGCGTCGCATTGCCTCTGGCGTGCCTCGCCGCGCTTGTCATCGCGCCGCTCGCCGGGGTCTGCCTGCTGTTCTACGTCGTCATCACGCTTGGCTATTCGTTCGGATGGAAACGGATTCCGCTGTTCGACACGTTCATCATCGCGGCGCTGTTCACCGTTCGAATCCTGATCGGGATCGCAGCCGCTCGATTGACTCCGTCGGCCTGGCTGCTGACCTTTTCGATGTTTTTTTTCTTCTCGCTGGCGCTCGCCAAGCGGCACACGGAGATTCTCCGCGCGGCAGAGCACGATCTGAAAACACTTGCCGGCCGCGGCTACCTTGTCGGCGATCAAAGCCTGACGCTGGCGTTCGGAAGTGCGGCAGCCATGGCCGCGATTCTCATCGTGGTGATCTATCTGGTCGAGGAAGTGTTCGCGCGCGAGATCTACACCACGCCACAATGGCTTTGGGTCGCGCCGATCGCCATCTTTCTGTTCTGCTGCCGAATCTGGGCGCTGTCGCATCGCGGCCGGATGACCGACGATCCCGTCGCCTTTGCGTTGCGCGATCGGGTCAGCCTTGCGCTCGGCACTGTCGTTGCGCTCGCGATCCTGTTGGCGCTGTGAGCGGATTTGTCACGCGGTCCGATGTCGTGTCGTGGGGCCGGACCCCGCGCACCACGATGCGCGTGGCGCGCCCGGCATTCGCCGATGAACTCCGCGGCCTGATACAGGATGGTTCGCAAGCCGCGAATGGTGTCCTCGCCTGCGGGCTGCGGCGGTCCTACGGCGATAGTTGCCTCAATGACGGCGGCCAACTGATCGAAACCACGAGCCTCGACCGCTTCGTGAGCTTTGATCGCGCCACCGGCGTTCTCGAAGCCGAGGCCGGCGTCAGCCTGAACGATATTCTGCAAATCGCGATTCCGGCGGGCTACTTCCTGCCGGTCACGCCCGGCACCAAGTTCGTGACGCTTGGCGGCGCTGTCGCCAATGACGTGCATGGCAAGAACCACCACACCGCCGGCACGATCGGTCGCTGGATTCGGCAGCTTGTTTTGCTTCGCACCGACGGCACCGAACGAGTCGTGACGCGTGACGATCACACCGGCCTTTTCGCGGCAACGATCGGCGGATTGGGTCTGACCGGCATCATCACGCGCGTCACGCTGGAATTGAAGCCGATCGCGACCTCCGACATGGATGTCGAGACGATCCGCTTCGGCAATCTCGGCGAGTTCTTTGCGCTGGCGGCGCAGAGCGAGATGAGCCACGACTACACGGTGGCATGGGTCGATTGCCTGGCGACCGGCGGGGAACTCGGGCGCGGCATCTTCACCCGCGCGCGGCATGCGACCACCGGCGATCTACGCGTACATGCCAAATCTGGGCCGTCGATGCCGGTCGATGCGCCGGGCTTGCTGCTGAACCGGCTGTCGCTGTCGGCCTTCAACGCATTGTATTTTCGGGTCGCGGGCCGGCCGGGCCGGGCCACCGTGTCTTATGATCCGTTTTTCTATCCACTCGATGCCATCGGCGGCTGGAACAGGCTCTATGGTCGGAGCGGCTTTTTTCAATATCAGAGCGTGGTGCCGCCCGCCGCCGCCGAAGCGGCGACCGCGCAGATGCTGAAAACCATCGCCGACGCCGGGCAGGGGTCGTTTCTGGCGGTGCTCAAGACGTTCGGCGATATCGCCTCGCCGGGCCTGTTATCGTTCCCCATGACGGGCGCCACGCTGGCGCTTGATTTCGCAAATCGCGGACTTTCGACGCGCGGGCTGCTTGACAGGCTGGATGCGATTGTTCGAGAGGCAGGGGGCCGTCTTTACCCGGCCAAGGATGGCCGCTTGCCATCGACCATGCTAAGGGCCGGCTACCCCACGCTGGACCAATTTCGCAACCATGTGGACCCCGGACTGTCCTCGACATTCTGGCGTCGGATGAACCTATGAATTTGCAAACGCCGCTTCATGTGCTGATCCTCGGGGCCGGTTCCGGCATCGCGGAAGCAACGGCGCGCCTTTACGCCGCCGAGCATGCCGTGATCGGCCTGGCCGGGCGACGGCCGGACCGGCTTGCGGCGATTGCCGGCGATCTGAAGGCGCGCGGCGCAGCCCGTGTCGAGACATTCGATGTCGACTTCACCGCGCCGGACGCCGCGGCCTCGCTCGCGATGATGGCCGATCGCCTCGGGCGGCTCGACCATGTGATCCTGGCCTATGGCGTGCTTGGCGAGCAGGCGCAGGCCGAACGGGACACGGACGTGGCGAACGCCATCATCGACGTCAATTTCCGCTCGGCCGCCGCCTGGGCGCTGGCGGTTGCAAATTTGCTGGAGCGACAAAAGCAAGGTTCGCTGGTCGTGCTGGGGTCGGTCGCGGGGGATCGGGGCCGACGGTCTAATTATGTCTATGGCGCCGCCAAGGCCGGAATCGCCGTGCTGGTGCAGGGCATCAGCCATCGCTTCGCCGGCAAGGGGCCGCGGGCGGTCATCGTCAAGCCGGGCCCGACCGACACGGCGATGACCGCGGGCATGACCAAAGGCGGGCCGATGTGGGCGACGCCCGAAGCCGTCGCCGCGGTCGTCCGCAAGGCGGGGGACAGCGGCGGCCCTGTGGTCTACGCGCCGTGGCGCTGGTTTTTCATCATGGCGATCATCCGCGCGATCCCCGCCGCGATCTTCAACAAGATGAACTTCTAGAGCCATGCGCAGGATCGTCATCACCGGCGCGGCGGGGCTCGTCGGGCAGAATCTGGTGGCGCGGCTGAAATCGCGGCCGGATCTCGACCTGGTCGGCATCGACAAGCACGCCGCCAATGTGCGGCTGTTTCGGCAGGTGCATCCGGGCGTCAAGATCATCGAGGCTGATCTCAGCAAGCCAGGCGCTTGGACGGAGAGTTTCGCCGGCGCCGATACGGTGGTCGTCAATCAGGCGCAGATCGGCGGATTGTTCGTGCAGGAGTTCGAGGACAATAACGTCGTCGCGACGCGCCACATCCTGTCCGCCGCGCAGGCGCACGCCGTCCCCTATTGCGTCGGCATCTCGTCATCGGTCGTGAACTCGTCCGCGGATGATTTCTACACCCGCTCCAAGACCGCGCAGGAATTGCTGTTCGATGCCTGTCAAATTCCGCATGTCACGTTGCGGCCGACGCTGATGTTCGGCTGGTTCGATCGCAAGCATCTCGGCTGGCTGCGCCGATTCATGGATCGCACGCCGGTGTTTCCAGTACCCGGCGACGGTCAGTTCACGCGGCAGCCGCTTTATGTCGGCGATTTCGTTTCGATCATCGTCGCGTCGATCGAGCGACGCAAAACCGGCACCTTCGACATCTCCGGGCGCGAGCAGATTTCCTATGGCGACCTGATCGCGATGATCCACGACATCGTCAAGCCGCGCGCCCGCATCGTGCATATTCCCTATGCGATGTTCTGGGCGCTATTGTGGATGTATGCGCGCGTCGACAAGAACCCGCCCTTCACGACGGGGCAACTCGAAGCGCTGGTCATTCCCGAAACGTTTCCCGTCATCGACTGGCCAGGGGAATTCGGCGTCCCGGCGACGCCGTTGCGACAAGCGCTCACCGAAACCTATTGCGATCCCGCATTGTCCGGAGTCACGCTATCATTCTAGGAGCCGCATCATGAGCCGGATCGTCGTGCTGGGAGCCGGGCCGATGGGCCTCGCCGCCGCGCAGCGCGCGGTCACGCTGGGCCATGAGGTCGATCTGATCGAAGCCGACAGCAAGGTTGGCGGCATGGCCGCGCATTTCGATTTTTCGGGCGTGTCGATCGAGCGCTTCTATCATTTCGTTTGCAAGTCGGACACGCCGACCTTCGCATTGATGGATGAACTGGGCATCGGCGACAAGATGCGCTGGACCGATACGTCGATGGCCTATTACACCCATGGCAAGGTGCACAGATGGGGCGATCCGATTTCGCTGCTGACCTTTCCGCATCTGACATTGGTCGAGAAATTCCGCACCGGTCTGCAGATGTTCCTGACGACCAGGTCGGGCAATTTCGATCGCATCGAACATCTGACGTCGCGGCAATGGATCGAACGCGGGTCGGGTGTCTCGGTCTACAACAAGCTCTGGAAACGCCTGCAAGAGTTGAAATTCTACGAATATGCCGACCATGTCGCGGCGTCGTGGATCGCGACGCGGATCAAGCGCATCGGCAATTCGCGCAAATCGATATTCCAGGAGCAACTCGGCTATATCGACGGCGGCTCCGAGACGCTTGTCGAGGCGGTTGCGGATGACATCCTGCGCAAGGGCGGGCGCATTCATCTCGGCGCGCGAGCCGAGCAGGTTGTTGTCGAGAATGGCGTTGTGCGCGGCGTGCGCGCAGGCGGCCGTGAGTTTCCGGCCGATGCGGTGATTTCGACGGTGCCGACGCCGCTGGTCAACGATCTCGTGCCGGACCTGCCGCCGGACTGGAAAGCGAAATACGCCGCGATTCACAATATCGGCGTCGTCTGCCTGCTGTTCAAATTGCGGAAATCGGTCACACCGCATTTCTGGGTCAACATCGTCGACGACACGATCGATATTCCCGGTCTGATCGAATTCTCCAATCTGCGCCCGATCGGCGGCGAGACGATCGTTTACGTGCCCTATTACATGCCGGTGACGCAGCCGAAATGGCAGTTGTCGGATCAGCAATTCATCGACGAGGCGTTCGGCTATATCAAACGCGTCAATCCGAAAATCGCCGATAGCGATCTGATCGATGCCAAGGTGGGCCGGTTGCGCCACGCGCAGCCGATTTGTGAGCCGAATTTCGCGACCAAGCTGCCGCCGGTGCAGACCCCGATTGCAGGGCTGCAGATTGCCGATACATGTTATTACTATCCGGAAGATCGCGGTGTCGGCGAAAGCATCCGGTTGGGAAGGCGCATGGCGGAAGCGGCAGCGCCTCTATGAACACATGTCTCATATAGAACAAGAACGAAGCCTTTCCGTTAGGACACCAGTATGAGCGATCTCGCCAGCATCTACAGATCAAGATTTTCCAATACGGGGCTTGAGAAACGAAAACGCGTCTGGACAATTCTGTGCGAAGACTTCTTCCAGCAACATGTGCCGCCGCAATCCGTCGTCCTCGATCTCGCCTGCGGCTACGGCGAGTTCATCAATAATATTCGAGCATCGAAAAAATACGGTGTCGATCTCAATCCCGATGCGCCGTCCCATCTCGGCCCCGATGTCGAATTCAAACTGACGCCGGCCTATGATCTGTCGCACGTCGCAAGCGACAGCGTCGATCGCGTTTTTACGTCAAATTTCCTGGAGCACTTGCCGGACAAGGCCGCCTGCGACGTGGTGCTGAAAGAGGTGCGTCGCATTCTGAAGCCGGGCGGAAAGTTTATGATCCTCGGCCCGAATATCCGCTACGCCTACAAGGAATATTGGGATTATTACGATCACTATCTGGCGCTGTCGCATCTGTCGCTGGTCGAAGGACTGATGTTGGCCGGCTACGTGCCGGAAACCGTGATCGACCGATTTCTGCCCTATACGATGAACAACGCGACCCCTACGGCCGACTGGATGATCAAGCTCTATCTGCAAGTCCCGCCGGCGTGGAAAATTTTCGGCAAGCAGTTTTTCGTCGTCGCGCGAAAATGATGGATTCGCAAGCGGTTCCCACGCAGTCTGCCGGTCGACAGCGGTTTCTGCGCTTCGCGTTGGTCGGAGCCGCCGCTGCGGCTGTGAATATCGGCAGCCGCATTGTCATCTCGCAGTTCGTGCGCTTCGAGGTTGCCGTCGTTCTCGCATTTCCGATCGCGATGACGTTCGCTTTTGTGCTGACGCGGCTCCTCGTCTTCAATAATTCCGATCGACCGGTATGGGACGAGTATTTTCGGTTCCTGCTCGTCAATCTTGTTGCGCTCGTGCAGGTCTGGCTCATCAGCGTCGGTCTGACGAATCTTCTGTTTCCGGCGATCGGCTGGACGTTTCATGCCGAGCTGATCGCACACACGATCGCGGTTGGCAGTCCGATCTTCACGAGCTATTACGCGCACAAGTACTTCACGTTTCGCTAACGTAGCGGCACCATTCGCAATGCCGCCATGTGGACAATTGCTGCGTGCGGGAAATCAATTCAGGAGAGTAAAATTATGGACGTTGAGACCGCGCAGCGGCGCTGTTCCGCTTGGCAGACAGCGTTCGTAATGGCCGGACTTGGCTTGATCGTGTTCGCGGTCAAGATTATTTTCATCGCGCGGTTTGGAAGCAGCACGCCCTATTGGGATCAATGGGATGCGGAAGCCAATTTGCTCTACAAGCCCTACCTCAATTCGACTTTGAATTGGGCCGGGCTGCTGTCGCCTCATAATGAGCATCGCATCTTATTCAGCCGCTTGTTGTCGATCGCGCTGTTTGAGTTCGCTGGTGGTTGGGATCCCATTCTGCAAATGATCGTCAATGGCGCGTTGCATGTTGTCGCTATTGTGCTGCTGGTGCTGACCATCCAGCGCATTTTGGATGGCGCGCAAGTATTGATGCTCGGGCTGTTCGCAGCATTTCTGTTCATCCTGCCCCTCGGCTGGGAAAACCTTCTCGCCGGATTTCAAAGCCAGTTTTATGCTTTGCTGATCTTTTCGTTCCTGGCGTTGACGGGCTTCGCAATATCGCCAGCGCTTGGGCGCATGTGGTGGTTGACCTGTCTTTGCGCGGTCGGCGCATTCTTCTCGATGGCCTCCGGCGCTCTGATCGGATTCGCATCGCTCGCCGTCATGATCGTTCAGATCGTTGTCGGCGTTCGCCGCGAGCGCGCGGATTATGTGGCGGCGGTCCTGTTGATGCTGATGTCGATCATCATGGTGAGCTATGTTCCGCATATCGACGGACATGATGTGCTCAAGGCCCACAACGCGACCGAGTTCGTCAAAGCGGTTCTGGTCATTCTCGATTTCCCGCTCAGCAAGCCGCCGGTCGGTGTCTGGATCAACCTGCCGCTTGTAATCTATTCTGTTTTCGTGCTGGTCAGCCGCCCCGATCGCCGGTCGCCGCACTGGATTATCCTCAGTCTGATCGTGTGGTGGTTCGGCCAGATACTGTCCTTGTCTTATGGCCGAGCGTCGGCGTCGACGTCGTCGCGCTATCTCGATATCATCATGATCGGGTTGCCGCTGAATTTTGGTGTTTTGCTTTTCGCGGTAAAGCAATTTGAGTTCAGTAGACGCCGGCTCGTTTTGCCGATTGTTGGATTCTGGTTGTTCGTCACATCCAGCGGGCTGATTTTTATGACGGTTTATTCCGCGTTCCCGTTGATCATCCAAAAGGCTGCCGAAGGTCACGAACAGCGGACCAATGTGGTTGCCTATTTACGGACGGGTGATTTGTCGGTTCTGCAGAACAAGCCCTATCTGACCATTCCATATCCTAATCCGGAATGGCTGGCTTTTCTGCTTTCCGACCCCACCATCCGGCTGGCTTTGCCAGAGTCGATCCGGCCTGCGGATGTCGATCCGCGGACGGCGCTGGCGCGAACGCAGTTGAAAGGGCGGCTTCGGCCCGTCGCCATCGCCGTCAAATTTGGACTCATCCAACTCGCGCCGGCGTTGGCCGGTCTCGGTATCGCGCTGCTGTTTCTGGCGAGACTCGCGGGTCGGCGCGAAACTGACAGATCGGGCCTCGATCAGCCCGCCGTGCAGGGATAACCCGATCAATCACGATCGCGCTGTGGAACATCGGGGGCCGCACGATGTTTCTTGCCGGCGACGGTGCCGATCAGGGTCGATGCGGGCTTGCGCAAGCCATTTTGTTCTGCGTTCGGATGAATTGACGGCGTCAGCCAACGATATTGCCGGTAAGAGCTTGATATTGCGCTCAAATCGACATGCAGCGGAGTCTAGTCGGAAGACCGGCCGGCATCTTTCTCGCACGTGCGAGACAGGTTATAAGGCAACCCTCGCGTCCTTCAAAACGATGATACCGTTTTGAGCGCAGTGCGGGTTCGGCACCCGAATTCCAACACGAAATGTCGGTCTTGATCGGCCCGCGACCAAATCCTCTGCTTGTGGAGGATCAAGACTAGCAGAAGATGTGAATTGATGGCGACCGCGACGACCCCTGCGCTGCAAGCCCTGACTGAAAATAGCCCTCACGTTTACATCGTGTTGTGCACTTACAATCCAAATCTCGAGTTTCTCGGCCGCCAGGTCGCGTCGATCATCGCGCAGACTCACCGAAACTGGAGCTGTGACGTCAGGCTCGATCCGGGTGCGGTTGATTGTTCGGCTGAGATCAGAGCCTTGCTGTCGCAGGACGATCGCTTTTCCTTCGTTGGAGAAACGAGGCGTCTGGGCGTCTATCACAACTTCGAGGCGGGTTTGTATGCGACTCCGGCACGCGCCGCCTTCGTTGCCTATTGCGACCAGGATGACGAATGGGTCGCCGACAAGCTGGCAGTTATTTTAGACGCTTTCGCAGATCCCGACGTCGTGCTGGTTCACAGCGATCTCGAAGCCATCGACGCAGCAGGCGGGCAGCTCTTTTCGTCCTGTTTCAGAGCCGAAAGGCGTGTCACCGACGATTATTCTCTTGCGCAACTGATCCTGCGGAATTCCATCACCGGCTGCACATGCGTGATCCGCAGATCGCTGCTGTCTTATCTTTTGCCGTTTCCTCGGCAAGGCATGGATGTGGCATTTCATCATGATCTCTGGACATCACTGGTCGCGACGCAGATCGGCCGCATCGAGACGATCACACGGCCGCTCGTGCGATATCGGCAGCATGGCGGTAACGTCGTGGGCCTCGAAGCCGGACAGCGGAAAAGCAGCAGAGCGCCATTGTCGCTCAAGGCGCGATCGTGGCGAAACAACTGGCTGCTGCGCGAAAAGCTGGTTCGAACCGTGTTGCAGCGCAGGATACCGGAGGACCGCATCGATGCCCAACGGCAGCGCCTCGAGATCGCCGGGTGGAACCAGGCGAGCTTTGTGAGCCTTTCACTGCTTAAGAGATCGCTCATCTTGAAGATGAGAGGCTTTCCGGCCGGAAATGCCGGTTTGCAGACAAATTTGGGAAAGCTAGTCGTGGCCGCCATTCCTTTGGTGAGGCGGGCAAGAAGTCTGCGTGCAAAAATGTCCTCAAACCTGGGCCAGATGAAACTCGTTTTGAAGGCGGGCAAGGCGTTTGCCTTTGAAGCGACGTATCGCAACAAGGTCTACGAGACATTGAAGCGCATCGAGCCTGTATCGGATGTCGCCAACGCCAACTCGTTTGCCCTCGGAACCGCGGCGTTGCTGCACGGCGAGCAGTATCTGGCGCCGATTACGTTGACGTTTAAGGCGCTTGTTCCAAGGGTTGTCATTGTCGTTCCGACAGGACGCGTCGATTATATTTTTGGTGGCTTGACGACGATCTTCAAATTCGGCGTGGCGCTGGCTCAGCACGGGATTGCTGTTCGGTTTTTATCGACCGATCATGTGCTCAGCGTCAGTGATGTCGACGACTTGAAGAAATTCTTGCGAGAGCGGTGCGGCTTCGACGGCGACTGGCAGTCAATTGAGGTTGCGTCGGCGGGCGGCGGCGGCGCGCAGGCGCACAAGCAGGATATTTTCGTTGCCACGATCTGGTGGAGCGCACGGCGTATCTTTCACACCCTGGAGCAAAATCGTTTCCAGAACAAAACCTTCTATTATTTCATTCAGGACTACGAGCCGGGCTTCTATGCCTGGTCGAACGAATATGCGTTGGCGGAATCGACCTACAGCATGACGTGCTGGCCGATCGTCAACACGCAATTTCTCGCCGATCATTTGCGGTCAGAAACCGGGCTGGAGACACCCAAGGACCGTGTGTTCAATCCGGAGATCGACTGGGCGATGTTTCATCCGGCCGAAGCCGATGAAATTCGGTCGCGCCAGATCAAGCAGTTGTTTTTTTATGGCCGGCCAGGAACGCCGCGCAATCTGTTCGACGTCGGGCTGGCAGCCATTCGCCGCTTCATCAGCGGACTTGAACTCAGTTCGGCCGAGATCGAAGTCGTCAGCGCCGGCGAGGCCCATGCACCGATCGATCTCGGTCGCGGCGTTGTCATGCAGAGCGTCGGCAAGCTCACCATGCAGGAATACGCACAACGATTGCGGCAATCCGACATCGGCTTGTCGCTCATGCTCTCGCCGCATCCAAGTTATCCGCCCTTTGAAATGGCGGCGTGCGGCTTGACGGTTGTGACTAACAATTTCAGCACCAAGCACATGAATTTCGGCGCCAACATTTTGTCGACGAAAGCCGCGCCGGAATCCCTCGCGCAATCGCTGATGGCGGCGTGGGAACGCTCGTCCGACGTCGAAGCACGCATTGCGGGCGCGAAGATCGACATGTCGAATCTGGGGCGACCGCTGAAAGACCTGATCCCTGAAATTGCAAGCGAGATGAAGGCGATACTAGAAGCCAAGCATCCAGCAGAACGGCAAATTATGTTCTGTGAAGATATGCAATTGGACTACAGGTTAGGGTTTGGCGACGACCACGATTTCTCGTCGGACCGCGTCTGTCTTTTCTCGCATTTCGATGTCGACAACAAGATCGATGCGCACGTCATCAACTATCTGTCGGCATTGAAGAGTGAAGGGTTCAGGATCGTCCTGATCACGTCGAGCTTTCAACTCGACGAGACAAGTGTGGATGCGGCCCAAAAGATATGTTCGTCGCTGATCCATCGCGAGAACAGAGGTTACGATTTTGCGGGCTGGGCGCTGGCGCTCCGGCTGTTTCCCTCGCTTTACAATGCACGTGAAGTTCTCATGTGCAACGATAGCGTCTATGGGCCGCTTCGCTCGCTTCGACCGATTTTCGACAAGATGAACCATGCGCCGTGCGATTTCTGGGGGGTCACGGAGAGCCTCGAAGTCGAGTGGCATGTGCAGAGCTATTTTGTGGTCTTCAAGAAGGCGGCGCTAGACGCACCGGTATTCCGTCAGTTCTGGATGGCTGTGAAGGCGCTATCGGACAAGACCGAGCTTATTCATGCTTATGAAGTGCCGATGGCGCGCTTGCTGGCCAGCGGAGGATTGCGACCGGGCGTCCTCGTGGCGTTCGAGGATGTTTCCAACATCATCTGCAATCCGACAATGAATCCGTGGCGGAAGACGATCGTCGATGGCATGTCGCCATTCGTCAAGGTGCAGTTGTTGCGGGACAATCCGCTGAGAAGCGACATCGGCGATTGGCAGAAAGTCGTGGCACAATTCGGATATGATCCGAGCATGATTGAAAAGCATTTGTCGCGCGTGCGGGCGCGGTAGACCTCAAGCAACAGGAGCGTCGAAATCGGTGGCGCCTGACGCGTGGATTGGATCGCATTCTGCACCATTGCCATCCCAGCATTGCGCCATCGACCAACGCTTGAACGTTGCTCGATTCGGTCGCGGCTGAGACCGGCCGAACTCCGCGGTGCCGGCCAAGCGACCGGTCGGATCGATCTCGAAGCGACCCCATAATCGCCATGCCGGCCCTTGATAAATCTCGACAGTTCGTGCCAGAACGGCTGCGCCTCAACCCCGGCGGATCACATGACGAAGCGAAGCTCAGAGCGATATCTTGTCACCGGCGGCGCCGGATTCATCGGCTCTGCGGTGGTCCGGCATTTGATCGAGAAGACCGATCATCACGTCATGGTCGTCGACAAGCTGACCTATGCAGGCAATCTTGATTCCTTGCAAAGCGTCTCGGGCAGCCCGCGATTTTCTTTCGCCAAAGACGACATCGTCGATGCGCGGAAGATGACGTCGCTCATCGGTGAATTCTCGCCCGACAAGATCATGCATCTCGCGGCCGAGAGCCATGTCGATCGCTCGATCGATGGGCCTGGCGAATTCATCCAGACCAATGTGATCGGTACCTTCTCCCTGCTTCAGGCCGCACTCGCGCATTGGCGCGACCTGCCGGCGGCTCGCAAGGAGGCATTTCGATTCCACCACATTTCGACGGATGAGGTGTTCGGCTCGCTCGGCGATGGCGGCTTCTTCCGCGAAGACACGCCTTACGCGCCGACCTCGCCCTATTCGGCGTCGAAGGCGTCGTCCGATCATCTGGTCAATGCCTGGGGCCACACCTATGGACTTCCGGTCGTGATGACCAATTGCTCGAACAATTATGGCCCGTTTCACTTTCCCGAAAAGCTGATTCCGCTCGTCATCATCAACGCGCTCGAAGGCAAGCCGCTGCCGGTCTATGGCAACGGACTAAACGTGCGCGACTGGCTGCATGTCGAAGACCATGCCGAAGCGCTTCTGCTTGTTGCAGGCGCGGGTCGCGTTGGCGAGAGCTACAATATCGGTGGCCGCAACGAACGCAGCAATATCGCGGTCGTGAAGAAGATTTGCGCAATTCTCGACGAGCTGGCGCCGGATGCCAAGATCGGCCCGCGCGAAAAACTCATTACTTATGTGACCGACCGTCCGGGCCACGACGCGCGCTATGCCATTGATGCAACCAAGGTCGAGACCGAACTCGGCTGGACGGCCAAACACGACTTTGAAACGGGTATCCGGGCGACAGTGGCGTGGTATCTCGCCAATCGGGTCTGGTGGGAACGGGTGCGGTCCGGTGTGTACCGAGGCGAACGATTGGGAATTGCCGTATGAGCGCGTTGCTTGACGTTACCGAGACGGCCATTCCTGCGGTCAAGATCATCGTTCCAAGGTCGTTCGGAGATGCGCGCGGCAGCTTTAGCGAAACCTACAATGCCGCCCGATTTGCCGAATGCGGCGTCCACCTGAATTTCATTCAGGACAATCAGTCATGGTCGTCTCAGGTCGGGACCCTGCGCGGCCTGCATTTCCAGAGCGCGCCGAAGGCGCAGGACAAATTGATCCGGGTTTTTCGCGGTCGCATCTTCGACGTCGCGGTCGATCTGCGTCGTGCGTCTCCGACCTATGGCAAATGGGTCGGCGAAGAACTCTCGGCCGAGAACAAGAAGCAACTCCTCGTCCCGATCGGCTTTGCGCACGGCTTCTGCACGCTCGAGCCGGACACCGAAGTGCTCTACAAGGTGACGGAGTATTACTCGCAGCCAAACGATCTCGGCGTCGCGTGGGACGATCCCGATCTTGCGATCGACTGGCCGCTTGCGGCCGGCAAGCCGGTGCTGTCGGACAAGGACCAGCGGCAGCCGGCGTTCCGCGATCTCGTGGCTTATTTCTGATGGAACAGCTGCGCGTCGCCGTCACCGGCCGGCACGGCCAGGTTGCGCGGTCGCTGGTCGATTGGGCTGATCCCGCAGCGATCGAGATCATTCTGCTGGGACGCCCCGACTTCGATCTCACACGGCCCGAGACGATTGCCGAAGCCGTCACGGCGGCGCGGCCGGATGTCGTCGTCAGCGCCGCCGCGCATACGGCCGTCGACCTCGCCGAGTCCGAACCGGACGCAGCATTTCTTGCCAACGACATTGGGGCAGGGCTCGTCGCCGCAGCGGCCGCATCCTTGAAAATTCCCGTCGTCCATTTGTCGACCGATTACGTGTTCGATGGCGCGCTGGATCGGCCCTATCGCGAAGACGACGCGACCGGTCCCACCGGCGTCTATGGCAAGAGCAAGCTCGCAGGCGAGCAGGCCGTCGCTGCCGCTAACGCCGATCATGCGATCCTGCGAACGGCGTGGGTCTACAGTCCGTTCGGCAAGAATTTTGTGCGAACCATGCTGACGCTCGCCGGCACACGGCCGTTGCTGTCAGTGGTCGGCGATCAGGCCGGCAATCCGACCAGCGCGCTCGACATCGCCGACGGCGTTCTCGCCGTCGCGCGCAATCTGGTCGAACGGCGCGAGCAAGGCGATCTGCGTGGCGTGTTTCACATGACCGGCGCGGGCCGGGCCACTTGGGCGGAGTTCGCTACAACCATTTTTGAGTTGTCTCGGAAGGCTGGTGGTCCGTCCGCCGAGGTCAAGCCGATCTCGACGGCGGAGTATCCGACTCCCGCCAGGCGTCCTGCCAATTCGCAATTGAATTGCGACAGGCTCGAGCAGATTCACGGCGTCCGGCTGCCAAACTGGCATGGTTCGGTCGAGCGCTGCCTTGCGCGGCTCGTCCCTCGCGAATTCGTCCGCGTGATTTGATGGTGGCGCGGTCGGCTGCCGGGTCGGTCGCCGGATTGCCCAAGACAGAAATTCGCGACAAGGTCGCCTCACAAGCAGGTTTTGATCGGAGCACTTGATGGCTGTTAAAAAGGGAATCGTTCTTGCGGGCGGTAGCGGAACGCGCCTGCATCCGATGACAATGGTCGCGTCCAAGCAATTGCTGCCGATCTACGACAAGCCGCTGATCTACTACCCGCTTTCGACTTTGATGCTCGGCGGCATCCGCGACATTTTGATCATCTCGACGCCGACCGATCTGCCGAATTTCCGCAAGCTGCTCGGCGACGGATCCAAATGGGGCATGCGGCTCGACTATGCCGAACAGCCGAACCCCGAGGGCTTGGCGCAAGCCTATATCATCGGCGCTGATTTCGTCGGCAGCGATCCGTCAGCGCTCATTCTCGGCGACAATCTGTTCTACGGCCACGACCTGCAGGTTCTGCTGTCAAATGCCAGCGCCCAGACCATGGGCGCGAGCGTCTTCGCTTATCACGTCAGCGATCCCGAACGTTACGGCGTCGTGGACTTCGACGACAATCAGAAAGTTTTGTCGATCGAGGAAAAGCCGCTGAAGCCGCGATCGAACTGGGCCGTGACCGGTCTCTATTTCTATGACGCGCAGGTCGTCGAGATCGCCGCCAATCTCAAGCCGTCCGCGCGCGGCGAACTCGAGATCACTGACGTCAACAAGGAATATCTCAAGCGCGGGCAATTGAAGGTTCAGAACATGGGCCGCGGCTTCGCCTGGCTCGACACCGGCACCCCCGACAGCCTGCTCGAAGCGGCGGAATTCGTGCGCACGCTAGAGAAGCGGCAGGGCTTCAAGATTTGCTGTCCGGAAGAAATCGCGTTCCGCCAGGGCTGGATCGACGCCGATCAGATGGCCAGGCTCGGCAACGCCATCTCCAAGAGCGCCTACGGCATCTATCTCAACAAGCTCGCGGCCGGGCTCGCCTGATCGCAAAGCTCAGGTCAGGCTCAGACGCTGGCCTGCTGTTCGGCGGCCTCATAGGCTGCGATGACCTCTTCGATCGGGCCATCGGCGACGACCTGTCCGCGCTGCATCCAGATGCCTCGGTTGCAGAATTTCCGGCAGATGCTCATGCTGTGAGAAGCCAGCACCAGAATGCTGGCTTTCTCGACGAAGCTCTCGACACGGCCTTGTGCCTTGGCGATGAAATGCGCATCGCCCGCCATGATCCATTCGTCCATCAGCAGGATCTCCGGCGCAAAGCAGGTCGCGACCGCGAAGGTCAGGCGCGTCATCATGCCGGACGAATACGTGCGCACCGGCAGATCGAGATAGTCGCCCAATTCCGTAAAGGCGACGATGTCATCCATGCGCTCTTCGATAACGTCGGCACTCAAGCCGAGCACCAACCCGCGCAGCCGGATGTTTTCGTAGCCGCTGATGTCGGTGTCGATGCCGAGGCCGATATCGAACATCGGCGAGATGCGACCGCTGCTGACGATGCGTCCGGTGACAGGTTCGTAGATGCCGGCCATGACCCGCAGCAATGTCGTCTTTCCAGCACCGTTCGACCCGAGCAGCGCGACCCGGTCGCCTGCCCCGGTTTTGATCGTCACATCGCGCAGCGCCTCGACCACGATGCGCTGGTTGGCATCGTTCGCCAGGTGGCCGCCGGAGCCCCTGAACAGCAGGCTTTTCTTCAATGAGCGCGAACCGCCATGATAGATCGGGAACGTCACATTGACGTTCTGCAGATGCAGTTCGGCGCTGGATGTCGCGGAAGCCATTGGTTCAAACCCAGTAGGAAATGCGTGCGCGAAAGCGCACGAACAGCGCAGCAGCAATGCCGCCGTTGACGAGCGTGATGATAGCCACGGCGATATAGCTGCTGGTCGCCGGCGTCATGCCGAGCAGGGGCGCGCGGACGATCTCGACGAGATGGTAGAGCGGATTGGCCGTGGCGATGAAGGTCCGGTTCTTCAAAAGCTCCGGCCGCCACATGATCGGGGTAATGAAGAATACAATCTGGACGATCGAGCTGACGAGTTGCGGGATGTCGCGAAACCTCGCGGACACCATGCCGATCGACAGACAGGCCAGCGTGCCGTTGAGAATGACCAGCGCCAGTCCCGGAATCGCGGCAAGCGCGATCGCGCCGGGCCAGATCTGGAAGTACAGCAGCACGCCGAAATAGATGATGAAGTTGTGGCCGAAGATGATCACCTTGCTCCAGCTCGATCGGAACGCATAGACCGAATAGGGCAGCCTGATCTGCTTGATGTAGGACTCGGATCCGACGAACAACGTGCCGGCTTCCGTGAGGTAGCTGGCGATCAGGTTCCACACCAGGAGGCCAACGCACAGGAACGGCAGGAAATCGTGGATCGGCACGCTGAAGAGTTCGGCGTACAGGACGCCGAGCGCCACGATCATCACCGCCATACTGGCCGTCAGCCATAGCGGCCCGAGGGTCGACCGCCGGTAACGCTGCAGGATGTCGTTCCAGCCGAGCCGCCCCCACAGCCGCCACATCGCAATGCCGTCGCGGATATCAGCTCCCGCTCGCGCGGTTTTCTCGTTGAATTGCAGTGTCAAGTGAAGCCAGTCTCTGATTGTGACGCCGGCATACGGCGATAGGCGAAGGGCACGCAATGAGGCCATGCCGATGGCTGATGCTTAGCTCAGCTTTGATTCAAAAAGAAGACCGCGCAGGACCGGAAACCGCGATTTCGCGACGCTAGAGGTTCTCTCAAGTCTTTGTTTTTCAACGACTAGCCACGGCTACGCGGAGATTGGCCGGTTCTATCGGGTGGCGCTGAAACTGGTTCGGGCCACCTCTGAACTCTTCCGTTCGACAGCGTAAACCGCATTGAGTCCGCCACTTGGTCACTGGTCGGATGCTTGTTGCAGACGGATGCGACCGGCACAGCACGAAACCTGATCGCGGGTCCCTTGAATAAGACAGGAACGCCGCTAAAACGCGGTCTGCATCACCCGAAAGGATGGGAATGGCGATCGATCATCATGACAAGGTTGTCATTCTGCTTGCGACCTTCAATGGTGATCGGTTTCTGAGCGACCAGCTTGGCTCATTCACGCAGCAGCGCCATGCCAATTGGGAATTGATCGTCTCGGATGACGGCTCGACCGACCGGACCCTGGCCCTGATCGACCACTTCCGGCACAACGCCGCGCAGAGCGTCAGCGTGGTGTCCGGCCCCGGATTGGGGTTCTGGCGGAATTTCCTGTCGCTTATTCGGCGCGAAAGCTCCGGCGACTATTTCGCGCTGAGCGATCAGGATGACATTTGGCTGCCGGACAAGCTGACCAATGCCGTCCGCTTCTTGAAGACCTGCGATCCGACGGTCCCTGCGGTTTACTTCACGCGCACCCAGTTGATCGATGACGACAACCGGATCATCGGGATGTCGCGGTTGTTTTCTCGGTCGCCGGGCTTTTGCAACGCTCTGGTTCAGAATATCGGCGGCGGCAATACGATGGTCCTGAACCGGGCTGCTCATGCGTTGCTCAATGCCGTGCCAGCGGATATCGAGATCGTGTCGCATGACTGGTGGATTTATCAGGTCGTGACGGGGGCTGGCGGCATCGCCGAATACGACCCGGAGCCCGGCTTGCAATACCGTCAGCACGGCCGGAATATCGTCGGCTCAAATCTGGGAATGGGCGCTCGGCTGGTTCGGCTGCAAGCGATGATGGCAGGCCGCGTGGTGTCGTGGAACGACGTCAACGTCGCGGCGCTCAACCGCATTCGACATCTCCTGACGCCGAACAATCTGATTGTGCTGGACAGGTTCGCGCAGGCTCGCCGTGCTCCGTCGGTGGTCAAGCCGGTGCAACTGCTGCGGGCCGGCGTCTACCGCCAGAACCTGATCGAGACCGCCGGACTTTACGCCGGCGCTCTTCTCGGACGGATTTAACGAAGCGGCTCAGCGGTTCGCTCAATCACCTTCCAGCGCGAGCGGCGCCTCCCGGCGATCGCGCCATCACGTCGGCAATTTGGCGCGAAACACGAGGAAATGCGACAGCGTGAAATTGACCATGAAACTGATCAGCACGGAAATCAGCTTTGCAACCAAAACCGAGGTGAAATTGGCGAGAATCACGAGCGTCGTGGTGGTCGCGACAACCCCGACGACGCCTGACGCGACGAAACGCAGATAGTCGGTGCGCCGGATCACGCGGCCGGACTCGGCGCGGAACGTGATCATCGTGTTCAAGACGTAGGAGCAGGACACGGCGACGATCCAGGCCATGACATTGGCGGGCACCAGTGGAAATTCAAGCATGTTGTAAGCGAGCGTAAAGATCGCCAGATCGACGATCGTGTTGCCGACGCCGACGAGACCGAATGTCACCATTTTGGTAAGCATGGGACGCGACGGCCGTGCATCGATCAGTTTCGTCAGAAGCGTCATGTCGGTTCCGCGCACGTCGTGATGGCGCCTGGGAGAAATCCGTCAGTCGTTCGCCGCCGCCGGCAAATCAAGCTCGGGCCGTCGACAGAAAAGTCCCTGAGGCGCCGATCTAACGGAGACGGCGCCGGATGTCCAAGCGACAACCAGGCAAATCACCCGCCACGACTCAATTATATCTTGATTCGGTCGAGGCCGGCCGTTCGACGACAAGGTCAGCGCTCGTCGGCTATCACCTTGCCGTCATTCGGCAGGCTGCCGGGCGGGCTCAGTTCGACCACGCCCTTGAGTTTGGCAATCGCCAGCAGCGTTGCGGTGACGGCGTCGCGCAGCGCGTCGGTCGGGGCTTGGCATTCGGCGCGGAGAGTCATCGCATCGTTCTCGCCGACGCGGGAGACGACGAGGCGCAGGCGGCCTAGCTCCGGATGGCGCTTGGCTATGTCCGCGACCTGCTCGGGCCGCACGAACATGCCTTTAATCTTGGTGGTCTGGTCGGCGCGGCCCATCCAGCCCTTGATGCGCCGGTTGGTCCGGCCGCAGGCGCTGGCGCCGGGAAGGGAGGCTGTCAGGTCGCCCAGGGCGAGCCTGATCCAGGGATGTTCGGGATCGAGCGAGGTGACGACGATTTCACCGACGTCGCCGTCCGCGACCGGATCGCCGGTCCCCGGCTTCACGATCTCGAAGATCAGGTCTTCGTTGACGACCATCCCGTCGCGCGCGCTGGTTTCATAGGCGACGATGCCCAAATCGGCCGTGCCGAAGGCTTGCAGCGCGTCGACACCGTGCGCGGAGATCTCTTTTTGCAGCGACGGCGGGAATGCCGCACCCGACACCAGCGCCCGTTTCAGCGACGACAGATCGCGCCCGGCGGCCGCGCCGGCATCGAGCAGGATCTTCAGGAAATCCGGCGTGCCGCTATAGCCGACCGGGCGATAGGCGTCGATCAATTCAAGTTGCTGTTCGGTGTTGCCGGGGCCGGCGGGAATCACCGCGCAGCCGAGCGCGCGCGCGGAGGAATCGAAAATGAATCCGCCGGGCGTCAGATGATAGCTGAACGTGTTGAGGATCACGTCGCCGGGCCGGAAGCCTGCGGCATAGAGGGCGCGTGCGCCGCGCCACGGATCGGGATGCGTCGACTCCGGCTCGAAAATCGGGCCGGGCGAGGTGAACAGCCGCCCGAACGATCCGGGCTTCGCATTGACGAACCCGCCGAACGGCAATGCGGCTTTGTGCAGCGCCGGCAGATCGGATTTGTGCAGCACCGGCAGGGCAGCCAGCGTCGCGCGATCAATGATGGCTGCGGGATCGATGTCCTTGAGGCGCTCGGCATAAGACGGTGCTTTCATCGCCGCGCGCAGCACGCCCGGCAGCCGTGCGAACAGATCGGCCTCGCGGGCGGCTGGTTCACGCGTGTCGCGTTCGTCGAAATAATGTGTCATGACCTGACCTTCTTGAATCAAGGGCGTCGCCGGACGGGCGAATCGGAGTGGCGCTGTCGCGCGCGCAGGATTGGCATGCTGGCGGACACAATTCTGCACTGGCTGAGCAGCTTCGGTGAACTCGATGTCCGCACGAGCCTCGGGCTGGCCGCGATGTATGTGCTGTGCGCGTTCCTGCCGGTGCCGCGCACCGTACTCTGCCTCGGCTCCGGCGCAGCCTTCGGCATGAATGCGATCGCTGTGATCGTGCCGAGCACGACGCTGGGCTGCGTGCTGGCATTTCTGCTGGCGCGCACGCTGTTGCGCGACTGGGTCGCGCGGCAGATCGACAAGCGGCGGTCGTGGCGCGTCATCGCGCAGGCGATCGACGCAGAGGGCTGGCGGATCGCCGCCTTGCTGCGGTTCGGCGGTCCGATCCCGAATGCCGCGCAGAACTACATGTTCGGCCTGACGCAGATCGAGCTGTTGCCATATACGCTGATAACATTGGTCTTCACGTTCCCGCAGATCGTTCTCTATACCTATATCGGCGCATCCGGCCGCTCGATCCTGGAGGACGGAGCGTTGCCGCTGAACCGGTTGCTCGTTCTGGTCGCGGCCCTCGTCATTCTTGCCGTGCTTTATCTGGTTGCGCGGCGCATCCGCGTCATCCTTGCGCAGCCCATGCATCCGCCGGAGCGAGCATGATGTTGATCGCCTAAAGCCAGCGCTTGCGGCGCTTGAAGCTCTTGAGGTTCTTGAAGCTCTTGCGCTGGTCGCCCGCGCCGCCGAGGTAGAATTCCTTGACGTCTTCATTGTCGCGCAACTCGTCGGCGGTGCCGTCGAGCACCACCTTGCCTTGCTCCATGATGTAGCCGTGGCTCGCGACCGACAAAGCCGCACGCGCATTCTGCTCGACCAGCAGGATCGTGACGCCGAGATCGCGATTGATCTGCTTGATGATCGCAAAGACCTCCTTCACGAGCAGCGGCGACAACCCCATCGACGGCTCGTCCATTAAAATCATCTTCGGGCGCGCCATCATTGCGCGGCCGATCGCCAGCATCTGCTGCTCGCCGCCGGAGAGATAGCCAGCGAGGCCGGTGCGTTCTTTCAGACGCGGAAAGTAGCGGTAGACCATGTCGATGTCGGCATTGATCTCGTTGTCGTTGCGCGTGAACGCGCCGAGCCGCAAATTTTCCAGCGACGTCATGTCTGAAACGATGCGGCGGCCTTCCATCACCTGAAAGATGCCGCGCCGCACGATCTTGTCCGGGTCGATGCCGTCGATGCGCTCGTTGTTGAACACGATCTCGCCGCGCGTGACCTCGCCGTCCTCGGTCTTGAGCAACCCCGAGATCGCTTTCAGCGTCGTCGATTTGCCGGCGCCATTGGCGCCAAGCAGCGCCACGATCGCGCCCTGCGGCACGTCGAGCGACAGCCCGCGCAGCACGAGGATCACGTCGTCATAGACGACTTCGATGTTGCGCACGCTGAGCAGCGGCGCGACGGCGGGGGAGGGCGACGGTGCTTTCGTGACGAGCGTGTCGGCCATGGTCATGCGCTCTTCCAACTATCTCGATAGGGCGACATCGTCGCTCCGCTTGCTGCCGTCATCACCCGCGAAAGCGGGTGACCCAGTATTCCGCGACGATGGTCATGAACACGAACGTCGCGGCGTACTGGATCACCGCCGGAGCCTGTCATCGGGCTCGCCAAAGGTGAGACCCGGTGGCGGGGATGACGGCTGTGCGTGTGGCTCCCTTAGCTCCTACCAACCCAGCAATTCCGCCTTTCTTGGCAGTTCGATGGTCTTCACCTTCTCCAGCTTGACGGCGCCCTTCTTCATGACGTCGTTCATGTCGCCGTCGGTCGAGCCCGTCACCTGGGAGCGATAAAGATCGACCTTCATCGTCGGGCGATGGTCCTTGTCGGTCCAGGTCGAGGGATTGCAGACGCCTTCCGTGCCGGCCGGCACCCAATCCTTTTTCTGGTAGAACGCATTGCGCACGTTCTCGCCGGTCGCGCCGCCGTTCTTCGCGGCCCAGTCGAGCGCTTCCTTCATGTAAAGCGCCGAGCAGATGCCGGCGAGGTAGTGCACCGGACGATAGGCGGTGCCGGAGGCATCCGACATTTTCGAGATGTCCATCATGGTCTTCATGCCCGGCGCGTCTCCGCCCCAGGTCACGGCGGTGCGGACCGGGAAGATCACGCCGTTGGCCGCGTCGCCGGCGGTCTTGGCGGCGTTCTCATCCATGCCCCAGACGTTGCTCATGAACTGCACCTCGACCCCGGCCGCCTTGCAGGCCTTCATCACCGAGATGTTCGACGCGGCGGTGTTGCCGAGATACGCGTAGTTCGCGCCGGCGCTCTTGAGGCTGAGGCATTGCGCGGAGTAATCGCCCGGCGCGAGCGCGAACACCAGCGGCGGCAGCACCTCGAAGCCGAGTTCCTTCGCCATCGCTTCGCCGGCGGCCTTGGGCGCATTCGGATAGGGATGGTTCGCGCCCATATGGACGAACTTCGGCGCACCTGTTTTGCCCTTGGCCTTCCAGTCGTCCGCCGCCCATGTCAGTTCGGCGCGCAGGGCGTCCGAATAGGACGGGCCGTAGAAGAAATTATACGGCGACGGCTTCGACTTGCCGCTGGCGCCGGTTGGATCGGTCAGCGCCGCCGCGTAAGAGCCCGACAGATCGGGGATCTTGTCGTTGGCCAGAAAACCCGTCAGCGCTTCGGTATCGGCCGTGCCCCAGCCCATGATCGCGGCGACCTTGTCGGAGCCGGACCACTTCTTGTAGAGCGCGATGGCGCGCGGCACCTGATAGCCGTAATCGACCGAGTCGACCGCGAGTTGCTTGCCGCCGATGCCGCCGTTCTTGTTGACCCAGGCGAAGGTGTCGGCGACGCCCTGGCCATAGGGCGTGCCGACATCCGATGTGCCGCCGGACTGGTCCTGCAGATGGCCGATCGCGATCTGAGCGTGTGCCGACGTGCCGGCGAGCAGCAGCACGAGCGACGCCGTGCCGAGAAGTGACTTCATGGTCATGATCAATTCCTCCGGTTTGTTTTTGTATGGTGATCGTCTCAGAGCTAAATCCAGTATTCTTATAGCGCGCTTTCTTGTTCCGGACCCGACGCGGTCGGCGATGTCCGTGCATCGCGACCGCATCGCAGAGCCGGACCGTTCGAGAGACGGCCTTCGTTATGGTCCCGGCTCTGCGGTGCGGCCGGGACAAGGTTGATCCTCAATGACTCCCTCAATGCGAGAACGGATAGAGCTTCCAGTACGTCTTGATCTGCCGCCAGCGGTGCGCGAGCCCGTCCGGCTCGAAAATCAGAAACGCAATGATAATGACACCGATCGCGATCTCGCGCAGGAAAGTGAGGTTATTGTTGAGTTGCAGGGCTTTATCGATTGCGCCGCCTTTCAGCACATGGCTGAGCCACTCCATCGATTCCGGCAGCAGCACGACGAAGGCCGTGCCCATCAAGGTGCCCATGATCGAGCCGGTGCCGCCGATGATGACCATCGCCAAAAACAGGATCGAGCGTTCGATGCCGAAGCCTTCGTTGGAAACGACCAGTTGATAATGCGCATAGAGCGCGCCGGAAATTCCGGCGAAGAACGCGGCCAGCCCGAACGACAGCGTGCGATACTTCGTCAGGTTGATGCCCATGATTTCGGCCGACAGGTAATGGTCGCGGATCGCCACCAGCGCGCGGCCGTCGCGCGAGCGCATCAGATTGGTGACGAGGATGTAGCTCGCGATCACATAGGCCAGCACGACGTAGAAATATTGCCGGTCGCCCTGCAGCACGTAGCCGAAGATCGAAAACGGATTGGCCATCGCCGGCACCGAGCCGCCGGTGAACCATTCGGCGCGCGAGAAGAAATCGAGCAGGATGTATTGCGCGGCCAATGTCGCGATGACGAGATAGAGCCCCTTCAGCCGCGCGGCGGGCAGGCCGAAGATGAGGCCGACGATCGCCGTAACGATGCCCGAGAGCGGGATCGCGAAGAACACCGGGATCGGCAGCTTGGTCGACAGATAGGCCGAGGTGAACGCGCCGAGCAAAAAGAACGCGGCGTGGCCGATCGAAATCTGGCCGGTGAAGCCGACCAGGATATTCAGCCCCAGCGCTGCGATGCCGAAGATCCCGACCTGGATCATGATGCTGAGCCAGTAGTCGCTGAAGAGATAAGGCACGACGCAGACGAGGATGATGCCGGCGATCGCAAAATTGCGACTGGTCACGGTCGGGAAGATGGTCGTGTCCAACGCATAGGTGGACCGAAAATCACCGGACGGTATGAGGGAGGGGGAGGCCATAGTCTATTCCAAACCCATCGTTGGCCGGAAAACTATCGACGATGTCGGCGCGCTCCCTCTCCCCTTGGGGGAGAGGGGTGGGGTGAGGGGGTTCGTTCGCTCGAGAAGGTTGAGCCCCCTCACCCGGATCGCAAGAGCGATCCGACCTCTCCCCCAAGGGGAGAGGTGGAGGCAGCATTCGTGGCGAATACAATTGACCATAGTTACACCCGCTCGATGTCTTTGGTGCCGAACAGGCCGTAAGGCTTGATCATGAGAATGATGATGAGCACGTAGAACGGCGCGATCTCATACAGGTTGCCGAGGTGCAGATATTCGCTGTCGACGAACTGCGCGAAGTTTTCCAGCAGTCCGATGATGATGCCCCCGACCACCGCGCCTGCGATCGAATCGAGCCCGCCGAGGATCACCGCCGGAAACACCTTGATGCCGTAGGCGGCCAACCCGAAAGACACGCCGTTGACGACCGCGACGACGACGCCGGCGACGGCCGACACCACCGCCGAGATCGCCCAGGCGATTGCGAATACGGATTTCACCGAGATGCCGAGCGACTGCGCGACCTGCTGGTTGAAGGCGGTGGCCCGCATGGCAAGGCCGTATTTCGAGGATTTGAAGAACCACGCCATGCCGAGCATCATGATGACGGAGACGACGAGGCTCATCACATAGACCGTCTGGATCGCATAGCCGAAGATGTTGACGGACTGGCTGGCGAAGACGCGCGGAAACGGTTGCGGATTGATGCCGAAGATCCATTTCAGAGCTGCCTGAAAGACCGTCGAGAGCGCGATCGTCACCATGATGACGGAGATGATCGGCTCGCCGATCATCGGCCGCAGGATCACGACCTGAATGAGAATGCCGAATGCGAACATGAAGACGAGCGTCAGCGGCATCCCGATCCAGAACGGCACCTGGAATTTGGTCAGCAGCGCCCAGCACACCCATGCGCCGACCAGCAGCAATTCGCCCTGCGCGAAGTTCACGACCTGCGTCGCCTTGTAGATCAGCACGAAGGACATCGCGACGACGCCGTACAGCGTGCCGACCACCAGGCCGTTGATCAGAAGCTGGATGAGGAGTTGCGAGTTCATGCGGGTAGCCTGAGATAATCTGATCCGAGCGCTGCGGTCGTGCGAACGGGAAACCTCTCCCCGCTTGCGGGGAGAGGTCGGCATTCGCGCGCGAAGCGCGTGGATGCCGGGTGAGGGGGCGTTGCAAGATGCGTGAGGCCAGAGAAAAGAACACGATCCGTTCGCGGCGGCTTCGGCGAGACGCGACTGAGGCTGAAAATGCTCTGTGGTACAAACTGCGCGCGCGAAGTCTCGGCGGCCACAAATTCGTCCGTCAGGAGCCGATCGGGCCTTACACGGTCGATCTGATCTGCCGGGAGCATCGGCTGGTCATCGAGATCGATGGCGGGCAGCATGCCGACAATGCACGCGATGTCGCGCGCGACACATGGTTGGTCGAGCACAACTATCGGGTTCTTCGGTTCTGGAATAACGACGTACTGGGAAACATGCCTGGCGTTCTGGAAACCATCGCGGCCGCGTTGCTGTCTCAGACGCCCCCTCACCCGGATCGCTCCGGCGACGCCTGACGGCGTCTTGGTCGCGATCCGACCTCTCCCCGCGAGCGGGGAGAGGTGAGCGCAGTGCCTCATTGCAATGTCGTGCGTCATTCGGCGGCCTGTGCAGAAGATGCCGCCACCAACTCCACCACCTTCAGCTTCGTGCGGATGCGCTGCGTCGTGCCGTCCTGGAACCGGATGATCGTGTCGACGGGTATCTCGGCCTTGCCGCCATAGAGGCCGTCGATGATGTCGGCATATTTGTCGTTGATGACCGAGCGGCGGACTTTGCGCGTGCGCGTCAACTCGCCGTCGTCGGCATCGAGTTCTTTATAGAGCAGCAGAAATTTCGAGATGCGCTGCGCCGGGGGCAGCGTCGCATTCACGTCGTCGACCTCCTTGCGGATCATCTCGTAAACTTCGGGACGCGACGACAGATCGGTGTAGGTCGTGAATGCGATCCGGTTTTTTTCCGCCCATTTCGAGATGATCGAGAAGCGGATGCAGATCATCGCCGCCAGCGCCTCGCGGCCGTCGCCGAGCACGACAGTCTCGGCGATATAGGGCGAAAACTTCAGCTTGTTCTCGATATATTGCGGCGAGAAGCGCTCGCCGCGCGCGGTCTGCGCCAGATCCTTGATCCGGTCGATGACGACGAGCTGCTTGTTGTCCTTGAAATAGCCGGCGTCGCCGGAATGCATCCAGCCGTCGCGCAGATCGGCGGCCGAAGCCTCCGGCGCCTTGAAATAACCGAGGAACATGTTGGGATGCTTGACGACGATTTCGCCGACGCCCTGCACGTCGGGATCGCGGATTTCGATCTCGATGTTGTCGCCCATCGCGATGCCTGCTGTTTCCGGATCGACCTCATCCGCGCGATGGATCGCGTAGACGCCGAGCGTTTCGGTCTGGCCATAGATTGTCCGCAGCGGCACGCCCATCGCGCGGAAGAACTTGAACGTGTCCGGCCCGAGCGCCGCGCCGCCGGTCGCGGCCGAGCGCAATCGCGTGAAGCCGAGCCGGTCACGCAAGGCGCGAAACAGCACCGCATCGGCGAAGGCGGATTTCTTGCCGTCTGCGAGCGCCGAGAGGCCGGCTTTCATGCCGCTGTTGTAGAGGGACTGTTTCAGCGGCGAGGAATCCATGACCCGTGCGCGGACGTCGGCGGCGATGCCTTCCCAGACCCTTGGCGCAAACAAAACGAAGGTCGGCGCGATCTCGCGAAAGTCGTTCATCATGGTCTCTGCCTGCTCGACGAAGTTGACCTTCATCCGCGAGAGCAACCCTTTGCCGAGCGCGTAGACCTGCTCCATGATCCAGGGCAGCGGCAGCACCGAGACATATTCGTCGTCCGGCCCCTTCGGATCGAAGGTCAGATACACCGCGCAATGGCTCAGCACGCGCCCGGCGGCGAGCATCGCCAGCTTCGGGTTCGCCGTGGTGCCCGAGGTGGTGCAGAGGATTGCGACCTCGTCGCCCTTGGTTGCATCGACCATCGCATCGTACAGCGCAGGCTCGCGCGCGAAGCGATCGCGGCCCATCGCAGCGAGCGTATCCGCCAGAATCAGACGCGGGTCGTCGTATTTCCGCATGCCGCGCGGATCGGAATAAACGATGTGCTTGAGCATCGGCACCCGATCGGCCAGCGTCAGCAGCTTGTCGACCTGTTCCTCGTCTTCGGCGAAGGCGATCTTGACCTCGCCATAGCTCAAAAGATACGCCGCTTCCTCGTCGAGCACGTCGCGATAGAGCCCGAGGCTGTAGCCACCGATCGCGTGGCAGGCGATTTCAGCCGCCACCCAGTCCGGCCGGTTGTCGCCGATGATGCCGACGACGTCGCCTTTGCCGAGACCCAGTTCGACCATGCCGAGCGCGAAATCGCGCACGCGGCTCTGATAGTCATCCCAAGTGAAGACGCGCCACAGCCCGAAATCCTTTTCGCGCAGGGCGATGGACTTGCCATGCTCGTTCGCGTTCAGCCGCAGCATCTTCGGAAAGGTGTCGGCTGCGGCGACCCGAGCGTGATAATCCATCATGCCGCCGTCTCCGCTGTCTTTTGGGCCGCGAGAATCGCTTCGTCGTCGGGATCGACCAGTTCCTCGTCTTCCTCGCCGAGATAGGCGCGCTTGACGTGCGGATCGGCCAGCACCGCGCCGGGATCGCCCTCCGCGATCTTCTTGCCGAAATCCAGCACCATGACGCGGTGGGAGATGTCCATCACCACGCCCATGTCATGCTCGATCATCATCACCGTCATGCCGAACTCTTCGTTGAGATCGACGATGTAGCGGGCCATGTCCTCCTTCTCCTCGAAGTTCATGCCGGCCATCGGTTCGTCGAGAAGAATAAGGTTCGGCTCCAGCGCCATCGCGCGCGCCAGTTCGACGCGCTTGCGCAGACCGTAGGGCAGCGTGCCGGCAGTGGCCTTGCGCACGGATTGCAGGTCGAGGAAGTCGATGATTTCCTCGACCTTGCGACGATGTTCCAGCTCTTCCTTGCGCGCACCGGTCAGCCAGTACAGCGACCCGGTGAGAAAGTTGTTTTTCAGCAGATGATGCCGCCCGACCATAATGTTGTCGAGGACGGTCATGTGGTGGAACAGCGCCAGGTTCTGGAAGGTGCGGCCGATGCCGAGATCAGGCCGCGCATTGGTATTGAGACCGGTAATGTCGCGGCCGCGATAATGCAGCGTGCCTTCGGTTGGCTTGTACCGCCCGGAAATGCAGTTGACGATCGAGGTCTTGCCGGCGCCATTAGGGCCGATGATCGAGAACAATTCGCCGTCATTCACGCAAAAGCTGACCTCGGTCAGCGCGCGAACGCCGCCAAAGCGCAACGAGACATTTCGGACATCCAAAGCAATCGCCACTCAAATCCTCCCGGAAACGGCGCTTGGCGCGCTCTTCATCCTTGGTCTGTTCCAGCGACGCCAACATATCTTGGTCGCGTCGCTTAAGCTATTCTACTTATGACGTTTTGCGTTCCAAGGCGCTTGTGACGCAGCGGCACGCATGCAACCCAAGGCTCCATACTTTATCCCGAGACATGAAAATGTCTTGCGGCTGACAATTCGATGCGTAATTTCGCCGCCGACATTCGCCGCGCTGCAGCATGGCGCGGGCGATCAGAGAAGACAGAGAATCATGATTGCGGCGGAGACTCTCAGGCAGATCGCGGCTTGGTCGCGTGAACTCAGCGACAGCGAGATCGAGGTGGCGCGCGCCGGCGTCGTCGAAAGGGTGTTCAGCGCCGATGAATTCGTCTGCATGCGCGGCGATCTCTACGAATATTGGATCGGCGTGTCGTCGGGGCTGGTGCGGGTCGGCACTATGTCACGCAGCGGCAAGTTGATCAGCTATACGGGGCTGACGGCCGGCGCGTGGTTCGGGGAGGGCACCGTTCTGAAGAACGAGCCCCGCCAATATGATGTCGTCGCGCTGCGTCAATCCCGTCTGGCGCTGATGGACCGCGCGACGTTCTTCTGGCTGTTTGAGAACAGCGTGGCCTTCAACCGCTTTCTGGTGCGGCTCCTGAACGAGCGGCTCGGGCAATTCATCGCGATGCTGGAATACGGCCGCATGCTCGACGCCACGGGTCGGCTGGCGCGCTGCATCGCATCCTTGTTCAATCCGATCCTGTACCGCGACGCTGGCCGGCATCTCGAAATCACGCAGGAAGAACTCGGCGCGATCTCCGGCATCTCGCGGCAGAACGCCAATCAATGCCTGCAGACACTGGAGAAGCAGGGCCTGCTGCGGATCGAATATGGCGGCGTGACAGTGGTCGATCTGGACGCGCTGCGGCGGTATGGGGAAGAGTAAGAAGGCGAATAGCGAATAGGGAGTAGCGAATAGGGACAATTGAAGAAAGGCGATCGCTTTTTCTACTCGCTACTCGCTACTCCCTATTCGCTCTCTTTAAACCTCCAGCCACTCTTTCCGCACGGCCCCGTTCGCCTTCAATTCCGCCGGGGTGCCCTCGAACACGATCTTGCCGTGGCCCATCACATAGACCCGGTGCGAGATGCGCATGGCGATCGACAGTTTCTGCTCGACCAGCAGGATCGCGACGCCGCGCCGCGCGATCTCGGCGATGAGATCGCCGACCTGCTGCACGATCAGCGGCGCGAGACCTTCGGTCGGTTCGTCGATCATGATCAGATCGGGATCGCCCATCAGCGTCCGGCACATGGTCAGCATCTGTTTCTCGCCGCCGGACATCACGCCCGCCGCCGTGTCGGCGCGCGCCGCCAGATGTGGAAACATGTCGAGCATGTCCTGCAGCTTCCACTTGCCGGGCTTCTTGGTGTCCTTGACGCCGAGCATCAAATTCTGCCGCACCGTCAGGCTCGGGAAGATGTCGCGATGCTCCGGCACGTAGCCGAGGCCGAGATGTGCGATCTTGAAGCTCGGCAGCCCGGCAATGTCCTTGCCCTTGAACAGGATCGAGCCTTGCGGCGGCACCTCGCCCATGATCGCCTTGACCGTCGTGGACCGGCCGACGCCGTTGCGGCCGAGCAGGCTGACGACCTCGCCGGCGTCGATATGCATGTCGACGCCCTGCAGAATGTGGCTCTTGCCGTAATAGGCGTGGAGATCGCGAACTTCGAGCATGGGGGCCGCGCGTTTCTGTTTCAGATTGGACGATGACGTGACGCGGGTTCACCTCTCCCCGCCGGGGAGAGGTCGGCGCGTGAAGTCGCGCTCTTGCGCGACGCTCGCGCCGGGTGAGGGGGGACGACCCTATCGAGAGACCGTACCCCCTCACCCCAACCCTCTCCCCATGGGAGAGGGGGCGCGCAGTCCCGCGCGGCGGCCTGCCCCTTCAACAAGGATGTTGGACCGACAAGCATCACGCGGCCTCCTCGCCGAGATAGGCTTCCTTGACCTTGGGATTGGCGCGGATTTCCTGCGGCGTGCCCGAGGCGATGATCTGGCCGTAGACAAGGACCGAGATGCGGTCGGCAAGGCCGAACACCACGCTCATATCGTGCTCGACGATGAGCAGCGTGCGACCTTCGGTCAGGCGGCGAATGAGCGCCACCGCGCGCTCGGTCTCGGCGTGGCTCATGCCGGCGGTCGGCTCGTCGAGCAGGATCACATCCGCGCCGCCGGCGATGGTGATGCCGATCTCGAGCGCGCGCTGCTCCGCGTAAGTGAGCAGGCCCGCCGGCACGTCGAGGCGTTTTGTCAGATGAATGTCGGTGAGAATCCGCGCGGTGCGCTCGCGCACCTCGGGCAGCGTGTCGATGTTCTTCCAGAACGCGTAGCGCTGGCCGGTCGCCCACAGCACGGCGCAGCGGATGTTCTCCCACACCGTCATGTTGGCGAACACGTTCGTGACCTGAAAACTTCTCGAGAGTCCGCGCCGGTTGATCTGATACGGCGGCAGATGCGAGATCGCCTCGTCGCGCAGCAACACCTCGCCGCTGGTCGGCTTCATGTAGCCGCTGATGAGATTGAATGTCGTCGATTTGCCCGCGCCGTTCGGGCCGATCAAGGCGTGGCGTTCGCCCTTGGCGACGACCAGGCTCATGTTCTGGATGATCTTCGTGACACCGAAACTCTTTTCGACGTTGCGCAACTCAATGGCGGTGTTGCTCATGCGGCCAGTCCCTTTTCGCGGGCGACGACGAGGGCGTTGTCCCAGGCGCCGGCAACGCGGGTCCAGGTTTTGCGCGCCACGAAGAAACCGCCGATCAGCAGCGCCGCGGCGAGGCCGAAGGTGATCGGGCTCGCCGCATTGAACGGCACGCCGAAGGCGCGGATGTTCGGATTGCCGTCGCCATGCGCGGCATAGACGACGCATTCGATCACGAGCGCGATGCCTGCGACCATCGCCAGCGTCGGCAGGAAGGCCACCGCGTAGCTCGGGATGACCTTGCCGAGCGTACCGGCACGGATCAGCGGCCGATGCATCATGATCAGGCCGGTGAGGCCGCCCGGCGCATACATCACGACGGCGATGAAGATCAGGCCGAAATACAACTGCCACACTGTCGTGACGTCGGACAGGCCGAGCGACAGGATGGTGATGAAGATCGCACCGACGATCGGACCGATGAAGAAGCCGACGCCGCCGATGTAGGTGGCGAACAAGACCGTGCCTGACTGCACCGCGCCGAGATACGCCGAGTTGGCGATCTCGAAATTGATCGCGGCCAGCGAGCCCGCGATGCCGGCGAAGAAACCCGCGAAGCAGAAGGCGATGTAGCGGATGACATGCGGATCGTAGCCGACGAACTGCACGCGCTCGGGATTATCGCGCACGGCATTGCACATGCGGCCGAGCGGCGTGCGGGTCAGCGCATACATCGCGATGACCGCGATCAGCGTCCATGCCGCGACGAGGTAATAGATCTGGATCTGCGGGCCAAAACTCCAGTCGAACAGCCGCGTCAGCTTGGTGCGGTTGGCGGAGATGCCGGCCTCCCCGCCGAAGAAGGTCCGCAGGATCAGCGCCGACGACGCGACGAGTTCGGCGAGGCCGAGCGAGATCATCGCAAACGCAGTGCCCGACCGTTTGGTCGAGACCCAGCCGAGCAACGCGGCGAATGCAAGCCCAGTCAGCCCCCCGATCAGCGGCACCAGCGGCAGCGGGATCGGATATTTATTGGCGCCGATAATGTTGATGGCATGAATGACGAGGAAGCCGCCGAGGCCGTAATAGACGGCGTGGCCGAACGACAGCATCCCGGTCTGGCCGAGCAGGATGTTGTAGGACAGCGCGAAGATGATCGAGATGCCGATCAGGCTGAAGGTCGTCAGCGATCCGCCCGACGAAAACAGCTTCGGCAGGATGATGAGCACGGCCGCGACCACGATCCACAGCCCGTAGAATTTGAGCCGGTCGGACGCCGCCGGCAGCGGCGGTGCAGCGCTTTGAGTCAGATCGGTCATGTTTCGCGCGTTCCCAAAAGGCCCATTGGCCGGAAGATCAGGATCAGCACCAGCAGCAGATATGGCATGATCGGCGCGATCTGCGCGATGGTGACGTTCCAGATATCGGACAACCAGCTTGCCGCGTAATCGGGCGACAGCGCGCCGAACACGTCGGACAGCGAACCGTTCATCGACACCGCGAAGGTCTGCACGAGGCCGATCAGCAGGGAGGCGACGAATGCGCCGGGCAGCGAGCCGAGGCCGCCGACCACGACGACGACGAACAGAATCGGGCCAAGCAGTCCGGCCATGTTCGACTGCGTCACGAGGGCAGGGCCTGCGATGACGCCGGCGACAGCGGCGAGCGCCGTGCCGACGCCGAACACCATCATGAAAATGCGCCCGACATTGTGGCCGAGATGGCCGACCATATGCGGATGCGTCAGCGCCGCCTGCACGATCAGGCCGACGCGGGTCTTCTTCAGCGCGATCAGCAACCCGACGAAGATCACCACCGAGATCACCAGCATGAACATCTTGAAGGCGGGATAGTTGGTCGAGAAGATCGTGAAGGCCGGAAAATCCAGCGCGCGCGGCACGCGGAAATCGACAGGGCTCTTGCCCCAGATGATCTGCACGACTTCTTCGATCGCAAATGCGAGACCGAATGTGAACAGCAACTCGGCGACATGGCCGTTCTTGTGGACGTGACGCAGCCCGAAGCGTTCGACAGCGGCGCCGATGATGCCGGCAAGGATCGGCGCGAACAGCAACGCCGGCCAGAATCCGACCCAGCGGCTGATTTGGAACCCGAAAAACGCGCCGAGCATGTAGAAGCTGGCATGGGCGAAATTCAGCACGCCGAGCATGCTGAAAATGACGGTCAGCCCGCTCGCCATCAGGAACAGCAGCATGCCGAACAGCACGCCGTTCAGCGTGGAGATGACGATCAGTTCGAGCATCACTTGTCCAATGTTGAAAATGACGAGCGCGGCGGGGAGGGCCTCTCTCTCCCGCTCTTGCGGGGGAGGGTGGCTGGCCCGAAGGGCCGGTCGGGTGGGGGCCGATGTGTATTCGTATCCCCGCCCCGGTCTCCGCTTCGCTCGACCGACCCTCCCCCTCAAGAGCGGGAGAGGGAGGTCACAAGCGTCTTCAGACGAACGTCAAGGCCGCTGCATCTTGCAGGTGGTCGGCAGCATGGTTTGCGCGGTATCGATCCGGGCGGCGGTGCGCCAGCCCCAGCCGGTTTTTTCCTCGTCGAACTTCTCCTTGTCGGAGCGGGCGCCGAGCGACGAGATATAGATCGGCTGGAAGAACTGGTGATCATCCTTGCGCATGATGCCTTCGCCGCCATTGACGACCTCGAACTTCATGTCCTCAAGAGCGGCAGCTACCTTGACCGGCTCGAGCGACTTGGCCTTTTCGGCGGCGGCGGCGAACATCCGCATTTCGTTGACGGCGCGGGGATAGAAGTTGCTGAAGTCGTATTTGGCGCGCAGCGTCGTCTCGAAGTCTTGCGAATCCTTGTTCGGGACGTTCGGCGTGCCTTCGCTGACCTGGAACACCTGATGGTCCAGCCCAGCCTGCTTGATCGCGGTCGGGCCGCCCGTGCCGCCGGCATAATACGTATACCAGTTGACCTTGAGCCCGGCGTCGGCGGCGGCTTTCAGCAACAGCGCAAAATCCTGACCCCAGTTGCCGGTGATGACGCTGTCGGCGCCGGACGCCTTGATCTTGGCGACATAGGGCGCGAAGTCGGTGATCTTCAGCAGCGGATGCAGTTCGTCGCCGACGATCTCGATGTCGCCGCGCTTGGCCTTCAGCATCGCGCGGGCCTGGGTGCGGACCGACTGGCCGAACGAGTAATCCTGATTGATGAGATAGAGCTTCTTGATGGTCGGAACGCCCTTCATGTAGTTGGTCAGGGCTTCCATCTTGATGTCGGAATTGGCGTCCCAGCGGAAATGCCAGAAGCTGCATTTGTCATTTGTCAGCACCGGATCGACGGCGGCGTAGTTGTAGAACAACACTTCCTTGCCGGGGTTGCGCTCGTTGAACTTGGTGATGAAGTCGGTCAGCGCGCCGGCGACGGCCGAACCGTTGCCCTGGGTGACGTAACGCACGCCGGAATCGATCGCCTTCTGCGCCTGGATGAGGCTTTCCTGTGGATTGGTCTTGTTGTCGAGCGGAATGATTTCGACCTTCTTGCCGAGAATCCCGCCCTTGGCGTTGAGTTGTTCGGCGAGCAACTGGAAGATCTTGAGGCCGACTTCGCCGACGCTGGCGCCGCCGCCGGACAGCGGATCGATGTAGCCGAGCTTGACGGTCTCCTGCGCCATCGCCGTGCTCGCGAGCAGCGGCAACGTCAAAGCGGCGACCAAAATAGACTTGCGCATTACTGTTCCTCCATGAACGATTATTCGTTGATCTTGGGAGTGTCTTGCGGGAGTTCGGCGCGTTTTTCAAGTGCACCCTTGCTCCGATAACACGAGTTAATGTTCAGCGGCTGGTTTGCTGTTTTTCGCGGCAGCCGCCGATTTCGATATCGCCTCGTCGCCGATAATGGCCTCGGCCTTCAGCGCCGCGATCTCATCGTCCGACAGGCCGAGCAGGTCTTTCAGCACGTCCGCATTGTGCTGGCCAAGCGTCGGCGCGAGCCGGGTGATCGCATAGGGTGATTTGCAGTTGCCCTCGCGATAGGCGACCGACGGCACAAGATGCGGTCCCATGAAGGGCCGAGTCACCGCCTGCCAGTGCCCGATCGCGATCAAATGCGGATCGCCCGCCAGATCGACCGGCAACCGCGCGGCGCCGGCCGGAATGCCGGCGGCCTGCAGCGTGACCATCGCAAGATCCGGCCGCACGGTGGTCGTCCATTGCCGGATCGCGACCTCGATACGATCCTCCTCCGCGCGGCGGCCGTCTTGTGTCGCGAGCGAGGTGTCCGCGGCAAGGTCGTCGCGATGCATGGCGACGCACAATGCCTGCCACTGCGCGTCGGTCTGGATCGCCAGCGTCACCCACTGGTCTTCCCCAAGGCACGGGAAGCAGCCGTGCGGCACGAACACCGGATGCCGGTTGCCGATGCGCTGGCTGGTCTTGCCGGTCGCGGATTGCTCGATGATGCTGGGCGCGACCAGCGGCAAGAGCGCTTCGGTGGCGCTGAGATCGATATGCTGGCCGGTGCCCGTCTTGCGTTGCTGAACGAAACCGAGCATCAGGGCCGCCGCCGCGCTGACGCCGCCGACCGGATCGCCGAGCGCCGCGTGCAGCATCGTCGGCGGATCGCCGTCGCGTCCGGTGACGGAGGGCAGGCCCGACGCCTGTTCGAGCGTCGAGCCATAGGCGCGCACGCCGCTCCACGCGCCGGTCATGCCAAAAGCGGGCATCGTCACCACGACAAGGCGCGGGTTGACGACATGCATCGCCTTCGCGTCGAGGCCGAGGCGCGGCAGAACGTCGGCGGCGTAATTGTCGATCACCGCATCGGCGTCGGCAAGCAGCCGCTTGAGCAACGCAAGGCCTTTGGAATTCGTGAGATCGAGCGTGATGCCGCGCTTGTTGCGGTTCATCATCTGGAACCAGTAGGTCTTCTCATAGGTGCGTTCGGGATGATACGGCCCGCGCGGATCGGTGCCGCGGAACCAGTCCGGATACTGGCAGGATTCGACCTTGATGACGTCGGCGCCGAGATCTCCCATTTGTCGCGTCGCGGTCGGCCCGGCCCAGCCCATCGTCAGATCGATGATGCGCAGGCCCTTCAGCGGCAGCGGATCGTCGGATGTTGCGGCGTGTATTGCGGCCCGTCGATGCGCCGCGAAGGTTTTGCCGTCATGCTCGCCGGCAAACGGCGCGCGGCCATTCGGCAGCGGCCGTGACTGCGTCAGATGCTGCGGAAGCACCGGCGCGTCGAAGGACGCGTGGCCAATGCTGACTTTGCCGAACGCGCCGCGCGCGCGATAGACCTCCTGCGTCAGCAGCTCGGCCATGTCGGGTACGATCGCCAGCGGAATCCGCAGCTTGATTCCTTGCTCGAACCAGTCCTGCGCGGATTTCTGCATCAGGACCGGCTTGAAGATCGCCCCCAGTTCGTCGGCGTGATTATAGCGATCGGCCGTCGCCGAATAGCGCGGGTCGGGGCCGAGTTCGGGCAGCCCGATCATGACGCAGAACGCGTTCCATTGCGCGGGCGTCACCACCGTAACGCCGAGCCAGCCGTGCTTGGTCTCGAAATTGCCGACCGGAAAGCCGCGCCCGAAACGGTTGATGCCGATCCGCGGCCGCGTGAAGCCCGCTTCCAGTGCGAGCCCCGTGTCGAACTCGCTGATCTGCAGCAGCGCCTCGAACGCGCTGACCGCGAAGCGCCGCGCGCCGGTGGCGTGGCCATACAATCCGGCGAGCGTGGGGATGAAGGCGCTGTAGGCCGCGATAACGCCGACCTGTCCGTCGCGCGGCAGCACCGGCGGGCCTTCGATCGGCCCGACCAGCTTGACGATGCCGGCAAGACTGCGACAGACCGAATCCGTGACCTGAAAATCGCGATAGGGGCCATGCTCGCCGAACCATGAGATCGCGGTGATCGCCAAACCCGGATCGTCGCGGCGAAGATCGTCGTGGGCAAGCAGCGAGGTTTCGATCTCTGTCGGATGCCGGCCGTCGAGCAGCAGGTCGCAGGACTTGAGCAAAGCCTTGATCCGCGAAATGTCGCCGGCTTGTGTCAGGTCGGCGGTGATGCTGCGCTTGTTCGTGTTGCGCCATGCGAAGACGGCGCTTTCCGTCCGGCCATCTCCGGCATCGACCAGCGGCGCGTCGCGTCGTTGCGGGTCTCCACCCTGCGGCTCGACCTTGATAACCTCCGCGCCGAAATCGGAAAACAGCTTGCCGCAGTAGTTCAGCGCGTCGCCCGAGCCGATTTCGAGCACGCGCAGGTCGGAGAGCGGCAATGATGGCATGGGGGTCGCCTTTTTATTGTCGTTGCGCGCATGTTGGCCGGATGGGGCAGGGCGTCAAGCTCTTCACTTCTCCCCGTAAGAACGGGGAGAAGGAGCGCGCTGCCGCCAATGAAATTCATTGAATCACATGAATCACATCCCGCCCCTCGGCGGCGTTGCCGCGAGCGCACTCGCCATCGCGGAAATCAACGGCTTCATGAAGAACGCGTCATTGGCCGGATAGATGTCCGTGCGCACATCATGCGCCTTGAGTTCATCCGATACCACCGGCCCCACTGAGGCAACCTTCGTCTGCGCCAGGCCGACGCGCAATTGCGACTCGCAATCATGCGCGCGGGCGACATCGAACATCCGGCGGATCTGCCCCGAACTCGTCAGTGCGATCGCATCGACTTTCTTTGCGGACATCTCGCCGATCGCGGCGATGATGTTGCTCTCGGCCGCGCGCGCATCGTAGATGTACGGCAGCACGGCCGTCACCTCCGCGCTCTGCGATTTGATCGCGTCGATCAAAACCGTATGATCCTTCTCAGGGTAAAGTTGCAGTCCGAGGCGACGGCCCTTGAGGTCGTAGGCGGACAGCATCTGCGCGATACCCTCCGAGGTCGGCGTCTCCGTCGTGACGCTGGCAGCAAGCCCGATCTCGCGCAACGCCTTGCCGGGCTTCGGGCCGCGCGCAAAGCTCCGCGACTGCGCGATCGCCGCCACGAAATCGTCGGCGACGCCCATGCGCGTTGCGACCTTCATCATTCGCCGCAGGCCTTCGCCCGTCATCAACACCAGATCGTCGAAGGGTCGCGCGATGCAGGCACGAATCCAGGCCTCGACCGGGGACGGGTCGGGCGCGTCGTCGATACGGAACATCGGGCATTGCAGCACGTCCGCGCCTTGTTCGCTGAGCAAGCGCGAGAACTGCGCTTCCTCGCGCGCCTCCAGAATCAGGATGCGGTAGCCGTCGAGTCGTCCGGGCATGAAGTCACCTGCGGTTTGTCGTCGTGCGATGGCCGAATTCGATCCATCTCTGTTCAGGCTATGCGTCGCTCCGATGCGCAACGCGCTCGCTCTCCCCTCCGGGGAGAGGTGAAGCAGCATCGACCTCGCCAATGATTGAAACTCTACCGACCCCAAGCATTGGCGCAAGGGCGCGGCCGATGCTACAGCACGCCGCCGCAGCTCCATCCGCACTGGTTCCAACATGCCCGATTCGCAATTCGTCCTGACCCTGTCCTGTCCCGATCGTCCGGGCATCGTCGCCGCGGTGTCGACATTCCTGTTCGATCACGGCCAGAACATTCTCGACGCCCAGCAATTCGACGACGTCGAAACCAGGCGCTTCTTCATGCGGGTGGTGTTCGATCCCGCCGGCGCGGCGCAGGCTCTGCCGCAATTGCAGGACAGGTTTCAGGCGATCGCGTCGAAATTCGCCATGGACTGGAAGATGCGCGACCGCGCCCATCGCAGCCGCGTGATGCTGATGGTCTCGGCGTCGGATCATTGTCTGGCCGATATTCTTTATCGCTGGCGCACCGGCGAACTGCCGATGGAGATCACGGCGGTGGTGTCGAACCATCCGCGCGAAACCTTTCACGGCATCGATTTCGCCGATATCCCGTTCCACCATTTGCCGGTGACGAAAGAGACCAGGACCGCGCAGGAGCATGCGGTGTGGAATCTCGTTGGCGCGACCGAGACCGATCTCGTGGTGCTGGCGCGCTACATGCAGATTCTATCGGACGAGATGTCGGCGCGGCTGTCGGGCCGCTGCATCAACATCCACCATTCCTTCCTGCCGGGGTTCAAGGGCGCGCGGCCCTATCACCAGGCGCATGAGCGCGGCGTCAAGCTGATCGGCGCGACCGCCCATTACGTGACGCGCGATCTCGACGAAGGCCCGATCATCGATCAGGACGTCGAGCGCATCAGCCATCGCGACGCGCCGGAAGACCTCGTGCGCAAGGGCCGCGACATCGAGCGCCGCGTGCTTGCCCGCGCCATGCGCTATCACCTGGAGGATCGCGTGATCCTGAACGGCAAGAAGACGGTCGTGTTTATGGATTGAGGCGATGGCGTCCCGGCTCAGCATCGCATCCCGCCGCAAGTGCGGCGTGACGCGATGCGTCCGGGACACCCAACCGCTACCGCAACGGAATGCTCGCCGCGATCTGCCGCACCACCGCCTTGGGCATCTCAAATCCGGCGAGCCGCCAGCCCGACCCGTCGAGATGCATGTAGATCCTGGCGGCGAGTTGCGGATCGGCGGACGGGCTGATCCGCACCGACAGCAGCACCGGCTGGATGAACCCGATGCGGCCGACCATCCCGAAAATATCGCCGGTCGTCAGATCGCCGAGCGTCGGCACACCGGCAAAGGCCGGCACATTGTCCGCGCCGTCGAAGCGCCCTTGCTTCAGCAATTTGGTCAGGTTCTCCGCCGTGACGAATTTGGCCACCATCGCATCCGTGATGGTCGCGCCATAGGTGTTGGCGACCATGCGTTCGATCTGGCTGACCTTGCGGGTTTCGCCCGCGCGATCCAGATAGGCCTGGACGATCTGCTCGGTCAAAGACCGGCGAATCGCAGTCACGTCGGTCCGGGCCAGAACGCCCGCGCCGTCACCGGCCCGCGCTGCGGTTGCGATCTTCCCGACGGTGGCGATGGCGGAGCCGAGCCACACGGCGATTGCAATGCACAAGACGAGAAAAGCGGCGATCAGCCAGCGCATGAAAGTCCTTTGGGATGATGGGCTGCGTTATAACCGGATTTGCGGTCACTTGATGACCGCATTCGCGGCGCCTCGACGCCGTTAGCCATTTCGTCGCAGATCGCTCAATGGCCGGTGGCAACGCGGAATTAGCGCTGGATTGATGGTCCGCAGACCGGCTATTCAGAGGTTGCAGAAAAGTTTGGGGGAGCGTCGATGAAGTCTCGCAGCCGCATGCCGCATTGTCTCGTCGCAGTCGTCGCCGCCGCGGCAAGTTCGCTCGCCGCTGGGTCAGCGCTGGCGCAGGAGACCGTAAAGATCGGACTGATCGTGCCGATGACCGGCGGGCAGGCCTCGACCGGCAAGCAGATCGACAATGCGATCAAGCTTTATATGCAGCAGAAGGGCGACACCGTCGCCGGCAAGAAGATCGAGATCATCCTCAAGGATGACGGCGCGCTGCCCGACAACACCAAGCGCGCGGCGCAGGAACTGATCGTCAACGACAAGGTCAGCGTTATCGCCGGCTTCGGCGTGACCCCTGCGGCGCTGGCCGCAGCACCGCTGGCAACGCAGGGCAAGGTGCCCGAGGTCGTAATGGCGGCGGGCACCTCGATCATCACCGAGCGCTCGCCCTATATCGTGCGCACCTCGTTCACGCTGGCGCAGTCCTCGACCATTATCGGCGACTGGGCGGCCAAGAACGGCATCAAGAAGGTTGCGACGCTCACGTCGGACTATGCGCCGGGCAACGACGCATTGAACTTTTTCAAGGAACGCTTCACGGCGGGCGGCGGCGAAATCGTCGAAGAGGTCAAGGTGCCGCTGGCCAATCCGGATTTCGCGCCGTTCCTGCAGCGCATGAAGGACGCCAAGCCGGACGCCGTGTTCGTGTTCGTGCCGGCCGGGCAGGGCGGCAATTTCATGAAGCAATATGCCGAGCGCGGGCTCGACAAGTCCGGCATCAAGGTGATCGGCCCCGGCGACGTGATGGACGACGACCTTTTGAACGGCATGGGCGATGCGGCGCTCGGCACCGTCACCGCGCATCTGTATTCGGCCGCGCATCCGTCCGCGATCAACAAGGCGTTCGTCGCCGATTACAAAAAGGCGTTCGGCACCCGGCCGGGCTTCATGGCCGTCGGCGGCTGGGACGGCATTCACCTGATCTACGAGGCGCTGAAAAAGACCGGCGGCAAGGCCGACGGCGACAGCCTGATCGCGGCGATGAAGGGCATGGCGTGGGAAAGTCCGCGCGGACCGGTCTCGATCGATCCGGAGACGCGCGACATCGTGCAGAACATTTATATCCGCAAGGTCGAGAAGGTGGACGGCGAACTCTACAACGTCGAATTCGCGACGTTCGAGGCGGTCAAGGATCCGGGCAAGACGAAGAAGTAGTTTCAGAAAAGAATCGATTAAATCTCGATCGATTCTTTTACGCGATGAATTCGCTCCGATGCACAGGCTTCACCTCTCCCCGCGTGCGGGGAGAGGTCGACCGGCGGAGCGCAGCGAAGTCGGTCGGGTGAGGGGGCGTCTCGATAAAGCAAGAGCCCCTCACCCCAACCCTCCCCCCGTAAGAACGGGGAGAGGGAGCTCGCCGCCGTTGAGGCGAGCCTTGTATTCTGCGAATAAGTGGACCCCACCCCGATGCCCGACCAACCGATCCTCGTCACAGGCGTCGCCGGCTTCATCGGCTATCATGTGGCGGCGCGTCTCCTCGATGAGGGACGCGCCGTCGTCGGCCTCGACAGTCTCAACGGCTATTACGATCCCGCGCTGAAGCAGGCGCGGCTGGATCGCCTGACGCCGCGTGACAATTTCAGCTTCGTGAAACTCGATCTCGCAGATCGCGACGCGACGGCGGGATTGTTCGCCACGCACCGCTTCGCGCGCGTGATTCACCTCGCGGCCCAGGCCGGGGTGCGTTTTTCGATCGACAACCCGCATGCCTATGTCGACGCCAATCTTCAAGGTTTTGTCAACGTGCTCGAAGGCTGCCGCAACAACGGCTGCGAACATTTGGTCTACGCGTCGTCGTCGTCGGTCTACGGCGCCAATACCAAAGTGCCTTTTGCGGTCAGCGACATCACGGACCGTCCGGTGAGCCTGTATGCCGCGTCGAAGAAGGCCAACGAGTTGATGGCACATTCCTACAGCCATCTGTTCGGCCTGCCGACGACGGGCTTGCGCTTCTTCACCGTTTACGGCCCGTGGGGCCGGCCGGACATGGCCTATTTCCTGTTCACCAAGGCGATCCTCGAAAACAAGCCTGTCAAATTGTTCAATCATGGCGACATGCGGCGCGACTTTACCTATATCGACGACCTCACGCTGGTGATCTCGCGGCTGCTGGAGCGCATTCCCGTTCGCACCAAGGAAGCCGCGCCGGCCAAAATCTACAATGTCGGCAACCACCGTCCCGAACAGTTGCTGCGGCTGGTCGAAATCCTCGAAGACGCGCTCGGCAAAAAGGCGGTCCGTGAATGTCTGCCGATGCAGCCGGGTGACGTCCATCAAACCTATGCGGATGTGAGTGATCTGATGGCCGATGTCGGCTTCCGTCCCGAGACGCCGCTGGCCACGGGTCTCGGCAAATTTGTGTCGTGGTATCGCGATCATTACAGGGTGTGAGCGAGAGATGACGTTTCACGATCGGTCGTCGATAGGCGCACTGACTCACCTCTCCCCAGCGGGGAGAGGGGGCGCGCTGCCGTTGGGTCCGGCGGAATGACCGTCCTCACCATTGCCTTCGACGGCGTCGCTTACGGCATGTTGCTGTTCGTGCTGGCGTGCGGCCTCGCCGTCACGCTCGGGCTGATGAACGTCGTCAACCTCGCGCATGGCGCTTTCGCGATGGCCGGCGGCTATTGTTGCGCCGTGCTGGTGAACCGCTACGGGGTGCCGTTCTTCGCGGCGCTGCCGCTGGCCTTCGTCGCCGGTGCGCTGCTCGGCGTCGTCATGGAGCGGCTGCTCTATCGCCACATCTACCATCGCAGCCATCTCGATCAGGTGCTGTTCACCGTGGGCCTTGTCTTCATGGCGGTGACTGCGGTCGATTATGTGATGGGCTCGTCGCAGATGTTCATCCAATTGCCCGCCGTCCTGCAGGGCCAGTTCGATGTGTTCGGCATCGGAGTCGGACGCTATCGCCTGATGATCATCGTGATCTGCGGGCTGCTGACGCTGGCGCTGCAACTCGTTCTGTCGCGGACGCGGTTCGGCAGCCGGCTGCGTGCGGCGGTGGACGATCCGCGCGCAGCGTCCGGGCTCGGCATCAACGTGCCGCAGGTGTTCGCCGTCACCTTTGCCTTCGGCTGCGGGCTCGCCGGCCTCGGCGGTGCGCTGAGCGCCGAAATCCTCGGCCTCGATCCGTATTTCCCGCTGAAGTTCATGATCTACTTTCTGATCGTCGTGACGGTCGGCGGTTCCGCCACCATCACCGGGCCGTTCCTGGCGTCGTTGCTGCTCGGGATCGCCGACGTCGCCGGCAAGTATTACGCGCCGAAGCTCGGACCCTTCGTCATCTACACGATCATGATCGCGATCCTGATCTGGCGGCCCAACGGCCTGTTCGGCAAGACGGTCGCGCGGTGACGGACGCACGCACATCCGATGTCACCCGCGCGTCGCTCGACGCCGCCCGATGGCGCGTTTGGGAAACCATCTTCTGGATCGCCGCCTTCGCGGCCATCGTCGCATTCCCGAACCGCTATTTGATCCTCACCGAGATCGCCTGGCTGGCGCTGTTCGCGCTGTCGCTCGATCTGATCCTCGGCTATGCCGGCATCGTCTCGCTCGGCCACGCGGCCTTCTTCGGCGTCGGCGCCTACAGCGCCGGCCTGCTCGCCGTGCATGGCCTCATCGCCGAACCGATCCTCGCGCTGATCGTTGCAGGGTTTGCCGCGGCGCTGCTCGGCTTCGCCACGAGCTTTCTCGTCATTCGCGGCGCGGATCTGACGCGGCTGATGGTGACGCTCGGCATCGCCTTGCTGTTGCGCGAACTCGCCAACCGCTTCTCGGCCATCACGGGCGGCTTCGACGGCCTGCAGGGCATCGAGATGCGGCCGATCATGGGCCTGTTCGCGTTCGACATGTTCGGCAAGACCGGCTTCATCTATGGCCTCGTCGTGTTGTTCGTCATGTTCCTGATTGCGCGGCGCGTCGTGCAATCGCCGTTCGGGCTGTCGTTGCGAGCCATCCGCAACAATCCCTTGCGCGCGGCCGCGATCGGCATTCCCGTCGATCGCCGGCTGATCGCGATCTACACGCTGGCGGCGTTCTATGCCGGCATCGCCGGCGCGCTGTCGACGCAATCGACGGCGATCGCCTCGCTCGACGTGTTTTCCTTCGAGCGGTCGGCGGACCTGATGCTGGTCCTCGTGCTCGGCGGGACGGGTTATCTGTATGGCGGGCTGATCGGCGCGGTCGTCTTCAAGCTGCTGCAGGAAGTGTTCTCGACATTGACGCCGCAATACTGGCAGTTCTGGATCGGTCTCGTGCTGGTGGCGATCGTGCTGATCGGCCGCGACCGCATGCGGACCGGCGTGTTGTGGCTGCCGCGCAAATTCGCGCGCAAGGTGGCGGCATGAGTTACGCGCTGGAAACCAGGAGCCTGTCGAAGCAGTTCGGCGCGCTCTCCGTCACACGCGATCTCGATCTCAAGATCGCCGCCGGCGCGCGCCATGCATTGATCGGCCCGAACGGCGCGGGCAAGACCACCGTGATCAATCTCTTGACCGGCGTGCTGACGCCGAACAGCGGCAGCATTCTGCTCGAGGGCAAGGTCATCACGGCGCTGCCGGTGCACAAGCGCGTCTCGCGCGGGCTGTCGCGCACCTTCCAGATCAATCAGCTTTATGCGGACCTCACGCCGCGCGAAACCATCGGGCTCGCGGTGTCGGAACGCGCGGGCCACGGCAACGATGTCTGGCGCAAGGTCGGCTCGCGCGCCGATGTGAATGCGGAGATCGCGGACATCCTGACGCGTTTTCATCTGTTCGACGCGATGAACGAGCGCACCGCGAACTTGCCTTATGGCCGGCAACGGTTGCTCGAAATCGCCGTCGCCATCGCGACGAAGCCGCGCGTGCTGCTGCTCGACGAACCCGCCGCCGGCGTGCCGGACAGCGAACGCCACGATATTCTCGCCGCCGTCGCGGCGCTGCCGCGCGACGTTACGGTCTTGCTGATCGAACACGACATGGATCTGGTGTTTTCGTTCGCCGACCGCATTTCGGTGCTGGTCGCGGGCGCGATGCTGACGGAAGGCGCGCCCGACGAGGTTGCCAACGATCCGCGCGTCAAGGCGGTCTATCTCGGCGAGGGCGCCGATGTGTGAGATGTATTTGAGTTCGTCATTGCGAGGAGGGACGGTCTTCGGCTTCGAAGACCGTCACGACGAAGCAATCCAGTCTTTTTTGTCGAAGGACTGGATTGCTTCGCTCGTTGCAGCGTCGGCGAAACAGCCGACGCTGCAACGGCTCGCAATGACGGAAGCTATGTGGTCGCGGAGTATCCCATGCTCGACCTGAAAAACCTCCGCGCCGGTTACGGCGAAGCCGTCGTCGTGCCGGATTTCTCGCTGGCGATGCCGGATGGACAGGTGCTGGCGCTGCTCGGCCGCAACGGCGCGGGCAAGACGACGCTGATCAACTCGATCGTCGGCGTCACCACGCGCTTCGCCGGGACGCTGACGCTCGATGGTCGCGACATCACGACGCTGCGGCCCGATCAGCGCGCCCGTGCCGGAATCGGCTGGGTGCCGCAGGAGCGCAACATCTTCAAGTCGCTGACCGTCGAGGAAAACATGACGGCGGTGGCGCAGCCGGGGCCGTGGACGGTTGCGAAAATCTACGAAATGTTTCCGCGCCTCGAAGAACGCAAACGCAATTTCGGCAATCAACTTTCGGGCGGCGAGCAGCAGATGCTGGCTGTCGGCCGCGCGCTGACGCTGAACCCGAAGCTGCTGTTGCTCGATGAGCCGACCGAAGGTCTTGCGCCGATCATCGTCGAGGAGCTTTTGGCGGCGCTGGGACGGATCACGCGGTCGGGCGGCATCTGCACCATCATTGTGGAACAGAACGCGCAGAAAATTCTCAAACTTGCCGACCGCGTCGTGATAGTCGAGCGCGGCGCCACCGTGCATGATGCGGCGAGTGCCGATCTGCGCAAAGACGCCGCGACGCTGGAGCGGTTTCTGGGCGTGGCGGGGAGGCATTGATTTGCAGACATCCTTCGAGGCTCGGCGCGAAGAGCGCCTCGCACCTCACGATGACGCTGCGGATGTGGTAGCCGTCACCCTGAGGTGCGAGCCTTCTTCAGGCGAGCCTCGAAGGGCGACGGCATGAAACAGAACAAAAAGGAGAACCCATGACTCAACGAACCAAAGCCCCGTTCCGGGCCGATGAAGTCGGCAGCCTGTTGCGCCCGGCCGCCATCAAGGAAGCGCGCGCGAAACTGGAGAAAGGCGAAATTGTCGCCGCCGATCTGCGCAAGATCGAGGACGACGAAATTGCCAAGGTGGTCCGCAAGCAGGCCGAGATCGGCCTCAAGCTTGCGACCGACGGCGAATTCCGCCGCTCGTGGTGGCATTTCGATTTTCTCGGCCATCTGACGGGCTGTGAACTCTACCAGACCGAAGGCATTCAATTCACGGGCATTCAGACCCGCCAGGAATCGGTGCGCGTCGTCGGCAAGCTCGATTTTCCCGACGACCATCCGATGCTCGCGCATTTCAAATATCTGAAGACCCAATGCGATGCGGTCGGCGTGACGCCGAAGATGACGATCCCGTCGCCGGCGGTGCTGCATTTTCGCGGCGGCCGCAAGGCGATCTCGAAGGACGTCTATCCCGATCTCGACGCCTTTTTCGACGATCTCGGCAAGACCTACAAGAAAGCCGTGCAGGCGTTCTACGATGCCGGCTGCCGCTACCTGCAACTCGACGACACGGTCTGGGCCTATCTGTGCTCGCAGGACGAATTGCAGAAGGCGCGCGAGCGGGGAGATGACCCCGATGGCCTTCAGCAGATCTACGCCCGCATCATCAATGCCGCAATCGCCGATCGCCCGGACGACATGATCGTCACCACGCATGTCTGTCGCGGCAATTTTCGCTCGACCTGGATTTCGTCGGGCGGCTACGAGCCGGTCGCCGAGACGCTGCTCGCCCATACCGATTACGACGGCTATTTCCTGGAATATGACTCCGATCGCGCCGGCGGCTTCGAGCCGCTGCGCTTTCTGCCGAAGGGCAAGAAAGTCGTCGTCGTCGGTGTCATCACCTCGAAGGTTGGCGAGTTGGAGAGGAAAGAGGACATCAAGGCCCGGCTGGCCGAGGCCGCGAAGTTCGCGCCGCTCGAACAGCTTGCGCTGTCGCCGCAATGCGGTTTTGCCTCGACGGAGGAAGGCAACATCCTGAGCGAAGACGAACAATGGGCGAAGCTGAAATTCGCGGTCGATGTCGCGAATGAGGTATGGGGGTAGGCGGTTGCCCCACCGTCGGCGTCACCCTCCGCGATCGATCGATCGTCGAACGCTTCAATTTGTGATTGGGCCGGCTTGGCAAATAGCCGGATCCTGAGAGATAATTGCATTTTAACGATTCATTTTTGAGACGTTCGATGCGGTTGCCCGGCCTGATCCGCCACTCGCGATGGCCATTTCGCCAGCGGCGCGTGGTCTATACCTGCATGTTCGGCTATTCGGAGCATTTCAACGATCAGCATTACGAAGCCAACGACATCGATTTTGTCTGCTTCACGGACGATCCCGATCTGAGGTCGTCATTCTGGCAAATGCGGGTGATCCCGCTGGGTCTGCTCGATCCCGCGCGGCGGTCGAAACAGATCAAGGCGCTGCCGCATCGATTCCTGCCCGACTACGACCTCAGCCTCTATGTCGATAATACGGTTTGGTTGAAACGCACGCCGGCCGATTTGTTCGACAGCTATTTCAGTGCATCGCAATCGTCCTTGTGCGCCTTCGCGCATGAAGATCGCGACTGCATCTACGACGAGGCCGAAGCCATCATCAGCTTGGGATATGATGATCCCGACGTCGTGCGCCGTCAGGCTGCCTTATATCGATCATTGGGATATCCGGCGCATTACGGCCTGCTGACATCCAGCTTCATGTTTCGACGCCATCACGACCGGCATCTGCAACGCGTGATGGAGCTTTGGCACGAACAGGTGCTTTGTCATTCCAAACGCGACCAGATGTCGCTGAACCCCGTCATGTGGTCCGAGCAATTCGCCTACAGCGTGATGCCTGAAAGTTTCAGAAAGCGCGAGTTGTTTGACTGGCCCGTGATCAAACACGGTGTGCGGGTGCCGCGCGATTTCGAGGATGTTCGCTACCGCGAAATCAACCCGGATGTGACGGGAAATTGCAGAAAGCATTATATCGAGGTCGGCGCGACAGAAGGCCGGTCCTACAAATAGCCGAGCGGCCTTTCAGTCGTGGTTAGATCTTCCCCCGACCGACGCTCTCATACACGAACCCCGCCGCCGCCATGTCTTCAGGGCGGTAGATGTTGCGCAGGTCGATCACGACGGGCTGCGCCATCGCGGCCTTGATCCGCGCCAGATGCAGCGCGCGAAACTGGACCCATTCGGTGCACAGAACCAGCGCATCGGCGTCCGCGACGCAGTCGTAGGCGTCGCTGCAATAGGTGATGTCCGGCAATTCACGTCTCGCTTGCGCCATGCCGACCGGATCGAAGGCGCGCACCTTGGCGCCGCCGTCGAGCAGGCCGGTGATCAGCGGAATCGACGGCGCCTCGCGCATGTCGTCCGTGTCCGGTTTGAAGGTGAGGCCGAGCACCGCGATGGTCTTGCCGCGCACATTGCCGTCGAGCGCCGCCACCACCTTGCGCGCCATTGCGCGCTTGCGGTTGTCGTTCACTGCGAGCACGGATTCGACGATGCGCAGCGGCACGTCGTGATCGAGCGCGGTCTTCAACAGCGCCCGCGTGTCCTTTGGAAAGCATGAGCCGCCGAAGCCGGGGCCGGCGTGCAGAAATTTCGGTCCGATGCGGTTGTCCATCCCGATGCCGCGCGCGACCTCCTGCACATCCGCGCCGACCTTTTCGGCCAGATCGGCGATCTCGTTAATGAAGGTGATCTTGGTCGCCAGAAACGCGTTGGCGGCGTATTTGATCAACTCGGCGGCGCGGCGCGCGGTGAACATCATCGGCGCCTGATTGAGGGACAACGGACGATAGATGTCGCCGATCACCTTGCGCGCGCGCTCGTCGTCGGTGCCGACCACGATTCGGTCGGGGAATTTGAAATCGCGGATGGCCGCACCCTCGCGGAGAAATTCGGGGTTCGAGGCGACCGCGACGTCGGCGGAGGCATTGGTCTCGCGGATGATGCGCTCGACCTCGTCGCCGGTGCCGACCGGAACGGTCGATTTGGTGATGACGACCGTAAAGTCTTTCAGCGCCGCTGCGATGTCGCGCGCGGCCGCGTGGACGTAAGACAGGTCCGCATGGCCGTCGCCGCGCCGCGACGGCGTGCCGACCGCAATAAACACCGCATCGGCCTGCGCGACTGCCGGTCCGATGTCCGTCACGAAGTCGAGACGGCCGGCGACGACATTGGCGGCGACCAGCGCATCGAGGCCGGGCTCGAAGATCGGCATCTCGCCGCGCTTCAGCGCGGCGATCTTGGCGGCATCGGTATCCACGCAAGTCACGCGGTGGCCAAAATCGGCAAAGCAGGCCCCGGAGACGAGCCCGACATAGCCGGTGCCGATCATGGCGATACGCATGGATGAGCCTGTTGCTTGAGAGGGTGGTTCGACGCGCGCGTGTTAGCAGAGCCGATCCCTGCTGACGAGATGGGCGGCAGCGTTACGATGTGCGTGCAATCGTGGGCAGACGATGCTAAAGAGTGGGCCAAAGCTGTTTCTGCCCACCGGCCCGACCAGGCCGTCGATGCGCTTCGCCGCGATAAGGTCACGATGAAAAACGACCAGTTGCTGACCACGATTTCGGAGTTCTGCCGGACGGCCGGCATGGCGGAATCGACGTTCGGCCGGCGCGCGGTCAATGACGGCAAGCTCGTGCATCGGCTGCGCGAAGGCAAGCGCATCACCATCGACACGCTGGAGCGGATTCAGGCCTTCATGGAAGCGACGCTGCCGGGCGGGGCGGCCCCGATCCGGATCGAGACGCCGCTGGAGCGCCGTGATCCGCGCGGCAACTTTCGGTTCTTCGAGAACCGCCAGAAATACCTTCTGTTCGTTCACACCTGCAGCGAGAAGCGCATCATCGCCGAGCGCGTCGCTTTAGAACTCGGCAGCATCTCGCCGCGGCCGCCGGCGCTGCGCGTCTTCGACGCGGGCTGCGGCGACGGCTCGGTGCTGGCGCGGGTGATGCGATCGATGCATGTGCGCTATCCGCACATGCCGTTCTACATCGCCGGCAAGGAACTCAGCCTCGAAGATGTCCGCTTGACGCTTGATAAAGTCGCCGACCGGCTGTTCGAGCATCCGGCGACCGTTTTCGTCCTGACCAACATGTATTACGCCGAGGCGCCGTGGCTGACGCCGGCCTCGCCGGCCGCCGCCGCCGGAATGATCTGGAAGGACGTGCCGCTGCGTGGCTCGTCCTCCGGCGAGTTCGAGGCCCAGATCGGCGAACTCGGGCCGTTTCTGGAGGATAACTGGCGCGCCAGCGTCAGCCCGCGGTCCGGAATGCCGGGCTATGAGCGGCCGGTCGCGCTGGTGGTTTACCGCGAGGATCAGCGCTTCCTGCTCGATTCCGTGATCCCGCGAGCCGGCCGCACGGAAGCCAATTTCGACCTGATCATCGCCTCGCAACCTTACCGCGCGAAGTCTTCCGTCACCTTCCGCGCCAAGCGGATCATCGCTCCTCTGGCGCGGGCGCTGCGCGCCGGCGGGCGGCTGATCGGCATCCATTCTCACGGCGACGATCCCGGCATGGAAATTATTCAGGCAGCCTGGCCTGGAGAATCCCCTTTCGCAGTGGGCCGACATGATGTATTGCGCGCGGTGAAATACGAACTTGGGTCGGCCGCCCGCGATCTGAATTTCAACGCCTACGCCGACCAAAGGTCGATCTTTCGCTACAAGATGGAGGCTTTGCCGAACGAAGTCAGTGGCTCGATCGGGACGTCGACGGCTTTTGCGGCCTGGAATGCCGCCGTCTATGTGGCCCAGATCGAGGACGAGCGGCTGACGGAGATGACGCAGAGCGGCGGCTACCTCGACGCCACGCGCGATGTTTTGCGGCGGCACAACGGGCTTTGGTTTAACGATGAATCCTACATCATCTCGCGCCGGCGAGACTGACGGGGCAAAAGAGTTTCATAATTGTCGATTACGCAAATTCTCGACATTGGCAGACATGAAAGGGCCGCCGGGATCGGCGGAAAGGGTCGATTGATGCGCGCGTCCTATATGTTCACGAGTGAATCGGTTTCTGAGGGCCATCCGGACAAGGTCTGCGATCGCATTTCCGACGAGATCGTCGATCTGTTCTTCCGCGAAGGCCCGAAGGCGGGCATCGATCCCTGGGATATTCGCGCGGCGTGCGAGACGCTGGCCACCACCAACAAGGTCGTCATCGCCGGCGAGACACGCGGTCCGTCCACCGTCACCAACGACCATATCGAGCATGTCGTTCGCGAAGCCATCAAGGACATCGGCTATGAGCAGGATGGCTTCCACTGGAAAAATGCCGACGTCCAGATCCTGCTGCATCCGCAGTCGGCCGACATCGCGCAAGGCGTCGATGCGAAACAGCCGACCAATGCGGAAGAAGGCGCAGGCGACCAGGGCATCATGTTCGGCTATGCCACCAACGAGACGCCGGAATTAATGCCGGCGCCAATTTTTTACGCGCACAAGATTTTGCGCCTGATCTCGGAAGCCCGTCATGCCGGCACCGAAAAGGTGCTCGGCCCTGACTCCAAGAGCCAGGTCACTGTGCAATACGAAAATGGCAAGCCGGTCGGCGTGCGCGAGATCGTGGTGTCGCATCAGCATTTGATCGAGGACATGTCGTCGCAGCAGGTCCGCGACTATGTCGAGCCATACGTTCGCAAGGCATTGCCGGAAGGCTGGATTTCGGACAAGACGATTTGGCATATCAACCCGACCGGCAAGTTCTTCATCGGCGGCCCGGATGGCGACGCCGGCCTCACCGGCCGCAAGATCATCGTCGATACCTATGGCGGCGCGGCCCCGCACGGCGGCGGCGCGTTCTCCGGCAAGGATTCGACCAAGGTCGATCGCTCGGCCGCCTACGCCGCGCGCTATGTCGCCAAGAACATCGTCGCCGCCGGTCTTGCGGACAAGGCAACGCTGCAATTGGCATACGCGATCGGGGTTGCGCGTCCGCTGTCGATCTACGTCGATACGCACGGCACCGGCAAAGTGTCGGACGATCTGATCGAGAAGGCCGTCGCCCAAGCGATGGACCTGACCCCGCGCGGTATCCGCAAACATCTCGACCTCAACAAGCCGATCTACGCGCGCACGGCCGCCTATGGTCATTTCGGACGCACGCCGGACGCCGATGGCGGGTTTTCGTGGGAAAAGACCGATCTCGTGGATGCGCTGAAAAGCGCGGTGTGAGTTTTGATAACGGCCGTGCAACACGCACGGCAGGCTCTCTCCCCCTCGTGGGGGAGAGGTGGAGAGGGGGGTGCGCCGGTCATTGCGGTCGCGATGTGCATCGACCCCCCTCCCTAACCCTCTGAGAGCGAGCTTTGCTCGCCTCGCCCCACAAGGGGGAAGGGAACAGGCAGCAAGTCGTGCGACCGTAATGAATTTCATTCGACGTCAGGAAAAACCAACATGACCACCACCGCGCCGAAGGGCTTTACCGATTACATCGTCAAGGACATCGGCCTTGCCGAATATGGCCGCAAGGAACTCTCGATCGCCGAGACCGAAATGCCCGGCCTGATGGCGACCCGCGAGGAATTTGGCCCGAAACAGGTCTTGAAGGGCGCGCGCATCGCCGGCTCGCTGCACATGACCATTCAGACCGGCGTGCTGATCGAAACGCTCGTTGCGCTGGGCGCCGATGTGCGCTGGGTGTCGTGCAACATCTATTCGACGCAGGACCACGCAGCGGCGGCAATCGCCGCAGCCGGCGTTCCCGTGTTCGCGATCAAGGGCGAGAGCCTCACCGATTATTGGGACTACACCGCGAAGCTGTTCGACTGGCACGGCGGCGGCCATCCCAACATGATCCTCGATGACGGCGGCGACGCCACCATGTACGTCCATCTCGGCCTGCGCGCCGAGAACGGCGACACCGCGTTCCTCGACAAGCCGGAGTCGGAAGAAGAGGAAGTGTTTTTTGCGCTGCTGAAGAAGCAGCTCAAGGAGAAGCCGAAGGGCTATTTCGCAGCGGTCGCCGAGTCGATCATGGGCGTGTCCGAAGAGACCACCACGGGCGTGCATCGCCTCTACGAGATGCAGAAGGCCGGCAAGCTGCTGTTCCCCGCCATCAACGTCAACGACAGCGTCACCAAGTCCAAGTTCGACAACCTCTACGGCTGTCGCGAGTCGCTGGTCGACGGCATCCGCCGCGGCACCGACGTCATGATGTCCGGCAAGGTCGCGATGGTTGCCGGCTTCGGCGACGTCGGCAAGGGTTCGGCGGCGTCATTGCGTCAGGCCGGCTGCCGCGTTCTCGTTTCCGAAGTTGACCCGATCTGTGCGCTACAGGCAGCGATGGAGGGCTACGAAGTTGTCACGATGGAAGACGCCGCGCCGCGCGCCGACATTTTCGTTACCGCGACCGGCAACAAGGACATCATCACGATCGAGCACATGCGCGCGATGAAGGATCGCGCCATCGTCTGCAACATCGGCCACTTCGATAACGAGATTCAGATCGCGCATCTGAAGAATCTGAAGTGGGACAACATCAAGCCGCAGGTCGACGAGATCACCTTCCCGGACGGACACCGCATGATCTTGCTGTCGGAAGGCCGCCTCGTGAATCTCGGCAATGCGACCGGCCATCCGTCCTTCGTGATGTCGGCGTCGTTCACCAACCAAACCTTGGCGCAGATCGAGCTTTTCGCCAACAATAAGGACGGCAAGTACAAGAAGGAAGTCTATGTGCTGCCGAAGTCGCTCGACGAGAAGGTCGCGCGGTTGCATCTGGCGAAAATCGGCGTGAAGCTCACCGAATTGACCAAGGATCAGGCGAGCTATATCGGCGTGAAGACCGAAGGCCCGTTCAAGGCCGATCACTATCGGTATTGAGCGGCAGTCCGCGCTGAAAACGAAAAGCCCCGGAGCGATCCGGGGCTTTTTTGTGAGTACAGACCGTCATCACCCGCGAAGGCGTGTGATTCAGTATTCCGAGAAGCACGAGTTCAAAACGCACGGCGCGGAATCCTGGATCGTCCGGTCATCGGACGCAAAGAGCGCCCTTGCCGGACGATGACGACACGTTGCTCAAACGCTCGTCTCCAGTCTGGTGAATTCCGCTTCGGGATAGACATGGCCATCGGGCGCAGTGATCTGCACGTCCCAGCAACCGTCGGCGATCAGTTCCGACGCCTTCTTGGCGGCAGCGGCGGCGGTGTCGCGGCGCAGCGAGACATTGCCGGACGTATCTGTTCCTTGAACGAGATATGGCATGTGACCTCCCGATGAATGTCGATTGGCGGGAGCCTAACACATTGCCTGTCGCCGTCGAGGCCGTTCGCGCGGTATCGGGGGACGGCTAGGCGGCGGCCGTGATCGTCTTCAGGAAGCCGTCGATCTCGGCCTGCAGCGTCGTGGTGGAGTCCGTGAGCAACCTGGCCGACGACAGCAATTGTGTCGAGGCAGCGCCCGTATGATTGGCGCCCTGGCTGACTTCCGCAATGGTGCCTGCGACCTGCGAGGTCCCCGCCGCGGTGCGCGCGATATTGCCGGAAATCTCTTGCGTCGCCGCGCCCTGTTGTTCGATCGCGGACGAAATCGTCGTGGTGATCGCGCTGATTTGCCCGATCGTGGCGCCGATCATCTTGATCGAATTGACCGCTTCCTGCGTCGCCGTCTGCATGCCGGCGATCTGGGTGCCGATCTCGTCGGTCGCACGCGCCGTCTGCGCGGCCAGCGCCTTGACCTCTTGCGCCACCACGGCAAAGCCACGCCCGGCATCGCCGGCGCGGGCGGCCTCGATGGTGGCGTTGAGCGCGAGCAGGTTGGTTTGTTCGGCGACGGACGTGATGAGTTTGATCACGTCGCCGATCCGCGTCGCCGCCTGCGACAATGCCGTGATGCGCTGGTCGGTCTGATTGGCCTGCTGCACGGCCTGGCCGGCGATGCGGTTGGATTCCTGAATGCGCTCGGCGATCTCGCGCACCGATCCGGCGAGTTGTTCGGTCGCGGAGGCGACGGATTGCACGTTGTTGCTGGCATCTTCCGAGGCATGGGCAACAACGGACGCAAGCCGCGTGGTGTTGTCGGCATTGTCGCTCAGCGAGCGAGCGGTCCGCTCCAACTCGCCCGATGCGCCGGATAGCGACGTGATGATGGTCCGGAAGCGTTCGCCGGCGTCTGCGATGACGTCCTTGCGCAGCTTGCGATGCGACGCAAAATAGATCGAAACCATCTGCTCGCCGTCAAAGATCGCCGCGCGCGCAATTGCATCGCACATTGCGGCCTTGCGTGCGGTCGCAGCCGCACGGCCGAAACGCGGCGTCGCGACGAACGCATCGACCTCTTTCATCAGATGGTCCGCCACGAACATGTGGCGGCAACCGACATACCATTGCGGCATCAGCCCGGCCGCACGATGCAACTCGAACAGAGTTGTCGCCGAAGCAAGATAGTCCGTGTCGAACCGCCCGTGTGCGATGATGCGCCAATGCGCAACCTGCTGCTCGACCAGTTGCCGCAAGGTGGTCGGATCGGCGAAGAGCGGGCAGGCGGGATCGTAGTCGCGGACGCGCTCGTAAAAGGCGGCGACGATTCGGGGCAGCGCCGTATCGAAGAGCGGTCGCAGATCGCGCAACGTCGCGCGCACGCCATCATCCATTCGGATCATGTCGAGACGAATTGGCGTCCAGTCGAGAATCATCTGCGGCTCCGGCAAACACAGGCCTTCCGCCGCAGTGAACATGATTATGGTTAATGGACTGCGAATGTGCCCGATGGCGGTCGGGTTTATTCGAGCCGGAGAGCCGTCTCTGCTTGACGCCGTGCCCGGCAATGGCGGCTCTGCCGGTTATGATTTAGGCCGCCTTGCCGATCGTCACGCCGAGCGTGCCGATGCCGTCGATGCCGCATTCGATCCTGTCGCCGGGCGCGAGCGCCGCCACACCGGCGGGGGTGCCGGTCATGATGATGTCGCCGGCCGCAAGCGCAACCTGCAGCGACAGTTTCGCGATGATCTCCGGCACATTCCAGATCATCTCGGAGAGATCGCCGGTCTGCTTTTGCACGCCGTTGACCGACAGCCAGATCTTGCCGCTGCTCGGATGGCCGATCGTCGCGGCCGGCGCGAGTGCACCGCAAGGCGCGGAGTGATCGAAAGACTTGCCGATCTCCCACGGCTGCTCTTTCTTGCGCGAGGCGATCTGGAGATCGCGGCGGGTCAGATCGATGCCGCAGCCATAGCCCCAGACGCAATCCAGCGCCTTGTCGGCGGCGATGTGCAGGCCGCCGCTCTTGAGCGCGACGACGAGTTCGACCTCGTGGTGGAAATCCTTGGTGATCGGCGGGTAGGCGATCGTCGCGCCGTCCGGTGCGATCATGTCGGCATGTTTTGCGAAAAAGAACGGCGGCGCGCGCTCGTCATTGCCCATCTCGCGGACGTGTTCGAGATAGTTGCGGCCGACGCACCAGATGCGGCGCACCGGAAATGTCTTGCTGTCGCCGGCGACGGCAAGGGCGGCCCGCGGCGGCGGGGTAATCACGAATTCGGTCATGGCAGTCTCTTCCTATTGTACGGAGTTGTATGACTCCGTTATTGCGAGAAGCATACGTTTCTCGTCTTCGAGAAACGTATGCGACGAAGCAATCCAGCTCTTCTTAAATCGGAAGAACTGGATTGCTTTGCCGATGTAAGGTTTGCGAAGTCGCCAACCTTACATCGGCTCGCAATGACGAACTGAATCAAGGCGGCATTTGTCATACGCCGGCATCGAACGGCGCCAGCGGCGTCGTTTCGCGATGCTGCAATGTGAAGAACGACGCATAGCGGCCGGCGCGGCGCAGCAGATCGTCATGCCGCCCGCGTTCGACGATCACGCCGCCTTCGACGACGAGGATCGCATCGGCATGCATGATCGTGTGCAGGCGATGCGCGATCACGATCGTGGTGCGGCCCCTGCACAGGCGCTCGATCGCACCCTGCACCAATCGTTCTGATTCGGAATCGAGCGCGGCTGTGGCTTCGTCCAAGAGGATGATGGGCGCGTCCTTCACCAGCGCGCGGGCGATCGCGATGCGTTGGCGTTGGCCGCCGGAGAGCTGCGCGCCGTGCTCGCCGACCGGCGTGTCGTAACCGAGCGGAAACGCCATGATGAAGTCATGCGCGCTGGCGGCTTTCGCCGCGGCGATGATGTCGTCCTCGCTCACACTGTTCTGAAACGAGCCGGCGCGGCCGAAAGCGATGTTGTCGCGAATGCTGGCGCGAAAAAGATAGACGTCCTGCCCGACATAAGCGGTCTGTTGGCGTAGCGAATGCCGGGACACGCCGGCAATGTCCTGTCCGTCGATGAGGACCTGTCCCTGCCGCACATCGTAAAGCCGCAGCAGCAGCGCGAGGACTGTCGACTTGCCGCCGCCGGACGGGCCGACCAACGCCGTCACCTTGCCCGGTTCGGCGACGAAGCTCATGCGGTTCAGCACGGTTTCGTTGTTGCGATAGGCGAAGGTGACGTCGCTCAATTCGACGCGCGCATTGGAGAGCGTGAGCGGCGGCTTGTGGCTGTCGTCGGGCTCGGTGGCCGGGCTGTCGACGATGTCGAGCAGCATCCGTGCGCCGACGACGCTCGAATTCAGCTCGATGTTCAGCCGCGCCAGCCGTTTCGCTGGTTCGTAGGCCAGCAGGAACGCCGTCAGGAAGGAAAAGAACTGACCGGGAGTCGCGCCCATCGCCACGACGCGGTAGCCGCCATACATCAGCGATCCGGCGATGGCGAAGCCGCCGAGCGTTTCCATCAGCGGGCTGGAGCGGTTCGACACCCGCGCCATCTTGTTGGCGTTACGCTCGACCGCGTCGATGCTGGCGTCGATCCGCCCGCGCATTGTCTGTTCGAGCGTAAAGGCTTTCACCGTGCGGATGCCTTGCAGGGATTCCTGCATGACCTCCAGAATGTCGGCGGTGCCGGTGAATTGCGTCCTGGCGAGTCCCTTGATGCGCTTCACCAGCTTGCGCAAAATCAGCATCGCCGGCGGTGCGACGAGCAAGCCGAACAGCGACATGTAGGGATCGGTCGTGACCATCACGACAACGAGCGCAATCAGAGTGAGCAGGTCCCGGCCGACGGCATTGATGAGCAGGCTCAGCACCTGCGTGACCGACGTCGCGCCCGATGTCAGCCGCGCGAGGAATTCGGACGAATGACGCTCGGAAAAAAAGCCGATGCTTTCGGTCATCAGCTTGGCGAACAGCCGGCGCTGGTTGTTGGCCAGGATCGCATTGCTGATCTGCGACAGGATCACCGTATGACCGTAGGTCGCAGCGCCCTTCAGGGTGAATATCACGATCGTGACGACCGACAGGATCGCGATATCGCGGACGTTCTTCTCGACATAAGCCTTGTTGATGACCTCGCCGAGCAGATAGGCAGACCCCGCAGTGGTCGCCGCCGACACCGCCATCAACGCGAAGGCCAGCAGATAGCGCCGCCAATAGGTCATGCCCTGTTCGCGCACGAGCCGCTTGATCAGCGCGGCCGCGCCTTGGGGATCGTCGGTGATCTTGCGTGGATTGGCGGCCATCCGCACTCCTGGCGCGCACGACAAGGCGACGTTCAAGACGCCGCAGCGCGTGCAAAACACCGCCTCATTGCCCGCTAAACGCGGTCAATTCAAGCCGTTCGGGCCAAATTTGGTCATTGCCGGGCGAGAACCCGGAGTCCCGGCCAAGTTCATCGTGCCCGGAATGACGGGCGTATCCTTACGCCGAACGCGCCGCCTCGTTGAATTGGTCACGCTCGGCCAGCATCTTGCGTTCCCAGGCGAGCGCATGGGCCGCGATGATGTCGAGGTCGTCATAGCGCGGAGTCCAGTCGAGCGTCGCGCGGATCAGCGACGTATCGGCCACCATTTCCACGATGTCGCCGGGCCTGCGCTCGGCCTGCTGGACCGCAAAATTGCGTCCGGCGACGCGGCGCACCGCGGCGATGGTTTCCAGCACCGAATAGCCGCGGCCGTAGCCGCAATTCAACGTTGCCGATGCATGACCCTGGCGCAGATAGGACAACGCAGCGCGGTGGGCGTCGGCGAGATCGCTGACATGGATGAAATCGCGGATGCAGCTTCCGTCCGGCGTCTTGTAGTCGGTGCCGAATACATCGATCTTGGCGCGCTGCCCGGTCGCGGCCTCGACCGCAATCTTCAACAGATGCGTCGCGCCTGCGGTGGCGAGGCCGATCCGGCCCTGCGGGTCGGCGCCGGCGACGTTGAAGTAACGTAGCGCGACGTAACTCATGCCGTGCGCGGCGGCGACATCGCGCAACATGATCTCGGTCATCAATTTCGAGAAGCCGTAAGGCGACAGCGGCCGCGTCGGTGCATCCTCGCGCACCGGCACCTGATCGGGATTTCCGTAGACGGCGGCGGTCGACGAGAAGATGAAGCGGCTGACCCCGCATTTGACGGCGGCCTTCAACAGGCTCTGCGTCGTCATCGTGTTGTTGCGGTAGTAGCCGAGCGGATCGCGCATCGAATCCGACACGACGACCGACCCGGCGAAATGGATGATGCTGTCAATCCCATGCGCGGCGACGACGTTGGCGACCAGGCTGTCGTCGGCGGCATCGCCGATGAACAACGGCACGCCCTCGGGCACGAAGGCCGAGAAGCCGGTCGAGAGATTGTCGATCACGACGACGCTTTCGCCGGCATCGACCAGCGCGTGAACGGTATGACTTCCAATATACCCGGCGCCGCCGGTGACAAGCACGGTCATGATGCTATCCCTTGCCGCTGCAATGACGCAGCGACGGTAAGGGAATCGGGGTGAAGAGGGGGTTTAGGCTGAGCCCGACTGGTCACTATGCTTAATGTTGCGTATAGCCGTTCGCAGAAACGGAGCCACAAGTGTCGCGCGATCAAGGAGATACGCAGGTCATCATCGCCAATCTGCATTGGCGTTATTCCGGCGTGACCGCGACAAACCGCATGGTTGCGCCGAAGATCGCGGCCATGATGCGTGCGCGCTGGTTCGGATCGGATGGGCCGGACGGCGTGCCGCGGATCACTATCGGCGATCTGCTGACTCTGTGGCGGCGGCGCGAACCGCTGGTGTGGCACGCGCGGCGCAACAACGAGATGATCGCGGGCGTCGTGCTGAAGGCGCTGGGCTGGCCGCTGAAGCTGCTGTTCACGTCGGCGGGGCAGCGTCATCATAGCTGGATCACGCGCTGGCTGATCCGGCGCATGGATGCGATCATCGCGACCAGCGAAACATCCGCGTCGTATTTGAAGCGTGAGGCGACCGTCATCACGCACGGCGTCGATACCGATCGCTACGCGCCGTCGCCCGACCGCGCGGCGGCCTTTGCCGAAGCCGGCCTGCCGGGGCGTTACGCGATCGGCTGCTTCGGCCGCGTGCGCGCGCAGAAGGGCACCGATTTGTTTGTCGAAGCGATGTGCGCGCTGCTGCCGCATCATCCGGACTTCACCGCTGTGATTGTCGGGCAGATCACGGCGGACCAAACCGCGTTTGCGAACGGCTTGCGCGCGACGATCGCGGCGGCTGGTTTGCAGCATCGGATCGTCATCACCGGCGAATTGCCGATCGACGAGGTCGTGAGCTGGTACAAGCGGTTGACGATCTATGCCTTCACCTCACGCAATGAAGGGTTCGGCTTGACGCTGATCGAGGCGATGGCGTCGGGTGCGGCCCTTGTTGCGACGAAGGCAGGCGCCGCCGAGATCGTGATCGACGAGTCCGCTAACGGCGTGCTGGCGCCGATCGACGATGCGTCGGCGTTGACGGCGGCGATCGAACCGCTGATGCGTGATCCTTCGCTCGCGGAAGCGATGGGCGCGCGCGGCCGGGCACATGTGATGGCGCGGTTCAGCGTCGACGTTGAAGCCGAGAAGATCGTGGCGGTGTATCGGGGGCTTCTGAAACGAAAATAGCCATCGCGTTCGGCGTCACCTCTCCCCGCAAGAGCGGGGCGAGGGAGTCAGCTGCCGCAACCTACCTTCCATCCGCGATGATCATCGCGGCGCCCTTGTCGGCGATCATCGCCGTCGGCGTGTTGGTGTTGCCGGAGGTGATCGTCGGCATCACCGACGCATCGACGACGCGCAGGCCGCGAATGCCGAACAGACGGAGCCGGTCGTCCACCACCGCCAAAGGATCGCTGGCGAGTCCCATTTTCGCGGTGCCGACCGGGTGGAAGATCGTCGTCCCGATGTCGCCGGCCGCTTTCGCCAGCGAGGCGGCATCGTCGCCGACCGATGGTCCCGGCACATATTCGTCCGGACGGAACGGCTTCAGCGCGTCCTGCTGCATCAAGCGCCGCGTGACGCGGATCGCATCGGCGGCGACCTGCCGGTCCTCGTCGGTCGAGAGATAATGCGGCGAGATCGACGGCGCCGACTCCGGTCTGGCGTCGCGCAGCCTGATTTCGCCGCGCGAGGTCGGTTGCAGGTTGCAGGCGGCGACGGTGACGGCCGAAAAGCGATGCAGCGGCTCACCGAATTTATCCAGCGATAACGGCTGGACGTGAAACTGGATGTTGGCGCGCGCGCGATGCGGATCGGAGCGCGTGAAGATGCCGAGCTGCGACGGCGCCATCGTCAGCGGCCCCCGCCGCCGCAGCGCGTAATCGATGCCCATCCAGCCGCGCCGGAACAGATTGTAATAGGTCTCGTTCAAAGTGCGCACGCCCGACACCTTGTAGATCGCGCGCTGCTGCAAATGATCCTGCAGATTGCGCCCCACACCCTGGCGATCGAGCGTCACATCGATGCCAAGCGGCGCCAGCCATTCCGCCGGTCCGATGCCGGAGCGCTGCAAAATTTGCGGCGAGCCGACCGCACCCGCGCACATGATGACCTCGCCGTTCGCGAAAGCCTCGAACGTCTCATCGCCTTTCGCGAACCGAATGCCGGCCGCGCGCCCGTCTTGCACGATCAGACGATCGACCAGCACATCGGTTTCGAGACGAAGATTCGGCCGACGCAGCACCGGCTTGAGGAAGCCTCGCGCCGACGACCAGCGCCGGCCGCGCTTCTGGTTCACGTGAAAATAGCCGATGCCTTCATTGTCGCCGGTGTTGAAATCATCGGTGCGGCGAATGCCCATCTGGGCGGCCGCATCGGCGATGCTGTCGAGCACGTCCCAACGCAGGCGCGGCGCTTCGATGCGCCAGCCGCCGCCAGTGGCGTGGTGCTCGCTGTCGCCGAGGAAGTGATCCTCCAGATGTTTGAACTGCGGCAGCACATCGTCCCAACCCCAGCCGGCGAGCCCAAGCTGACGCCAATGGTCGTAATCGGCGGCTTGGCCGCGCATCGAGATCATCGCATTGATCGCGGAGGAGCCGCCGATCACCTTGCCACGCGGAAAACTGAGCGAACGCCCGTTGAGGCCTGGTTCCGCCTCGGTCCTGAACATCCAGTCGGCGCGCGGATTGCCGATCGCGAACAGGTAGCCGACCGGAATGTGGAACCAAATCCAGTTGTCGTTGCCGCCGGCCTCGAGCAGAAGCACGCGCTTGGACGGATCGGCCGAGAGCCGGTTGGCGACGATGCAGCCGGCGGTGCCGGCGCCGACGACGATATAGTCGAACTCTCCATCCAGCCGGCGCGCCATCATCTCTCCCTGCTCATTGGTTAACGCCATAGCGCTGCGTCTTGCGGCTGTACAGAGCGCGCTCGCGTGGTAGCCTCCATCTTCATTGCTGAAAGAGACGAAGCATGCCCGTCATCAACCGCATCGCCGATCTGCAACCCGACATCATGGCCTGGCGCCGCGATCTGCACGCCCATCCCGAACTGATGTACGAGGTGCATCGGACGGCCGCCTTCGTGGCGGACCGTCTGCGCGAATTCGGCTGCGACGAGGTGGTGACGGGGATCGGTCTCACAGGCGTCGTCGGTGTCATCAAAGGCCGAAAGCCGGCCGATGGCGCCAAGGTCAAGACGATCGGAATGCGCGCGGACATGGATGCGCTGCCGATCCTGGAGGACACCGGCCTCGATTATGCCTCGACGACGCCCGGCACGATGCATGCCTGCGGCCATGACGGCCACACCGCGATGCTGCTGGGCGCGGCGCGCTATCTCGCCGAGACCCGCAATTTCGCCGGCGACGCCGTCGTGATCTTCCAGCCGGCGGAAGAGGGCGGCGCGGGCGCCGCCGCGATGATCGAGGACGGGCTGATGGATCGCTTCAAGATTGATCAGGTGTTCGGCATGCATAATGGTCCCGGTCTGCCGATCGGCTCCTTCGCGACGCGGCCCGGTCCGATCATGGCGGCGACCGACCACATTAACGTCACGATCGATGGCCGGGGCGGCCATGCCGCGCGGCCGCATCTGTGCATCGATACGGTGCTGGCCGGCGCGCAACTCGTCGTCGCCTTGCAGCAGATCGTTTCGCGCAGCGTCGATCCGCTCGAGTCGGCCGTGATTTCCATGTGCGTGTTCGAGGCCGGCGTCGTCCGCAATGTGATTCCGCAAACGGCGGAGTTGAAAGGCACCGTTCGCACGCTCAAGGCCGAGATTCGCGATCTCGTTGAGAAACGTGTGCGCGAGGTTTGCGCCGGAATCGCGCAGGCCACAGGCACGAAGATCGATCTTCATTACGAACGCAGCTATCCGGTGGTGGTCAACCACCCGGCGCAGACCGAGCTTGCTGCGCGCGTCGCCGGAGACATCGCTGGCGCGCCGAACGTCAATACCAATATGGCGCCGCTGATGGGCGCGGAGGATTTCGCTTATATGCTGGAAGCGCGGCCAGGCGCTTTTGTCTTCATCGGCAACGGCGACAGCGCCGGCCTGCATCACCCCGCCTATAACTTCAACGACGATGCGATCGCCTACGGCACGTCGTATTGGGTGAAGCTGATCGAGACCACGCTGGCGGCGTGACGCGATTGATTGGAACAACCGTGGTGACGCGTTGTTGGGCAGGCTGGGAATCATCCTGCTTGCGTTCAACGGAGTGCCAATCATGGCCGACAAGAATCTGAATGATCTGTTTCTCGACACGCTGAAAGACATTTACTTCGCGGAAAAGCAAATCTTGAAAGCCCTGCCGAAAATGGCAAAGGCGGCGCAATCCCCGAAACTTGGCGCTGCCTTCAAGAAACATCACGGCGAGACCGAAGGTCAGGTCGAGCGCCTCGAAAAGATTTTTGAAATTCTCGGCAAGCCCGCACGCGGCAAAACCTGCGCGGCGATCAAGGGCATCCTCGAAGAAGGGACCGAGATCATGGACGAGTATAAAGGCGCGGCTGCGCTCGATGCCGGTCTGCTTGCCGCTGCACAGGCCGTCGAGCACTATGAAATCTCGCGTTACGGCACGCTGAAGCAGTGGGCTCTGCAACTCGGAATGAAGGATGTCGTGCGTCTGCTTGACGAAACGCTAAAGCAGGAAAAGAAGACCGATGAGTCCTTGACGACATTGGCCGAAGGCGTCGTGAACGCGGCGGCTGCGGCTTGAATCTGACGCGTAGGGTGGGCACGGCGCAAGAGCGCCTTTGCTCACCCTACGGCTCTCTCACCCCCGCCGAAAATCGCGCGGCGTGAAGGTGAGATCAAGCATCTTCCATTCCTGATATTTGTCCGCCGGCAGCGACGCGTAAGGTTGGCACGCCTGCAATGCCGCGATTGCGGCCTGCATCAGAAACGGCCCTTTCGGCGATGCACTTGCCTCGATCAAAATCGGCGATGTCGCGAGACGGCCGTCGGGTTGAAACTGCGCACGGATGACAATCACGACCTTGTCGTCGGGCGCGATCTCGGCCGGCAGCGTCGAGCAGGTCTTCAACTGCGCGCGAAATCCGGCCGCCGTGCTGCGGTCGATCTGCGCATCGCTGTCGGCCTTGGCATCGAAATCGCCGGGGGCGCGGCCGAACATGCTGAGATTCATCGGGTAACGAAGGCTGATGTCCGGCTCAGGCGGTCGAATTGCGGCCTGCGCCGGCGGCGATGGTTGCTGCTGTGACGGCGGTGGCGTCGGTGGCGAGGGTTTCGCGGACTGTTGCGGCGGCGGCGTATCCGGCTGCGACGCGGTCGATGGCGGTTTGCTCTCCTGTTGCGCTTGCGGCGGCGCAGCGGGCGATTGATCGCCGCTATTTTGCGGGAGCGACGGGGACTGCTGCTCCGGAGCCGGCTTCTGCTCCGGCGGTTTTGTCAGTTCGGCAACTTCTTGCGGCGTGATCAGGTCGACCGCAATGCTCTGCTCGGGTCCGCTCGGCTTCAACAGGAAACCTGCATAGCCAAGCCCTGCGATCAGCGCCACGAGGTGGACGGCGATCGAGACGGCAATGCCGATACGCAAGGCGGGAGAGGACTCGGACATGGGCCCTTGAGGCAATGGAAAGCTGCCCGTTTATAGCGTCATTTCAGCTCCGACGAAAACTTATGCAGCCGTGGCCGCATTCAGCACGCCGGCCGCAACCCGCAAATCCTCGACGAACCGTGCATATTCGCGAGTCTTCGCGTCGTCGTCGGGCAAGCGCAGCAGATAGGACGGGTGCACGGTGACGAGCGCGCGTCCGCCGTCGTCGAGATCGATCAGCCGCCCGCGATTGGCGTTGATCGGCGTCGCCTTGCCGAGCACGCTATGCGCCGCCGTCGCGCCCAGCGCGACCACGAGATCGGGCGCGATCGCCGCGCGTTCGCGCTGATACCACGGCCGGCAGGCCTTCATCTCAACACTGTTCGGCTTTTGATGCAGGCGGATTTTTCCGCGCGGCACGAATTTGAAATGCTTCACGGCATTGGTGACATAGACCTTGCCGCGGTCGATGCCGGCTTCCTTCAAGGCGCGGTCGAGCATCTGCCCGGCCGGGCCGACGAACGGATGGCCGGCGAGGTCTTCCTTGTCGCCGGGCTGCTCGCCAACCATCATCAGGCTCGCGGTTTGCGGCCCTTCGCCGAAGACGGTCTGCGTCGCGTCCTCCCACAGCGGACAGGCGCGGCAGTCGGCGGCTTCGTCGCGCAGCGCCGCGAGGCTGCCCGCGGTCGCTGTTCGTTTCGGCATCGGGGCCTCCCGGCGTTGCGGCGTGGGTCTGGCGTCGGTCGCGGCTTCCGACATCATCGCCGTCGTGGTCTGGCCGGACTTTGCGATCAGCGGCGCGATCAATTTCGCCTCGGGCAGATTACGCCAGTATTTCTTCGGCATCTCCGCCTGCATGGCTTTGATCTTGAGCCGCGCCGGATTGAAGATGCTGGCGTAATAGCTCAGCCACATCTCTTCGAGCCGGTCCTCGGAGGGCGCGCTGGCTTTGTCGACGCCTGCGGTGGTGGAGACGGCGTTGCCGTTCCAGTGCGCGCAGACATCCGGCGTCAGGATCGACCATTCCATATCGGCGAAACGCCGCATGAAGAATGGCGACGTCGCCGCGACGATATGATGCGCCGGCTCGAACCATGCAACGAAGCGGTTGTTCGGCTCGCGGCCGATTTCCTTGAAACGCACGAAGGCTTTCATCTTGTGCTGGTCGCGATGCACCGCCTTCGCCATATCCTGCACCAGCGCGACATCGCGGTCGGTCGCGACCTGCATCAGGTCATGGTCGGCGTGGATGCGAAACAGCAGGCGATACAGAATCGCGAAGCGCTCGGGATCGCGATGCAGGAGTGCGGACTTGGCGAGATCGACAAAGCGCGCCGGCACATTGAAGGTCGCGCCGGTCTTGTCACGCGGCCTCGGCGCATGATCACCGAACAATTCCGGGTCGTCGCCCGCAACGCTCCATGTGATGTCGGAAGGTTTCACGCCCTCCAGCACCAGCGCGCGGGCGGCATCACGCCAGCCGGCGAAATCGGTTTCGCTCGCAAGGGTGATGTGGTGCAACGATGATAAAGACGGCGTTTGCAAAGGACTTACCTCTCCCCGTTCTTCGCGGGAAGAAGTCGGCGCATTCCGCCGACGCGAAGCGTCGTCGGCGATAGCGCCGGGTGAGGGGCATGGCACGACATGAAACTCATCCTCTGCATGTGAAGGCAACGGCCACTCACTCCGACCCTCTCCCCGTGAAGAACGGGGAGAGGGAGAAGATCAAAATCCAAACCCCAATTGCATCGCCTTCGGCTTGAAGCGCTCCGCCAGCACCGCGCCGTCGAGCAGCGCCAGCACTGGCTTGTGGTCGGGAAGAACGATGAACGGCAGCGCCTTGTTCCTTGGAATGTGCAGCTTGCTCAAATCGCCGGCGCGGATCGACGAGATGCGGCGCGTTGCGATGATGCGGTCCACCGCTTTGCGGCCAAAACCGGGGACACGCAGCAGATCCTCGCGGCTGGCGCGGTTGACGTCGAGCGGAAACCGATCGCGATGGCGCAACGCCCATGCGAGTTTCGGGTCCATGTCGAGCGACAGCATGCCTTGGTTCGGTCCTTGTCCGGGATCGATGATCTCGCCGACATCGAAGCCGTAGAACCGCATCAGCCAGTCGGCCTGATACAGCCGATGTTCGCGCACCAGAGGCGGCGATTGCAGCGGCAGCGAGCGGCTTGCATCGGGGATCGGTGAGAACGCCGAATAATAGACGCGCTTGAGTTTGTAGGAGCCGTAGAGGTTCGACGACATGTGCAGGATCGTGTTGTCGGTTGCGGCATCCGCGCCGACGATCATCTGCGTGCTTTGCCCCGCCGGCGCGAAGCGCGGCGCTTTCGCCTTCATGCCGCGATCATCTTTTTTGGCGGCTTTCGCATCGTCGAGTTTCAAACGCAGCCGTCCCATCGTGCGGCGGATGGCGCGAATGTCCTTTTCCGGCGCAAGCCTTGCGAGGCTTGCTTCTTCCGGCACCTCGATATTGATGGAGAGCCGATCGGCATATTTTCCGGCTTCGGCGATCAGCGCATCGTCGGCTTCGGGGATCGTCTTGAGATGGATGTAGCCCTTGAAGTGATGCTCCTCGCGCAATTTTCGCGCGACCGACACCACTTGCTCCATCGTGTAGTCGGCATTGCGGATGATGCCGGACGACAGGAACAGGCCCTCGATATAATTGCGGCGATAGAAGTCGATGGTCAAAGTTACGACCTCGTCGACGGTAAAACGCGCGCGCGGCACGTTCGACGAGGCGCGATTGACGCAATAGAGGCAATCATAGTTGCAGGCATTGGTGAGCAAGATTTTCAGCAGCGAAATGCAGCGGCCGTCCGGCGCGTAAGAATGGCAGATGCCCATGCCGGCGTCGGTCGAGCCCAATCCTTTAGGTTCTTGCCCCTTGCCGCCGCGGGAGTCCCGTTTCTCGGTGCCGCTGGAGGCGCAGGACGCATCGTATTTCGCGGCATCGGCGAGAATTTCCAGCTTGCGTTGCACGTTCATCTGTTGAATCCCTTTGATTCCATTCGCGAATAAATTGATTGCCGATCGTGATTGACTCTGCATCCGCGCTTGGCTTTACTAGAACATATCATGAACAATTGAGCCAGTGTCTGGTTCTCCTAAAACCGGATTTGGCAGGACATCTTGAACAGGAGCGGCGCATGACTGGCGCACGCCTAACCACGCTTGCGAGTCTGCGCTCCGACATCGCGCATCTCGACGCACCGCAAATCGATAACGCCGCACGTCGCGCGCCTCTGGGCCATGCCGGGGCCGATGCGGCGCTGTGCGGCGGGCTGCTGCGCGGCGCGCTGCATGAGGTGTTCGCCGAGGGCCGGCATGGCGCGAGCGCGACAGGATTCGTCGCGGGTCTCGCGCGGCGGCTGACGGAAACGAAATTTCTGTTGTGGGTACGACAGGATTTTTCCGCGCGTGAAAATGGCGACCTGTCAATGTCGGGTTTCGCCGAATTGGGGCTGGATCCGCGCCGCATCGTGGTCGTGCGTGCGGCGAATGCTGAGAGCGTCTTGCGCGTCGCGGCCGATGGATTGGCGTGTAATGCGCTTGGCGGCGTCATTGCTGAAATCTGGGGCGAGACGCGAGCCTTCGATCTCGTTGCAAGCCGCAAACTGACGCTTGCCGCAAGCCAATCCGGCGTCACCGCGCTGATGCTGCGGATTGCCGCGATGCCGGTGGTCTCGACCGCCGAGACCCGCTGGATCGTGCGCGCGGCGCCTTCGCCGCCCGCCGTCGAGGCATGGGGTGCGCCGGTGATCGACGCGACGCTGGCGCGCCATCGTCATGGCCCGATCGGACAATGGATCATGGAATGGAATTGTGATGAGTATCGTTTCCGTGAACCGCAGGCGGATTCTCAGCCTGTGGCTGCCGCGCCTGCCGACCGACCGCATCAAACGGCTGATGTCGCGCCACGGCACGCAACTTACGCGTCCGCTGATCGTCGTCGCCAGGCAAAACAACGCGCTGCACATCTGCGCGCTGGATGATGCGGCGGCGCGGTTGGGCCTCACGATCGGTCTGCCGCTTGCCAATGCGCGCGCGGTCTGTCCCGATCTCGCGGTGGAAGACGCCGACGACATGGCGGATCAGGCGACGCTCATCGGCATTGCCGATTGGTGCGATCGTTTTACGCCGCTGGTCGGGCTCGATCCGCCGCATGGCCTGCTGCTCGATATTACCGGCTGCGCCCATCTTTTCGGCGGTGAAGACGCGCTGCTGAAAACGGTTTGCGCCGCGCTCACCGCGCAAAAATTCAAGGTGCAGGCGGCGGTCGCAGGCACTGCGGCCTGTGCGCGGACCTTGTCATGCACCATGCATGGCCGCGTGGTGCGGCCAAGCGAGGAGGCGCTGGCTGTCGCGGCGTTGCCGATCGCCTCGCTTGGCGCGAACGCTGCCGTGACGCAAGGCTTGCGGCGCGCCGGGCTGAAGACCATCGGCGAGGTTGCGTCACGCGCGACGCATGAGATCGCCGCGCGTTTCGGCTCTGATTTCACAAGTCTTCTGGCGCAGGCGCTGGGGCAGAGCGACGCGCCGATCTCGCCGCGCAAGCCCGTGCCGGATTATGTGGTGGAGAAGCGTTTCGCCGAGCCGGTCGCGACGTCGGATGTGATCGCGGCCACGCTCCAGTCGCTTGCGCACGTCCTCGTCGGCGCGATGGAGCGCCACGGCAAGGGCGCGCGGCAATTGACCGCGAGTTTCTTCCGCACCGACGGCGTGGTGCGCACGATCGCCGTCGATGCCGGTCATGCCGTGACGTCGGTGGGAATTGTGCAACGTTTGTTCGCCGAGAAGCTCGACGCACTGAACGATCCGCTCGATCCCGGTTTCGGTTTCGATCTGATCCGGCTCGCCGCCACCCAGGCGATTGAGGTGACGCCGGCACAGCGCGGCTTCGACACCACGGCGCATGAAGCCGACGACGTCGCCCAGCTTGCCGATCGTCTCGCGGCGCGGCTCGGCGCGCGGCGTGTGGTGCGCTATCTGCCGGTCGACACGCATATTCCGGAACGCGCCGATCTTGCCGTACCGATGCTGCACAGGCCTCCGGGCGCCGCGGAGGCGGCGTGGCCGGCGCGCATCGCGGCGGAGCCGCCGTTGCGGCCGTTGCGATTGCTCGCGCATCCGGAGCCGATCGAGGTGATGTTCGCGGAAGTGCCGGACAAGCCGCCCCGGCACTTCAACTGGCGGCGCACGCGGCACGTGATCGTACGCGCAGAAGGCCCGGAACGGATCGCCATGGAATGGTGGCGCGCTCCAACCCCTCTTCCAACCCGCGATTATTTCCGGGTCGAGGATCAGTTCGGATTGCGGTTCTGGCTTTACCGCGACGGGCTCTATGGCGAAATCCTCAAGGAGGGGCAACCCGTGCCGCCTTGCTGGTTTCTGCATGGGGTGTTCGCATGAGTGATCTTCAAGCGGCGTCTGACTATGCCGAGATCGGAATCACCACGAATTTCTCGTTCCTGCGGGGGGGCTCGCATCCGGAGGACTACGTGCATCAGGCAAGCGAATTGCGCTTGCCTGTGATCGGGCTTGCCGACCGCAACACGCTGGCGGGCGTCGTACGCGCCTACAAGGAATTGAAGAATTCTGATCTCACGCATCCGCCGCGGCTCTTGATCGGCGCGCGCCTCGTTTTCACCGACGGCACGCCGGATATTCTGGCCTATCCGCGCGACCGCGACGCCTATGGCCGGCTCTGTCGGTTACTCACGCGGGGCAAACGTGCCGCCGGCAAAGGTGAATGCCATCTCGTGCTGGCGGACCTGCTCGATTTCGCCGAAGGCCAGCTTCTGGTGCTGATGCCTTCGTTGCATTTGCGCACGGTTGTCTTGTTGAAGGCGCTCGATCGATTGCAGCGCAGTCGTGCAGAGGGCCTATGGCTCGGGGCAAGTTTGTCCTATCGTGGCGGTGATATCCGGAGACTGACGCGGCTGCAGCGGATCGCAACGGCCGCGCGCGTGCCGCTGCTCGCCACCAATGACGTGTTGTATCATCACCCGTCGCGTCGGCCGCTGCAGGATGTGCTGAGCTGCATCCGCGAAAAGACGACGATCGACGCGATCGGCCGCAAACTTGAGGCCAATGCCGAACGGCATCTCAAGCCGGCCTGCGAAATGTCGCGATTGTTTCATGACATGCCGGATGCGATTGCACAGACGGTCCGCTTTGCGAATCAGATTTCGTTTTCGCTCGACCTGCTCAAATACCAGTATCCCGACGAGCCGGTGCCGAAAGGCAAGACCGCACAACAGCATCTTGAAGACCTGACATGGGCGGGAGCCAATCATTATTTCGAGGACGAGATCGACGATGCGCTGCGCGCCACGCTCGATAAAGAACTGGCGTTGATCGCCGAGCTTGATTACGCACATTACTTCCTCACCGTGCATGACATCGTGATGTTCGCACGCCGTCAGGGCATCCTGTGCCAGGGCCGGGGCTCGGCCGCCAATTCCGCCATTTGCTTTGTGCTCGGCATCACCGCAGTGAATCCGGCCGATACCGATCTGTTGTTCGAGCGGTTCATTTCCAAAGAGCGGCTGGAGCCGCCCGATATCGACGTGGACTTCGAGCATTCGCGCCGTGAGCAGGTGATGCAATATATCTATCGTCGCTATGGCCGCGACCGGGCTGCGATCATTGCCACGGTCATTCACTATCGGCCGCGCAGCGCGATCCGCGACGTCGGCAAGGCGCTCGGCCTGACGGAGGATGTCACTGCCGCGCTCGCCGATACGGTCTGGGGCAGTTGGGGCCGCGGCCTTAACGAGATGCAGGTCAAGCAGGCCGGGCTTGATCCGGACAACCCGGCCGTCAGCCTTGCGGTGCGGCTCGCGACCGAACTGATCGGCTTTCCGCGCCATCTGTCGCAGCATGTCGGCGGCTATGTGCTGACGCAGGACAGGCTCGACAGCTATGTGCCGATCGGCAATGCGGCGATGGACGACCGCACCTTCATCGAATGGGACAAGGACGATGTCGATACGCTGAGGATGATGAAGGTCGATATCCTCGCGCTCGGCATGCTGAGCTGCATCCGCAAATGTTTTGATCTGATCGATCAGCATAAAGGCAAGCGATATGTGCTCGCCGATATCCAGCCCGAAGACAATGACGATGTCTTCAAGATGCTCCAGCGCGGCGAGTCGCTCGGCGTGTTTCAGGTCGAGAGCCGTGCGCAGATGAACATGCTGCCGCGCCTCAAGCCAAAGACATTCTACGATCTTGTCATCGAGGTTGCGATCGTGCGGCCTGGTCCGATCCAGGGCGACATGGTGCACCCCTATCTCAAGCGACGGAAGATGAATCCCGACGACATCCAGTATCCTTATCCGAAAGGCGGCAATAAAAACGAATTGAAAGATGTCCTGAAGAAGACGCTCGGCGTGCCGTTATTCCAGGAGCAGGCGATGCGCATCGCCATGGTCGCCGCCAAGTTCACGTCCGAAGAGGCCAATGGGTTGCGCCGCGCGATGGCGACGTTCCGCAATGTCGGGACCATCGGAAATTTTGAAGAGAAGATGGTCGGGCGGATGATCGCGCGCGGCTATGATCCGGATTTCGCTAGAAACTGCTTCGAGCAGATCAAGGGATTCGGCAGCTACGGGTTTCCGGAAAGCCATGCCGCGAGCTTCGCGCAACTTGTTTATGTCTCGTCATGGCTGAAGCATCATCATCCCGACGTGTTCTGTTGCGGGTTGCTGAATTCGCAGCCGATGGGCTTCTATGCGCCGGCGCAGATCGTGCGCGATGCGCGCGACAACGGCGTTATCGTGCGCGATATCGATGTGTCGCACAGTTTCGGCGACAACACGCTGGAAGAGCGCGACGGGCGCTATCACGCCGTGCGGCTCGGCTTTCGCCAGATCGACGGCTTTCGCTGCCGGGATGAGGATCGCGACAGACTGAAGCAAAGCCGGCGACATTGGACGAGCAGTCAAGACGAAGACGGCGCGTTCCCTCCCCCCTTGTGGGGGAGGGTGAGGGAGGGGGGTAATAACCATCACCGTGCTCGCATTCACCCCCCTCTCCACCTCTCCCCCACCAGGGGGGAGAGAGATGGCAGTGCGTGCGTCAACGACATGGACTTATCTCCAAGCAGCAATGTCGTCGACGACTGGGACCAACTCATCGTCAAAGCCCGCAAGCGTCAGCCATTCACAACTCTGGAAGACTTCGCACGCGCGACGCGACTGCCGAAACGCGCGCTGGTGCTGCTCGCGGATGCCGACGCGTTTCGCTCATTGGGGCTCGATCGCCGCGGCGCGTTATGGGCCGTGCGGCGACTGCCGGACGACGTGCCGCTGCCGCTATTTGAGCGCGCCGATGCGCGCGAATTGCCGGACGAGCATGCGCAGGCGCTGCCGCAGATGCCCGACGCCGAACATGTCGTTGCGGATTACCAGACCATCCGGCTGTCGCTGAAGGGCCACCCGATGCAATTCCTGCGGCCGATGTTCGACGCCGAGCGCGTCACGCCATGCAGGTTCGTGTCGGAGACCAAAGGCAATGGTCGCCGCGTCAGATGCGCCGGGGTCGTGCTGGTGCGGCAGCGGCCGGGCAGCGCCAAGGGCGTCGTCTTCATGACGCTGGAGGATGAAACCGGCATCGCCAATGTCGTGGTCTGGCCGGCAATTTTGGAGCGATTTCGCAAGGAGGTGATGGGCGCGCGGCTGGTGCTGGTCGAAGGCGCCATTCAGGCCAGCGAGGAGGGCGTCGTGCATCTCGTCGCCGCCAGGCTGGTCGATCGCAGTTTCGAGATGAATCAATTGTCCGAGGGACTCGCGCCGACACCGTCGCTATTGCCGGACGCATCCAACCGTTATGAGCCGCTCAACGACGACCGCCGCGAGCATCCCGATGCCCCGGCGCAACAAATCCGCCACCCGCGCGATGTGCGAATCTTGCCGCGGTCGCGGGATTTTCATTGAGGGTCTTCCCTCTCCCCGTAAGAGCGGGGAGAGGTTAAGAACCTTACAGCGACCGGCTCACCGCGATCGGCGTGATGTTGCGCGGACCGGGCGCGGTGCGCTGGCCATAGGCATTATAGGTCTGCGGCGCGTTGCGGCGCTGCATCTCGGTGTTGACGCCGCGCACGATGCCCTCGGTCACGGCGTGCGAGGTCGCGAGCACGGTCAGATTGACCTGCAGCATGCCGCGAAACAGTTCGTGGTGCTGATGCAGCGCCTTCAGCAGGTCCGGCGTTGTCTTGGCCATATAGGGCTGGCTCAGTTTCAGATGCGCCATCGCACCGGCATAGCGCCGCGACAGATCGGATTTCTGCGCCTCCATTGCCATGGCGTCGCGGACATTGCCGGCACGCACCAGTTCGGTCTCGCGCTCGATCACCGCGAGCAGCGACGTCATTGCGTCGAGCAAGGTCTGAGCCACCATCCGCGCCTCCGTCGGTGTCTCGGCCGCCGTCATCGTCGGAACGCTTTTGAGTTGCGGCGCTGCTGTCATGCAAAATTCCTCATGGCGTGCTGCCGGCCTGTTGCAGGATCAGCGTGCGATAGACTTCCTTGGAGATGCCGACGCCGCCGGCCTTCGCGAAATTCCTGGCGTATTCGTCCGTCAGCATCGAGCGCCAGACGCCGGTGCCGGTCGTGTCGCCATAGGGGCCGTCACCTTTGACGCCCGCTGTCATCTGCGAAAACATCGAGTTCAGAAACAGCGCCTCGAAATCCTGCGCCTGCGCTTTCGATTTCGCCTGCCTCTCGGGCGAGACCTGCTTCAGCGCTTCGGCGAGCGCCATGTCCGGGCGGCCGTTGCGGGTCGGCGCCAGCGCCTTGTCCGGCATCGACGATTTGCCGAGCAGCGTCGCGAAACCGGATGACGCCTGCATCACATCACCTCGATGTCGGCCTGGATCGCGCCGGCGGCCTTGATCGCCTGCAGGATGCCGATCAGGTCGCGCGGACCGATGCCGAGGCCGTTGAGACCGTCGACGAGTTGCTGCAGCGAGACGCCGTCTTTTACCAGCGCGAGTTTCTTGCCGTCTTCCTGCACGCCGACACGGGTGTTCGGCGTGACGACCGTGCGGCCGCGCGACAGCGGGCCGGGCTGGCTGACCTGCGGGCTTTCCGAAATCGTCACGGTGAGGTTGCCTTGCGCGACGGCGACGGTGGCGACGCGGACATCGCGGCCCATCACGATGATGCCGGAGCGCTCGTCGATAATGATCTTGGCGGCCAGGTCCGGCTCGACCTGCAACTGCTCGATCTCGGTCAGCAGCGCGACCACGTTGCCCTTGTATTCCGGCGGAATCGACAATTGCACCGTGGAGGGATCGATCGGCTCGGCGGTTTTCGAGCCGAGGAAATCGTTGACGGCGGCGGCGATGCGCTTGGCCGTGGTGAAGTCGGCATTGCGCAACGCAAGGCGGACGGTGGGCAGGCGGTTCAGTGCGAATTCGATCTCGCGCTCGATGATCGCGCCGTTGGCGATCCGGCCGACGGTGGGCACGCCCTTGGTCACGCTGGCGGCCGCGCCTTCGGCCTGGAAGCCGCCGATCGCGAGCGAGCCTTGTGCCACCGCATAGACGTTGCCGTCGGCGCCGAGCAGCGGCGTCACCAGCAGCGTTCCGCCCTGCAGGCTCTTGGCGTCGCCGAGCGCGGAAACGGTGACGTCCATCCGCGTGCCTTGCGTGCCGAAGGCGGGCAGGTTGCCAGTGACCATGACGGCGGCGACGTTGCCGGTGCGGATCGTCGCGCCGCGGATGTTGACGCCCATGCGCTCCAGCATTGCCTGCAGCGACTGTTTGGTGAAGGGGATGTTATTGAGCGTGTCGCCGGTGCCGTTGAGTCCGACCACGAGGCCGTAGCCGATCAACTGGTTCTGGCGGACGCCCTCGATATTGGCGAGATCCTTGATGCGCGAGGTCGCGGCGGCCGGCGCGCAGCACATCGTCCATGCGGCCACCGAAAGCCACAAGACCGTCACAATATTTGCCGTCGCGCCGCGCCGCATTCTCTGCTCCCAGTCGAAGTCGTCCCGGACGGCACGCCACTCCCATGACGTCGATCCGGTCTCGTCGTTGCGAACGCCGTGCCAGCCAACATGCCTTTGTTTTTGTTTGGAAAATCGTAAAAATGATTGGGTCGGAGGCGATCGGGGGCACGCCAAAGCTGCCGTGGCGGCAAGAATTGCCGGGCGATTTACGGTTCCTTAACCATAAGCGACGAGGTTGCGGATGGCTCCTACCTGCGAAAGACCACGACGATGCGCATTTACGGACCGAACGGCACCAGCTTCGGCGCCCCCACGGCGTCCGCGAAACGCAGCGGCTCCATCGCGTTCTCGCTGCCGGATACGACATCAGCCGCCGACATCTGCGCCGCCAGCTCCCCCAAACCGGCTACGTCCCTCGACGTTTTGTTGGCGTTGCAGGGGGTCGAAGACCCGTTGGAGCGGCGCAGGAGGTCGGTTCAGCGCGGCCGCGGCGCGCTCGATGTTCTCGATCAACTCAAGATCGGCATGTTGGCCGGAACCTTCGAGCCCTCCACCGTGACGCGGCTGCGCGCCGCCGCCGCCGGCCTCAAATCCTCGTCAGGTGACGTCGGCCTTGACGCCGTGCTATCCGAAATTGAACTCCGGGTTGAAGTCGAACTGGCCAAGGCCGGGCAGTTCTGAATGTTTTGCCGGCGTCTTGAGCGCCGCACGGTTCCGATGCATGAAACCGGATGATGACCCGGTGGATACACGCCCGGATTTTATTGTCTGTGTCATACCGCCCCTATATAAGCTGCGCGCAGCCGCAAATACCGGCGCGGCGCCGCCAAAGGGTTGGCCTTAAAGGGTTGAAGAACTTGGAAAAGTTGAAGAACTACCGGCCCTCGGACAAAGAGCCGTTCATGAACGAGCGCCAACGGGAATATTTCCGCGGCAAGCTCCTCGACTGGAAAGAAGAAATCCTCAAGGAGTCGAAGATCACGCTCCAGACCCTTCAGGAAGAAAACGTCAATCATCCGGATATCGCGGATCGCGCGTCGTCCGAAACCGATCGCGCAATCGAATTGCGGTCGCGTGATCGTCAGCGCAAGCTGATCTCGAAAATCGACGCGGCCCTCCAGCGCATCGACGACAACACCTATGGCTATTGCGAAGAAACCGGCGAGCCGATCGCGCTGAAGCGCCTCGAAGCCCGTCCGATCGCGACGCTGTCGGTCGAGGCGCAGGAACGACACGAAAAGCGCGAGAAGGTCTATCGCGACGAATAGGCTCGCGCGCACCGACTGGCCCATCGCCGGTCATAGACCATCGCGGCATCGGTATGCACGGTTAAAGGTCGATCCGACGACCGGCAAGGCAAAAGGCGAATGCGGAAACGCAGAAGGACGATCCTGACCATTGATGTCGGCGGATCGCATGTGAAGGTGATGACCGAGCACGAGCGCCTGAAGCGCGAGTTCGAATCGGGACCGCATCTTACGGCGAAAGCGATGGTCCGAGAGGTCAAAAGTCTGACCAAGGATTGGACCTTTGACGTCATCTCCATCGGCTATCCCGGACCCGTCGTCGACAATCGTCCGCTCAATGAGCCGCACAATCTTGGGACGGGATGGGATGGCTTCGACTTCGCGAAGGCTTTTGGCCGTCCGGTCAAGGTCGTTAATGATGCTCTGATGCAGGCCCTCGGCAGCTATAACGGCGGCCGTATGCTGTTTCTCGGATTTGGGACGGGGCTCGGCTCCGCGATGATCCTCGACGGCGTGCTGGCGCCGATGGAACTTGGGCATTTGCCCTACATCAACAGAATGACATTCGAGGATTATGTCGGCGCGGCCGGTTTGAAGCGCCTCGGCCGGAAAAAGTGGCGGCGGCGGGTGGCCGAAGTCGTCAATGATCTGAAGGCCGCGTTGCAGCCGGAATACGTCGTGCTCGGCGGCGGAAATGCCGACAAGATCGACGACCTGCCGCCGGATACCACGCGCGGCGACAACAAGAATGCCTTTGAAGGCGGCTTCCGGCTCTGGGATATGACGATCGACAAGCAGCCGACCAAACGGCGCGCATAACGACCGCGGCCCCGGTTCAGGGGAGCTGAACGGGGGCCGCGGTTCAGACGCCGCAACCGCGTGGGAGCACGATGGCGGCGTGGGAGCTGGTTGACGTTAGAACGGCAGCAAGACGTCGAGCACCTGTTGGCCATAGCGCGGCTGCTGCACATCGGTGATCTGACCGCGGCCGCCATACGCGATGCGGGCCTGCGCGATCTTGCTGCTGTCGATCGTGTTGTCGCTCTGGATATCCTCCGGCCGCACGATGCCGGCGACGATCAATTCGCGGATTTCAAAGTTGACGCGGATTTCCTGCTTGCCTTCGACGACGAGATTGCCATTCGGCAGCAATTGCGTGACGACCGCCGCGACGCTGGTCTGCAACGCTTCCTGGCGCTGCACGGAGCCCTTGCCGTCGCTCGATGATGTCGAGTCGGTGCTTAGCAGGCGGCCGGGCAACACGGCCGCGGCACTGCCGGTCAAAAGCTTGCTGCCGGCGAAATCGTTAATTCCGGAGTCTTCCTTGTTGGCGCGGCTGCGCTGCGTTTCATTGGCGATGTTGGCCTTGTCGGTGAAATTGACGGTGACGGTCAGAATATCGCCGATCTGATGCGCGCGCTGATCCTTGAAGAAGGCGCGCGATCCGTTGCGCCACAGCGAGTTGGCGTTATAGGACGCCGGCTCCGGGCGCGGCATCGGCATCTGCACGGGCTTGTAGCCCGCTTGCGTTGTCGGATTTTCGATCGCGGCCAAGGCGGGTCGTTCGCCGAGCGTCGAGAGACGGTCGATCGAGGAGCAGCCGCCGGCAAAACCGGCCATCGCCAGCAAAGCTGCTGTGGCGATCGGTCGAAACGCGCGGGACAAAAGAGCCATGATACTTACTCGGTCTTACGGGGTTCGGCAGTGGCGTAAGCCACCGGTGACGCAGGCGCGCGCTCGGCCATCTCGGCAGGGCGTGGCGCCGCCACCATGACGGACACCTGACCGCGACCGACGACGGTGCCGGAGACGGTGCGCTTGGACTGCAGGTTCAGCACGTTGACGACGTCGCCTTCGGTGCCGGCCTCGATCGCCTTGCCGCGGACGGTGAGATAAAGCCCCGCCGTCTCGTAGATCAGCGTGACGGCCTGATCGCGCTGCACGAGATCCGGCTTCGACAAGTCGCTGGCGCGAAGGGGCTGACCGGCACGCAACTGCTTGCGGGCCTGCATGCCGACGGCGCGGTCGCGCGGCGCGGCGTCGAGACCTACTTCCGATTTGGGACGACGCTCGATGACGACGTCAGCGCTCTTGATGATGTCGTTGCGCTCGACGCCGTGCATCAGCACGACGGCTTCGACGGTCTCGATCGCGGTGCCGGTGAAGCGCAGCTTGGTCGGCGACACGGAGTTATTGGCAATCAGCAGCGTCACATCGAACCGTGCGGATCGTGCATCGAAGCGTGCGGATTGCACCGACAGCGTGCCGGTGTTGGCGGCGTCGAGTTGCACATTCTGCAGATCGCGATCGAAGGTCAGCAGCAGATTGGCGGCTTCGCCAACGCCGTTGCGACGCTCCAGCGCCTGCGCGATCTGGCGTTCGATCTCCGACGTGTCGATCGTGCGTGCCGCGCGGGTCACGGCGATGTCGTGCAGGTCGCGCGTGTCGACGCCGATCACCTGATGAGCGCGTAACGCGCTGAGCAATTGACGGACCGGCAGCGAGCCGGTGGTGCCGAGATCCGGCGCACGGAAGATCGCGATCTGCGCGGCCGAACCAGCATTGTCGAGCACGTCGCCGATCCGCACCACGTCGCTTGAGACGGTGACATTGGCGCGCAACACCGGCGCGGCAATGGCGTCGGGCGAGGCTTGCGCGCGCGCGCAGCCGGGCGCGACCAGAAGCGCGGCGATTAGAAGGGAGCGAAAGGTCATCGTCATCACCTCAGCGGAACATGTTCGAGGTCGATTGCAGCATCTGGTCGGCGGCGGAGA
>CAXTJT010000004.1:0-272636 GCA_964244735.1 uncultured Tardiphaga sp.
CGCCGTCGAGATTGGCCGTGATGCGACCCTGACCGATGCCTTCGGTGATCGATGAGCCTTCCGACTTGAGCACCCCGTTCTTGTAGAAATTATACAGCGCCGAGCCGAGCGGATCGGCCAGCATGATCTTGATGTCAGGGTTCTTTGCCTTCAGGCCCATCGAGACGCCGGCGAGCGTGCCGCCGGAGCCGGCCGAACACACGAAGCCGTCGAGCTTGCCGTCGGTCTGCTCCCAGATTTCCGGTGCGGTCGTCTCAATATGCGCCTGCCGATTGGCGGTGTTGTCGAACTGGTTGGCCCAGATCGCACCGTTCGGCTCGGTTCTGGCGAGTTGTTCGGCGAGCCGGCCGGACAAACGGATGTAGTTGTTGGGATCGGAGTAAGGCACGGCAGGCACTTCGATCAGCTCTGCGCCGCACAGCCGCAACATGTCCTTCTTTTCCTGGCTCTGCGTTTCCGGAATCACGATCACCGTGCGGAAGCCGAGCGCGTTCGCGACCAGCGCGAGTCCGATTCCGGTATTGCCCGCGGACCCTTCGACAACAATGCCGCCGGGCCGCAATTCGCCGCGCTCCATTGCATCCCGGATGATGAACAAGGCCGCGCGGTCCTTGATCGACTGGCCCGGATTCATGAACTCGGCCTTGCCGAGAATCGTGCAACCGGTCGCTTCGGACACACGCCTCAGCTTAATGAGCGGCGTCCGGCCGATCGCATCGACCACGTCTTGATTGATTTGCATATTGGGAGGCTTGCCCGCTTCGTCTTGAATGGGCGGCGACCCTAATTCACGCGAAAGAGCGGCACAAGGGAGCGCCGCAGCAAGCATTCGCGGTCGACAGACGACGCTTATTTCGCCTTGGCGAACACGACTTGCCGAACGTCGATATTGCCTGAAAGAAATCCGGCCTCGCAGTAAGCGAGGTAGTATTCCCATAGCCGGCGGAAGCGATCGTCGAAGCCGAGCGGAATCAGGTTTGGCCAGGCCGCGCGAAAATTGTCTCTCCATGTCGCAAGCGTTTTGGCATAATCTTCTCCAAAAATGCGCTCGCGGATAACGGGAACACCGAATTTCTCGCCAAGCGATTTCAGCACCGCCGGCGAAGGCAGCATGCCGCCGGGGAAAACGTAGCGCTGGATGAAATCGACCTCGCGCCGATAGCCTTGAAACAGCCGATCCTGAATCGTGATCGCCTGAATGCCGACGAGGCCGCCGGGCAGCAGGCGATCTCGCAACTGCGAAAAATACTGCGGCCAGAATTCTTCGCCGACGGCTTCGATCATCTCGATCGAGGCGATTCGATCGTATTGGCCGCGCTCGTCGCGGTAATCCTGAAACTTGATCTCGACCCGATCGGACAGGCCCGCCTCGAACATCCGCTTTTGCGCGAAGTCGCGCTGCTCGGTCGAGATCGTGAGACCGACAACCCGCGCGCCGTGATGCTTGGCCGCGTATTCGGCAAAGCCGCCCCAACCGCAGCCGATTTCCAGAAGCGTGTGTCCGGGCTGCAGATCGATCGCTTCGGCCAGCCGGCGATACTTGTTGGTCTGCGCGGAGGTCAGATCCTGCGTCGGCGTTTCGTAGAGCGCGGACGAATAGGTCATGCTCGGATCGAGCCATGCCGAATAGAACGCGTTGCCGATATCGTAATGGTCATGGATGTTGCGTCGCGCCTGCCGCTTGGTGTTGCGGTTGAACCAGTGCCGTACGTTCTGCACGAAGCGCATCACCGGGTTGTTGCCCAGCATCGCCTGAATCAGATCATGATTGACGCAGAACAAATAGAGGAATTGCGTCAGGTCCGGCGTGTCCCATTCGCCGTGCAGATAGGCTTCGGCGATGCCGACGTCGCCGCCGTTCAACAGTCGCGCTGCGAAGCTGTAGTCATACAGCGTCATTGCGGCCGCGGGGCCGGGCTCGACGCCGCCCATCCGCACCACGCGGCCATCGGGCAGCGTGACGTCGAGCGTGCCGCGGCGCAACTTCGCGCCATAGGCCAAGGCCATCCGCACCAGACGCGGCAGGTCGCCGACTTCAGCCGCGACATTGCCCGGCGTCAGCAGGATCGGTGCGCCGGGTGTGCCGGATCGACCGGTTGCGGGCGCGTCGAACGGATCGGCCCGGCTGATCGAGGCGGCGAGAGACTCGGTGTTCATGACGTCAGACATATTTTGTCCACTTGATCCGGCAGCGGAGCAGATTGCATCCGGTCCGCGCAAGACTCGTATTCGGCATCGGCGGGAGCCATACCGTCATCGCACGAGCGCACCTTTGCGCGCTGGTGCCTGTTCGGGAGCAGACGCCGCGTTATGATTATAAGCATCGCTTCGGCGGCCCGCAAAGGCGGTCTGCGATGCATTCGCCGCAGGGCGCGGCACCAGTTTTGCGCCCTTGATCCACAGCCGCAGCGCTTCCCAATGGATGGCGGCCATGATCTTGAATGTGACCATCGGCAAAGCGGCGAACATCGCCGCCAAAGTCGGGCCGTTCAGCGGGCGATGGTCGCCGTTGAAGGTCGCGGCGAGCAGCGGTCCCTCAGCATCGGTTTCGAGAATTCGCAATTTGACGTCGTCGCCGGGCGGCGAGACGCGGAAATGATAGCGCATCGCCATGTCGATGAAGGGCGAGACGTAAAACAGCTTGTCCTGCTCTTGCCGGATGCCGGCGGCGCTGGCCTCGCCGGGCCTGATCGGCAGCACGTAAGGATGGATATCGCCGAAGGTATTGCGCACCTCGTAGATCATGAGCGCCAGTTGGCCGTCGGCGCGGTAGCAGAAATAGGCCGACAGCGGATTGAAGGTGTAGCCGAGCAGCCTCGGATAACACAGCAGCAGCACGCGGCCGCCGGCCAGGTCGATGCCGTGGTTAGCCGCGCAGTGGTGCGCATAGGCGCGCAGCGACGAGCCGTCGCGCAAGCCGTGATCGGATTCGCGGAAACTGTAGAGCGCTCTGCGGTTGACGCCGAACAGCTTCGACTGTCTGTCCGCTTCGTCGAGGCGATCGAGGTCGATGAGCAGGCTCATGACGCGATAGGAAAACCGATGGCCCATCGGTTTCAGCCGCGCATGCATGACATTGCCGACATAAAGCGACGCGGCGGCAGATGGCGCCGTCGCCGCCGTGTTGCCGGCGTGGTCGTGCGGCATCGTCACTCCGCAGCTTCAGCGAGTTCGGGGGCGGGCGCGCGCCACGGGATCGGCGCGCCAAGGGCCTCTGCAATGGCGAGCCCGGAACGCAGACCGTCTTCATGGAAGCCGTAGCCGGTCCAGGCGCCGGCGAACCAGGTGTGGCGCTGGCCTTGAATGTCGTCGATGCGCTTTTGCGCGGCGAAAGCCTTGGCATTAAACATCGGATGCTCGAACGAATAGCGGCCGAAGGTCAGGGCCGGGTCGGGCGCGCGGGGCGGGTTGAGACTCACGAATATCGGCTTGTCGTCGGGGATGCCCTGCAGCCGGTTCATCCAGTAGGTGACGGCGACGTCGTTGACGCAAGGGCTCGTCGCATTTGCGTCGTCGCGTTTCCAGCGCAGGAAATTCCAGGACGCCCAGGCTTGCTTGCGCTTCGGCATCAGCTTCGGATCGCGATGCAGGTAGACGGTGTTCGGGGAATAGCCGATGTCGCCCAGGATCGCCTGTTCGTCGGCGCTCGGATCGGACAGCATCTCGAGCGCCTGATCGCTGTGGCTGGCGATCACGACGTGATCATAGGTCTCGTGATGACCGAGGCTGTCATGGACGACGACGCCGTGCGGTGTGCGTTCGATCGACGTTACCGCGCAGCCGTGCCGAACGTGATCCTTGAACGACGCCATCAGTTTTTCGACGTAGCGCGCGCTGCCGCCCTTGACGGTGCGCCAGACGGGACGGTCATATTGCAGCAAACGGTGATTGCTGAAGAAGGCGACGAAATTCTCCGCCGGGAAATCCAGCATCTGCGACGCCGGCGCAGACCAGATCGCGGCGCCCATCGGCGCCAGATAATCGGTGAGCAGGCGCGGAGCGAATTTGCGGAAGCTGAAATACTCGCCGAGCGTCATAGTCTTCAGGAGCCCGGCGTCGCGGTCGGCGACGCTGCGGGTATTGAAGGTGAGGATGTCGCGCAGCATCCACAGATAGGACGGCGAGACGAGATTGCGCCGCTGCGCGAAGAGGCCGCGCGCGGTATCGCGCCAGGTTTCACCGCCGCCTTTCCACTCGAAACGGCCGCCGTCGCTCGACACCGCAAAACTCATGCAGCTCTCGACGGTCTCGACGCCGAGATGCGCGAACAGCGCCCTGAGATTCGGATAGTTGACCTCGTTATAGACGATGAAGCCGATATCGACGTTGACCGTCGTGCCGTCATAATCGATCGCGACGGTATGGCTGTGGCCGCCGGGGCGCAATTCGCGATCGTAGACGGTGATCGGGTATCGTTGCGACAACGCCCACGCAGCGGCGTTGCCGGCGATTCCCGTTCCAACCACTGCGACGCGCATTTCCGTTTGCCCCCAACCGGCCAGATATCTGACACGGACAAGCTACGATGCCGCGTTGTCACGGTTTCAGCAAGCCGATGAACGGACGGCCCGAACGTCAAGCAAATCAGGCGGATAGGGTGGGTCAGACAGATGAAATCTTCGTAAGGCTGGCGGCGCTCGCGGGCCGCTTGTCAGGAAAAGGCCGTGGTTGCGGGCTAATTCGGATTGGCGCGAAAGCCATTGCGTGCGCCAACGGACGCACATAAGTCGCGCCAGCCCTGTCCGCGCCTTGATCGGCAAGCTAAGATGTTGCGGGGATTGACTGGAAAGCATCACACGGTGGGACGGCCGCGATCTGATATGACGCCTGTGCGCGCGACGGCTGGATCGTTACGGCTTGGCAGGGCGCGGCTTGGTTTGGCGCGTATTAGCCTTGCGCGTTTTGGCGCGCTCGTGCTGGCGGCGAGCGCCGGCGGCTGCATTCTGACGAAAGATCTGCCCGATCCGGCCCTCGACGTGCCGCCATCCTATATCGCACCGGGTGGCAAGAGGACCGACGCGCCGCCGAAACTCGACTGGTGGCGCGGCTTCGGCTCGCGCGAACTGACGGCGCTGATGGAAGAGGCGCAAATCGTCAATCTCGACATCGCTGCCGCCGCCGAGCGGATCACGCAGGCCGACGCCCAGGCCCGCATCACCGGCGCGGCCCTGCTGCCGAGCCTGTCGGCTCTGGCGTCGGCCACCCAGCTGAAAAGCTCCAGCGCGACATCGACGGCGGTGGGATCGACGGTCGGTGGAACCGTGGTCGGCTCGACCGGCGGGCGAGAAATCAGAACCTATTCAGCGTCGCTGAGCGCGAGCTATGAGTTTGATTTCTGGGGCAAGAACCGCGATCTGGCGCTTTCGGCCGAGGAGACCACCAATGCCGTGCGCTTCGACCGCGAGGTCGTGGCGCTGACGACGATGGCGGCCGTCGCCAACGCTTATTTTCAGGTGCTGTCGTCGCAGGATCGCATTCGCACGGCCCAGAGCAACATCGCCAGCGCGCAACGCATTCTCGACGCCATCAAGTCGCGGCTGACCGCCGGCACCGGCAGCGATCTCGAAGTCGCGCAGCAGGAAAGCGTGCTGGCCAATCAACGCGCCTCGGTGCCGCCGCTGCGCCAGGCGCTGGCGACCAACATCAACGCGCTGGCGCTGCTGGTGTCGCGGCCGCCGGAAAGCCTCGCGGTCTCGGGCGGATCGCTGAACAAGATCACGGCGCCGCGCGTCACGCCCGGACTGCCGTCCGAATTGCTGACGCAGCGGCCGGACATTCGTCGGCAGGAGTCGTATCTGGCGTCCGCCACCGCAAATGTCGGCAATGCCCGCGCGCAGTTTTTTCCGAGCATCGTGCTGACCGGCAATGCCGGCTACCAGAGCGCTGCGCTGGCAACCTTGTTCACGCCGCAGGCGGTGTTCTACAACGTCGCCACCAGCCTGACGCAGCCGATTTTTGACGGTGGTCGCATTCTCGGCAATTTCGAGCTAACCAAGGCACGGCAGGAGGAACTGCTGCAGACCTATCGCAAGACGGTGGTGTCGGCCTTCACGGACGTCGACAATGCGCTGGTCGCGATCCGCGAAACCACCGAGCGGCTGCGGCTGCAGCGCGAGGTCGTGTCGGCCTCGCAGCGCGCCTTCGGCCTCGCAGAGCAGCAGTTGCGCGCCGGCACGGCCGACATCGTCACCGTGCTGAACACGCAGTTGACGCTGTTCCAGGCGCAGGACGTGCTGTCGCAAGTCCAATTGTTGCGATTTTTGGCTGTCGTCAGCCTGTATCAGGCGCTGGGCGGCGGCTGGGAACCGCGAGTGGAGAGACCGGTCAATGCTCTTTAAGCCGGACGGCACGAAAATCGAAACGGACGAAAAGCCGTCGCCCGCCACGCGCGCGCCGGGCGGCGCGCGTCGCCGCGTCGTGTCGATTTTCATCACGCTGCTGATCCTCGGCGGGCTTGGTTACATCGGCTGGATGGCGATGCAGCCCAAACAAGCCACGAATGCCAATCGCGGTTTCGGCGGCGGTCGTCCGGACGCGGCGGTGCCGGTGCTGGCGGCGATGCCGCGCGTCGAGGACGTGCCGGTGTATCTGGACGGCGTCGGCTCGGTGAAGGCACTCAATACCGTCACCGTGCGCGCGCAGGTCGACGGCAAATTGACATCGATCAACTTCAGGGAAGGGCAGGACGTCAAGGCCGGCGACGTGCTCGCAGAGATCGATCCGGTCCTCTACAAGGCGCTGTTCGATCAGGCCGTCGCCAAAAAGGCGCAGGACGAGGCGACGCTCGCCAATGCGCGCATCGATTTGACGCGCTATCAGCAGCTTGCCGCCACCAATGCCGGATCGAAGCAGCAGGCCGATACCCAGAAGGCATCCGTCGCACAGCAGGAGGCGCTGGTGCGTTCCGATCAGGCGGCGATCGACAATGCGGCAGCGACGCTGAGCTACACCAGGGTGGTGGCGCCTCTGACCGGCCGCGTCGGCCTGCGGCAGGTCGATAACGGCAATCTGGTCAAGGCGTCGGACACCACAGGCATCGTCGTCATCACGCAGTTGCAGCCGATCGCCGTGCAGTTCAGCCTGCCGCAACAGCAGATCGTCCGCGTCAACGCCGCCGCCGGACAGGGCGAACTCGCGGTCGATGTGTTCGGCAATGACGGCGTCACCGTCGTCGATACCGGCACGCTGGCCGGCATCGACAATCAGGTCGACATCACCACCGGCACGGTGAAGCTGAAAGCGGTGTTTCCGAACGCGAAATTCCAGCTCTGGCCCGGCCAGTTCGTCAATGTGCGGCTGAAGGTCGAGACGTTGCCGCAGGCGATCGTGGTGCCGACCTCGGCCGTGCAGCGCGGCCCCGCCGGCTCGTTCAGCTATGTGATCGGCGAGGGCGACACTGTCAGCGCGAAGCCCGTCACGGTGACGCAGCAGAACGAAACCGATGCGGTCATCGCCAAGGGCCTGTCGCCGACGGATCGCGTGGTGACGACGGGCTTCGCGAATTTGGCCGATGGCGCAAAAGTCTCGATCGGCAAGAGCGACCAGACGATTACGCCCGACCTCGCGCCGCGCAAGCGGCAAGGAAAGGGAGAAGGCAAGGGCGGTGACGGCAAAGGCGGCGAGCGTCGCGGCAAGAAGGGCGGCGAGGCGTCGAATTCCGAAGGCGATCAAAAAGGTCAGACAGGTCCCGCACCGGCTGCGCCGGCCGCGACGAAGTCGCCATGATTCATTGGTCTCACAACGCGCACGGCCTCACCTCTCCCCGCTTGCGGGGAGAGGTCGGCATTCGCGCGCGAAGCGTGAGAATGCCGGGTGAGGGGGCGCCTTCTCTCGAGAAGAGCCCCTCATCCCAACCTTCTCCCCGTAAGTACGGGGAGAAGGAGAGCGCTGCCGCCTGCGCAAATGTCGCGCCTGAGCATGGCTGGATCAAACACCCATGAGCGTGTCCGAACCCTTCATCCGCCGACCCGTCGCGACGTCGTTGCTCGGCGTCGCGCTGTTGATCGGCGGTTTGCTGGGTTACTGGGCTTTACCGGTGTCGGCGCTGCCGCAGGTCGATTTTCCGACCGTGCAGGTCTCGACGCAATTGCCGGGTGCGAGCCCGGACGTCATCGCGTCGCTGATCACCGCGCCGCTGGAGCGTCAGCTCGGGCAAATCCCGTCGCTGACGTCGATGAACTCGACGAGTTCGTTCGGCGTCAGCCAGATTTCGTTGCAGTTCGACCTGAACCGCGACATCGACGGTGCGACGCAGGACGTGCAGGCGGCGATCAATGCCGCCGCCGGCGTCCTGCCGAAAAACCTGCCTTATCCGCCCGTCTATGCGAAAGTAAATCCGGCGGATGCCGCCGTGATGACGCTGGCACTGACCTCCAGCACGATCTCGCTGCGCGCGATGAGCGATCTTGCCGACAGCCTGATCGGCCAGCGCCTCAGCCAGATTTCCGGCGTCGGCCGGGTCGCGGTGCTCGGCGGCTTGAAGCCCGCCGTGCGGGTCCAGGCCGATCTGGCGCGGCTCGCCTCCTATGGCATCTCGATGGAGGATTTGCGTATCGCGATCGCCGGGGCAAATGTGTCTGGCCCGAAGGGTTCGCTCGACGGCGCGCAGCAAGCCTATACGATCGCCGCCAACGACCAGATCGCGGCGGCCGACGCCTATAAGCCGATCATCATCGCCTATCGCAACGGCTCGCCGGTCACGATCGGCGACGTCGCGCGCATCGTCGACGGGTTGGAAAACGACCGCACCGGCGGCTGGTTCAACGGCACGCCGGCGGTGATCGTGGACATCCAGCGCCAGCCCGGCGCGAACGTCATCGAGGTCGTGCGGCAGATCCGCGAGGAGATCCCGAAGATCGAGCGCGCGATCCCGGCCGGCGTGAAACTCACCATCGTCAGCGACCGCACGGTGACGATCCGCGCTTCGGTGCACGACGTGCAATTCACGCTGGTGCTCTCGGTCGTGCTGGTCACGCTTGTGGTGCTGCTGTTTCTGCGCTCGTTGCGCGCGACCTTGATCGCCGGCGTCGCGTTACCGCTGTCTCTGATCACCAGTTTCGGCGTGATGTATTTCGCCGGCTTCAGCCTCGACAATCTCAGCCTGATGGCGCTGACGATCGGCACCGGCTTCGTGGTCGATGATGCGATCGTCATGATCGAGAACATCGTCCGGCACATGGAGGACGGCGACCGCCCGATGGAGGCAGCTTTGAAGGGCGCCAGCGAGATCGGCTTCACAGTGATCTCGCTGACGGTGTCGCTGATCGCGGTGTTCATCCCGCTGTTGTTCATGTCCGGCCTCGTCGGCCGCATGTTCCGCGAATTTGCGCTGACGCTGACGATCGCCGTCGTCACATCGATGGTGGTGTCGCTGACGTTGACGCCGATGATGTGCTCGCGGCTTCTGAAGCCGATGCATGAGGAATTCGCCGTGCCGGGCCTCGCGGCCGCGAGCCGCTTCATCGATCGCATGGTTGAACTCTATCACCGCACGCTGCTCATGGTGCTGCGCCATCAGCCGGCGACGCTGATCGTCACGTTTTTCACCATCGTCGCGACGATCGGGCTTTATGTGATCGCGCCGAAGGGTTTCCTGCCGCTCCAGGACACAGCCTCGATCATTGCCGTGACCGAGGCGGGCGCGGATGTGTCCTTTGCCGAAATGCAATCGCGCCAGACGGCGACGGCCGATGCGATCAAGGCCGACCCCGACGTGACAGGCGTCGTCTCGGTGATCGGGGCAGGCGCGGTCAACCCGACCACCAATGTTGGCCGCCTGGTGCTGACATTGCGGCCGAAGGGCGAGCGAACCACGGACATCATCGCTGTTATCGAGCGGCTGAAGGAGCGCGTCGCCGCCATTCCCGGCATGAATGTCTATTTCCAGCCCGTGCAGGACATCCAGATTTCGACGCAGGCGAGCCGCTCGCAATATCAGTACACGCTGACCGGCACCGATGCGAAACAGGTCTCGCTCTGGGCCGGCAAGCTCGTCGCCGAATTGCGCAAGGATCCGCTATTTCGTGACGTCTCGTCGGAAGCGCAGGACGGCGGCTTGCGGGCCGCGCTCGATGTCAACCGGCAACGCGCCGGGCAACTCGGCGTCAACCTCCAGGCGATCACCGACACGCTGAACGATGCGTTTGCCCAAAGACAGATTTCGACGATCTACGGCCAGGCCAACCAGTATCGCGTCGTGCTGGAGGCGCTGCCGGAAAACCAGCGTGACCCGAACATCCTGTCGAAGCTCTATGTGCCGGGTACGGGCGGTGCGCAGGTGCCGATCTCGGCGGTTGCCGAACTGACGCGCACCACGGCCCCGTTGGCGATCTCGCATCAGGAACAATTCCCGTCGGTCTCGCTGAGCTATAATCTCGCACCCGGCGCGGCGCTCGGCGATGCCGTCAAGGCCCTGAAGGAGATCGAGACCCGCATCGGCATGCCGTTTGGTATCGCCGGCCTGTATTCGGGCGATGCGGCGGAGTTTTCCAAATCGCTCGCCGGGCAGCCCTGGCTGATCCTCGCTGCGCTGGTGACGATCTATATCGTGCTCGGCGTGCTCTATGAGAGCTTCATCCATCCGATCACGATCCTGTCGACGTTGCCGTCCGCCGGCGTCGGCGCGATCCTGGCGCTCATGCTGTGCGGACAGGATCTGTCGGTGATCGGGCTGATCGGCATCATTCTGCTGATGGGCATCGTCAAGAAGAATGCGATCATGATGATCGATTTCGCGCTCGATGCGGAACGCAATGGCGGCCAGTCGCCGGAAGAGGCGATCGTTCAGGCGTGTCTCCTGCGCTTCCGCCCGATCATGATGACCACCTTGGCTGCACTGTTCGGCGCGCTGCCGCTGGCGCTCGAAAGCGGCACCGGCTCAGAGTTGCGGTTTCCGCTCGGCGTCTCGATCATCGGCGGGCTGGTGCTGAGCCAGTTGCTGACGCTCTACACGACGCCGGTGATCTATCTTGCGCTCGACCGCATCAATCGCCGCTTCGAGAAACCGTCGCCGCAAGAGGCGGCGCCGATCGGTGCGCCCTGATGGCGTCGATCTCCGAGCCGTTCATTCGCAGGCCTGTCGGCACGACATTGCTGGCGGTCGGATTGTTTCTGATCGGGCTCGTGGCGTATTTTTTCCTGCCCGTCGCGTCGATTCCCAATATCGATTTCCCGTCGATCCGGGTCTCGGCAACGCGCCCCGGCGCCGATCCCTCGATCATGGCGGCGACGGTGGCGGCGCCGCTGGAGAAACGCCTCGGCGTCATCGCGGGCATCGACCAGATCACCTCGACGAGTTCGCTCGGGACCACGAGCATCCAGCTACAATTCGCGATCGGCCGCAACATCGACAAGGCCGCTCGCGACGTTCAGGCGGCGATCAATGCCTCTCTGGCGGATCTGCCAACCGACCTGCCGACGTTGCCGCAATTTCGCAAGGCCAATCCATCGGCCGCACCTGTCTTCATTCTGGCGCTGACATCGAAGACGATGCCGCCGAAGGCGATCTATGACGTCGCCGATACGGTGTTGCTGCAGCGCATCTCGCAGGTGCCGGGCGTGGGCGAGGTCAACGTGTCCGGAGCGGATCAGCCCGCGGTGCGGATCGCCCTCAATCCGGTCGCCCTGTCCAACGCCGGCATCGCCACGGACGATATCCGCAACGCGATCATCAATGCCAATCCGCTCGGGCCGGTCGGTATCTTTCATGGCGGCCGGCAGAGCGAGACGCTGTCGGTCAATCCGCAGATGCGCACAGCGGCCGAATTCGCCGATATCGTCGTCAAAAGCGCCGCCGGCAATTTTCTGAGATTGTCGGATATCGCCGAGGTCGAGGACGCGACCCGCAACAGCCGCAGCATCGCATGGTTCAACAAGCAGCCGGCGGTGCTGATCCAGATCACCAAACAAGGCGACGCCAACGTCATCGACACCGTCGACCGGGTGCGGGCGCTGATCCCCGAGGTCAAGAAGCTCATTCCGGCCAGCATCGACGTTTCGGTGCTGACCGACCGCACGGGCACCATCCGCGCCAGCGTCGAGGACATGGAGTGGACGCTTGGCGCCACGGCGCTGCTGGTGATGATCGTTGTGTTCGTGTTTCTGCGCCGGATCACGCCGACGATCGCGGCGGGCATTTCCGTCCCACTGGCGCTGGCCGGCACCTGCGCCGGTATGTGGCTGGCTGGATTTTCGATCGACAATCTGTCGCTGATGGCGCTGGCGATTTCGGTCGGCTTCGTCGTCGACGACGCGATCGTGATGATCGAGAACATGTATCGCAATCTCGAACACGGCATGGCGCCGTTCGAGGCGGCGCTCGAAGGCGCCAAACAAATCGGCTTCACGGTATTGTCGATCAGCCTGTCGTTGATCGCGGCGTTCACGCCGTTGATCTTCATGGACGGCATCGTCGGGCGATTGTTGCGGGAATTCTCGCTGACATTGACTTTCGCCATCGTTGTTTCGACCGTCGTCTCGTTGACGGTGACGCCGATGATCTGTGCGCATTTCATCAAGTCCGCGACGTCGAGCGACGCGACATGGTTCGACCGTGCGATCGAAGGCACGCTGTCGCGGATCGTGCGGTTTTACGAACGCACGTTGCGAAGCGTCCTCGGCTTTCCGCTTCTGACGCTGATCGTGTTTTTCGCCACCATCGTTCTGACGGTGTTTCTCTACATCAAGACGCCGAAGGGTTACTTTCCGACCGACGATTCCGGTTTTGTGATCGGCGCAACGCGTGCCTCGGCCGACATTTCGTTTCAGTCGATGCTGGGCTTGCAACAGCGCATCGCCGATATCGTGATGGCCGATCAGGCTGTCGCAAGCGTCGGATCGTCGCTTGGCGCGGCCGGTGGACCCGGCGGCGGCGGGGCCAATCGCGGCACCATGTTCATCAGCCTGAAGACGCCGTCGGAGCGCACCGACAATATCGCCACGCAGCAGGTGATCGATCGCCTCAGGCGCAATATCGCCGTGGTGCCCGGGATCCGGCTGTTCATGTTTGCAGCGCAGGACATCCGCGCCGGCGGCCGCCAGAGCGACAGCGACTATCAATACACGCTGACCTCGACCGATCTCGGCCTGTTGCAGAAATGGGCGCCGATCGTCGGCAAACGCATGGAGAGCATCGACGGCATCACGGATGTCTCGAGCGACCGCGAGCCGGGCGGCTTGCAGCTCAATCTCGTGATTGATCGCAAGACCGCGGCGAGCCTCGGCGTCAGCGTCGCCAATATCGACGCGGCGCTGAACAACGCTTTTTCGCAGCGGCAGATCTCGACGATCTACACCCAGCGCAACCAGTACAAGGTGGTGATGGAGATCGATCCGAAATTCCAGAACGATCCATCCGATCTACAGCGCATCTTCGTCGCCGGTGCGGATGGCGCGCAGGTGCCGCTGTCAGCGGTGGTGAAGGTCGAGCGCGGCATCGCGCCGCTCGCGGTCTATCACTCGCAGGGATTTCCATCGACCACCGTGTCGTTCAATCTTGCGCCCGACGCGCAATTGCAGGACGCGACCACGAACATCCAGCGCGCGGTGGACGAACTGCACATGCCCGACGGCATCCGCGGCGGCTTCGAGGGCAATGCGGCGGATTTCGCAAAGAGCAGCGGGCGCCAGCCTTTGCTGATTCTGGGGGCGCTGATCGCGATGTATATCGTGCTCGGCGTGCTCTATGAGAGCCTCGCCCATCCGCTGACGATCATCTCGACGCTGCCCTCGGCCGGGCTCGGCGCGCTGCTGGCGCTGCAACTCACCAACACGCCGCTTACCGTGATTGCGTTTGTCGGCATCATTCTGCTGATCGGCATCGTCAAGAAAAACGGAATCATGATGGTCGATTTCGCGCTGGATGCGGAGCGCAATCGCGGCCTGTCGTCCGCGGACGCGATTTTCGAGGCCTGCAGCGCAAGGTTTCGGCCGATCCTCATGACGACGCTGGCGGCGCTGTTCGCCGGGATCCCGCTGGTGATCGCCACCGGTCCCGGCACCGAATTGCGCCGGCCGCTCGGCATCACCATCATCGGCGGGCTGTTCGTGTCGCAGATCCTGACGCTCTATACGACGCCGGTGATCTACCTGCTGATCGACCGGTTGCGGATGCGCTGGCGGCGCGAACCGGCTGCGATTGCAGCGCCGGCGGAATAGGGCGCTGTTGTAGCTTTCAACCGCGCAGCGTATCACGGCGCATGACAAAGAATGCCGCCAATCCAGATGAACGTGAGCCGATCCCGGAATGCCCGCGCTGCCACAAGCCGGAGCCGCTGTGCATCTGCGACAGCATCACGCCGATCGACAACAAGATTTCCGTGCTGATCCTGCAGCATCCGCAGGAGCAGGACAGACTGCTTGCGACGGCGCGCGTCACCGCGCTGCATTTCCGGGATGCGCTGGTCAAGGTCGGGCTGTCCTGGCCGAGCCTGTCGAAAATCCTCGGGCGCGACGTCGATCCGCAACGTTGGGGCATTCTCTATCTCGGCTCCGCCAAGGTCGCCGATCTGGAGACGGACCGCGATATCGTCGCGATCGACAAGAAGAGCCAGCTCGAAGAGAACCAGCGCGGCATCCTGAAGGATTTGCAGGGCGTCATCGTGCTCGACGGCACCTGGAGCCAGGCCAAGGCGCTGTGGTGGCGCAATGCGTGGATGCTGAAATGCCGCCGCATCATTCTGGATCCGGCGCAGCCGTCGCGTTACGGAAAACTGCGCCGCGAGCCGCGTCGCGACGGGCTCTCGACGCTGGAGGCGGTCGCGATGCTGGTGGCTGGGCTGGAACGCAAACCGGAAATCGAGACGACGCTGACGGCAAGTTTCGAGCGCATGCTGGCGGCCTATCGCGACGCTCAGGCGACCATTCCCGAACTTGCGCCGAAGCCGAAACCCAAGCGCGACTACCGCCGCAAGAAGCGCATATAAAAGATAAAACGAAAGGTCCGCGATGTCCGAGCAGCCGCTGTCAAAGAGTTTTGTCGAGATTGCCGGACAGCGCATGGCCTATCACGCGCGCGGAACCGGCACGCCGATCCTGTTTCTGCACGGCAACCCGACCTCCTCTTATCTCTGGCGCGATGTGTTGCCTCCGCTGGAAGGCCACGGAAGGTTGATCGTCCCTGATCTGATCGGCATGGGCGATTCAGCGAAACTGCCGGATGTGACGCCGGATACCTATCGGCTCACGACCCATCGCGATTACCTCGCCGCGTTCATCGACACGGTCGTTGGACCTGATGAGACGTTAATTCTGGTCGTTCACGATTGGGGCTCGGCCCTTGGCTTCGATTGGGCCAATCAGCATCGCGACCGCGTCCGTGGCATCGCCTACATGGAAGGCATCGTCCGGCCGATAGCGTCATGGGCTGACTGGAGCCCGGCCGCCACTCCCGTCTTTCAAGGCTTCCGCTCGGACAAGGGCGAGCAGATGATTCTCGACCGCAATCTTTTCATCGAACGTGTGTTGCCGGGATCGGTGATCCGGACGTTGTCGGATGCGGAAATGACCGAATATCGGCGGCCATTTCTGAACCGCGAGGATCGCTGGCCGACGCTGACATGGCCGCGGCAAATTCCGATTGCAGGTGAGCCGGCCGACGTCGTGGCCCTTGTCGACGCCTATGCGCAATGGATGGCGCAGAACGATCTGCCAAAACTGTTCGTCAATGCGGAGCCGGGCGCGATCCTGATCGGCGCGCAGCGCGAGTTCTGTCGAACATGGAAACATCAGACCGAAGTGACCGTGCCCGGCTCGCATTTCATCCAGGAGGATTCAGGCACGGCTATCGGCGAGGCGATCGCCGATTGGCTGACAAAGCTGGTCTGACGGGATGGAGGCCACGTCCGGAATTGAACCGGAGTACACGGTTTTGCAGACCGTTGCGTAACCACTCCGCCACGTGGCCCCATGAGGCCGAACTCTTATACGGCCTCCATCCGATAGGCAACCGACCGGCGTTGCGCTTCGTCTTGATGGGCTCAGCTGGAGGCGTGCCAGCCTTCCGGGAACGGCACCAGCGGCCAAGCCAGATCATTGTCGTTCGCGGCCATCGGCGGGGCGAGGGGAGGAGACCGCAGCGAATCAAACGAGCGCTCATTGAAAGCGTCGCTGACGGCGTCGAGCAGGCGGTCGAATTCGAGTTCGTTCATTTTGTGGTCTCCCTGTTGGAGCCACAGTCTCAGAAAGGCTTTGCCGCTCGGTTGAGCGGATCGCTCAATTTGTACCGATCCGGTTCGGCGGACCGTCTTGGTTAAAGGATCGCGATCCGAACCTCGGCCGGTCTCATGCGTTGGATCGTAAATTCATCTGGAGACAGAAATGCGATCGGAAAAAGGAATCGCGGAACCGACCATTGCGCGGGTCTGGCGCGGGCGAACCACCCGCGACAAGGCCGACGATTACGAGGCCTATAACTACGAGGCCGGCATCAAGCCGCTGATCGACAAGGCGCTGGGCGTTCAGACGTTGAGGGACGACCGAGAGACCGACACCGAGTTCGTCACGATTTCATACTGGTCCGATTTCGAGAATATGAGTGCCTTCACAGGCGGCGATCCGGCGGCAATCCATCACCTCGAGCGGGATGCTGAATTTCTGATCGAACTGCCGGAACGGGTCCAGATTTTGCATATTCGCCACAGCCACGGCCTCCGGGGACCGCGGCAAACGGATTAGGAAATGATGCGGGAGATCAAGATGTTGGCTCCCCGGGCCGGATTCGAACCAGCGACCATTCGATTAACAGTCGAATGCTCTACCACTGAGCTACCAGGGAACATTGCCAAGCGATGAGCTTGCAAGCCGCAGCCTATAACAAAGCGATCGGCGCTTGGAAAGTGGCAAATGACGATGTTTTTTCATCAGCATTTGCGGCGTTTTTCGTACCAAATCATCCAAAGGAGGCCATGCTCGCATCGTGAAATCGGCCAATTCCAAGTCGATCTTGACCATGTTCGCTGCCTGATCAAACGACTCGCCCAACAATCAGCATCCATTTTGCATTCATGGAGACGATGATGCCGACAATGACAGCCGCGACCCAGCACATGCCCTCGCCTTCGATCGCCTTCAACGGCCGACCGCTCGACGCCATCAGCGATGACGAGTGCGTGACATTGCTGGCGGAAGCCGTCGACGAGCATGATGCGTCCCATCTCGACGAGGTTGCCTGTCTGATTGCGCGCCTTGCGATCCCCATCGAACTCTAGGCGCGCCAGCCTGCGACTTCATCTTGCATCGCGCAACGGGCTGCCTTAGTCCTCGGACAGTCCATTGCCGATACAGGATCGTTCATGTCCGATTTTGCGACCGCCCGCCAAAAAATGGTCGACGGTCAGGTTCGTCCGAGCGACGTCACCGACATTCGCATCATCGATGCCATGCTTGCGGTGCCGCGCGAAGCCTTCGTGCCGCCGGGGTTGCGCAAGATGGCTTATCTGGACATCGACCTCGATGTCAGCCCGGCGGGTTCGCCGAAACGTTATCTCATCAAGCCCGTCGTGATCGCGCGCATGCTGCAGGCTGCCGGCATTTCTCCCACCGACAATGTGCTCGTTGTCGGCTGCGCCACCGGATACGTGGCGGCCGTCGTCTCGCGACTGGCAGGGCAGGTGACGGCAACCGAAAGCGACAGCCAACTCGCGACGGACGCAGGCGCCAATCTCGCGATGCTGGGTTACGGCAATATCATCGTCGAGCCGGCCAAGGCGACCGATGGCAGCGTCCATAACGCGCCCTTCGATGTCATCGTCATCGATGGCGCGACCGAGATCGAGCCGAACAGTCTTTACCGGCAGCTCGCTCCTGAAGGCCGTCTGGTCGCCGTGTTCGCGACGACCCAACCGCAACGCGCGGTTCTCGTCGCGCGCTCGCACGACGATTTCGGCAGCCGCGCGCTGTTCGATGCGACGGTTCCGATTCTGCCGGGGCTGGAACGGCCCGCGGCGTTCGTTTTCTGAGCGCGTTCCCGCGCTCATTTCGTTGAAAAACCTTTGATTTTCTCTGCTTGCGGGGAGGTGTGGCGCGGATGCCCCATCCCCGGAGTTTCCGCTGTGCACCATCTCGCAGGGGTTCCTAGCCCGCCTGCCGCGCTCTAGGATAGCACCCGTTAGCGACTCGTTAACAACCGATGGGCCCGGTTTATCGCCGAATCAGCGTGAATCTGGCGTCTGTCGTCATGATTGGAATTGCGGCATGCGTTGCGTAAAAGTTTGGACTGGGGTTGCAGCGTCGGCATTGCTGATCGCATTCGGATCGGCGCCGGGGCATGCCGACACGATCGAGGCAGCGCTTGTGCGCGCCTATCAGACGAACCCGCAATTGAATGCTCAACGGGCTTCGGTTCGTTCGGTCGATGAGAATGTGCCGCAAGCGCTGTCGGGCTATCGGCCCCGTGTCGCCGTGACCGCCAGCGCCGGCTATCAATATACTGACACCACCTCGCAAATTCTCGGCAACACTGTGAATTTGAAAGGTTCGCAAGTTCCGCGCAGCGTCGGCGCGACCGCAACGCAGACATTGTTCAACGGTTTCCAGACCGCGAATCGCACGCGCGCGGCGGAAAGCCAGGTCTCGTCGGCCCGTGAAGGTCTGCGCGTGCTGGAGCAATCCGTTCTGCTCGCCGCCGCGACGATCTATATGGATTATCTGCGCGACGCCGCGACGGTTGAAGTTCAGCGCAGCAACGTCCGCGTACTCGAACAAACGCTGAAACAGACACGCGACCGTTTCAGCGTCGGCGAAGTGACACGCACCGACGTGGCGCAGTCGGAAGCGCAACTGGCCGCCGGCCGCACCCAGCAACTGGCCGCCGAATCGACCTTGGCGACGACGCGCGCCAATTTCCGGCGCATCGTCGGCAGCGAGCCGAATGCCCTTGCGCCGGGATCGCCGGTCGATCGCTATCTGCCATCGTCGCTGGCAACCGCGATCAATCAGGGTCTCGTCGAAAATCCGAACGTGACGGCCGCGATGTTCGGCATCGACATCAATTTCCTGACCGTGAAGGTCAATGAAGGCGCGCTGTTTCCGACGGTGACGCTGCAGGCCAACGTGCAGCAGGCCTACGAGCAGGCGATCACGACCCCGAAAAGTTTCACGGCCTCGGCCGTGGCCCAGGTGTCGGTGCCGATCTATCAGGGCGGCGGAGAATACGCGCTGATCCGGCAGTCCAAGGAAAACCTGGCCCAACAAAGGCTCGTGCTCGAACAGACCCGCGACCAGACCCGTGCGACAATCGCTCAGGCGTGGGGGCAATTGCTTGCTGGACGCGCGCAGGTGACGTCCGCGCAAGCGCAGGTTCAGGCGTCAGAAATTGCACTCAACGGTGTGCGCGAGGAAGCGAGGGCCGGTCAGCGCACGACGCTCGACGTCCTGAATCAGCAACAGGCGCTCGTGAACGCCCGCGTCGCGCTGGTGACGGCGCAGCACGACCGGGTCGTCGCATCCTACTCGGTGCTGAGCGCCGTCGGTCGGCTGTCGCCGGCGACATTGCGCCTCGGGACAACCGTCTATGACGCCAGCGTGCATTATCATCAGGTGCGCGATAGCTGGGCAGGCACCCGTACGCCGGATGGCCGCTGATCCAACCAAGACGGCGCGCCGCCGATGCGGCGCGCATCTCTAATTCTTGCCAATGTTTGCAGCGATGCCTTACCCTTTCGCAAAGGGCACGAAGCGATTCGCGGTCAGGCTTTGCGAGCGCGTTGCCTGATCTGGGGACAAGTCAGAGGCGCGTGACGAAAGTCGGGGCCTTCGAATCCAAAATCGGTCAAATCTGTCGTGCGAACAGGGCGCAGATGATCGCGTTGATGATGTGGAGTCGGACATGACGCAACCTGCGAAGGCACAGGAGCCCTCGATGGAGGAAATTCTGGCGTCGATCCGTCGCATCATCGCCGATGACGAAGCCAAGCCGGCTGAAATTCGACCTGCCGATGCCAAGCCTTATGATTCCAAGCCTTATGATTCCAAACCTTCTGAGTCCAAACCTTATGAGTCCAAGCCTGACGCGGGGGGCGCGAAAGCCGCGACCATGTCGGCGGTGAAATCCGATACCCCGAAAATCGAAGCCGTCAAAGTGGACCCGCCGAAGCCGCAGGTCGTCGCCGCGAAGCCAATGCAATCTGCCGGTGCTTCACCGGTCCGGTCGATTCCGGGACCGTTGGCCAAGCCTGTCTCCGTCGTCGGAAACAGCCAAGACGAGATCGACGTGATGTTGGCAGGGCTCGACGAAACGACAACCGCATCCGAAATCCGCCCATCGCTGCCCGACGGCGATGTATTCGAGTTGACCGACGACATGGCGCTGCCCGATCCCGCACCGAAACCGTTCCGCAAGGTCGATCCGCAGGACGATCTCGAATTCAGCGAATCTGCCACGCGGTACCGGCAATCCTCGTTCACGCCATCGCCGGCGCCATCGGCCCCGGACCTGGCCGCTCAACTGGCGCCGAATATTCTGTCGCGCTCGACGGTGTCGGCGGTCGAATCAGCCTTTAACTCGCTGGCCAATACCGTCCTGAGCAACAATGCCCGCACGCTGGAAGACCTCGTCAAGGAAATGCTGCGGCCGATGCTGAAGACCTGGCTCGACGACAATCTGCCGGGCGTGGTCGAACGCATGGTCAAGGCTGAGATCGAACGCGTCTCGCGCGGCCGCTGAATGCGTCAGAGCCTTTCGTCTCCGCGAAAGCGCGGATCCTAATTTTTCAACTGAGACTGTCTCCCGGGATACCCGCTTTCGCAGGGGTGAGCGGGTAAAATCAGGGCAGGTTGACCCTGCGGCAACGGCTTGTTCTAAAGCCGTCTAACCCTCGCGCCTTTATGCGCCGCCGAGTGATTGCTCCGTCATGATCGAAAAGACCTATCAGCCCGCCGATATCGAATCCCGCATGGGCGCCGCATGGGAGGCCGCAGGCGCGTTCAAGGCCGGCCGGCCGGAGCGCCGCGACGCCGAGCCGTTCACGATCATGATCCCGCCGCCGAACGTCACCGGCTCGCTGCATATCGGTCACGCGCTCAACAACACATTGCAGGACGTGCTGTGCCGGTTCGAGCGCATGCGCGGCCGCGACGTGCTGTGGCAGCCCGGTATGGACCATGCCGGCATCGCCACGCAGATGGTGGTCGAGCGGCAATTGATGGAGCGTCAGGAGCCCGGCCGTCGCGACATGGGGCGCGACAAATTCCTGGAGCGCGTCTGGCAATGGAAGGCCGAAAGCGGCGGCCTCATTATCAACCAGCTCAAGCGCCTCGGCGCGTCATGCGACTGGGACCGCGAACGCTTCACGATGGACGAGGGGCTGTCGCGCGCCGTCGTCAAGGTGTTCGTCGAACTGCACGCGCAGGGGCTGATCTACAAGGACAAGCGCCTTGTGAACTGGGATCCGAAGCTGCTGACCGCGATTTCCGATCTCGAGGTGCAGCAGATCGAGGTCAAGGGCCATCTGTGGCATCTGCGCTATCCGCTCGAGGGTGCGACCTTCGATCCGGACGATGCCGCGACCTATATCGTGGTGGCGACGACGCGTCCCGAAACCATGCTCGGCGACAGCGCGGTCGCGGTGAATCCGCAGGACGATCGCTATCGCCATCTCGTCGGCAGGAACGTCGTGCTGCCGCTGGTCGGCCGCCTGATCCCGATCGTCGCTGACGATTATTCCGACATGGAGAAGGGCTCGGGCGCGGTGAAGATCACGCCGGCCCACGATTTCAACGATTTTGAGGTCGGCCGGCGGCACAATCTGCCGCAGATCGGCATTCTCGACATCGAAGGCAAGCTCGCGCTCGCCGATAACGAAGATTATCTGCGCGGCCTGCCTGTCGGCACCGAGCAACTCGTCGACGAATTGCACGGCCTGGACCGTTTCGCCGCACGAAAGCTGATTGTGCAGCGGCTGGAGGATTTCGGTTTCCTCGACAAGATCGAGCCGAACACCCACGCGGTGCCGCACGGTGATCGCTCGGGCGTCGTCATCGAGCCTTACCTGACTGACCAATGGTATGTGGACGCCAAGACGATGGCGCAGCCGGCCATCGCCGCCGTGCGTTCCGGCGCGACGTCCTTCGTGCCGAAGAACTGGGAGAAGACCTATTTCGACTGGATGGAGAATATCCAGCCGTGGTGCATCTCGCGCCAGCTCTGGTGGGGGCATCAGATCCCGGCGTGGTACGGCCCGGACGGCAAGGTGTTCGTCGCCGAGAGCGAGGACGAGGCCGTCGGCAGGGCGCTTGGCTATTACGTCGAGAAGGAGATCATCACGCCGGAGCAGGGCGCCGAGATGGCTTCCGACCCGGCCAAGCGCGCAGGCTTCATCACGCGCGACGAGGACGTGCTCGACACCTGGTTCTCGTCGGCGCTGTGGCCGTTCACGACGCTGGGCTGGCCCGACGACGCCACCGACGTCGCGCGCTACTACCCGACCAACGTGCTGGTGACGGGCTTCGACATCATCTTCTTCTGGGTCGCCCGGATGATGATGATGGGCCTGCACTTTATGAAGGAAGCGCCGTTCCCGACGATCTATATCCACGCCCTCGTCCGCGACGAGAAGGGCGCGAAGATGTCGAAGTCGAAAGGCAACGTCATCGATCCCTTGAACCTGATCGACACCTATGGCGCCGACGCGCTGCGCTTCACGCTGGCGGCGATGGCGGCGCAGGGCCGCGACATCAAGCTCGCGACCAGCCGCGTCGAAGGCTATCGCAATTTCGCGACCAAGCTGTGGAACGCATCGCGCTTCGCGGAGATGAACGGTTGCGCGCTGCCGGCGGATTTCGACCACACGCAGGCGACCGAAACGCTGAACCGCTGGATCGCGCATGAGACGGTCGCCGCGACGCGCGAGGTGACGGAGGCGCTGGAGGCCTATCGTTTCAACGACGCCGCCGGCGCGCTCTATCGCTTCGTCTGGAACGTCTATTGCGACTGGTATCTCGAACTTGCCAAACCCGTGATGACGGGCGCGGACTCGCCCGCCAAGGCCGAGACACAGGCGATGGTGGCGTGGGCGCGCGACGAAATCCTCAAGCTGCTGCATCCGTTCATGCCGTTCATCACCGAGGAATTATGGGCGGTGACAGCGCTTTCTTCTCCCTCCCCCCATAGCCCGTCGAAGACGGGCGTGAACGCCCTGATGTTGGGGGCGGGCGGGGAGGGGGGTGAACAACATCTTCCAAATGCAACTTTACCCCCCTCTCTATCTCTCCCCCACAAGGGGGGAGAGGACCGCGCTCTGCTTGCATTGACAGCCTGGCCTAATTTCGAGGGCGGCTTCAGCGATCCCGCCGCGGAGGCCGAGATCGGCTGGGTGGTCGACCTCGTCACCGCCATTCGCTCGCTGCGCGCGGAGATGAACATCACGCCGGCGACGCTGACGCCGCTTCTGCTGATCGGCGCGTCCGACGACATCAAGGCGCGGGCGCAGCGTTGGAGCGACGTGATGAAGCGCCTCGCGCGGCTTGGCGAAATCGCCTTCGCCGACCGCGCGCCCGATGGCGCGGTGCAGTTGCTGGTGCGCGGCGAGGTCGCGGCTTTGCCCTTGAAGGGCGTGATCGACGTCGCCGCCGAACGCGCGCGCCTGACCAAGGAAATCGCCAAGGCCGGCGCCGACATCAAGCGGGTCGACGCCAAGCTGTCGAACGATAAGTTCGTCGCCAACGCACCGGACGAGATCGTCGAAGAGGAGAAGGCCAAGCGCGACGATGCGCTGGCGCGGCGGGCCAAGCTCGACGAGGCGATGGAGCGGCTGAAGAGCGCGGAGTGACAAAGTTGTCGTCATCCTGAGGTGCTCGCAATCGGCGACGAAGACGTCGCCGATTGCGAGCCTCGAAGGATGAGAGACGGTGGATGCGGCCATCCTTCGAGGCGCTTTGGCGACGCCAAGAGGCGTCGTAAAGCGCAGCTCAGGATGCCGACGTGGTTGGTTCAGGAAAACGCCGGCTCACAAACCTGGACCCCTTCAGACCGAACCGCCACGGCAGATCGACGCCCTTGGTGATGCCGATTCGGACACCGACGGCGATGTCGGGCGGTGCTGTCCGGGCATGAAGCGCGAAGGGCGGTGCGTCCAACGGCAGACCGTCATGCGCGCCGGTGATTCCCAGCGCGGCGCAGAGCTTGCCGGGCCCGGAGCACAGCATGCGCTCGTCATGCAGCAGCCGACGCCGCTGCATCGCCGGAACGCCATGCGTCGGCGCGAGCGCACGGACCAGCACGGCGCTGGCCGAGCCAACGCCTTCGCAGACAAAATTGACGCACCAGTGGATGCCGTAGGAGCGATAGACATAGGCAAAGCCGCCGGGGCCGAACATCGTGCCGTTGCGCGGCGTCTGGCGACGATAGGAATGCGAGGCCGGGTCGGTCTGGTGGTAGGCTTCGGTTTCGACGATCACGCCGCCGACGCCGTCGAACAACAGCGTCGCCCCGATCAGCTCGGTTGCCACGTCGTGCACACTGCGGTCGAAGAAGGGTTTGCCGAGACGCGGGCCGAGCGATTCCATGGCTCCGCTCTATAGCGCGACGGCGGGTTGCGGCAAGCCGATGTTCGGCTTAACTAAACGGACCAGACAGGGACAATCCATGGTCGTCGTCCTCGATACCATTTCCACCACGCCGTTGCTGCCGCGCCACCCCGAAAAGGTGAACCGGCCGGATTTGCTATCGCCGCCGAAGCCGGACTGGATCCGGGTCCGCGCGCCGAACACGCGCGGCTATGCGGACACCCGCAATATCGTCAAGGAGAACAAGCTCGTCACAGTTTGCGAAGAGGCCGGATGCCCGAATATCGGCGAGTGCTGGACCAAGAAGCACGCGACCTTCATGATCATGGGCGACACCTGCACCCGCGCCTGCGCCTTCTGCAACGTCAAGACGGGGATGCCCGGCGCGCTCGACGCTCTTGAGCCGGAGCACGTCGCGCTGGCGGTGTCGAAGCTCGGCCTGCACCACGTCGTCATCACGTCCGTCGATCGCGACGATCTGGCCGACGGCGGCGCAGACCATTTCGCGCGCACCATTCGCGCGATCCGCGCCGCGTGCCCCACAACGACGATCGAAATCCTGACGCCGGATTTTTTGCGCAAGCCCGGCGCGCTGGAACAGGTGGTCGCCGCCAAGCCAGACGTTTTCAACCACAATCTCGAAACCGTGCCGTCGCGCTATCTGACCGTGCGGCCCGGCGCGCGGTATTTTCATTCGATCCGGCTGTTGCAGCGGGTCAAGGAGCTGGATCCGACGATGTTCACCAAATCCGGCATCATGGTCGGACTCGGCGAGGCGCGCCACGAGATCCTGCAGGTGATGGACGACCTGCGTTCGGGCGACGTCGATTTCCTGACCATGGGTCAGTATCTCCAGCCGACACGCAAACATCATCAGGTCATGCGCTATGTGCCGCCGGACGAATTCGCTGGCTATGAAAAGGTCGCTTACGCCAAAGGTTTTTTAATGGTGTCGGCGAGCCCGCTGACGCGCTCGTCGCATCATGCCGGGGCCGACTTTGCAAAATTGCAGGCGGCGCGGGCCGCTCTGTCGCGTTAATACCATGCCGCAATTCACCAGTCGCCGCCGCGTCCGCCACAGCGCCGACGAAATGTTCGACCTCGTCGCCGATGTCGAAAAATACCCGGCGTTCGTTCCGCTGTGCAAGGACATCAAGGTTCGTCAGCGCAGCAACAAGCCTGATGGCACCGAAATGATCGTCGCGGACATGACGGTGTCGTTCAAGCTGGTGCGCGAGGCGTTCACGAGCCGCGTCACGCTCGACCGCGCCAACCGTAAAATCCTCGTCGAATATCTGCAGGGGCCGTTCGCAAAATTAGAGAACCGCTGGACGTTCGAGCCCAGCGGCGACGATTGCGATGTCAGCTTTTTCATCAATTACGAATTCAAGAGCCGCATGCTCGCGATCCTGATGGGTGCGATGTTCGACACGGCATTTCAGCGCTTCGCCGCCGCGTTCGAGAAGCGCGCGGATCAGGTCTATGGGGTGCGCCCCAAGACGCCGGCAGCGTCAATCTGACGACGGCTATACGCCGATAACGGTCGTCATCACCCGGCAGCGCGCATCTTCGCGCGCGAAGACCGGGTGATCCAGTACAATCAGGCCTGCGTGTACTGGATCGCCCGGTCTTCGTGTGCAAAGGCACACGGCCGGGCGATGACGTCGTGCTTGTGAATAAGAATCGCTAAGCCGTCGGCTTCTTCTTCACCACGCGCTTCGTCACGCGCCGTTTCGCAGCGCTGCGGCGCGGGGTGCGGGCGACGCGAGCCTCGACGGCGCGGACGGCTTTCTTGACCGGCGGCTGCGGCCCGCGCGCGAGGTCCGTTAGCATCCTCAGGGCTTCGAGAACGGATCGTTGACGCACCTGCGAGCGGCCGATCGCGCCGAAACGGCATTCGCGATTGACGATGCGGCCATCGCGCGCGGCGACGGCGAGATGCACGAGGCCAACGGGCTTTCCGGGCGTGGCGCCGCCCGGGCCGGCGATGCCGGTAATCGAGACCGCGAGATCGACATCAGCTTTTTCAAGCGCGCCGACCGCCATCGCGATCGCGGTTTCCTTGCTGACCGCGCCGAAGTTTTCCAGCGTCGATGCGTCGACACCGAGCATCGCGCGCTTGGCGCCGTTGGAATAGGTGACGAAGCCGCGGTCGATCACATCCGACGAACCGGGAATTTCGGTCAGCGCCGCCGCGACCAGTCCGCCGGTGCAGGATTCGGCGGTCGCGATCATCAGCTTGCGGCTGCGGCAGAGATCGAGCAGCGCGCGGGCGAGGGGGCGGGTGCCGCCGATCTGGAGTTCCTGCGTCATCGCCGGTATCTCTTCAGGAACTCCAGATCGAAACGCGTCACTCGAATCGTCAGATGGCCAATGCCCTTTGGTTTTCGAAGTTCGTGTCGGCGGTCGCAGCGATCGCTGACGAACTTCGAAAACCGGGCATTGGCGTCGCTGCTCTCCGTCATGTCAGTCGATCCACGGCAGGCGGATGGTGGCACTCGCCAGTGCGGCGATGCCTTCCTCGCGGCCGGTAAAGCCGAGCCGTTCGCTGGTCGTCGCCTTCACGGCCACACGAGAGAGAGACAATCCCGTAATCTCGGACACGCGCGCGCGCATCGCACCGCGCAGCGGTCCGATTTTTGGCCGCTCGCAAATCAATGTGACATCGAGATGGGCGATCCGGCCGCCTTGCGCGGTGACGCGCTCGACGGCATATTTCAGGAAGGCATCGGACGCAGCACCCTTCCATTTGTCGTCGCTTGGCGGAAAGTGCGAGCCGATATCGCCATCGGCCAAAGCGCCCAGGATCGCATCGACCAGCGCATGCAGGCCAACGTCTCCGTCGGAGTGCGCCAGAAAGCCTTTCGTGTGCGGCACGCGCACGCCGCAGATCATCAGGTGATCGCCTTCGCCGAAGGCGTGGACGTCGTAGCCCGTGCCGGTGCGGACGTCGCCCAGCGACGCCCCAAGAGTCGCAGAAAGCCGTGCTTCCTCGCGCACGAAATCGTCCGGTGTCGTCAGCTTCATATTCGCAGGATCGCCTTCAAAGGTCGCGACCGTCAATCCCGCCCATTCGGCAAGGGCCGCGTCGTCGGTGAAATCGGAGCGGCCGTCGCGCGCGGCGCGGCGATGCGCATCAAGAATGATGTCGAATTTGAAAGCCTGCGGCGTCTGCGCGATCCGCAAATGCGCGCGGTCAGGCGTCGCGATCACGGCGCCCTTGGCATCGACCTGCTTGATCGTATCGGTCACGAGTGCGGTGGGAATCGCGGCGCCGGTAATCCCGGCGGCGGCGATCGCCCGATCGATCACGGCCGGCGTCACGAAGGGGCGGGCAGCGTCGTGAATCAGCACGATGTCCGGCTTTTGCGACACCAGCGCCTCAAGTCCAGCATGGACCGAGGCCTGCCGTGTCGCGCCGCCATTGACCGCGACATTGCATGCAAGACCGTCGACGGCTTGGGCGAAGATCGCGCTGTCGTCGGGGTTAATCACGGGTTGCACGGCATCGACCGCGACATGCCCACAAAAAGGGTCCAAGGCGCGGGCGATGACGCTGCGACCGGCAATCATGCGATATTGTTTGGGTCCACCAGCGCCAGCGCGAAGGCCGCGGCCGGCGGCAACGATAATGGCGGCAGTTTTCGGGGAGATCGGCATTGTCACGTCGGCGGCTGGAGTAGGCAAATCGCCGAAAACCCGGCGGCGGCAAGCCCTTAACACAGCGGAAAAAAAATCCAGCACGATTTCATAGTTGTGGACAAAACCGCGGCAAGAATGTTGCAGTGCACTTGCAATGAGGGCATATTTGTCTATTGTCTAGGCACGACGCTTGACTGCTCAACAATTGAGCGCGACACTGTTTCCGCGGCCACGACGAGGCCGCGGCGACGACGACGAGATATCTGTGACTGGTTTCGCTGATCCAACACATGTAGCATTAAAAGTCGGCGACATCGGGGTTGCCAACCGCGTCCTGCTGGCTCCGATGTCGGGCATTACCGACGCACCGTTTCGCCGGATCACCGCACAACTCGGTGCCGGTTTGGTGGTGTCGGAAATGACCGCAAGCGACGATCTGGCGCGGGGCCGACCAATGTCCGTGCTGCGCTGCGAAGCAACCGGAATTGGTCCGCATGTTGTGCAGCTCGCCGGCTGCGAGACCCGTTGGATGGCGGAAGGCGCGCGGATCGCCGAGGCCGGCGGCGCTGATATCATCGACATTAACATGGGCTGCCCGGCGCGGCATGTCACCGGGGGCCAATCGGGGTCCGCGCTGATGCGCGATCTCGATCATGCGCTGACCTTGATCGAAGCGACCGTCGGCGCAGTGCGCGTGCCGGTCACGTTGAAAATGCGGCTGGGCTGGGATGACCATTCGCGCAACGCACCTGATTTGGCGAAGCGCGCGCAGGACGCCGGGATCAGGCTCATTACGGTTCACGGCCGCACGCGCTGCCAGTTCTACAAGGGCGAGGCCGATTGGGAAGCCGTGCGCGCGGTGCGCGACGCGATCGATATTCCGCTCGTCGTCAATGGTGACATCACGTCCTACGACACAGCCCTGACGGCGCTGGAACAATCCGGCGCGGACGCTGTGATGATGGGGCGAGGCGCACAGGGCCAGCCATGGTTGCCCGGCCAGATCGCGCGCAGGCTCGATGGCGGCGCGGAGGAGGCCGTACCCGCCCTTTATCAGCAATACCGCTACGTCGCCGCGCTGTATGACGACGTGCTGTCGCATTACGGCCTGCGGATCGGTTTGCGGCATGCGCGAAAACATCTCGGCTGGGCGCTCGATGTCGCGGGGCAGACCAGCGGCGCGCCGATCGCGCATTTGAAGCAGTGGCGTCGTGCCGTCCTCACCACCGACAGCGCCGCGCATGTGCGCCGCGACCTGAAAAACGCCTATGACGATTTCGCGTCGTTTGCCGCCGACAAGAAGGTCGCCGCATGAGTGCCGCTCACGACCAGCGCGCCGTTCCGAACAACAGCGAGGCGCTGCTCAACGCGTTGCCGAATCCGGTCCTGATGATCGCGCCCGACGGCAAAATCGTCGACGCCAATATGGCGGCGGAATCTTTCTTTGAATTTTCAGTGCAGTTTCTGCGCCGTCAATTCCTGAAGGAACTGGTGCCGTTCGGCAGTCCGCTGCTGGCGCTGATCGATCAGGTCCGCCGCAACAATTCGCCTGTTAATGAATACAAGGTCGATCTCGGCACGCCGCGCATCGGCGGCGATCGTCAGGTCGATCTGCATGTCGCGCCCTTGACGGAGCGTCCCGGACATATCGTCGTGATGCTGCAGGAACGCACCATCGCCGACAAGATGGACCGGCAGTTGACGCATCGCAGCGCCGCGCGCTCGGTGATCGCGCTGGCGGCGATGCTGGCGCATGAGATCAAGAACCCGCTGTCCGGCATTCGCGGCGCGGCGCAGTTGCTCGAACAGGCCGCGTCCTCCGAAGACCGCATGCTGACGCGGCTGATCTGCGACGAAGCCGACCGCATCGTCACGCTGGTCGATCGCATGGAGGTGTTCGGCGACGAGCGCCCGGTCGCGCGCGGTCCGGTCAACATTCACTCCGTGCTCGACCATGTGAAGCGGCTCGCGCAATCCGGTTTCGCGCGCAACGTCCGCTTCACGGAAGAATATGATCCGTCGCTGCCCCCGGTGCTGGCCAATCAGGACCAGTTGATTCAGGTGTTTCTGAATCTCGTCAAGAATGCCGCCGAGGCCGTTGCGGACCTCGGCACCGACGGCGAGATTCAACTCACGACGGCGTTCCGTCCCGGCGTCCGCCTGTCGCTGCCCGGCAAGAAATCCCGTGTGTCACTCCCTCTTGAGTTTTGCGTCAAGGACAACGGCCCCGGCGTGCCGGACGATCTGATGCCAAACCTCTTCGATCCGTTCGTGACCACGAAACCGACCGGCAGCGGGCTCGGCCTCGCGCTGGTGGCCAAGATTGTCGGCGACCACGGCGGCATCATTGAGTGTGAATCGCAGCCACGCAGAACGATTTTTCGCGTTTTGCTGCCGATGTTCAACCCGACCAAGATTTTCGATCACGGCCCCACCGACGACGCGGCGACTGCGTCAGCGGCGCATCCGGAACAGGCGAAATAAGGAAAAGCCATGCCCGCAGGTAGTATTCTTGTCGCCGACGACGACACCGCGATCCGCACCGTTCTCAATCAGGCGCTGTCGCGCGCCGGTTACGAAGTGCGGCTTACCGGGAATGCCGCGACGCTATGGCGCTGGGTTAGCCAGGGCGAGGGCGATCTGGTCATCACCGATGTCGTCATGCCGGATGAGAACGCGTTCGACCTGTTGCCGCGCATCAAAAAGATGCGGCCCAATCTGCCGGTCATCGTGATGAGCGCCCAAAACACATTCATGACCGCGATCCGCGCGTCGGAGCGCGGCGCCTACGAATATTTGCCGAAACCGTTCGATCTGAAGGAATTGATCGCGATCGTCGGCCGTGCTTTGGCCGAACCGAAGGAGCGCGCCGCCCGCGTCGCCGATGACGGCGAGTTCGATTCGATTCCGCTGATCGGCCGCTCGCCGGCAATGCAGGAGATCTACCGCGTACTGGCGCGGCTGATGCAGACCGACCTCACCGTGATGATCTCCGGCGAGTCCGGCACCGGCAAGGAATTGGTGGCGCGGGCGTTGCACGATTACGGCAAACGCCGCAACGGCCCGTTCGTCGCGGTCAACATGGCGGCGATTCCGCGCGACCTCATCGAGTCCGAGTTATTCGGGCATGAACGCGGCGCGTTCACCGGCGCCAATGCGCGCGCGACCGGCCGCTTCGAGCAGGCTGAAGGCGGCACGTTGTTTCTGGACGAAATCGGCGACATGCCGATGGAGGCGCAGACGCGCTTGCTGCGCGTGTTGCAGCAGGGCGAATACACCACCGTCGGCGGCCGGACGCCGATCAAGACCGACGTGCGTATCGTCGCGGCCTCGAACAAGGATCTGCGAATTCTGATCCAGCAGGGGCTGTTCCGGGAGGATCTGTTCTTCCGCCTCAACGTCGTGCCGCTGCGGTTGCCGCCGCTGCGCGAACGCATCGAGGATTTGCCCGATCTGATCCGGCACTTTTTCGCGCTGGCCGAGAAAGACGGCCTTCCGCCCAAGAAGCTGGACTCCGTGGCGCTGGAGCGCCTCAAGCAGCATCGCTGGCCGGGCAACGTCCGCGAACTGGAGAACCTTGCGCGCCGTTTGGCGGCCCTTTATCCGCAGGATGTCATCACCGGCCCGGTGATCGACGGCGAACTGGCGCCTCCCGCCGTGGTGTCGGGCGGCAGCACACAGCAGAATGTCGACAATCTCGGAGGTGCGGTCGAGACCTATCTCTCGACGCACTTTTCAGGATTTCCGAACGGCGTGCCGCCGCCGGGGCTCTATCATCGTATCCTGCGCGAGATCGAAGTGCCCTTGCTGTCGGCGGCGCTGGCCGCAACGCGCGGCAACCAGATCAGGGCGGCGGATCTGCTCGGTCTCAACCGCAATACACTGCGGAAGAAGATCCGCGATCTGGATATTCAGGTTTATCGCACGGGGGGGTAACGCGAAGACTGGCGTCATCATCCGGCAAGGGCTGCCGGCGACGTCTTCGTCGTCCGGACACGCCCGCCGACCGGGTGATCCAGTAATCCAAGCTTAGATTTCAACTCAGCCATTGAGTCGTACTGGACCCCAGCCTTCGCTGGGGTGACAGTTTGTTTTTTAGCAAACCTCGTGCCTTGAATCGTTCTCAATTTCAGCGCCAAGGAAATGTCGTAATCCGGCAACAATGTTGTATGAATGCATCAGTTGATCGCCGACTCATGGCGGTCGTCGCGCTCACCTCAGCACATAGCCCGGAATGACCAGCGTAGAGACGTCGGCCGAAGCGTTTGACCCGTCAACCAGCGAACCGCGCCGCCGGCCGCTGCGCCGCTTGCTTGCGCCCTTCGCGGTCGTGCTGTCGCTGATTTCTGCGTTTTTGACGTTCGTCGTCCTCAACGGCCTGACGCCGATCGCGCCGACGCCGCAGGTCGTCATTACGTTCCTGCTCATCAATGCCGGTGCGGTCGCGCTGCTGGTGGGAATCATCGTCGCCGAGGTGTGGCAGGTCGTGCAGGCCCGCCGCCGCGGTCGCGCCGCCGCCAAGTTGCACGTCCAGATTGTCAGCCTGTTTTCCGTGATCGCGGTTATCCCTGCGGTGCTGGTGTCGATCGTCGCCAACGTCACGCTCGATCGCGGTCTCGATCGCTTGTTTTCGGGTCCGACCCGCGAGGTGATCGGCAATTCGCTGATCGTTTCCAACGCCTACCTGCATGAACATGCGCAACTGATCCGCGGCGACATTCTCGGCATGGCCAACGACATTGCGCGCGGCCGTCCGCTCTACGATCAGGACCGTCAGAGTTTTCAGGAGCAACTCACCCAAAGCGCCGCCTCGCGCAATCTTCCCGGCGCGATGCTGATCGACAAGGACGCCAATGTGCTGGTGTCGGCGCAAACCGGAATCAAACAGGAGTTCACGACGCCCGCGCCGGAATTTCTGACCAACGTCACGGACACCGAGCCGCAGATCGCGGTCTTCATCGAGGCCAATTATGTCGCCGCGGTCATTCGCCTGCGCGGTTTTGAAGATACGTTCCTCTACGTCGCGCGGCTGCTCGATCCCCGCGTCGTCGCACAGTTGCGCCAGACCCAGGCCAGCGTTGCCGAATATGCCGAAGTCGAATCGCGCAGGCTCGGCGTGCAGGTCGCTTTTGCGCTGATGTTCACCGTGATCGCGCTGACGGTGCTGATGTCGGCGGTGCTGATCGGCCTGAACTTCGCCAACTGGTTGGTCGGTCCGATCCGTCGGCTGATGGGCGCGGCCAACATGGTCTCGACTGGCGACCTGCATGTGCAGGTGCCCGTCCACAAGTCCGAAGGCGATCTGGCGCAGCTCGGCGAAACCTTCAACAAGATGACCCAGGAATTGCGCAGCCAGCGCAACGAGCTGGTCAGCGCCAGCGACGTCATCGACAGCCGCCGCCGCTTCATCGAGGCAGTGCTGTCATCGGCCAGCGCCGGCATCATCGGCGTCGATGGCTCCGGCAGCATCGGCATTCTCAACCGCTCGGCCGAAAAACTGATCGGCCACTCCGAATCGGAGACGCTCGGGCACCCGCTGTCCGGGGTGCTGCCCGAACTCGACGAGATGATGAAGACGGCGCGCGACGGCTCGCAGCGGCTGGTGCAAGGCCAGATCACGATCACGCGCGACGGCCACGAACGCAATCTGTCGGTTCGGGTCAGCGCCGAGCAGACCACGCAATCGCGCGACAGCTACATCATCACGCTCGACGATATTACCGAACTGGTCGCGGCGCAGCGCACGTCGGCCTGGGCCGACGTCGCCCGCCGCATCGCGCATGAGATCAAGAATCCGCTGACGCCGATCCAGCTTTCCGCCGAGCGCATCAAGCGCAAATTCGGCAAGGTCATCGTCGATGACAGGCAGATCTTTGAACAGTGCACCGACACCATCGTCCGTCAGGTCGATGACATCCGGCGCATGGTCGACGAGTTCTCGCGCTTCGCGCGGATGCCGAAACCCGTCATCGAGGGCGAGGACGTGGCCGACACCGTGCGGCAGGCCGTGTTCCTGATGCGCGTCGGTCATCCCGATGTCGATATCGAGGCGCAGATCAAGGACGAGCCGATGCGCGCGCGCTTCGATCGCCGCCTGATTTCGCAGGCTCTGACCAACATCATCAAGAACGCCACGGAGGCCATCGAAGCCGTCCCGGCCGGCGAACTCGGCAAAGGCAAGATCGAAGTCGTCGCGGCGCGCGAGGACGAGGACATCGTCATCGATGTGATCGACAACGGCATCGGCCTGCCGAAGGTGGCCCGCGCGCGGCTGCTGGAGCCGTATGTGACGACGCGCGAGAAGGGCACGGGCCTCGGCCTGGCGATCGTCGGTCGCGTGCTCGAGGACCATGGCGGCCGGATTGAACTCAATGACGCTTCCGCGATTAGACCGGGCGCGCGCGGCGCATGGATGCGATTGCGCTTCGCGATCTCCGGTCAGAAGCCGGATGCGGAGGGCAGCGAACCGAAAGCGACCGAGACGAAACTGACACATAGAAGCGAAGTTGCGGTCGGCAGCTAAGACAACAGGCGTGACGCATGGCGAATGACATTCTGATAGTCGACGACGAAGCCGACATCCGCGATCTGGTCGCGGGCATTCTGGACGACGAAGGCTTCGGCACGCGCACGGCGCGCGACAGCGACTCCGCATTGGCGGAGGTGGCGAAACGCCGGCCGAGCATGGTGTTTCTCGACATCTGGCTACAGGGCTCCAAGCTTGACGGCCTGCAATTACTCGAAGCCATCAAGGCCGAACATGCCGAATTGCCGGTTGTGATGATCTCCGGCCACGGCAATATCGAGACCGCCGTCGCGGCGATCAAGCGCGGCGCTTACGACTTCATCGAGAAGCCGTTCAAGGCCGACAGATTGATCCTGGTCGCAACGCGCGCGCTGGAAACCTCACGGCTGAAACGCGAGGTCAAAGAACTCAAGCAGCAGGCGCCGACCGCAAGCACGCTGACCGGCCGATCGGCCTGCATGAATCAATTGCGCCAGACCATCGAACGCGCCGCGAAGGCCAACAGCCGCATCCTGATCGTCGGGCCCTCGGGGGCCGGCAAGGAATTGACGGCACGCACGCTGCATAACGCGTCCGGACGCGCAGAAGGCCCGTTCGTCGTCATCAATGCGGCCGCGATCACGCCGGAGCGGATGGAAACCGAACTGTTCGGCATCGAGCAGACGGCAGAGCAGCCGCGAAAGACAGGTGCGCTGGAAGAAGCGCATGGCGGCACGCTGTTTATCGACGAGATCGGCGATCTGCCGCGCGAAACCCAAAACAAGATTCTTCGTGTTCTCGTGGACCAGACGTTCCAGCGCTCCGGCGGCACGGCGAAGATTAATGTCGATGTCCGCATCATCTCGTCGACGGCCCGCAACCTCGAGGAGGAAATCGCGGAAGGTCGTTTCCGCGAAGACCTCTATCACCGCCTGTCGGTGGTGCCGATCCGCGTGCCGCCTCTGTCGGAACGTCGCGAGGACATTCCCCAGCTTATCGATTATTTCATGGATCAGATTTCGGTCGCGACCGGCCTGCCGAAACGCAAGATCGGCGAAGACGCGATGGCCGTGTTGCAGTCGCATGTCTGGCCCGGCAACGTCCGGCAACTGCGCAACAATGTCGAGCGGGTGATGATCCTGGCCGGCGGCGGGCCGGAAGTGGTCATCAGTGCCGACATGCTGCCGCAAGACGTCGGCTCGATGGTGCCGGCAATGCCCACCTCGACCAATGGCGAGCACATCATGGGCCTGCCATTGCGCGAAGCCCGCGAGGTGTTCGAGCGCGATTATCTCATCGCGCAGATCAGCCGCTTCTCCGGCAACATCTCACGGACCGCCGAATTCGTCGGCATGGAGCGCTCTGCGCTGCATCGCAAGCTCAAGGCGCTCGGCGTGGGGTAATATTTCGTCGTTGCAAGGAACACCATGTCTCGCCTTCGAGACATGGTGAGACGAAGCAATTCAGTTTTTCCGTGTTGCTGTCTGGATTGCTTCGCTCGGTCTCAAATCGGCAATGGCCGATCTGAGACCGGCTCGCAATGACGCAGACGAAACACTTCGATTCAAAACGGAAATCCCGATGTCCCGCATCGCCTATGTGAACGGTCAATATGAGCCAATGGGCGCGGCCAGCGTCCATGTCGAAGACCGCGGCTATCAGTTCGCCGATGGCGTCTATGAGGTCTGCGAAATTCGCGGCGCGAAAATTGTCGATTTCACAAAACACATGACCCGGTTACAGCGCTCGTTGCGCGAGCTGCGGATCGTGATGCCGATGACATTGGCCTCGCTGCTGATCGTCGTTCAGGAAGTCGTGCGGCGCAATCGCGTCCGCAACGGTATCGTCTATCTGCAGGTCAGCCGTGGCGTCTCGCGTCGCGATCATGCGTTCCCGGCGCCTGGCGTTCGACCGAGCGTCGTCGTCACTGCGCGCAGCATCGGCCCGCAGAAGGGGGCCGATGCGGCGGCGCGCGGCATCAAGGTCATCACGCAGGCCGAGAATCGCTGGCCGCGCGTCGACATAAAGTCGATTGCGCTGCTGCCCAACGTGCTGGCGAAGCAGGCTGCGAAGGAGCAGGGCGCAAGCGAGGCCTGGTTCGTGGACCTCGACGGATTCGTCACCGAGGGTTCGTCGACCAATGCATGGATTGTCACCACGGACAATCGCGTCGTCACACGCTCTGCCGATCAGGGCATCCTCGCCGGCATTACCCGCGCCGTTCTTATCGACGTTCTGGCGGCGATGCAGTTGAGGCTGGAAGAGCGTCCGTTCACCCCGGCGGAGGCTGCGCAGGCGAAAGAAGCGTTCGTCACGGCATCGAGCCAGATCGTGATGCCGGTGATAGCGATAAACGATCACCCGGTCGGTGACGGCAAACCGGGAGCTACGACCCGTCGCTTGCGTGCGGAATTTCATCGTTTTGCGGAATTCGTGTGAGAATTCCGTGGGACGGGCATGGAACACGCCCAATCCGGCTTGCCTAAAAAGCGCGCCTGGCTTCTAATTGCGACAACCTGTGCCGCGGGAGGGACACCTCGGACATCGGGCCGCCTGAAACGCGCCGGCAAGAACCTGAAGAGGTCGGTCGGCACGCCATCAGACCATAAAAACGAACAAAACAAGACTGCGGGACAAAAACAATGGCGGCAGACCGCGCACAAAATCTACAGGACACCTTCCTCAACCACGTTCGCAAGACCAAAACACCTTTAACGATCTTCCTCGTCAACGGCGTGAAGCTGCAGGGCATCGTCACCTGGTTCGACAATTTTTGCTTGTTGCTGCGTCGCGATGGCCATTCGCAGCTTGTCTACAAGCATGCGATCTCGACCATCATGCCGGGCGCCCCGATCCAATTGTTCGAGGGCGGCGAGGATGCGCCAAGTTGAGAGCTTTCTGATTGGAACCCCGGACCTTTCAAGGGGACGCGGATCGTCCGCGGACGGAGCGCAGCGAGCCGACGGGACGCGTGATCGTCGTCGGGCCCTATCTCAAAATGCGTCGCGGCCAAGCCGAGCCGCAATCGGAGACACACGCCCCGGATAGCGTCGTACGCGACGCCGATGCGCGACTTGAAGAGGCCGCAGGCCTTGCGCGCGCGATCGACCTCGTGATTGCCGAGGCTGTGCTGACGCCGATCGGCCAGATCCGGCCCGCGACCTATCTCGGCAAGGGCAAGGTCGAGGAAATCGTTGCGCTGATCGCCGCGCATGAGACCGATCTCGTGATCATGGATTGCGCGTTGTCGCCGATCCAGCAACGCAACCTCGAAAAGGAATGGACTACCAAGGTGCTTGACCGCACCGGGCTCATTCTCGAAATCTTCGGCCGCCGCGCCAAGACCAAGGAAGGGTCTTTGCAGGTCGAACTGGCGCATCTCAATTATCAGCGCAGTCGCCTGGTGCGGTCATGGACCCATCTGGAGCGCCAGCGCGGCGGCTTCGGCTTCATGGGCGGACCCGGCGAGACCCAGATCGAGGCGGACCGCCGGCTGATCGGCGATCGCATCTCGCGGCTGGAAGCGGAAATCGCGAAAGTGCAGGCGACGCGGCGGCTGCATCGCGCCGGCCGCAAGCGCGTGCCGTACCGCGTGGTCGCGCTTGTCGGTTACACCAATGCGGGCAAATCGACGCTGTTCAACCGTCTGACCCGCGCCGAGGTGCAGGCTGCCGACATGCTGTTCGCGACGCTGGACCCAACCTTGCGCGCACTGACGCTGCCGCATGGCGGCAAGGCGATGCTGTCCGATACGGTCGGCTTCATTTCCAACCTGCCGACACAATTGGTCGCGGCTTTCCGCGCGACGCTCGAAGAAGTGCTCGAAGCCGACGTGATCCTGCATGTTCGCGACATCGCGCATGAAGATGCCGACGCCCAGCAGAGCGACGTCGATGCGGTGCTTCGCCAGCTCGGGATCGATCCCGAAGCGGGTAAGGGCATCATCGAGGTCTGGAACAAGATCGATCGTTTTTCACCTGACGAGCGCGAAAATCTCGCCAATATCGCCGCGCGCCGCGATGCCGCGCATCCGTGTTTTCTGCTGTCGGCCGAAACCGGGGAGGGCGTCGAGGCGCTCTTGCTCGCGATCGAGCAGCGTCTTGCCGCGACGCGCTTCGCGCTGGACCTGACCATCGATGCCGCCGACGGCGCCGGGGTGAGCTGGCTGCATCGCAATTCCGAGGTGCTGACCAAGGAATTGCACGACGGCCATTATGCCATGACCGTGCGGGTGGACGAAACCAAGCGGGATCTGGTTGTCAATAAGTTCGGCGCCGTGCTGCATCAGGATGCGGACGAGTAGGGGTCCGTCATTGCAACGAGTCGTCGCCGCGAAGGCGAGGACCCATAATCACGGGCATTCATCGAGACGTCATTCCGGTGCGGTTGCGCATCTTTGCGCAAGCGAACCCGGAATCTCATCAAGATGAATTTGCTGAGATTCCGGGGCGCATGCGGCAAGAGCCGCCTGCGCCTTGGAATGATGACTATCATTTCTTCTCTTCCGCCTTCGCCTGATCCCATAGCGCATCCATCTCCGCAAGCGTGGCCTCCTGCAACGAGCGGCCCTGTGCCATCAGCGTGCGTTCGATATACGCAAATCGCCGCTCGAACTTCGCGTTGGCGCCACGCAGCGCCAGATCAGGATCCGCGCCGACATGGCGCGCGAGGTTGACCAGCGCGAACATCAAATCGCCGGTCTCGTCGGCGATCTCGTTGGTGTCGCCGCGATCCAGTGCGGCCTCGATTTCGTCGGCTTCCTCGCGGATTTTATGCAGCACCGCGCGCGGATTATTCCAGTCGAACCCGACACTGGACGCGGTCTCCTGCAACCGCATCGCGCGGGTCAGCGCGGGCAGGCCGGCTTTCACCTTGGAGAGCAACGACGACGACGGCAACGCGGCCTGCGGGTGACGCGCGGCGCGTTCGGCCTTTTCTTCGGCCTTGATCTCGTCCCAACGGTTTTTGACGCCGGCCGGCGTGATGGTGCCGTCGGCGTCGGCGAAGACATGCGGATGGCGGCGGATCAATTTGCGCGTGATCGCTTCCACGACATCGCCGAAAGCGAACGACCCTTCTTCTTCGGCCATGCGGGCGTGATAGACGACCTGCAACAACAAATCTCCGAGTTCGTCGCAGAGGTCGTGCATGTCGCCCTTGGCGATGGCATCCGCAACTTCATAGGCCTCCTCGATCGTAAAGGGCGCGATCGTCGCGAAAGTCTGCTCGAGATCCCAGGGACAGCCCGTCACCGGCGTGCGCAACTGCGCCATGATCTCGATCAGACGGGAGATATCGCGGGACGGTGTCATCATGTCAGCAGATCCTGATTGCGTGGCTCGTTATGCGCCAGCCATCGCAGGATCGCCAGCCGCCACGAGCGATGTTAGAACGCCGCCATGAGCGAACCCATCAAGAATGCGACAGCCCTGGTGCTGTTTTCAGGCGGGCAGGATTCCGCGACATGTCTGGCGTGGGCGCTGTCGCGCTATGCCCGCGTCGAGACGATTGGATTTTCCTATGGTCAGCGCCACGCCATCGAACTGGATTGCCGCGCGCAGTTGCTCGATGGGTTGCGTGGGATCGATCCGGCGTGGGCTGCGCGGCTCGGCGACAGCCACACCATCGACATCCCGACCCTCGGCACGATTTCCGAGACGTCGTTGACGCGCGATGTCGCGATCGAGATGGATGAGTGCTGTTTGCCGAATTCATTCGTGCCCGGCCGCAATCTCGTGTTTCTCACCTTCGCGGCGGCGCTGGCCTATCGCCGCGGCATTCTCGATATCGTCGGCGGCATGTGCGAGACGGATTATTCGGGCTATCCGGATTGTCGCGACGACACCATGAAAGCACTGAATACAGCGCTCAATCTCGGTATGGCAAAATCGTTCGCACTACACACGCCGCTGATGTGGCTGGACAAGGCCGACACGTGGGCGCTTGCGAACACCCTGGGCGGCGTCGCGCTGGTCGATCTGATCCGCGAACATTCGCACACCTGTTATCTCGGCGATCGCGGTGCGCAACACGAGTGGGGCTACGGCTGCGGCACATGCCCGGCGTGTGAATTGCGGGCGAGGGGCTGGCGTGAGTTTGCGGCAAAGACGTCGCGAGAGCACTGATATCTCATAAGCACTGCGGTCTCACACATGCTCGGCCGTCATCACCCGCTCTTGACCGGGTGATCCAGTATTCCAGAGCATGAATGATGTGAATACTGGATCCTCCGCCCTCGCGGAGGATGACGGCAGCATGCCTTGAAATGATTTGCCGCACGGGTGACGGCTCACTTAAAATCCTCATCCCGCAATTCGACCGGCATCCCGTGCGGCGTGCGGTCGGCAGCATGATCCCAGGCGTCGCGCGTCCGATGCAGCGCGTCGTGTGTCGTCACGCCCTTGTCGGCGACGATCCGCTCCAGCGTTGCCAGCCAGTGCAGGTAGTAAGTCTCGCCGGTGTCGGGATCGCCGGCCGCCTGCGCGCGCTTGATCTCGTCCGCCAAAGCGGACGCCCATTCGGGCCATGTGAAAACGCCGCGTTGATGCAGCGTCAGCGTCATCGCAAAGGCCTGCGCCTGCCACGGCGCAGCGAAGACCGGGCCATCGGAATCGCGGGGCAGGCCGGGCACGCCGAGCGCGCTGCTCACGCTGGCTCCAGATACGGCTCGAACGCATCGATGGAGACTTTAACCTGCGGGTCGCCGTCCGGTCCCCACAGCTCGGTCCCGTCGAACACCACGGTGTAAAGCCATTGCGGATCGTCGCCGCCATCATGCGCGGCGCTGTCGGGGAAGACGTGGCAGCCGTGATCGCGCTCGACCACGCCGGTATGGCCGCGGACGTAGCGGGGCAGGCGCGTATGGGTCGCGGGATGGATGTTCTTCGCACGCACGCGGTCGCCGGGCTGGAAGCGCGCAGGATGCGGGGCGGGTCGGCCGAACTGGCCGCGCACCATGGTCGCCGCGACATTCTGCGGCGTCAGTTTGCCGCGCGCGAGCGGCTTGGACGGCTGCAACGCATGTCCGGATGCCACCTCATCTGCGCCGATGACTCCCTTGGCGACCAGCATGTCCTCGAGTCCGAGCAACCACTTCTTGTAGTAGCTGCTGGACAGATAGATGTCGGGCGGCAGCGCCTCGCGATAGAAACGCGACGCATCGATATTGAACGCTCCAGCGGCGCCCATCGCGCGGACCAAGGCGAGGACACGACCCTCCCATTCGGCGTGAAACGTCGGCTCGTTCGCTTCCGGCTCGACCCGGCCGAAGCCATCCATCCCGCCCATGTCGTGGACGCCGTTCATGACGAAGCACCAGAAGTCTTGGAGTGCGGCGTCTTCGCCTGTCCCGTCCCGATCATCGAGTCCCGCGTCACCAGTTCGGCAAGTTGTTGCTCGCTCCAGCCCTCGGTGCCTTCGGGGCGCATCGGCAGCACGAGAAAGCGGGTCTCGGCCGTCGAGTCCCAGACCCGAATGTCGATGTCCTCCGGGAGGCTGACGCCGAAATCGGTCAGCACGCCGCGCGGATCCTTCACCGCGCGCGAGCGATAGGGCGCGGCCTTGTACCAGACCGGCGGAAGGCCCAGCATTTCCCACGGATAGCAGGAGCACAGCGTGCACACGACCATATTGTGCCGCTGCGGCGTATTCTCGATCACCACGAGGTGGTCGCCAGTGCGGCTGACATGGCCGAGCGTATTGACCGCCCGGGTGCCATCAGCGAGCAACGCCTGGCGAAACGCCGGATCGACCCAGGCTCTGGCGACGACCAGCGCGCCGTTATGCGGGCCGATCTTGGTCTCGTAGGACTGGATAATGGCGTCCAGCGCAGCGGGATCGATGTAGCCTTTTTCGGTCAAGACGGTTTCAAGCGCGCGAACGCGCAGCTCGGTCTCGGACAGTTCCGAATGATGGTGATCGTCATGATGTTGGCTCATGACGCGGAGGATAATCGCAAGATTCCTCCGCTGTCGAGCGCGGATCCTGCTAGCCTGACGTGCATGGCGCGCTGGATTCCTCGTTTGCTGGTTCTGCTTGGCGTCGTCGCGGCGGGCGCGGTGCTGTTCATGACCGGCGATGCTTTCGCGGCCAACGGCGCTTACGCGGTCGATGCCGCCGACATCTCCGACCTCGGCTCCTGCAAGCTGGAAAGCTGGCTATCGACCGCCACCAACACGGATTTCTCGGCGGTCGCCAATCCGTCCTGCGTGGTCGATTTTGGACGGCCGGTCGAATTGACGTTGCAAACCAATTACGCGCGAATGGATGGCGAATACGGCACGACGTTGTCCCCGAAGATCAAGTTCAACATCGAGCCGACCGGAATCGGCAAGTTCGGCTATTCATTTCTGGCGAGTGCGGGGATCGACGCCCAGACCGGGCAGAACACCAGCCTGCTGGCCGAAATTCCGCTGACCTACCGGTTTTCCGAAATCACCCGCATCAACCTCAACGCCGGCGTGTTTCGCGACATGGTCGCCAACCAGACATATTTCACCTATGGCGTCGGCTTCGATTGGAAACTCTCGGAAGTTTTTCAGTACACGATCGAAGCCTTCGGTCTGATCGGCTCGGCCGACGCCCCGAGCATCGTCCGGCCGCGCATCCAGACCGGGTTGCGCTATCGGCCGAACGATATTTTCTCGCTCGACGTGATTTACGGCCACAACATCACCGGCGAGGGAGCGAACTGGATCACGGTCGGCACGACGATCCGGTTTCCGCCGCCGGGCAAATAGGATTACGCGGCGGGCGCGACCTGATAGGCCGGCGCGGTCGCGAGGTAGCGGCCATAGGCATCGGCATCCGGCGGCGTGAATTTCTCGGTCAGCGCGCCGCGGCGTTTGGTGGTGACGCCGATGTCGTCCATCAACTCGTCGAAATGCTTGAAGTGATACGGCGCGATGCAGAGGCCGCCATAGACGCCGGCGGCGGGTCGCTCGACGCGCCTGAACGTCAGCATCATGTCGATGTCGGCGTCCATCTGCGCGCGTGTCGGCTGCTTCGCCAATTGCCCGTCGGCGTAACGCACCAGCCAGTTGGCCGCCAATTCCGCCGACAACACCGTGCAGAAACTCGAATTGAAACCGACGAAGCCCATGTCGGGCAGGTCGGGATTGGCGATCACACGGTAGAGCCGGTACTGGCCATCATCGTCCACGAGCTTGCGCCGGTATGCCTGCGGCAAGAACGGCACGCCGGACTTGAATCCGATCGCCAGCACCGCAAGGTCGGCCGGCACGCGCTGGCCGCTCGTTGTCACTACTGCACCTTGCTCATAGGACGCGAAGCTGCCCTTGATCGCCTTGATGCGACCGTCCGCGACCATCTGGTAAAAGCCCGGCGTCGCGATCGGCACCGAGCAATTGACACCGTCCTCGATCCGCGTCGCCGGGACCATGTCGCATGTCTTCAGTTTCAATTGCAGTTTCAAGAGACTTTCGAGGGCACGCCAGTTCGCCCAGATAAAAGGTTTCGCGACAGCATGCGCGGCGCGCGATCTCCGCGACAGGTTCCAGCCCTTGAACATTTCTTCCTGCGCGCGGATGTAGAGGATGCGTTTGAAGTTCACGAGGCCGCCGATGAAATAGGGGATGCGCCACACCGCCTCGCGATAGACCATCGTCACCTCGCGCGCTCCGGACTTCACTGCATGCACCGCGATGTCGGTGGCCGATTTCGAGCCGCCGAGCACGACGACGCGCTTGTCCTTGACGGCCGTCGGGTCGGTATGTTCGGCCGAATGCAGGATACGCCCTCCGTTGTCCTTGAAGGCCTGTTCGCCGGGCAAAGGTAAAGTCTGCCGGTCGGTAAATTGGCCGGTGCAGATGGCGACGAAATCGAACTCCTCGACCGTGGTCGCGGCATCCGGTCCGCGCAGATGCAGCGTCCAGCCGGGCGCGCCCGACGCGCGGCGCTCCATGCTGACCACGGTCGTATTCAGCCGCATCAGCGCCCGCAGCCCATGTCCATCTGCATAATCGCTAAGATACGCATAGACCTGCGGGCCGCTCGGCCATTCCGGATAATCGGCCGGCATTGCGCGGTCGGTATAGCGGTAGAGTTCTTTCGGGCTTTGGGTCTGCACATCCGGATAGGAGCGGGCCGGCTCCCAAACGCCACCGATATCGCTTTGGCGCTCGACGACCGACACGATGTGACCCTGCGCCTTAAACACTTTGGCGGCCGCGAGACCGGCGACGCCGGCCCCGATCACGCAGACATGCTTCTGCTTCACCATGGGAATGGCCTTACCAGCATTCATGCGCCGCCGGACATCTTCCGGGCGCAATCAGGTCAGGGATGACGCCGATACGTCAGGCGTTGGCGTCTTCGGGCAGGAAGTCGACCTCGTGCTCGGCTGAAATGCGCACGATCTCGGCGACATCCGTGAGATTATCCAACTTCTCGAATAGGGCTTCGAGCTTCTGCGCCGGCGACACCCAGAACAAGGCACGCGCCGGCTTGTCGGACTTGTTGAAATAGCCGTGCGGAATGCCGCGGGGCAGGCGGACCAGATCGCCCGCTTCGGCTTGCACCCAGACGCCGTCGAGCTTGAGGTCGAGCACGCCGTCCTGGACCAGAATGAATTCTTCCTGCGTCGGATGGACGTGGACCGGCACGAATTGGCCGGGGTCGCTATTGGTCTCGAAGGCGAACGTTGAGTCCGTCATCGCCTTTGGAAAATAGACCTGACCGAGGATATTCCAGGTCTTGCCCGAATAGCCTTCGCCCTTCCGCGTGATGCCTTTGTCCAGGACCGTCATTGCAAATCCTCCAGAACGCCGTTGCAAAATCTGCCGCCAGCCTGCGACAACGCGCACTGCCCCGCTAGCCGCTGAACGAATCCGGTAGCCGCAGAACGAAACATTTTGCAGGCAGCGAACGCCGGATTCAAAGGCTTTACAGCCGACAGGACCGCGTTAGGCTGCCGGTTCCCGAAGGATGCGGCCGTCCGACATGATGTCAGGTCAAGCACACGCGCAGGGTTTGGCCGGAGCAGGCGAACGGCTCGGAGGCTTCGGCCGCGTGTCTACGACAGATGTTGACGAAGCCGCCGACGAAATCGGCCGCATCTTTTGTCCGCATGCGCTCGATCCAATCGCTGGAACAGCCTCCGACTTTCACGCCCGCCACAACAGTGCCGGGTTCGGCGGCTTCTCGGTCAATTACGTCAGCTATGGCGGATCGGTAACGATCGACCCAGGCTGCCTCGACAAGTTTTTCCTGCTGCAAATTCCCGTGCGTGGCCGCGCAACAATCAAGACGGCGGGCAGGGCCGTCGACACGGCTCCGGGCCGCCTCGCCTCGCTGCTGACCCCGACCCGACCGACCCAGATGTTGTGGACCGACTGCGCCCAGATGATCCTGCTCGTCGATCGACCGATGCTCGAACGCCGCGCCGCTTGTTTAGCCGAAACGTCGATACGGCCGGTCGAGTTCGACCCAGAAGTCAATCTGGCGTCGCCGCTCGGTCGTGCACTGCTGGGCCAGATCGACTATCTCGCGGATGTGGCCGAGCACAACGGACCCGACCGACAACTCGCGCCGGCGGCGACAGCGATGCTGCGCGAGTCAGTTTTGGCGCTGTTGCTGACCGGCCAGCGCCACAGCCTCACCGAGGCGATCGCGCTTCACGACGTTCGGCCGCAGATCGTGCCGGGCAGCGTCAAAAAGGCGAGGGCATGCCTCGAGGCCAATGTCGCCGAACCGCTTGATCTTGAGAACCTTGCCCGCGCCTGCGGGGTCGGCATCAGGTCGCTGCAGATCGGCTTCCGACGCCATTACGGCCTGTCGATATCCGAGGCGCTGCTCGACATCCGCCTCGGGCACTTGCGCCGGCGCTTGACCACGGCCGCGCCGGACGCGCGCGTGATCGATGTCGCTTTCGATCTCGGCTTCACGCATCTCAGCCGGATGGCCAAGGCGTACCAGACCAAATTCGGCGAGAAGCCATCCGACACGCTGCGCAACGCTCGCTGATTGTCCTGAATTTCAAATCCCCACGAGCAGACCCATAATTCGCATAAGGTATATTATGGAATATAAATAGGCTCGCTAAGTCAGAGGCTTGCGATAAAGCCGACCGCACCGGGTTGCTGCAAGGCGTTGACGGCTTCATCAACGGATCGTCGCTGGAAATCGCGATGCATGCTTCGTTCGGATGATGACCGGTTGAGAAACCGCCACTATGGTATGCGCAGAAAATTCCGAAGCCTGGGAGGCAATCCAATGCGCGTATCACGTCGAGCCGTACTGAAAGCGTCGGCCGCCGCATCACTTCTTGGCGGCATCGGGATGCCGTTCGCGGCCCGCGCGCAGCAGGCCGAGTTCACCTACAAGTACGCGAACAATTTGCCCGATACGCATCCGCTGAACGTTCGCGCCAGGGAAATGTCGGCGGCGATCAAGACCGAGACCAATGGCCGCTTCGACCTACAGGTGTTTCCGAACAACCAGCTCGGCTCGGACACCGACGTCCTAAGCCAGATTCGCTCCGGCGGCGTCGAGTTCTTCACATTGTCCGGCCTGATCCTGGCGACGTTGGTGCCGGCGGCCTCGATCAACGGCATCGGCTTTGCGTTCCCGGATTACGACACGGTCTGGAAAGCGATGGACGGCGATCTCGGCGCCTATGTGCGCGGCGAAATCACCAAGGCCAATCTCGTCGTCATGGACAAGATCTGGGACAACGGCTTCCGCCAGACCACGTCCTCGACCAGAGCGATCAACGGTCCGGACGACCTCAAGGGCTTCAAGATTCGCGTCCCGGTCTCGCCGCTATGGACCTCGATGTACAAGGCGTTCGATGCAGCGCCCGCCTCCATCAATTTCAGCGAAGTCTATTCAGCGTTGCAGACCAAGATCGTCGAGGGACAGGAAAATCCGCTGGCGCTGATCTCGACCGCGAAGCTCTACGAGGTGCAAAAATTCTGCTCGCTGACCAACCACATGTGGGACGGTTTCTGGTTCCTGGCGAACCGCCGCGCCTGGGAGAAAATCCCGGCGGATGTCCGTGCGATCGTTGCGCAAAATATCAACGCCGCCGCCGTGAAAGAGCGCGAGGATACCGCCAAGCTGAACGCAACCGTGCGGGAAGAACTGGCCGGCAAGGGCCTCGCCTTCAACCAGCCCGACGTGACGCCATTCCGCAACAAGCTGCGCTCCGCCGGTTTCTATGCTGAGTGGAAAGGCAAATATGGCGAGCAGCCCTGGGCGCTGCTTGAGAAATCCGTCGGCAAACTGGCGTAAGAGCATCATCATGGCGCACGCCGAATTCTTGCATGTGCCTGTTGGCGTCGAACTCCCGGCGTTGACGCGCCGGCAGACTTTCATCGCATCGATCGAGCAATGGCTTGGTGCGGCAGTCGAACTCCCGGCAGCCCTCCTCGTCGTCGCCGAAATCGTCATCCTGTTCATCGGCGTGGTCGCGCGCTACGGCCTGCACCAGCCGCTGATTTGGTCGGACGAACTGGCGTCGATCCTGTTCCTGTGGCTGGCGATGTTCGGTTCCGCAGTCGCGTTTCGTCGCGCCGAGCATATGCGGATGACTGCCGTGGTCGCGGCGCAACCGCCGGCGAGGCGGGCGTTTCTCGATATGGTCGCGACCATCGCAGCACTGCTGTTCATCGTGATGATCCTTTGGCCCGCATCCGAATATGCCTATGAAGAAAGCTACATCACGACGCCGGCGCTTCAGATCGCCAATATCTGGCGGGCCGCGGCCCTGCCCGTCGGCATCGGCCTGATGGGCATCTTCGCGCTGCTGCGGCTGGCCAAGGCCGCGGATTTCAGATTGGTCGGCGCCGCGCTGATCACCGTGCTGCTGATCGCCGGATTATTTTGGACGATCGGGCCGCTGCTCAGGCCGCTTGGCAATCTCAACCTCATCATCTTCTTCGTCGGCCTTGTCGGCTTCTGCGTCTTCGCCGGTGTGCCGATTGCCTTTGCCTTTGGCCTTGCCATCTACGGCTATCTCGCGCTGACTACCAGCACGCCGCTGATGGTGCTCGTCGGCCGGATGGACGAGGGCATGAGCCATCTCATCCTGCTGTCGGTCCCGCTGTTCGTGTTTCTCGGACTGCTGATCGAGATGACCGGCATGGCGCGGGCGATGGTCGCGTTTCTGGCGAGTATGCTCGGCCACGTTCGCGGCGGGCTGCATTATGTGCTGGTCGGCGCGATGTATCTCGTCTCCGGGATTTCCGGCTCCAAGGCGGCCGACATGGCGGCCGTGGCCCCCGTGCTGTTTCCCGAGATGAAGCAACGCGGCGCGAAGCCGGGCGACCTTGTCGCGCTGCTGTCGGCGACCGGCGCGCAGACCGAAACCATTCCGCCCAGCCTTGTGCTGATCACCATCGGCTCCGTCACCGGCATCTCGATCGCGGCGTTGTTCACCGGCGGGCTGCTGCCGGGCGTCGTGCTGGCGCTGACACTGTCGGCGCTGGTGTGGTGGCGCTATCGCAACGAAGACCTCAGCGCGGTGAAACGCGCGACACGGGGCGAAATCGGCAAGTCCTTCATTATCGCTTTACCCGCTCTGGCGCTGCCTTTCGTGATCCGCGCCGCCGTCGTCGAAGGCATCGCGACGGCCACGGAAGTCTCCACCATTGGCATCGTCTATGCGCTCGTCGCCGGATTGCTGATCTATCGCCAGTTCAATTGGCGGCGGCTGATGCCGATGCTGGTCGATACGGCTTGCCTGTCCGGCGCGATCCTGCTGATTATCGGCACCGCCACCGGCATGGCCTGGGGGCTGACACAATCCGGATTCTCGCGCTCGCTGGCCGCGGCGATGACCGGCCTGCCCGGCGGTGCGGCGACTTTCATTGCGGTATCGATCGTCGCCTTCATCGTGCTCGGCAGCGTCCTCGAAGGCATCCCGGCCATCGTGCTGTTCGGACCGCTGCTGTTTCCGATCGCGCGGCTCGTCGGCGTGCACGAAGTCCACTACGCGATGATCGTGATTCTCGCGATGGGCATCGGTCTCTTCGCGCCGCCTTTCGGGGTCGGCTACTACGCCGCCTGCGCGATCGGCAGGGTTGATCCGGCGCAAGGAATTCGTCCAATCCTGGGCTATTTGCTCGCTCTTCTGGTCGGCCTCATCATCGTGGCTGTCTTCCCGTGGATTTCGATTGGATTTCTATAATATCAATGGTTTGGATGGCTATTTTTATCTAATGCATCAAGCTCATTTTAGCGATACAAAAAACCGTGCAAGCTGCTGTGATGACAACGTAAATTGAGATATGCATGAGTGATAACCAATATCGTGTCGGGCTCGATAAGACGTCTGCCAACTTCGTGGCGCTCTCGCCGCTCAGCTTTCTTGTCCGCGCCGCCGCTGTCTTCCCCGACCATGTGAGCGCGGTCTATGAAGATCGCCGTTTCACGTGGGCGCAGACCCATGAGCGCTGCCGTCGCTTTGCATCCTTTCTCGCCGGCCGCGGTCTTGGCCGGGGCGATACGGTGGCGGCCATGCTCCCCAACCTGCCCGCGATGAATGAGGCGCACTTTGCTGTCCCGATGGCCGGCTGCGTGCTGAATGCACTCAACATCCGGCTGGAGGCGGCGTCGATCGCGTTCCAGCTCGATCACGGCGGCGCCAAGCTGATCCTGGTCGATCCGGAATTTGCCGATGTGATCGCCGAGGCGCTGGCATTGATGAACGGGCCGAAGCCCGACGTGATCGACGTCGACGACACGGCCTTCACAGGCGGCCGGCGAATCGGCACCATCGAATATGAGGACGCCGTGGCGCAGGGCGACCCGGAGTTCAAGGCGCTTACACCGGATGACGAGTGGGACGCCATCGCGCTCAGCTACACCTCGGGCACCACGGGAAATCCGAAGGGCGTCGTCACGCATCATCGCGGCGCATATCTGAACGCGACCAGCAACGTGCTCGCCGGCCAGATGCCGCACCATCCGGTCTATCTGTGGACCCTGCCGATGTTCCACTGCAACGGCTGGTGTTTCCCGTGGACCCTCGCTTTGACGGCCGGCGTCAACGTCTGCCTGCGCAAGGTCGACCCGAGCAAGATTTTCGATCTGATCCGGCGCCACGGCGTTACCCACATGGCTGGCGCGCCGGTCGTCTATAACACGCTCATCAATGCGCCCGATGCGCCGAATTCGGCCGCGGCGCGGCCCGTAATCGGGCTGATCGCGGGTGCGGCGCCGCCGATGGCGGTGCTGTCAGGCGCGGAAAACATCGGCATCAGACTGACGCATGTCTACGGCCTGACCGAGGTTTATGGCCCGGCGTCCATTTGCGCCGAGCAACCGGGCTGGGACGACCTCGCGCCGGACGCCCGCGCCAACCTCAAGCGGCGGCAAGGCGTGCCCTACCCGCTGCAAGAATCGGTGACAGTGCTCGATCCTGAAACGATGCTTGAAGTTCCACGCGACGGTGAGACGATTGGCGAGGTCATGTTTCGCGGCAATATCGTGATGAAGGGCTATCTCAAGAACGAAGCCGCCACGAAGGACGCCTTCGCCGGCGGCTGGTTTCACACCGGCGACCTCGGCGTGCTGGACAAGGACGGCTACGTCATCATCAAGGACCGCTCCAAGGACATCATCATTTCCGGCGGCGAGAACATCTCCTCGGTCGAGGTCGAGGACGTGCTCTACAGGCACCCGGCGGTTTTGTTCGCCGCCGTCGTTGCCAAGCCCGATGCAAAATGGGGTGAGGTCCCCTGCGCCTTTGTGGAATTGAAGCCGAATACCAAAGCGAGCGAGGTCGATATCGTCGCCTTTTGCCGCGGTCAGATGCCGGGATTCAAAACGCCAAAGAGCGTGGTGTTCGGCGACATCCCGAAAACCTCGACCGGGAAAATCCAGAAATTCATGCTGCGCGATCGCGTGAAATCGACGAGCGCGTTTTGAGCGGCGTCGCCCTCGGCAGTGCCGTCACCACCCGCGAAAGCGGGTGGCCCAGTATTCCGCGACGGTCGTGTTGAACTTTGCAATCGGCGATTACTGGATCCCCGCTCGCGCGCGCAAGAGCGCGCTTGGCGGGGATGGCGGTTGAGAACGCCTTACACCACCAGCCGCATCCCGTCATAACCGGCCTCGACGCCAGCCGGCAGCTTGCTGCGCAGCACATCGTAATCGAGATCGGAGTGCAAATTCGTCAACACCGCGCGGCGCGGCTTGAACTTGTCGATCCAGCGCAGCGCGTCGCTAACGCTGAAGTGGCTCGAATGCTGGGCGTACCGCAGCGCATCGACGATCCACAAGTCGAGGCCTTCCAGCGCCGGCCAACTCTCCGGCGGAATGTCGTGCAGGTCGGGCGTGTAGGCGGCATTGCCGATGCGGTAGCCGAGCGCAGGAATCTTGCCGTGCTGGACCAAAAATGCTGTCGGCGAGATGTCGCCGCCCTTCCCGCTGATCATTTCGGTCTCGCCGGCTTCGATCGATTTACGGTCGAGGATCGGCGGATAGTCGCTGCCTGGCGCCGACACGAAGCAGTAGCCGAACCGCACCATGATGTCGGTCGCGGTGGACGCATTCAGATAGACCGGGATGCGGCGGCGGTTATGCAGCACGACGCTGCGCAAATCGTCCATGCCGTGGGTCTGGTCGGCATGCTCGTGCGTCAAGAATACCGCATCGATGTGATCGACATTGGCGTCGATCAATTGCTCGCGCAGGTCCGGCGAGGTGTCAATCACCACGCGCGTGGTGCCGCCCGCGCTCGTTCGCTCGGCCATCATCGAGCAGCGGCGGCGACGATTCCGGGGATTGGCCGGATCGCACGCACCCCAGCCGAGCGCCGGACGCGGCACGCCGGCCGACGAACCCGAGCCGAGAATGGTAAGAGTCAGCGTCACGCTGGCACCTCTGGCAACGGCACCTTCCGGAACAGCCGGAAGAAGTTTTCCGTCGTCTGCCTTGCGATCGCCTCGGGCGATACGCCTCGGGTTTCGGCGAGGACCCGCGCGGTCTCGACGACGTAAGATGGTTCGTTGCGTTTGCCGCGGTTTTTGCCCGGTGCGAGAAACGGCGCATCGGTCTCGACCAGGATACGATCCGCCGGCAATTCCGCTGCGAGGTCGCGCAACTCCTGAGATTTCTTGAAGGTAAGAATCCCGGTGAAGCCGATATAGCAGCCGAGATCGATTGCGGTCAGCGCGAGGTTTCGTCCGCCGGTGTAGCAATGCAGCACCGCGTCGAACGCGCCCTGCCCCATTTCATCTTTCAGGATATGCGCGCATTCCTCATCCGCGTCGCGGGTGTGGATCACCAGCGGCAAACCCGTCGCGCGGGCCGCCGCGATATGGGCGCGAAAGCCGCGCTCCTGCGCCGCGCGCGAGCCGTGCTCGTAGAAATAATCAAGCCCCGCTTCGCCAAGCGCGACCACCTTCGGATGCTGCGTTAGCGCGACCAGCTCATCCGACGAAATGCCGTCTTCCTCATCGGCCTGGTGCGGGTGTGTCCCGACCGAGCAATAGACGCTCGGAAATCTCTGCGTGATGGCCAATAGCGCATCAAGGCGTTTCACGCGCGTCGAGATCGTCACCATGCGCTTGACGCCGGCCGCTTCGGCCCGCGCAACGACATCGTCGAGTTCGTCGGCGAAATCGGGAAAATCGAGGTGGCAGTGGCTATCGACCAGCATCGCGTCGCTCACGTTGGGGTCGGCTCGACGTAGCGCGGGAAGATCGGCGCAGGCGGCGGCAGCAGTAGACCGGGCGCAATGCGAACCGAACCGCCGAGTTGTGTGAAATCGCGCGCATCCGCGGCAATGCCCAGAATATCCAGCAGCTTCTCCGACGCATCCGGCATCACCGGCTGCGCCAGGATAGCGACCTGCCGGATCACTTCGGCCGTGACGTAAAGCACCGTGGCCTGCCGAGCCGGATCGGTCTTGGCTAACGCCCACGGCGCTTCGCCCGCAAAGTAGCGATTGGCGTCGGCAACGACCGCCCACACGGCATTGAGCGCGTGATGAATCTGTTGCGTCTTCATGGCTTCGCGTGCGAGCGCGAGCATGCCGTCCGCTGCCAGTAAAATGTCTTTATCGGTGTCGCTGAAGTCGCCGGGTGCGGGCAGCAAGCCGCCATATTGCTTGCCGATCATGGTCAGCGAGCGTTGCGCGAGATTGCCGAGGTCGTTGGCGAGATCGGCATTGGTGCGCGCGACGATGGCGTCATGATTGTAGCTGCCGTCCTGCCCGAACGACACCTCGCGCATGAAGAAATAGCGCATCTGGTCGACGCCGTATTGCGCGGCCATCGTGAAGGGATCGACGACGTTGCCGACCGACTTCGACATCTTCTCCCCGCGATTGAGCAGAAAGCCGTGGCTGAACACGCGCTGCGGCACATCGATGCCGGCGGCCATCAGGAACGCCGGCCAATAGACCGCGTGAAAGCGCACGATGTCCTTGCCGATCACATGCAGACTCGCAGGCCAGAACGTCTTGAAGCTTTCTCCGCTGACATCCGGATAGCCTGCCGCCGTGATGTAATTCGTCAGCGCATCGATCCAGACATACATCACATGGCCGGACGCGCCTGGCACTTTGATGCCCCAGTCAAAGGTCGTCCGCGAGATCGACAGATCCTGCAAACCGCCTCTGACGAAACTCGCAACCTCGTTCAGCCGCTCCCGCGGCAGCACGAAATCCGGGACAGTCTTGTAGAGGTCGAGCAACTTGTCCTGATAGGCCGAGAGCCGGAAAAAGTAAGTCTCCTCCTCGGTCCATTCGACCGGCGACCCCAGGGGCTCGCGGCGCACGCCGTCGTCGCCGAGCACGGTTTCGTCTTCGGCGAAATACGCCTCCTGGCGCACCGAATACCAGCCTGCGTATTTGTCGAGATAAATGTCACCGGCGGTTTCCAGCGCGACCCACAGCGTCTGGCAGGCGCGTTCGTGGCGCGGCTCGGTGGTGCGGATGTAATCGTCGTACGAGATGTTGAGCGCGGTCATCATCTCGCGGAAGCGCGCCGAGTTGCGGTCGGCCAGCGCCAGCGGCGTGAGGCCTTCCGCCGTCGCGGTCTGCTGCATCTTCAGCCCGTGCTCGTCCGTGCCGGTCAGAAACTTGACGTCATAGCCGTCGAGGCGCTGGAAGCGCGCAATCATGTCCGTGACCATCGCAGTATAGGCGTGACCGATATGCGGCACGCCGTTCGGATAGAAAATCGGTGTCGTCAGGAAATATGCAGGTTTCGTATCGCTCGCATTCGCCATCGTCGCGAAGGCCTTTCGTGGGTGAGGGTCGGCGTCAGCGCTTGAAAGGTGGCGCTTCAGGCGGTCGCTTCGGCGAGCATCCCGAACACCGAAAACACCAGCGGCTTGCGCTCCAGATTGTAGGATTCCGTGTCGCGCGCAGCGCGGCTGATCTTGTCCCATACCTCCGCCAGCCGCGCAAGCCGCGGCAGATTGACGTTCGCATCCGCGCCGCGCAACCGCTCGCCGATCCAGCGATCGATGCTGTCGACGAACGCCGCGAGCGCGATGCGGTCGCTGAGCGGCAGCGCGTCGCTCAAGGCGTGCAATTGGCGGGGATCGACGCGCGGCAACGTGTCGAGCAGTATTGCCGTGCGTTGTTGCAATTTTAGTGCATCACCGCCAAGCAGCCCCAGCGCGCGGGAGACGCTGCCCTCCGACAATTGCGCCGCCTCGATCAGCGCCGGATCATCGGCGTCGCGCTCGCTGGCATGAGTGATCGCCTGCACCACATCGTCGGCAGCGATCGGCCGCATCGGCAACTTGCGGCAGCGCGACAAGATGGTCGGCAACAGCCGCGCCGGGGCATGGCTGACAAGAAAGAACAGCGAATTCTTCGGCGGCTCTTCGAGAATTTTGAGAAGCGCATTGGCGCCGTTCGGATTCAATTCGTCGACCGAGTCGACGACACAGACCCGCCAGCCGCCGATGGCCGCGGTCGAGCCGAAAAACGGCACGGTCTCGCGGGTCTGATCGACCACGATCATGGTTCGCATCACCCCCTTGTCGTTGACGGTGCGCTCCAGCGTCAACAGCCCGCCATGAGCGCCGGAGGCAATGTGGCGCGAGACGATGTGGCCGGGATCGACGTCGAGCGTCTCGGCCTCCTGCACCTGCGGGGATGTGGGATCGGAATGCGCCAGCACAAAGCGCGCCATGCGGTAGGCGAGAGTCGCCTTGCCGATGCCCTGCGGTCCGCCGAGCAGCCAGGCGTGCGGAAACCGGCCGCTGCGATAGGCGTCGAGCAAGGCGCGCTCAGGCTCAACATGCCCGTAAAGTTCGGGTGTTTCGCGCGGATGCCGGACGGCGATTTGCGGCTCGACGTGGCGCGCGTTCATGCGGAGATCCGTTCGCTAACCAAGTTCGTCACGCGCGCCTGCAGCGCCGACCAGATTGAGGCTGAAACCGTGTCGGCGTCGGCATCGGCATCGACCAGCACGCAACGATCGGGTTCAGCTTTGGCGATCGCCTGATAGGCCTCGCGCAGCCCCTGATGAAATGCCACGCTTTCGGCCTCGAAGCGATCCGGCAGGGCGCCGCCGCGGCGCGCATTGGCGCGGCGCATGCCGACGTCGACCGGGACGTCGAGAATGAAGGTGACGTCCGGCTTCAGGTCGCCGATCGTGACGCGCTGCAGCGAGTCCATCAGCGCGCGATCGACCTTGCCGAGTTGGCCCTGATAGGCGCGCGTGGAATCGTAGAACCGATCGCAGAGAACCCACTGCCCTTTTCTTAAAGCGGGGGAAATCACGCTGCGAACATGGTCGTAGCGGGCCGCGGCGAACAGCAACGTCTCGGTCTCCGCTCCCAGCATCTTGCCGACACCGGACAGAATGACGTGCCGCAGGATTTCCGCACCCGGAGAGCCGCCGGGTTCGCGCGTCACAACAATATCTCGGCCGTCCCGCGCGAGACGGTGCGCGAGCCGCTCGATCTGCGTGGACTTGCCGCCGCCCTCGCCGCCCTCGAAGGTCACGAACATGCCGCGCGGCTGGTCGGGCATGTCCATGCTCAGAGCTTGGCCGCGCCGGCGCGAAACATGCCAATAACCAATTCGCTGGCGCCGTCAATCGCGCGGCGGACTGTCGAACCGGTCCCAACGGCCTCGGCCGCAACGACCGGCATCTCGACGGCGAGATTGCTGCCGCGCCAGACCCGGACCGTACCGATCGATTGCCCGCTTGTTACCGGGGCGGCAATCGGGCCGTTATAGACGAGACGCGCGATCAGCTTGTCCGAACCGTTTTTCTGGACCATCACCTTGATCGGAGTCAGGCTCGCTACCGCGACCGAACCGCTGTCGCCGCCGAACACCTTGGCGGAACCGACCGGATGCTGCGCGGCGAACAGCGTGCGTGTCTCGAAATTGCGAAAACCCCATTCGAGCAGTTTTCTGGCTTCGGTCGCGCGGTCATCCGGGTCTTCCAATCCGTTGACGACAACGATCAGACGCAGACCGTCGCGCACCGCCGAGCCGACCATGCCGTAGCCCCCATCCTTGGTGAAGCCGGTCTTCAGGCCGTCGGCGCCATCCAGCACGCCGAGCAGCGGATTGCGATTCTGCTGGCGAATCTTGTTCCAGGTGAATTCGCGCTCGCTGAAGATTTTGTAGTTCTCCGGATAGGTCTGGATGATGTGACGCGCCAGCCGGCCGAGTTCGCGCACCGTCATCTTGTTGCCAGGGTCCGGCAGGCCGTTGGAATTGGCGAAGGTCGATTTCGTCAGGCCCAGTTCGCGCGCGCGCTTGGTCATGCGCTCGGCAAACGCCTTCTCATTGCCGGAAAGACCTTCGGCCAGAACCATGCAGGCATCATTGCCGCTTTGAATGATCGCGCCGCGCAGCAGGTCCTCCACCGGCACGCTGCTCTTCAACGCCGCGAACATTGTCGAGGCCCCGGCAGGCGCGCCGCCTTTGCGCCAGGCATTCTCGTTGACTTTATATTGATCGGTCGGCTTGATATCACCGCGCCTCAGCGCATCGAACACCACTTCGAGCGTCATCAGCTTCAGCATGCTGGACGGTGCCCGCAACTCGTCGGCATTCGTCTCGAACAGGACGGCGCCACTTTCTGCCTCGATCAGGATCGCAGTCGGCGCGTCGGTGTCATAGCCGGCGTCGTCCTTCTTTGCGCCCTGCACGCTATTGTTCGCGGCCGCCGCGATGCCCGCCCACGCGACACCGAAAACAAGGATCGCAGCCAGCAAGACGCTTCGATCAAAGCGTGCGAAGATCAATGACATCATAAACTTCCGGCGATTTGCTCATGCAGCTTCGCAGACGATTGCGGCGGCTGAGAATGGACCTTATCGTATCGCACCGATCGCCTCCATAAAATCTAGGCCAGGACGGACACAATGCAGACGACACGCACGCTCAGCGTCAACGGCCTCCACATGTTCCTGCGCGAACAGGGTACGGGATCGCTGGTGCTCTTGTGTCATGGCTGGCCGGAACTGTCGTTTTCATGGCGGCATCAGATTTCCGCCCTCGCCGACGCCGGCTTTCGCGTCGTTGCCCCCGATATGCGCGGCTTCGGCCAGACCACCTCGCCCGACGACCCCGACGCATCGAGCATTTTCGATACGGTTGGCGACATGGTCGCTTTGGTCTCGGCACTCGGCGAAACAAAGGCGACCATCATCGGCCACGATTGGGGTGCGCCCGTTGCCTGGCATGCCGCGATGTTCCGACCCGACATCTTCACGGCGGTCGCGGGGCTGAGCGTCCCGCCACCCTTGCGCGGACGTGGGCGCCCTCTGGAAACGCTACGCAAGGACGGCATCACAAATTTTTACTGGCAGTATTTTCAGGAGCCCGGCGTGGCGGAGGCCGAATTCGAGCGCGACGTGGATTTGACAATGCGGGCGATCTTTTCAAGCGGCTTTTCCAGCCCGATCCGGTCCCTGTTCATCGAGGAGGGACAAGGATTTCTCGGCGACGTTGCGGTCAGACGCATCTTGCCCGACTGGATCAGCGAAGACGAACTTGCGCAGTTCGTTGCAAGCTATCGGGCGTCGGGCTTTCGCGGCGGCATGAACTGGTATCGCAACATCGACCGCAATTTCGATCTGACCGCGCCATGGCATGGCGCACAGATTCGTCAGCCGTCGCTGTTCATCGCCGGCTCCGAGGATTCCGTCATCACCGGCCTGATCGGCAAGAAGCGCGTCGGCGACATGGAGCGCGTCGTGACCGATCTCAGAGGCAAGATCATCATTAAGGGCGCCGGCCACTGGATCCAGCAAGAGCGACCGGCGGAGGTCAATGCAGCCCTTATCGCGTTTCTGAAACAGATTGCACCTCAGTAGAGACCGCGACCGCCAAGTATATCGGCGCTGCTGCGCGGGTCGCCGGACATGTAAGCGGCGACCGAACGGGCCGACGGGGCGGCAGCCTCTTCGGCTTCAGCGCCGACATAACGCGGATTATACGGCACGGCACGGCCGTTGCGCGCCCTGCCCGATGCGGACATCTCGGAGGTGCCATTGATCGAGGCGACATCGGCCGCAGTATTCCCGAGCGAATAGGGCCGGCCCTCCGGCATCGGCACCTCGCCGCGCGCACCGCGGCCTGGCGGGGGCAGCCGCGGTTGCGGCAGGTCAGGCACGAATGACGGGCCGGCAGCGACCCGTACCATCGACGGCGACGGCGCAGGTTCATTGGTGCGCAGCGTCGCGATCAACTGACGATCGTCGGATCCTTCGAGCGGAGCGCGGCCGACATATTCGACGCGCACGTTGGCAATGCCATGATCCTTGAATTCGAGCAGCGTCGCCGCGCGGTTCGAGACGTCGATGACACGGTTGCCGTGATACGGCCCGCGATCGTTGACCCGCACGATCAATGACTTGCCGTTTTTGAGATTGGTGACGCGCGCATAGCTTGGAATCGGCATCGTCGGATGTGCGGCGGTGAGCGAGGTCATGTCGAAGACCTCGCCATTCGCGGTCAGTCGGCCGTGGAAGTCGTCGCCGTACCAGGACGCCAAACCTTCCGCCCGATAACGGGCGTTTTCTTCCGGCACATACATGCGTCCGGCCACCGTGTAAGGCTTGCCGACGCGGTAGGTGCCGCCTCCGCGAGGAACCGGCTCACCAAACCCGACAACGCGAGGACTCGACGAGACACCGTATTTGGGATCGACACGGCTGGAAAATTTGTCCGACGAAGCGCAGTTCGCCAAAATAAGGCAGGCTCCCGCTGCAAAAACGATGCGCGCAGCCGAATTGGCCTGCTGTGACAACTGCATCCCCGCTCGCCCCGTATAGATTTGAGAGGTGTTTCGCCTCAACCGAAGCGACCGCCTGCCAATCTTGATACCGCCCACATCGGTACCAAGAGATGAATATATCAAAGCTGAAAGGCGGCGGAAATACGGTGCGATCTCTAATGGTTAATGAAGGTCGACTCATGCCTTCGCGATCGATGGTAAAATGCCGCAGCCCGATCGAATGGCGACGAGGGATTCAGCGGTGCTCTTTTACGTTTGATTGAGATCGTTGCGGTATCCATCAGGCATGAAAAGAATCGTCAGCAAGTTCCTCGCCGATGAATCGGGCGCCACCGCGATCGAATACGGTTTGATCGCAGCCGGTATCGCGCTGGCCGTCATCACGGTCATCAACGGCCTCGGCCTCAAGCTCAGCACGAAGTTCACGGCGATCAACACATCGCTCAAATAAGCCGCCAATCGCACGGCCGCGTTGCATTCGCGGCACTTTGGCCCCACATCGACAGTGTGCAATTGCCACCGCCGAGACCGTGATGCCGCAAGTTCAGCCTGTTGCCTTCCACAACACCTATGCGGGTCTGCCCGAGCGGTTTTTTGCGCGCATCGCGCCGACACCCGTGGCTTCGCCGCGGCTGATCGCCCTTAATCGCGCCCTCGCAATCGACCTTGGCCTCGACGCAGCATGGCTGGCCTCGCCTGCCGGTCTCGACATGCTGTCCGGCCGCCAGTTGCCCGAAGGTGCTGACCCGATTGCAACGGCCTATGCCGGACACCAGTTCGGCAATTTCGTCGCGCAACTCGGCGACGGCCGCGCTGTGTTGCTTGGCGAGGTCGTCGGTCGCGACGGCTTGCGCCGCGATCTGCAGTTGAAGGGCGCAGGCCCGACGCCGTTCTCGCGCCGTGGGGATGGTCGCGCAGCACTCGGGCCCGTTCTGCGAGAATATATCGTCAGCGAAGCGATGGCCGCGCTCGGCATTCCGACGACGCGTGCGCTTGCCGCCGTTCTGACCGGGGAGGAAGTCCAGCGCGAAACCAGGCTGCCGGGCGGCGTTCTGACCCGCGTCGCCTCTTCCCATATCCGCATCGGCACGTTCCAGTATTTTGCAGCACGCGGCGACGGCGAGGCCGTCAAGCAACTCGCCGACCATGTGATCGCCCGGCATTATCCCGAACTGGCCCTTGCCGCGCGACCGTACCTCGCATTGCTCGAAGCCGTGATCGCACGACAGGCGGCATTGGTCGCACGCTGGCTCCACGTCGGCTTCATCCATGGCGTGATGAACACCGACAACATGTCGATCGCAGGCGAGACCATTGATTACGGCCCCTGTGCCTTCATGGATGCCTACGACCCCGCCGCCGTGTTCAGCTCCATCGACCAAAGTGGTCGCTATGCCTTCGCCAATCAGCCGCGTATCGCGCTGTGGAATCTGACGCGGCTCGCCGAATGCATGTTGCCGCTGTTCGACGAAACGGAAGAGAAAGCCGTCGCGGCAGCGCAGGCCGCGCTTGGTGGATTTGCCGCCAAGTTCGATGAAGCGTTTCATTCTGGCATGCGCGACAAACTCGGTCTGACTTCCGTCCGCGATGACGATTCGGCTTTGTTTGGTTCGCTGCTGAAGGCGATGGCCGATGGCGGGGCTGACTACACTCTCACCTTTCGGGCGCTTTGCGATGCCTTTGCCGGAGACGCCGGCGCCCTGCACGCGTTGTTTGACGAGCCATCCGGCATCGACGCCTGGCTCGTCACATGGCGCCAGCGCCTCGCCTTCGATCCGCGTCCGGACGCCGAGCGCCGTGCCGCGATGCGCGCGTTCAATCCGGCTTTCATTCCGCGCAACCATCGCATCGAGGCGGTCATCCAGGCCGCCGTCCGTCGCGACGATTTTGGTCCCTTCGACGACATGCTTCAGGTTCTGGCCCGGCCCTATGACGACCGGCCGGATTTCGCGGCCTATGCGCTGCCGCCGCAACCAGACGAGCGCGTCTTGCAGACGTTCTGCGGCACATAATCCTGCGGATAGTCGGTCTGATCGGCTATTTGTCGCTTTAGACGACTCATTCAACCGCGCTAGAAATGCCAGGCGCGGCGCTAGAGGACCGCGAATGCTTTTGCAGCGCGGCCATTATGAACGACACCCGTTCGGTTAAAGCGTTACGCCCCGTTGATGTGCAGATCCGCCGCTATCAAGGCGTGCTCGAATGCGACGTCGTCGTCGCCGCAAATGGCCGCGAACTGGTCGTCACTTGCCCCGACTACAATCGCGCGCTGCGCTGGGCGCTGATGGAATGCAAATCCTACAGGGTCACGCCCCGTTTCTCGGACACGCCGTCCGGCGTATCCGCGGCTTGATCGTGGGCGACGCTCATCGTCGCGCGGTTGGCGATTGTAGATCCAGCTTCAAGTTGACCAATGGATCGCAGCCGGCAATTCAAGGCAAACAAGAAGTCCGCCCGTTGGGGATGAACCCATCTCGAGCCCGCCCCCGTAAAGCTCCGCAAGTTCTCGCGTGATCGACAGGCCGAAGCCGAAACCCGGTGCGCTTTCATCCAGCCGCGCGCCGGGGCGCAGCGCGGTCAGCATCTGATCGGCCGCGATACCGGGACCGTTGTCTTCAATGATGATCGATATCAGGCGATCGCCAAGGCGTGCATGGACAGTGATTTCATCGTCCGTCCATTTGAACGCGTTCTCCAGCAAATTGCCGAGCATTTCGTCGAAATCCAGCGCTTCGCAGGCGACCGCAAGATTGTCCGGCAGATCAATCGTAAATTTGATCGTCTTGTCAGCGTGAATGCGTGACAACGCATGGCCAATGTCGGACAGCCGCGACGTCACGACCAGATGCGCACGCACCGGACCGCTTAATGCGGCCGCCCGCGCCCGGCCGAGATGATGACGGATGCGCCGCTTTCATCTTGATTTCCAGGCGTCAATGAAGGCTTCGAGGTAGGCCGCGCAGCTTAACTCAAGCTGAACGGTTCGGTTCAGGCTGGATTGGGCATGGATCAATAGGGTGTCCGTATTGCAACAAGGCAACCGGAGACGACGATGCCCGACACGATCGACAACAACGAGACCAAAGCGCTGCCACCGCCGCGACAACGGCTTTGGATGTCCCGGCGTGCGATGGGGGCCGGCGCCGTCATCGCAACACTGGTTGCCGGCGCGGCGCTTGGCGCGGGCGGCACCCGGCTGGCGCAGAACTGGCAGCCGCAACGCGTCATGGCCCTGCAGGCCGAGCCGATCGACACCATGCGTAACGACACCATCGTCGCCGTCAAAGGCGAGGTCGCGGAAATCTACGGCAGCAAGTTCATCGTGCAAGATGGCAGCGGCCGCGCGCTGGTCGATCTCGGCCCCCGCGGCGAGAATCGTTCAATGATGACCAAGGGCGAGACCGTCACGATTCAGGGACGCTTCGACCGCGGCCTGATCCGCGCGCAGATGTTGACGCGCGCCAACGGTACGGCCGAAGGGTTCGGACCTGCGGGCCCGAAAGACGGACCCAAAGGGCCGAAAGGTCCGAAGAACGGCCCCCGCGCCGAGCGTGATGCGCCGCCGCCGATCGACTAGCGAAAAAGCGCAGCGCTGCAGGCTCGATCTCTATAACGGCAGGCAACGCGTTGCATGCGCCTTATTGCCACCTCGCCGCGCCTTTGCGCGGCGAGGTGGCTTTCTGTCAATTGGGCAGGAGCCAGAAAGCGCGTCAGCGCCGCCGGAACTCGAACGCTACCTTGCGATCGGCAGCAGGAGTTCGACCAGGAATGCAGGCCGATTTCGTCGCACGCGTTGACGAAGCACGGCCGCCTGCCATAAACAGGCCGTTGAATGACATTCGGTAACAACGCGGCAGCAGATGGCCATTTCCGGCCGTCGGCGTTCGTCTGATCACTGAAAGATTTCAACCGGTTGGAAGGGTGGCCGAGTGGTTTAAGGCATCGGTCTTGAAAACCGACGTGCCTGAAAGGGTACCGTGGGTTCGAATCCCACCCCTTCCGCCAGTTTTGCTCAATCGAAACTGGCCTGGATGGTCTGGCCATCGGGCAATTTGACCTGCACCACGCTCTTTGCGTTGTGAGGCAGTCTGGTTGCTGCTTTGCCGGACAATTTGTCGCCTTCGCCCGTCAGTGCAATGCGTGTCGATGTCGCGCTGGCGACGAGGATGGCAAGTCCCGTCAATCCGGTCGCAGGAACAGGCTGATTGGCCTTGTCGCTGACGAAGACCTCGACGAGGTCGTTCCTGATCACCAATTCGAGGTGATGCTTCGATGCATCGGCGAGCCGCCCGCCATGGGGTCCGGCGTCGTCATGCGCGATCGCATACGCGGATGAGATCACCATCGCAGCAAGAACCAGAATCGTATGGGATTTCATTTTCAATCTCCTTCAGTAAGCCCGAACGGGTGCAGTTGTCGTGACCCCGGCGGGTTGCGTCCGCAGCCGCTCGAGCGGAGCTTTGCCGAATGCCAGAAACAGGATCGGAGTCAGCACGGCGTCGAGCAACGTCGCCGTGATCAGTCCGCCGAAAATCGTCACGGCCACCGGATGCAGGATTTCCTTGCCCGGCGTTTCCGCATCAAACAGCAGCGGGACCAAAGCAACGCCGGCCGCCAGCGCGGTCATCAGCACCGGCGTGAGTCTTTCCTGCGAGCCGCGAATGACCAGATCGCGGCCGAACGGCACGCCTTCCAGCAGCGACAGGTTGATGTAGTGGCTGATCTTGAGAATGCCGTTGCGCGCCGCGATGCCGCCCAGCGTGATGAAGCCGATCATCGATGCGACCGACAGCGGCTGCCCGCTGACCCAGAGAGCGGCGACCGAGCCGATCAGCGCCAGCGGAATGTTGCCCATCACGATCAACGCCAGCACCGCCGAGCGGTAACGGCTGTAGAGGATCGCGAAGATCAGCATCAGCGAAATCAGCGACAGGATGCCGATGGTCCGGCTCGCCTCTTCCTGCGCGGCGAAGGTGCCGTCGAGTTGCGCGGTCACGCCCTCGGACAGATTCGACGTCTTGAGAACGTTGCGGATGGATTCGACAATCTCGGACGTATTCGCACCGGACGCGGTATTGGCGATGACCGCGATCCGACGCCGCCCGTTCTCGCGCAGGATCTGGTTCGGGCCTTCGGTCTCGCGGATCTCGGCGATCTGCCGCGCCGGCACCCAGCCATGTGGCGTCTCGATCAGGAGGTCGCCGAGTTGTTGCGTGGTCCGCATGCTGTCCGACAGCCGGATGACGACGTCAAAGCGGCGATAGCCGTCGAGCAGCCGCGAGACCACGCGGCCGTTGGACAGGCTGGAAATCTGCGCGACGACCGCCGCCGGCTGAACGCCATACAAGGCCGCTTTTGTGTAATCGACACGGATGTCGAGTTGCGGCACGTCGACCTGCTTCTCGACCTGCAAATCGGCGAGACCCGGAATATCCGCCATCCGCGCACGCAGCGTTTCGGCGGCTGCGCGGATGCCGGCAAGATCTTCGCCGAACACTTTCAACGCGAATTCGGCGCGCACGCCCGACAGCAGATGATCAAGCCGATGCGAGATCGGCTGACCGACATTGACCGCCGCCGGCAGCACCGCGAGCCTGTTGCGGATGTCTGATATGACGGCGCTCTTGGCGCGCGCAGTTGGTTTCAGCTCGACCTCGATCTCGGAATTATGCACGCCTTCGGCATGCTCATCGAGTTCTGCGCGTCCGGTGCGCCGTCCGACCTGCTTGACGTCGGCGATATCGGCGATCATGCGTTCGGCGATCAGTCCGACCCGGTTGGATTCCGCCAGCGAGATGCCGGGATTGAATAGCACGCTGATCGTGAACGTGCCCTCGTTGAACGGCGGCAGGAACGCGCGCGGCAGCATCGCCGCGCCGATGCCCGCGATCATGATGGAGACCGCCGCCAAAGCGGCAATGATGCGGCCATGATCGAGCGCGCGCGCGAGCAACGCCAGATTGACGCGCTTCAATCCACGCACCAATGCGCTGTCGCCATGCGCCATCCGCGTCATGGTCGGCAACATGAAGGAACACATCACCGGCGTCAGCGTGATCGACACCACAAGGCTCGCCAGAATGGCAACGATATAGGCGACGCCGAGCGGCGCGAACAGCCGTCCCTCGATCCCCGACAACGCGAACAGCGGCAGGAACACGAGGACGACGATCGCCGTCGCATAGACGATACCCGAGCGGACCTCCTGCGACGCCGCGATGATGACGTCGATGACGGGACGCGGCGTTGCGAGTGTGCGGTTCTCGCGCAGCCGGCGGTAGATGTTCTCGACATCGACCACGGCGTCATCGACCAATTCGCCGATCGCGATTGCGATGCCGCCCAGGGTCATCGTGTTGATGCCGAGGCCGAAGGCGTAGAATACGACGGCCGTGGTCAGGATCGACACCGGAATAGCGGTCAGCGAAATCAGCGTCGTGCGCCAGTTCATCAGGAACAGAAACAGCACGATGGCGACGACGATGCCGGCCTCGACCAGCACGCGCTCGACATTGCCGATCGAGGACTCGATGAAGTTGGCCTGCCGGAACACGAGCTGATCGGCCTTGATGCCTTTCGGCAACGACGATGCCATCTCCTGCAACGTGCGTTCGATCTCGCGCGTCAGCTTGATCGTATCGACCGCCGGCTGTTTCTCGACCGAGACGATCACCGCCGGCTTGCCCGTTACGCCGGCGTCGCCGCGTTTGACGCGCGGCGCGAATTCCACCGTCGCGACCTGTCGCAGATAGACCGGCGTGCCATTGACTTGCGCGATGGCGAGGCCGCGCAAATCCTCGAGGCTGGTGGTGCGGCCGATGTTGCGGATGACATATTCGCGCGAATGCTGGTCGGTGAATCCGCCGCCGGCATTGACGCCGAATTGCGCGAGACCGCGCTCGATCTGGTCGTAGGTGACGCCGAGATTGCGCAGCGCCGAGGGATGCGGCGACACCCGGTATTGCCGGACTTCGCCGCCGATCGGAATGACCTGCGCGACGCCGGGAATCGACAGCAGCCGCGGCCGGATCACGAAATCCGCGGTCTCGCGCAATTCCATCGGCGACGCCGTGTCGCTGGTGACGCCGACGAGCAATATTTGGCCCATCAGCGAACTGACCGGGCCGAGTTGCGGCGTCACATTCGCGGGCAATTGATCGCGCACGAGGCCGAGCCGTTCGGTCACGAGTTGCCGGTTGCGGTAGATGTCGCTGCCCCACTCGAACTCGACATAGACGATCGACAGCCCGACGCCGGATACCGAGCGCACGCGGCTGACGCCCGGCACGCCGTTCATCTGGGTCTCGATCACGAAGGTGACGAATTGTTCGACCTCCGGCGGCGCGAAACCTTCGGCCTCCGTCATGATGGTGACGGTCGGCTTGTTGAGATCGGGAAACACGTCGACCGGCAAACGGCTGGCGCTGAACACGCCGAGCGCGACCAGGACGGCGGCGGCGACCAGCACGAGGATGCGGTTGCGCAGCGCCTGGGTCACGAGGAAGCTGAACATCTGTTTCGATCCTCAGCGAATCTGCGCGAGCAGTTCGGCGCCTTGCGTGACCACGCGCATCCCTGCCCCGAGACCCGAGGCAATCAGCACATTGTCGGCGTTGAGCGGCTCGACGCGCACCGGCACCGGCACGAAGCGTTCCGGACTGACATGGGTGTAGACGATGTCCTGCCCGTTCGAGCCGCGCACGAGACTGGCGCGCGGCACCGCGATGCCGGTCTGGATGTCGCCGGTCGGGGCCAGCACGGTGACGAATTGCCCGAGCCGCAGGCCCGCCGTATCGCCCTTGATCGCGAAATTCACCGGCACGGACTGATTGCGGTCGGCGAAGCCCGCGCCGGCATAAGTCAGCGCCAGCGTGCGATCGTCGCCGAGCCGCGCGGAGGCGTCGCGCGTATCCGAGATCGCCGTAAACGACAGCGCCTCGATCCACAGCCTCTCGGGATCGACGATGCGATAAACGATCGCATTCGGCGACGCGATCTGTCCGGCCGTCGCGGCGGCTTCGGCGATGATGCCATCGACCGGCGCGATCAGCGCCTCCGGCGCGCGCCGCGCCTGATCGAGCGACGTGCGACGGGTTTTCAGACCCTCCAGTTCAAGACGCGACTCGTCGAGCTGGGTTCGTGTCGCCGCGCCGAACGGCACGAGACCGTCGAGCCGCGCGACGCGGCGCTCGACGATGGAAATCTGTTGGTCGAGTTCACCCTGGCGCTGGCGCATGTCGGAGAGATCGATGGCCTGCAGCGGTGGCGTGACATAAGCCAGGATGTCGCCGGTCTTCACACGGGTGCCGAGATTGGGAAAGCCGCCCAGCGGCGCCGAGAGCCTGCCGCCGACGGCGGCCTGCACGAGGCCGCTGGCATTGGGATTCGGCACGATGCGACCCGGCATTTCGGTGGCGCGGCGATGCGCGGCCGGTGCGGTCAGCAAGGTGCGGATCGCAAGGATGCGCTGGGTCGCTTTCGGCACCAGCGCGCTGCCATCGGTGAGCCGCTGCGAGCGGTCCTGCTGGGCCGCGCTGGGCGTGTCCGCGCGGGCGGACCCGACCGTCGCACCGACCATGAGCACGACGATGGCGACTGCAGCCTTGCGCCGATTGCGACGCAAGAAACCTGTCGCGGCGATGCCGGCGGCAAAGCCGCCGAGCGCCAACAGCATTCCCCTCCCCGCGATCCGATCCGTTGCGGGGGCGACGTCCTCGGCTTTCGACGGCGGCACGATCAGCGTTGCAGCCATGACGTCGGCTTCGCCATTGAGCTTGATGTCGAATATCAGCGGATACGACCCCGCTTTCGCCAGCCACGGCGCGGCGATGCGATAAAGTCCGGGACTGATATCGGTGGCTTGCGTTATCCCGTCAGGCTGATCGACCGCGATCTGCGCGGCTGCGATCGGCTCGTTGCTCAGAAAGCTGTCCAGATAGATGTCGAGCCCGCCATCGCGGGCGATGGCGACAAGCTCGAATTGCTTCGAGGACGCCTCGGCGCGGGGCGACATCTCGGCGGCGACCAGCGGCGCGGCGCCGTGATCATGGCCCTCATGGGCCATCAGCGGCGGTACGCCGAACACGAGCAGCATAGCGACGGCGCGAAACGCCGATTTGAATGTCGATATCATAAAATGAGCACCGCACAGCATCGTCGGGCCTCAAGCGCCGAAGACCGATGCAAGGAAACGCGGCGTCGGGCCCGCAAGCGCAGGGCGCGACGGCCGGGTTACGCCGTGATTCGGGGTGGCCTGCGCGGCCCGTCCGGCCTGTCGCCGAGCGGCAGTTCGGCGGAGGCATAGTCACGCGTCAGCGCGATGCCGTGCGGCGCATCGATTGCCGTCACGATCGCCAGCACGAATGCGCCGCTGAGGCCGCAAGTGCAGCCGCAACTGCCAAGGCAAACATCGTTCGGAAACGACGGGGGCTGATCGGCTACCGTCGACGCCGCATCCGCTTCGATCGGCAATACGGACGCCGTGCCGTACAGACCTGGCGCATGATCGTTGGCAATGTGGACTTTCGCCGCGGCGTGACGCTGGGAATGGCATCCGGCCCAGGCAGGCACCATCTGCGTCGCGATCAACGCGATCACGACGACAATGGCACTGACGAAGCGCGCATAAACAGCCATGACGCTCCATACGACGCCGCGGCTGATCAGGCAAATCGCGCGGGATCACATCACCGTCAGGAACCGCCCACGGTTAACGCCGGCGCGCGACCGCCACCCCGACGAGAAACGCGGCCAGCAGCGAGGCCAGCGGCGCTTCGCGCGCAACATTACTAAGCACGCTCAGCGGCATGCCAGGCTTCTTCGCATTCTCGAAGGTTTCGGAAATCTTGTTTCCGGCATTCGATAACGTCTCGTAGACCTTAGACGCCGTCGATTTCGCCGCCGGGTAGGGATCAGCATCCGAATCGACACCCTCGAAGATAAACGGCTGGCGGGGAATGTCGTTCATGATGGCCTCCTGCTTGTCCGGCACTTTAATGGTTCCGCCGCTTTTTGGTTCCAGACCGCTCTAATCCAGACCGCGCTCGCGGCTGAGCTTGACCATTTCGGTCACGAAGATCTGCCTCTGCCACTCGTCGAGACTGAGGAACAGAGGCTCGGCGGCATCGGCGACCGCGCGCTGATCCAAGGCGCGGTCGGTCAGGAATTGGGCCTCGTTGCGCATCTGCTCGACGATGTCATCCGGCGGGTCGCGCTTGGCGCGTTCGTTGCGCAGCGTCAATCGCGCCGCGCCGTTATTGCCGAGATAATGCATGGCGCTGTTAAAGCCGCCCCAGTGCTTTTCCTGCTCCGTTGTCAGTTTCAACTCGGTCTTGATGCGCGCGATATTGGCATCGCTGCCGGCGACGATCTGCTCGGCGGTCAGCGGCTGAACCGGCTGCCCCGGCGCAGCGGCAGGACGAGGCGCCGCCTTCACGCTTTTCGTGTCCTTCTTTGTTTTCGCTTTGGCGGCCTTGCTCGGCGCAAGCGGCGCGCTGGTCGCTCCAGCAGCCGGTGGCGGCGCAGGCTGTTGCTGTGGGGCTTGCGGCTGGTTGGCGGGCACGCCCAGAACACCGCCGACGATTCCGACCACGCCGCCGATCGCGCCGCCCAGCACGCCGCCGACCGGTCCGGCCGCGCGGCTGCCGTCGCGTGCGCCCTGCTCAACTCCCTGCACCAGCCCTTGCCCGTGTGTCGTACTCGTCATCAGCATTGCCGCAAGGATGCAGGCGCAGCGCCGCATCGTCCGTTTTGTCATGATGCCCCTCCGCCCGACCAATCAAGCCGAGTTTAACCCCTGGCCGTGCCGCACGCCACAACATCAGGATTGGCCATGGACCTTCCCGGCCCAGCGTTGCTACATTGCCGCAGACAAGAAGCGCCAAACAGCTCGGGACCGGAAACATGACGACCAACAAGAAGAAACTGCTGATCACTGAATCGATGTCACAACAAGGCTGGAGCCTGTTCCGCGAGCGCGGTGATATCGAAACCGTCGAATTTTCCAATCTGATTTCCGCTAGCGATTTCACCAAGCTGTTGCAGGCCCACGCGCCGGTGCACGGCGTCGCGCTGGGTGCGACGGCGTTCGGCGAAAACGAATTGACCGATTCAAAGGACATGAAAGTCGTCGCCCGCATCGGCGTGGGTTACGACGCCGTCGATGTGCCGGCCCTGTCGAAGCGCGACGTTCCGCTGATGGTGGCCGGCACGGCGAATTCGCCGTCAGTCGCCGAGCAGGCCGTGTTCATGATGCTGACGCTCGCCAAACGCGCGGTCGAACTGCATGCGCTGGTCAAGGACGGCAAATGGGGCACGCGCCTCGCATCGCTGCCGTTCGATCTCTATGGCAAGACGTTGCTGATCGTCGGCTTCGGCCGCATCGGCACGCGCACGGCGAAACGCTGCCTGGCGATGGAAATGAACGTGCTCGTCTACGATCCCTATAAATCGCCGGACGAGATCAAGGCCGCCGGCTGCGAGCCGGTGACGGATCTGGACGCCGCGCTGCCGCGCGCCGATTTCGTCAGCCTGCATTGCCCCAAGACCAAGGAAACCAACGGCTTGATGGACGCCGCCAAGCTGGCGCGGATGAAGCCGACCTCTTATCTCGTTAACACCGCGCGTGGCGGCATCGTCGTCGAGCAGGCCCTGTATGATGCCCTGATCGCCAAGAAGCTAGGCGGCGCCGGCCTCGATGTGTTCGAGCAGGAGCCGCCGCCGATGGGACATAAATTGTTCGATCTGCCGAACGTCATCATCGCGCCGCATGTTGCGGGTGTCACGCGCGAGGCGCTTGATCGCATGGGTGAACAGACCGCCAAAAACATGCTGAGCATACTCGACGGCACGCCGATCAGGGTCAATGTCATCAATCAGGAAGTGCTGGCGTAATGGCGTTCAAGGAGTACGGCGATTACGACGCGCTCGGTCTCGCCGAACTCGTCGCGACAAAACAAGTCAGCGCGGATGAACTGCTCGACGAGGCGATCGCGCGTACGGAAGCCGTCGACCCCGCGATCAATTCCGTCGTCGTCAAACATTACGATTACGGGCGGGCGCAAATCGCGCGCGAATTGCCGAACGGTCCGTTTCGCGGCGTGCCTTTTTTGTTGAAGGACCTCGACCAGATCAAGGGCACGCGCACCACCTTCGGTTCGTCGCTGACGAAAGATCACATTGCCGATCACACCTCGACGATCGCGCAGCGCTTCATCGATTCCGGTCTTGTGGTATTCGGCAAGAGCGCCAGCCCCGAAATGGGCCTGATGCCGACGACGGAGTGCCGGTTGCACGGCCCGACGCGCAATCCCTGGAATCCGGCGCATGCGTCGGGCGGCTCGTCCGGTGGCGCAGCAGCGGCGGTCGCCGCGCGCATTTTGCCGATGGCGCATGCCAGCGACGGCGGCGGCTCGATCCGCATTCCCGCCGCGGCCTGCGGTGTGTTCGGTCTCAAGCCGACGCGGGCCCGGACGCCGTCCGGGCCGGATCGCGGCGAAGGCTGGGGCGGGTTTTCCGTTGGCCATGTCGTTGGCACCACCGTGCGCGACAGCGCCGCGATGCTCGATGCGATCCACGGCGCGGAAGCCACCAGTCCTTACGTCGCCCCTGCCCCCGAGCGGCCGTTCGCGCAGGACGTCGGCCGCGATCCCGGCAAGCTCCGCATCGCCTTTACGAATATCTCGCCCTACGGCGAAGCAATCGACCCGGAGGTCGCAGCCGCGGTGCATGATGTCGCGATGCTGCTCGATAAGCTCGACCATCACGTCGAACGGCGCGCACCGGAATTGCCAGCCGATCCCGCGCTCGTGATGGCGGCGATCGTCGGCGCGAACACCGCCCTTTCCGTGCGTCTCGCCGAACAACGTCACGGTCGCGAGATGACCGAGCAAGATTTCGAGCGATTGACCCTGGCGATGGCGGCCAATGCGCAGAAATCCAGCGCGACGGATTATGTCGCGGCACAACTCGCGGCCTTCGAGATATCCAAGGCGCTCGCGTCGTTCTTTAGCGATTGCGACATCTTCCTGTCGCCGACGCTGTGTCAGCCCGCGCTCAGGATCGGTGAACTCGATACGATGGCGGCCGACCTGTCACATGTGTCGCCGGTGCTTCGGCGATTCATGCCGGGCACCAGCATGTTCAACATGTCCGGCCAGCCGGCCATGAGCATGCCGCTGGCATGGACAGCATCGGACCTGCCGATCGGCATCAGCTTCGCTGCGCGCTATGGCGATGAGGCAACCTTGTTTCGACTTGCCGCGCAACTCGAACTGGAGCGTCCGTGGCGAACCAGGCGGCCGCAACTTTGCGCCTAAAAAAGCCACAGCATCGGCGCAGCCTGTTGCGGCGTTCCAGACGGAGGATTGAATCATGAGTCGTCGTGATCCCACAGATGATGTGCTTGCCGCGATTGCCAGCATCTTCGACAAGTCGGATGTGCCGCTCGCGGCTGCGCATCCGGATGACATCGCCTCGAATGAGACGCCGCGCTCCGTGGTGCAAACGCGCGAGATCGACGGCTATTCGCGTTCGGGCCCCGGCCCGCTTGATGCGATCCGATTCAAGTGGACGGCGCGACGCAATGACGACGGCGAATATTTTGTCGACGAGACCATCGGCGCGCAATCGCGGATCATGTCCAGCGGACCAATTCCTCAAGACGACGTCATCGCTTTCGTCGATAGCCGGGTGCACGAGGCCCGCGAGCGCTTCGACAAATTGAAAGAAGATATGACCGTGCGGCCGGCCGACCCCTCCGCAGCGCGGATCGCGGTCGAACGCGCGCATGTCGAGCACGACACCAGCGAAGATCAGGGGTTTTAGGATTGGTCGTCATTGCGAGAAGCATCGTTTCTCGCCTTCGAGAAACGATACGACGAAGCAATGACGGGAAAGGCCCCCCTACTTCATCAACTCCTTCGCCACCGCCATATAGGCCGGCAGCGTCACCGGATCATTGCCTGCATTGGCCGCGACCGGATGCGAGGCATAGCGCACGATGACCATCTCGGCGGTCGGATCGACATAGATGTTCTGTCCGTAAATGCCGCGCGCCATATAGGCGTTATGCGCATTATGCGTCACCCACCACATGTCCTTGTACGACCAGCCGGGAAGCAACTTGTAGCCGGCCGTTGCGAATTTCGCCTTGTCGCCGCCGCCGGCGATTTCCGCGACGGCCGCTTCCGGGATGATCTGCTGTTCGTTGACGCGGCCCTTGTTGCGCATCATCTCGCCGAAGCGGGCGAGGTCGCGCAATGTCGTGTTCAATCCACCGCCGCCGGATTCCGTGCCGATGCTGTCGACCATGAAATAGGCGTCGCTTTCCATGCCGAGTTTCGACCAGATCGACGACGACAATAATTCCGCCATCGATTGCCCGCTGGCGCGCTTGACGATCCAGGCCAACACTTCGGCATTTGACGTCTTGTAGGCGAAAGCCTGGTCGTGCTCGCCTTCCTTTTGCAGTTTCACGAGAAAATCGAAGAAGGTCCGCGGCCCCTGATAATTCGGACCGTAAGGGATCATGCCGCCGGCGCGGGCATAGTCGAAAACCTCAGCTTTCGGATCTGCATAATTCTCCGAATATTTGACCCCGATGGTCATGTCCATCACCTGCCGCACGGTCGCGTCGCCATAGGCGGAGGTTTTCAATTCCGGCACATACTGCGTGACCGGCGCGGCGGGATCGAGCCTGCCTTGCGCCGCCAGCATCGCCGCCAAGGTGCCAACGAAGGATTTCGTGACGGAAAAAGCGATATGCGGGCGATGCGCCGCGCCCTCGCCGAAATATTTTTCATAGACCACCTTACCCTTGTGCAGCACGAGGATGCCGTCGGTGTAGGTCAGCGCCAACGCATCGTTGAATGTCGTCGCCTTGCCGTCCATCGTGGTCAATGCGACGGAGCCCAGATCGCGCTCGGCGCGCGGCAAGAGCATCACCGGCCCGTCTCCGCGCCCGACCGTTGCGGTCGGCACGAGCTCGCGAATGTGACTGAACGCCCAACGCGTCTGCGGAAAGCGCGAACTCGAGCCATCGTCGAAGCGAACGAGTTTGTCCGGCGCGGGCGGAAAGCCCTGCATCCAGCCCATCGTTTTGGGATCGCTCTGGGCGGCATCGAGCGGCGGCGGCGTCTGCGCCTCGACAGGGCCGGCGAGAATAGCGGTCATGCCGGTCAGCGCCAGACCGAACAGGCAAAGAGTTTGAACGGCACGCGCGAATTCCTTCATGGCTGGTTACCCCTGATTGTTCTTGTTGCCGGCAAGCTAACGCAGCAAGCCGCTCAAAGCCATGTGGTATTGAACTTGCCGCGATACGGTCGCGGCGGTGCCGGCGATGCGCCGGCTGGATGCCGACACCAAGTGCGGCCGTTTCGCCGACCCTGGCTTTGGAGGCAACGAAACAGGCGGGAGTGACCTGCCCTACGTCTCCACGGACTTTGCGTAATCCTCGTCGCTGACCATTTCCATCCAGGTCGCTGTGTTGCCGTCCAGCGCTTCCTGCATCGCGATGTGGCACATCAAATGGTCGGGCGACGCGCCGTGCCAGTGCTTCTCGCCGGGCGGAATCCAGACCGTGTCGCCCGGCCTGATTTCCCGCACCGGGCCATGTGCGGTCTGAACGCGGCCGATGCCTGACAGCACATAGAGCGTCTGGCCGAACGGGTGGCTGTGCCACGCCGTTCGCGCACCGGGCTCGAATGTGACGCGAAATACCACAAGACGCGCCGGGGCGGGTGCGGCCACGATCGGATCCTGCCATACCGTGCCGGTGAAATAATTGTCCGGCGCGCGCTTGGTGGCGCGCTGGCCTGCCATCATGATGTCCATAGATTATCCCTTCGCCTTAAAAGCCGCGTAGCGCGCTTTGGTGTCGGCATTCATCGGATACAGGCCGGGCAGCACCGCGCCGTTGTTCACTTCCTCGACGATCCAGCCCTCCATGCGCTCCTGCTCCGGGCCTTCGGTCAGGATCAAGTCGAGGAAAGCCTTCGGGATCAGCACCGCGCCATCCTGATCGGCGACGATCACATCGTCCGGAAAGACTGCAACGCCGCCGCAGCCGATCGGTTCGCCCCAGCCGACAAATGTCAGACCAGCGACAGACGGCGGCGCCGCCGCGCCGTCGCACCAGACCGGCATGCCGGTGCCGAGCACGCCTTCGAGATCGCGCACCACGCCGTCCGTGACCAGCGCCGTGACTTTGCGCTTCATCATTCGCGCGCAGAGAATGTCGCCGAAGATGCCGGCGTCGGTGATGCCCATCGCGTCCACGACGGCGATGCAGCCTTCCGGCATCGCCTCGATTGCAGCGCGGGTCGAGATCGGCGACGCCCAGGATTCCGGCGTCGCAAGATCTTCACGCGCGGGCACGAAGCGCAGGGTAAAAGCCGGACCGACAAGGCGCGCCTGTCCTGCCCGCAGCGGCTTTGACCCGCGCAGCCAGACATTGCGCAGGCCTTTCTTCAGCAACACGGTGGTGATGGTCGCCGTCGAGACTTTCGACAGCGTGGCGATCGCTTCAGGGGGCAGAGACATCAGGCACGCGGCTCCGGTTCTAGAATTTCTGCCGCGCATGTTGCGGCCTGCGGGCGCGGCGTCAAGGCCGTTGCGATCATTGCTGCTTATCGCGACCATGCCGATTAATGAATTGAACACGCTGACTTATTCGCGTGTGGTGGATTTCGCGACAGCGCGACATGCGCTAGGATGGCGTGACATCGACGAGTGATCTTGCATGGCTTCGACGTTTCTAGCTCCGCCTCGATTATTGCCCAGCGGCGACAGCGCCATAACGGTCGAGTTCAGCCGCGCGATCGACCCCGCCGCCAATGCCCGCGTGCTGGCGCTCGACAAGCTTCTTGCCAGCGAACCGATCAAGGGTGTTACTGAATCCGTGCCGACCTATCGCTCGCTGCTGGTCCATTACGATCCGGTCACGACCGGCTTCGATGAACTCGGTCCCCAACTTCTGACATTGGCAGAACGCGCGGGACCGGTCGGGGCTACCACGCGGCACTGGCGTATCCCTGTTCTGTACGGCGGCGAATCCGGAATCGATCTCGACGACGTCGCCAAAACCCTGGACACGACGCCCGATGCGATTGTCGCGCGCCACGTCGCAGGTGATTATAGCGTCGCCATGATCGGCTTTACACCGGGCTGGTCTTATTTGAGCGGGCTGGAGCCAGGCCTTCAGATGCCGCGCCGACAGAACCCGCGCCTGCTGACACCCGCAGGCACGATCTCGATCGGCGGAGTCCAGACCGGCGTGCAATGCCTTGCCGGACCGAGCGGCTGGCATCTGCTCGGCCGCACGCCGGTGCGGACCTATCAACTCGGCCGCGAGCCAACCTTTATTCTCGAACCGGGCGACGCCATCACCTTTGCGGCGATCGACGACAAGACATTCGCTGACATGGACCGCGCAGCCGAGGCCGGCCAGATTGTCGCGGAGCCGATCGCATTATGACGCAACTCGTCTTGATGGCGATCGGTCCGGCAAGCTCCGTTCAGGACGGCGGACGATACGGCGCCCAGCGCTACGGCCTGACCCCGAGCGGTGCGATGGACCCGTTGGCACTGGCGACGGCGAACGCGCTTGCCGGCAACGAGATTCTCGCAGCGGCGATCGAGATCGGCCCTTTCGCCGCGAGCGTCGCGGCACAAGGTGGCGCGGTCTATCTGGCATTGTCCGGCGCGGCGCGCCCCGCAGAGATCGGCGGTCGCGCATTGCTGATGCCGCAATCTTTCACGTTGAAGGATGGCGAGACGTTGAAGCTCGGCTTCGCGCGGGGCGGCGCGTTCAGTTATCTCGCGCTGGCCGGCGGCGTGGCGGGCCAGAAAATGTTCGGCAGCCTCGCCGTCAATGCACGCGCCGGGCTGGGCAGCCCCTACCCGCGCCCGCTGCAGGCCGGGGACCATTTCGACGTTGCGGCCGCAAGCACGCGCGCCGATCGGACGATCGACCTGCCACCGCCGTCCGAGGGCCCGATCCGCGTTGTGCTCGGGCCGCAGGACGATGAATTCGCAGACGAGATGAAGGCGCTGTTTTTGGACAGCGACTGGCGCGTCTCGGCAACGTCGGACCGCATGGGCTTCCGGCTCGAAGGCCCCGTCATCAGACATCTGCACGGTCACAACATCGTCTCGGACGGCACCGTGCTCGGCAGCATTCAGGTGCCGGGCAACGGCGCGCCGATCGTTCTGATGCCGGATCGCGGCACCAGCGGCGGCTACCCCAAGATCGCGACGGTGATTTCGGCGGATTTCGGCCGTTTCGCGCAAATTCCCGCCGGCCAGACGTTTCGATTCAAGGCGGTAATGATGGCGGAGGCGCAGCGCGAGGCGCGCGCCTATGCGGCTTTGCTCAAGAGCCTGCCGGACCGGGTGCATGACCTGCGTGACGGCGGTTTCGATCTCGATCAATTGTTCAAAGCCAATGTCGCCGGCGCCGCTGTCAATGCGATTGATGCGCAGACGTGGCAGAACGATTCTTGGCAAAGCGATTACGATTTCAATCAAACGGACAATTCACCATGAGCATCGATCTGAACTGCGATCTCGGCGAAGGCTTTGGCGATTGGCAGATGGGCAACGATGCCGCCATGATCGAGCTTGTGACGTCCGTCAATGTCGCCTGCGGCTTTCATGCGGGGGATGCCGACATCATGCGCCAGACTGTCGAAACAGCGAAGGCACGAAACGTCAGCGTCGGCGCGCATCCCGGCTATCGCGATCTGCACGGCTTCGGCCGCCGGCCTGTCGCGGGTTTGACGGCGTCGGAGATCGAGAACCTCGTCGCCTATCAGATCGGCGCATTGCAAGCGATCGCCATATCCGCCGGCCACAAAGTGACGCATGTGAAGCCGCATGGCGCGCTCTCGCATGTCGCCTGCGCCGACGACATGACGGCGTCAGCCATCGCCAACGCGATCAAGGCCGTGGATAGAAATCTGATGTTCGTCGTGCTCGCGAATTCACGCATGGTTACGGCCGGCGAGAAAGCCGGCCTGCCATTGGTGCATGAAGTGTTTGCCGACCGCGCTTATGAAGATGACGGTTTACTCGTATCGCGCAAAAAGCCGGGATCGGTGCTGCACGATCCAAAGATGATTGGCGCTCGCGTGGTTAACATGGTCCAGGACGGAATGGTCGTCACGGCGTCCGGCAAGACGATCGCGATGACGATGGACACCGTCTGCATTCACGGCGATACGCCGGGCGCCGTCGAAATCGGCCGCGCAGTGCGTGCCGGCCTCGATGCGGCGGGGGTCGAGGTGAAGGCGTTTCGGGTCTGAACGTCATTCCGGGGCGCAGTCGGCTCCTGCCGAATACGGACCGGAAATCCGGTCAAGATGAACATGATGGAGATTCCGGGTTCGCTAGCGCTATCGCGCTTGCGCCCCCGGAATGACGATCGACCTCAAAACGGATGAATGGAGAGCGTCCCAAACACGATGGCGGCGATCAGCGCGAACGCGCCATAGACGGCGATCATCTCGATGCGCTGCGTCGTCTGCGCGGGCAGGATCCGGGTCTTGGAACGGTGAGATAAGGCGCGCATGACGGGTCTCCGTTCGTCGTCAATCCCCATCATGAAATGCTGGAACGAGCCGAAACAAGCCGCCGGAAAAAATAGCGACATGGCCATCGTCCGGAGGGCTTTCAGCGGAGAAACTTTCTCTGCGGAGCGTCGCAGCGAGAAAATCATTCGGCATTGATTTTCAACAAACACCTTCGTCATCCTAGAGTCTGATCCACCTATGTGGAAACGCCGAGTTTAGAACGTCGGCAGTGCGCTCCCTCTCCCATGAGGTCGAGACGAGCTTCGCTCGCTCTCTGAGGGTTGGGGTGAGGGGGAAAAACCTATCGATAGATTCGTCCCCCCTCACCCGGAAGCGTCGCTTCGCTTGCTTCCGACCTCTCCCCATGGGGAGAGGTGAGTCAGTGCCCGTGGTGTCGGCCGATTCCAACTTAATGGATCAGACTCTGAGGTGCTGAGTTGGACGACGGCTTCGCCGTCCAACTCAGCCTCGAAGGATGGCTGCAAGGGATGTGGCAGACCAGCATCCGTCGAGGCTGATCCATTCGCGCAAGAGCGCGATCGGATCAGCACCTCAGGATGACGACTGCAAATGAATCGCCCTCAATACACGTCCTGTTGGAAGCGACCCTTTTTCTTCAGGTCCGCCACAAACGCCACGGCCTCGTCGGTCGAGCGCACGCCGAATTGCGCGACGATATCGACCATTGCGCGCTCGACATCCTTCGCCATCCGCTTGGCGTCGCCGCAGATATAGACATGCGCGCCGTCGGCCAACCAGTTCCAGACATCGCGGCCGACCTCACGCATACGGTCCTGCACGTAGAACTTCTGATCGCCGTCGCGCGACCACGCCAGCGAGAGCCGCGTCAGCACGCCCGAGTCTTTCATGGCGTTGAGTTCGTCGTCGTAGAAGAAATCCGACGCGCTGCGCTGATGGCCGAAGAACAGCCAATTGCGGCCCGGCGCTTTCGTCGCTTGACGGTCGTGCAGAAAGGCTCGGAACGGCGCGATGCCCGTCCCCGGCCCGACCATGATAATCGGCGTGTTGGGATCATCCGGCAGCGCGAAGCCATGCGCTTTCTGTACGTAGACCTTTAATTCATCGCCGGGCTGGATACGCTCGGCAAGGAAGGTCGAGGCAAGGCCGGCGCGCTTGCGCTTGCCGATGACGTAACGCACGCAGTCGACCGTCAGCGAGAGTTTGCCCGGCGTCGCATTATGCGACGACGAAATCGAATACAGCCGCGGCTGCAACGGCTCCAGCGCCTCGACGAAGGCTTCGGGATGCGGCCGGACGCCGGAGAATTTTTGCAGCACGGCCATCACGTCGAGCGTGGCGGAATCGCCGTCGGGATCGCCGCCTTGCGCCAGCGTCCGCGCCTTTTCCCGCTGCGCGCCGCCGGTGACGAAGGAGATCAACTCGAACAGCGAATCCGGCGCGGGCGAAAGGGAGACGTCCTTGTGCAAGACCTCGCGCAACGGCTTGCCGCGCACTTCCGTCATATGCGACGCGCCCAGCATCGCGATGATCTGATCGACAAGGCCGAGATCGTTGCTCGCGAAAATGCCGAAGGAGTCGCCGACGACGTAGTCGAGCCCGCAGCCCGACAGATCGAAATCGATATGCCAGGTTTCCTTCTCTGAGCCTGATTTGTTGAGCTTGCGCCGCGCAATGAATTTAGCTGGCGCGGGATTGTCGCGCGAGCGGCCGATCGGTCCGGCGCTGACGGGTACCGGTGCGGTCGCCGCCTCGATCGAGGGTTTGCCCGCCGTGCTTGCCGCAGGAGCTTTGTCGATCTCTTCGTAGAGTGACTTGAGCATCCGCGCGGTGTCCTTGCCGCCGGGCACGCAGAGGTTCAGGCGCGCTTCCGCCTTGGTCGCGATCGCATCGGAATAGTCATTGCAATTATAGCCGCACTGGCCGCAGTCCTGCTGCGCCATCGCCGCCATCATGCGGCGGCGGACGGGTTTGCCTTCGGCCAGTTTCATGCGGTCCGGCAACGGCATGGTCTGGTCGTGCCAGGGCGCGCCGTCGTCGTCTTCCTCAGCGCCACCGCCGAACATCGACGCACCCTGCTCGGCCGACAACGGCGCCGCGCCCTCAGAGGTCAGCAGGCCGGCGAAGAAGCCATTGAGCCACGAACGCTGTTGCTCGGAGAACGGCGCGGACGACGGGATGATTTCTATCTTCGGCGCGGGCGTCATTTGATTCATATCAGGCCTCCGCTTCGGCCATCCGGCGCAAGGTCGCGCCGTCGTGGCGACGCGCGAATGTGAGGAAGGTTTCGTCAGGAGCATTGCGATGCGCCATGTAGGCCCTCAGCAATTGCTCGACGAATTTTGGCGCGTCCTCGGCCTTCAGGTCGTGGCAGACCTCCTGCCCGACTTCGGCATCAGGGCCGAAACTGCCGCCCGTAAAGAGATGATAGCCCTCAACGGTGTCGCCTTCCTCGTTGATCGGCACCTTCGCGCCGATCAGGCCGATGTCGCTGATATAGTGTTGCGCGCACGAATGATGACAGCCCGTCAGATGGATGTTGATCGGCAGATCGACCGGGACGCGCGGCTCGCACCAGTCGCCGATGTTGCCGGCGCTGCGCTTGGTGTCGGCGTTGCCGAATTTGCAGCCGGCCGCGCCGGTGCAGGCGATCAACCCGGCCTTGATGTGTGACGCATGAATATCGAGACCGAGCGCGCGGATCGCCGCGATCGCCAAGTCAACCTTGTCGTCGGCCACACCCGGAATCAGCAGGTTCTGCCAGACCGTGAGACGAATATCGCCATCGCCGAGATCCTGCGCGATCCTGGCGAGGCCGCGCATCTGATCGGCCGTCATTTTGCCGAGCGGCAAAGCGACGCCGATCCAGTTGAGGCCGTCCTGCTTTTGCTTGTGCACACCGAGATGCGCCATGCGATCGAACATCGGGCGCGGCTCGATGGCCTCGTTCTGAACGCGCGTGAACTTGCGGCCCAGTTTTTCTTCGACCAGGACGAGAAATTTTTCCATGCCCATGCCGTCAATGACGTATTTCAGGCGCGCCTTGAGCCGATTGGTGCGGTCGCCGAGATCGATGAAAACGCGGATGATCGCGTCGGACACGCTGGTCGAGTCATCCGTCTTGACGATAATGCCGGTCTCTCTGGCGAAATCTCTGTGGCCGGTGATGCCGCCGATGCCGAGCTTGAACCAGACACCCGGTTCAACGCCGAAGCCGTCTTTTACGACGACTGCCTGAAACGCGATGTCATTGGTGTCCTCGAGCGTTGCGATTCTGCCGGCGCCATCGAAGGAGACGTTGAATTTGCGCGGCAGGCCGTAAAGCGAGCGATCGTTCAGGATGTGATAGTGCCACTCGCGCGCGAACGGCCGCGTGTCGAGCAATTCCTGCGGATCGATGCCGGCGGTTGATGTGCCCGTGACGTTGCGGATGTTGTCGGCGCCGGAGCCGCGCGAGCACAGGCCGATATCCTGAATGCCTTCGATCAGATCGACGGCGTGACGGAACGGAATTTCGCGCACCTGCAGATTGGCCCGTGTGGTGACATGCGAAAATCCACCACAGTATTTTTCCGAGAGGTCCGCCATCGCGGCGAACTGCCAATGCGTCAGGATTCCGTTCGGAATCCGCAACCGGCACATGTAGGATTCCTGGGTCGGCCCGACATAGAACAAGCCATAATACCGCCATCGAAAATTGTCCGCCGGTGATGGCGCCTTGTCGCGTGCCGCCTGCTCTTTCAATCGCGGATAGACGTCGAACGGACTGCCCTCACGCTTCCATTTTTCTTGATCGACGAGCTTTTTGCCCGATTTGACCGTGCGGTCCTGCGCCTTGATGTGGCTGGCGTCCGGGCCTGTCGGCTCGGCATTGGCGTCGCCACCACCACCCGCCTTCGGCAGCCCGACGCCGCGGCCGACCTGAAGACCCGATGCAAAACCTTCGAGGTATCGCTTCTGTTCGTCGCTGAAATCGGCGGTGAAGGAGTCGAGCTTCATCTGGCGTTCCTGCTGCCGGCATCAGGGCGCGGCGTCAACGGGGCTATATGGCGGACAGTCCTCGACCTCACGCGTGTGAAGGTCGGGAGACAGTCCGTTCAGCATCGTTGCTGCGGAAATCCATCGGTCTTCCTGCCGGCAGGCGACAGCGGCGGCCGGCACACGGAAACCATTCAAGACCCGTGCCACGACTACGGTGCGCGATCTTGTTTGATTTTCAGGGGTTTAGGGGCGGTTAATAAAACTCGATGAATCGCGCTTTGAGTCGTTGCACGCGATCAGACCGCACCGCACAAAAATTAGTCGCGGCGGGCAAATCCGGCGAGATAGGACGCGACGTCATCACCCGTGAGCGCCGGACCGGCAAAGGCGCCGATTCCACCCTCGGACGGCAACGGACTGCCGCCGATGGCCGCATCATAAAGGTCCGGGCGGAAGGTCGCCTGTGCAACGGCCATCCCTTCAGAAGACAAGACCGCCTGCTTCCAGCGCACCATTTGCGCGAAGAGCCAAAGTGCCTGCGCAGGGTCCGGCCGGTCCGCGCCGTCCCGGCCGAATAACATATAATTCGGACTGACCCGAACGTCGCCGTCCGGCCGCATCAAAAGCCGACCGCCAAGCACCGCCTTGATGACGGATGCCGGCGCGTTGACGCGATCCGGCCGCGCGAGAATAGCCGCGACTTCGTCGTGATTGCCGGTATCCTCGATAAACAAGGCCGCCGCCCGGTGCGCGCGGATGAGCGCCGAGAGACGCTCCGGATTGTCATCTGCCCAACGCTGGCGAACGGCCAACACCTTCTCGACTGCCCGTTTCAGAATGTCCGGTCCGAAATGCAGAATGCGCCCGATACGCTGCTCGATCGCGACCGCATTCCAGGGCGCGCCGACGCAGAAGCCATCGACCTGCCCGCTCGCGAGGCTATCCACCATGTAAGGCGGCGGCAGCACCACGAGCCGCACATCGTCATCGGGATCGACGCCTCCGGCCGCCATCCAGAACCGCAACTGGTAATTATGCGTCGAATAGGGAAACGTCATGCCGAAAGTCAGCGGCTCCGCGCCGGACTTTCGCCGCGCCGTCACAACCCGCGCCAGCGCCTGCGCCGTCTTTAAGGGATCACGCGCATCGCCGTTGCATGCGGCTATGATCGCATCGTGCAGCGATGGCGACAGCGTGATGGCATTGCCATTCAAGTTCAGCATGAAAGGCGCAACGATCGGAATCTTGATATGGCCGAGCCCGAGGCTCGACGCGATCGCGACCGGCGCCAGAAGATGCACGGCATCGAACAGGCCGAGATTGAGCTTGTCGCGGACGTTCGACCACGACACCTCGCGCACCAGTTCGACGTCGAGACCTTCGGCGGTGGCAAAGCCCTTGTCGGCTGCGACGATCGTCGAGGCGGCATCGATCAGTGGAATGAACCCGATACGAAGCAGATATGCGGTCATTTCAGCAACTCCGCCGCCGTGACGATCGATTGTGCGATCTCGCCGATCTTTTTCTTTTCACGCATCGCGGTCGATCGCAGCAGCACATAGGCCTCGTCTTCGGTGAGGCCTTTCATCTTCATCAATAACCCTTTCGCGCGGTCGATCACCTTGCGATCCTCTAGCGCGGACTTGGTGCGTTCCAGCTCGTCCTGCAGTTTCGAGAAGGCATTGAAGCGCGAAATGCAGAGATCGAGGATCGACTTCATGCGCTCCTTCTTCAGCCCGTCGACGATATAGGCCGACACGCCGGCATCGACCGAGGCGCGGATCGAATCCGAATCGCTTTGATCGACGAACATGGCGATCGGCCGCCGTACCGCGCGGCTCACCTGGAACATTTGTTCCAGCACGTCACGGCTCGGGTTTTCAAGGTCGATCACGATGACATCGGGGTCGAGCGCATAAATTCGCGCCAGCAGGCTCTGCATCTCGCGGATGTGCTCGACGCGCGAAAACCCGGCTTCGCGCAATCCTTCTTCGAGGATTGCCGCGCGTACCGGACTTTCATCGACGATCACGATTTTTGGAGAGGCGTCAGCGCCCATGATGATCTCGTTGCAGGAGCAAGATACCAATAGCACGCGGCCGTGCGGCTTAAAGCCTTGTAATTGCGGCAGATCGGGTCTAGCTCCTGCCCATCAACCGGGCAACTCAGATATGCAACAGGCCGCCGCGCCGAAAGTCTCCTTTGTGTCGCTGGGATGCCCCAAGGCTTTGGTGGATTCCGAGCGCATCATCACGCGGCTGCGCGCCGAGGGCTATGAACTCGCGCGCAAGCATGACGGCGCCGACATCGTCATCGTCAACACTTGCGGTTTTCTGGATTCCGCCAAGCAAGAGTCGCTCGGCGCGATCGGCGATGCGATGGCGCAGAACGGCAAGGTGATCGTCACCGGTTGCATGGGCGCCGAGCCGGATCAGATCGAGGCCGCCTATCCGGGCGTCTTGTCGATCACCGGCCCGCAGCAGTATGACAGCGTGCTCGATGCCGTGCATCGCGCGCTGCCGCCGGTTCACAATCCGCTTCTCGACTTGATGCCGCCGCAGGACATCCGCCTGACGCCGCGGCATTACGCTTATTTGAAGATTTCAGAAGGCTGCAACAATCGCTGCAGCTTTTGCATCATCCCTAAACTCCGCGGCGATCTCGTATCTCGGCCGGTCAATGACGTGCTGCGCGAAGCCGAAAAACTCGTCGCCGCCGGCGTCAAGGAATTGCTGGTCATCTCGCAGGACACGTCAGCCTACGGCGTCGATATCAAATATGCGACGAGCCCGTGGAAGGACCGCGAGGTCCGCGCGAAATTCTACGATCTCGCGCGTGAACTCGGCGAATTCGGCGCATGGGTCCGGCTGCAATATGTCTACCCGTATCCGCATGTCGACGAGGTCATCGGCCTGATGAACGAGGGCAAGATCCTGCCCTATCTCGACATCCCGTTTCAGCATGCCTCGCCCGAAGTGCTGAGGCAGATGAAGCGCCCGGCGGCGCAGGACAAGACCCTCGCTCGTATCAAAAAGTGGCGCGCGGAATGCCCGGACCTGACGCTGCGCTCGACCTTCATCGTCGGCTTTCCCGGCGAGACCGAAAGCGACTTCCAGTATTTGCTCGACTGGCTCGACGAGGCCGAGATCGACCGCGTCGGCTGCTTCAAATACGAGCCCGTGGCGGGCGCAACCTCGAATGCCATCGGCCCGGCCGTGCCTGACGAGATCAAGCAGGAGCGCTGGAATGCGCTGATGGCGCGACAGCAGAAGATTTCGGCAAAACGTTTGAAACGGAAAGTCGGTACCCGCCAGCAGATCATCATCGACGAGGTCGGTCCGACCGTCGCGAAAGGCCGATCGAAGTCGGACGCGCCGCAGATCGACGGCGCGGTCTATCTGTCGAGCCGAAGACCTCTAAAGGTCGGCGAGATCGTCACCGCGAAGATTGAACGCGCGGATCAATATGATCTGCATGGGTCCGTGGCTGGGTTCTAGAAAAGCGGCCGTCACCCTGAGGTGCGACCGGCGACCTCTTGGTCGTCCGGAAGCCTCGAAGGCGATGGCGGAATATGCGCATCATCCTTCGAGGCTCGCCTCGGCAACGCAGGAGCGTTGCGCAAGGCTCGCACCTCATCAGGACGTCGTCTTCGTAGCCCGCTTCGCATTGAGCGCGTGGGCGACGCGGCTCGCCGGTGCGCGGCCGAGCGTCGCGCTCACCGTGTTGGTCGCAGCCAGCAAGCGATCCATGTCGATGCCGGTTTTAACGCCCATGCCCTCCAGCATGTAAACGACATCCTCGGTCGCGACGTTGCCGGTCGCGCCCGGCGCATAGGGACAGCCGCCGAGACCGCCGGCGGCGCTGTCGATCACGCGCACGCCCTCCTCCAGCCCGGCATAGAGATTGGCGAGCGCCTGTCCATAAGTGTCGTGAAAATGCATGGCGATCTGCGACAACGGCACCTCGCTTGCAACGGTGCGCAGCAGCGCGCGCGTCTTCGTCGGCGTGCCGACGCCGATGGTGTCGCCGAGCGACATCTCGTAGCAGCCGAGATCGTGCAACGTCTTCGCGACATCGACGACGGCTTTTGACGACACGTCGCCGTCGAACGGGCAGCCCAGCACGCAGGAGACATAGCCGCGCACCTTGAGGCCGTCGGCTTGCGCCCGCGCAATGACCGGCTTGAAGCGCTCGATGGAGTCCGCGACCGAACAATTGATGTTGGCGCGGGAGAAGCCTTCCGACGCCGAGGCAAACACCGAGATGACTTTTGCGCCGGACGCTTTGGCGGCTTCAAAACCCTTTTCGTTCGGCACAAGCACATGCCATTCGGCCTCGATATTTTTGAGACCGCGCAGCACGGCGTCGGACCCGACCATTTGCGGGATCGCTTTCGGCGAGACGAAGGCGCCGACTTCGACGGTGCGTAATCCGGCCGCAACGAGTGCCTTCGCAAACGCAATGCGCGCCTCGACGGAGATCGGCGTCTTTTCGTTCTGCAACCCGTCGCGCGGGCCGACCTCGACGATCCGAACCGCGTCGCTCATGACGCCGCTTCGACCTCGGCCAACTCCGCGCCTTCGCCGACGATGTCGCCGACCTTGTATTTGATGCTCTTGAGAACGCCAGCGTAAGGAGCGCGCAGCGTCTGCTCCATCTTCATCACTTCGAGCGTCAGGATCGGGGCGCCCTTTTCCAGCGTCGCACCGACTTCGGCGAGCAGCGCCACGACGGTGCCGGGCAGCGGGGCGACGATGCGATCCTCACCCGCCGCCTCATCGTCATCGCCGCCGAATCGATCGACCAGATGCAGGTCGAAACGCTCCGTTGGCGTCCGAACATAAATCTCGTGACCGTCGACGACATAAGCGACATGGCTGCGCGCGCCATCGATCGTGAGATCGAAGCCACTGTTGTCGACAGCATCGAAAGCAACAATCATTTCGCGGCCATCGATGATCACGGCATCTGGACCGTTACCGTACACCAGAACCGCCCTGAACTCGGCGGCGCCCTGCTTGAACGTGAAGGCGCGCTTGCGGCGGCCGACCGGCATCCAGCCATAGGTTGCCCAAGGCGATAGCTGCTCGCGTAAGGCCGCCAGTTTCTCATTCGCGAGAATAGCCGCGATCGCCGCGCAGATATCGGCATCGCCGGGCGCAGATGCCGCCGGCGTCAGCGTTGTCAGCGTGCGTTCGATGAATCCCGTGTCGATCGTGTTGGCACGGACCTCCGGATGCGTGATGAGCGCCGACAAAAACGGAATATTGGTGACGATGCCGCGCACATCGGTCTCGTTCAGCCCGCGGTCGAGCCGGTCGATGGCGGCAGCCCGCGTCGGCGCCCAGGCGATCACCTTGGCCAGCATCGCGTCATAATGCGGCGATACCGTATTGCCTTCGCGATAGCCCGCGTCGATGCGCAGGCCATTGGTTTCGGGCGGCGTGCGCCATGTCCTGATGTGACCGACCGACGGCATGAAGTTCTTCGCCGGATTTTCCGCATAGACCCGCGCCTCGATGGCGTGGCCGTTGAGCTTGATCTGGGCCTGCGTCATCGGCAGTTTCTCGCCGAAGGCGACGCGCAACTGCCATTCGACCAGATCGACGCCGGTGATCAATTCCGTGACAGGATGCTCGACCTGCAAGCGGGTGTTCATCTCGATGAAGAAAACATCCTTGCCGTCCGAAACGAATTCGATCGTCCCTGCTCCAACGTAATTTACCGCACCGGCGGCCTTACGTGCGGCGGCGCAGACAGTCTCGCGCTGATCGTCGTTCAACGTCGGCGACGGGGCTTCCTCGATCACCTTCTGGTGTCGACGCTGCAGGGTGCATTCGCGCTCGAACAGCGACACCAGATTGCCGTGGCTGTCTCCAACGATCTGCACTTCGATGTGACGCGGATTGTCGACATACTTCTCGATCAGCATGCGATCGTCGCCGAACGCCGCCTTGGCCTCGCGCTTGGCGCTGACGAGCGCTGCACTCAGATCAGTCGCCGCACGGACAACGCGCATGCCGCGCCCGCCGCCGCCGGCCGAGGCTTTCACCAGCACCGGATAGCCAGCCTTCTCGGCCGCCGCTGCCAGCGTTGCGTCGTCCTGCGCCTCGCCGTGATAACCCGGCACCAGAGGCACGCCGGCCTTTTCCATCAAATGCTTCGAGCCCGATTTCGAGCCCATCGCCGTCATCATCGCGGCGGTCGGGCCGACGAACACCAATCCGGCCGACGCACAGGCTTCCGCGAATTCAGCATTTTCCGAAAGGAAGCCGTAACCGGGATGAATCGCTTCCGCGCTGCTGGCTTTCGCAGCGGCGATGATAGTCTCGATATTGAGATAGCTGTCGCGGGCGCGCGCAGGTCCGATGAAGACCGCGGCGTCGGCCTGCGCGACGTGCATCGCGTCACGGTCGGCTTCGGAATAGACGGCAACCGTGCGAATGCCCATCGCGCGGGCGGTGCGGATGACACGGCAGGCGATCTCGCCGCGGTTGGCGATCAGGAGCGTGCGAAAACGGCGGTACAGAGCGGGAGCGTTCATCATCACATCCTGAACAGGCCGAATGTCGTCGGCTCCGGCGGCGCGTTGCTGGCGGCCGCAAGCCCAAGGCCGAGCATCAGCCGCGTGTCTTTCGGGTCGATCACGCCGTCATCCCAGATCCTCGCCGTTGCATAATAGGGGCTGCCTTGGGTCTCGAATTGCTGGCGCGTCGGCGCGCGGAACGCTTCTTCTTCCTCATGTGACCACGTCCCGCCCTTGCTTTCGATGTTGTCGCGGCGAAGTGAACTCAGCACCATCGCCGCCTGCTCGCCGCCCATGACGGAGATGCGCGCATTCGGCCACATCCATAAAAAGCGCGGCGAATAGGATCGTCCGCACATGCCGTAATTGCCGGCGCCGTAGGAGCCGCCGATCACGACGGTGAATTTCGGCACGCCCGCGGTCGCAACAGCCGTAACGAGTTTCGCGCCATCACGGGCAATGCCGCCGGCCTCATATTTCTTGCCGACCATGAATCCGGTGATGTTCTGCAGGAACACCAGCGGGATGTTGCGCTGGCAGCAGAGTTCGATGAAGTGCGCGCCTTTTAGCGACGACTCGCTGAACAGGATGCCGTTATTCGCGATGATGCCGACCTGATGGCCCCAGATGCGTGCGAAGCCCGTTACGAGCGTGGCGCCGTAGAGCTTCTTGAACTCGTCGAAGTCGGAGCCGTCGACGATTCGCGCGATGATGTCGCGCACATCGTAAGGCTTTCGCGGATCGGACGGGATCACGCCATAGACGTCATCTGCCGGAAACAGCGGGTCGCGCGGCAGCTCCCAATTCACGGCGGAGCGCGCGGGCTTTTTCAACGTCGAAACAATGCGCCGCGCGATACCGATCGCATGGGCGTCGTTCTGCGCGTAGTGATCCGTCACGCCGGATTGCCGCGAATGCACATCCGCGCCGCCGAGTTCTTCGGCGGTGACGACCTCGCCCGTCGCAGCCTTCACCAAAGGCGGACCGCCGAGAAAGATCGTGCCTTGATTACGAACGATGACGCTCTCGTCGGACATCGCCGGCACATAGGCTCCGCCGGCCGTACAGGAGCCCATCACGACGGCGATCTGGGGAATGCCCTCCGCGGACATCCGCGCCTGATTGTAGAAGATGCGTCCGAAATTGCGCTCGTCCGGGAAAATCTCATCCTGCTGCGGCAGGAACGCACCGCCGGAATCCACCATGTAGATGCACGGCAGGTTGTTCTGCCGCGCGATCTTCTGCGCGCGCAGATGTTTCTTCACGGTGATCGGATAATAGGTGCCGCCCTTGATCGTCGCGTCGTTGGCGACGATGACGCATTCGCGCCCCGAAACCCGTCCGACGCCGGTGATGACGCTCGCCGAATGCACGTCGCCGCCATAGAGGCCGTTGGCGGCAAGCGGCGACAATTCCAGAAACGCCGTGCCGGGATCGACCATCAGGTCGACGCGGTCGCGGGCCAGCATCTTGCCGCGCGCGGTGTGCTTGGCGCGGGCGGCCTCGCCGCCGCCGCGGGAGATCGCCTCGAGACGGTGATGCAGATCGGCGACCTGCATGCGCATCGCCTCGGCATTGCCTTTGAATTCCGACGAGGTCGGATCGATGCTGGATCGAAGCGCCATGAGACGTCCGGGCCTCCTTCTTATTTATTGACCGCTTCCTGTGTCGGAAGCTGAATTCGCTGAAACGGCAGGCTGTGGCGCGCCGAACGGCGTGGCCTGTCAACGATAAAAGAAGGTCGAGTTAATGCATGCGTATCCTAATGCGTCCAAGGCTCGACGCGGCGGAACGCAAAATTATCCGAATAGGCGGCGATGCGGCGCTTGAGGTCTTTCGGCTCCAGGACCTGATAGGGAATGCCCTCGCGCTCGCAATAGGCGACGGCCTCGTCCTTAGTCTCGAAACGCAGCGTCAGTTGCTGTTTCATGTCACCCGAGGACGTCCAGCCCATCAAAGGCTCGATCACCCGCGGTTGCTCCGGCTCATAGTCCAGTTGCCAATCCCGGCTCTTCGCCGTTCCGGACTGCATGGCGTTCTTGGCTTGCTTGTAGATTCGTGCGGTCATGGACGAATGCGGCCTCATAATCGGGCACATTGAAAACCGCTCACATTTTGGCGGATCATGCGCTAGAAGTCTGAATTCCTTGATTTGGTATATTCTTTCCGCCGGCTCATGACAATCTCGGCCCGATCCGGCGTCCCGTTCCCATCTGATCGCAAACGGCTCTCATGGACATCCACGCTACTTTGCCGCCCAAGGGCCGCGACCTTCGCCTCGATCTGTTTCGCGGCATCGCGAATTGGTGGATCTTTCTCGACCATATCCCCGAGAATGTCGTGAACTGGGTGACGCCGCGAAATTATGGTTTCAGCGATGCCGCCGATCTGTTCGTCTTCATCTCCGGCTACACCGCCTCCTTCGTCTATGCCAAGATGATGCTGGAGCGCGGCTTCATCGTCGGCGCGACACGGCTGACCAAGCGCGTCTGGCAACTCTACGTTGCCCATATCGTGCTGTTCGTGATCTATATCGCGGCGATCGGCTATGTCGCCCAGCGCTATAATGACCCCGATATCATCAACGAGTTTAATGTCGCGGGGCTTGTCGACAACCCCGTGCAGACGCTGTCCGAAGGCCTGCTGCTGCGCTTCAAGCCGCTCAACCTGGACGTGCTGCCGCTCTACATCGTGCTGATGGCGTTTTTTCCGCCGGTCCTTTGGCTGATGCTGCGCAAGCCCGATCTGACCATGATCGGGTCGTTGGTGCTTTATTTCGCCGCCCGCCAGTTTGGATGGAATCTGCAGGGCTTTCCGGCTGGCGTCTGGTATTTCAACCCTTTCACCTGGCAATTGCTGTTCGTGTTCGGGGCTTGGTTCGCACTTGGTGGCGCTCTTGAGTCGCGCTCGGTCATCAAATCGAACTTCGTACTGTATTTCGGCGTCGGCTATCTGGCGTTCGCGCTGATCATGACGATGGCCGGGCGATTCCCGGAATTAGGTGCCATGTTTCCGCAATGGCTGTTTGACGCCTTCAATCCCAACGACAAGACCAATCTTGCGCCGTATCGCGTGTTGCATTTCGTGGTGATCGCCTTTTTCGTGACGCGTTTCGTGCCGAAGGAATGGCCGGGACTGGAATGGAAAGTGTTCGAGCCGATCGTGAAATGCGGCCAGCAATCGCTGGCGGTGTTCTGCGTCGGCGTGTTCCTGTCTTTCGTCGGACATTTCCAGTTGATGATGAGTTCTGGATCGCTGATGGCGCAGGTGTTTATCAGCATTTCCGGCATCGCGCTGATGACGCTGGTGGCCTATTATATTTCCTGGTCGAAAAAACAGGACAAGCCGCTCAAGAAGCCCGGTGCAACGCCGTCGGTCCCGGTGCCCGAGAGGACATCGGCCGAAGCCCCCGCTCCGGCTCAAACCCGCGATCTCGGCTAATCGCGACACCGACCCTCAGCTACGAAAAAAGGGAGGGCATATGCCCTCCCTTTTCCTTGTCGCCTGATCGGCTTCGCCGAAATCAGAAGCGGCCGTAGCCACGTCCATATCCGCCGCCATAAAAGCGCGGGCGACCATAACCGCCGCCGCCATAGAAGCGCGGACGGCCGAAACCGTACCCGCCACCATAGCCGTAGCCGCCATAAAACCGCGGCGCGGTCCGGAAGCAACGTCCGAACCGGTCGCAAACCAGCCGGACCTGTTCGACATTGGATGAACCGCCGACACCCGGAAGGCCATTCGGCATAGCCGCCGAGGCCGACCCGGAGGCGAGCGCCGCGCCGCCGAGGGCGACCAGACCGGCAAGTGCAAATTTCAATTTCATATTCTCTCCTCCAGAGGCGGGGTTGTCGGCACTAACATTGGATCAACCAAAAGGTTGCCGATATGACGATGGTGACGTTTTTCATGTGAATGATGCCTGAATAGCGACGTCAAAGCGGAAAATCATGCGCGGCACTCCGCCGCGCTCGTCGTTCAGACTGCATTCATCGCCGGGCGCAATCCAGTTATTGCGGCGAAGCCCGACCGACGCTCTTTTGGACCGAGACGGAAGTGACCTGACAACAGTATGTTGCCTTGCCCCACTGGCTTTGAACGTGTATCGACACCGCATTGTCGGGGTATAGCGCAGCCTGGTAGCGCGGCAGTTTTGGGTACTGCAGGTCCAAGGTTCGAATCCTTGTGCCCCGACCATCTTCCGGCGGTTCGGCGCTTACCGCCCTTTGAAAAGCGGATGCGCGACGCGGTCGCCCGCCACAATGCCGTATTTCTTCGCGGTGCCACCGATGACTTCGAGCACGCCCTTTGCCGGTCCCCCGGAGGAAATGATGGTGAGCGACTGCGGAACAGTGTTCTCCGCGATGCGCAGAATGCGGCCGTCAGCGCGGATGAAGATCATGTCCAGCGGAACGAAGGTGTTCTTCATCCACATCGAGATCTGCTGCTCAGGCGAAAAGTCGAACAGCATGCCGCGACCGTCGGCAAGTTCCTTACGATACATCAGGCCTGTTGTCTTCTGCTCCTCAGTCCTCGCCATCTCGACGGCGAATACCTGCACGCCCGACTTGGTGACGATTTCCAGCGGCTCGGTCTCGGCCGCGAAGGCGCCGTGCCCGACGATGAGAAGCGCCAGCATCGTGGCGAGGCGCAGGGCGCCGATGCGCAAGCAAGCGGGAAAACCGGAAGCACTCATGATGTCGAATATCCGAAGTTGGCCAAATGTCGATGCCGCACGTCAAACCCAAGCGGCAGCATAACGGCAAATACCAGATGGTCGAGCGCTGCGCGCTGCACATCGCCGTGTTCAGGGTATTGCCGGCAAATTCCGGCGCTCTCAGTGCGATGACAGACCCGGCGTGCCGTTCTCAGGCTGGATTTCGGCGGCCATCATGCCTTTCGAGCCCGGCCCGAAGCGGACCATGACGTATTGACCAGGGCGCAATTCGGTCATGCCGAAGCGGCGCAATGTTTCCATATGTACGAAAATATCCGGAGTGCCTTCGCCGCAGCTCAGGAAACCAAAGCCGCGCAGCCGGTTGAACCACTTCACCTGCGCGCGTTCCAGACCACTGGTGGGCGTAACGCTGACATGAGTGCGCGGCGGCAGCATCTGCGCCGGATGGATCGCGGTGGACTCATCCATCGAGACAACGCGAAACGCCTGATAGCCTTTGGCGCGTTGTACGCATTCGCAAACGATGCGCGCGCCTTCATAGGCAGTCTGGTAGCCATCACGGCGCAGAACCGTGACGTGCAGGAGGACGTCACGCTTTCCGTCGTCGGGAATGATAAAGCCGTAGCCCTTCGAGGCATCGAACCATTTGATGGTCCCGGCGACTTCAACGAGGTTCGCGGCGGCATCGTCGAGGCCGGCGAAAGGATCCTGCGACAGATCGCCATTGAAATCGCGGTCGGATGATGCAGGCGCTCTGCGGTCGCTTTCGATGCGGTCGCCGCCAACTGGAGCGTGCCCGAATCGCTTGGACTCAAAACCGTCCGACCCCATGACCCCGGATCCTAAAATTTAGCCGACTCCATCGCGCACGATGTGTCGCCTGCGCCAACCCCTCAATGCGAGGTCCACGCTGGCGTCGCGCGAATCTCACGAATCAAAAGATAACATTTGCACTTGGTGCGCATAGATAAAAAAACGATAAACGCGCAGCTATGAACAATCTTGCTGCGCAAAGAATCATTTTTGCATCACTTGGCGGCGTCAGTCGGCGAGCTTCAGTTGCCGACGAAGGGCGACAGGGTGTCGCCGATATCATGTCGGATCACAAGATCGGCGAGAGCGTCCTGATCTGTCGGCTCGTTGTTGATGATAACGAGCTTTGCGCCGCTACCCTTGGCGAGTTGCGGAAAGCCGGCGGCGGGCCACACCACAAGTGACGACCCGATCGCGATGAACAGATCGCAGGTCTGTGCGAGTTCCGAAGCGCGTCGCATCTCCGCCTCGGGCATCGCCTGTCCGAACGAGATCGTCGCCGTCTTCACCGGCTCGTCGCACGCCGCACAGTTCGGCGCGTGACCGGTGGCATCAAAACGCGATTTTACCCAAGCCAGATCATATGTCTCTTCACAGGCGATGCAGCGCGCAAAGGTCGTATTGCCGTGCAACTCGACGACATCGTCGATTAAGACGCCGGACGCCTGATGCAGATTGTCGATGTTCTGCGTGATGATCGCGGGAATCTTGCCGGCGCGATACAGCGACGCCAATGCGAGATGACCACGACCGGGCTTGGCGCTCGCGAATGTCTCATCCATCGCAAAGCGCCGCCGCCAGGCCTCGTCACGCGCATCCTGGCTGGCGACGAACTCGTCGAACGGAATCGGCCTGTTCTTGGTCCACAACCCGCCGGGCGAGCGGAAATCAGGAATGCCGGTCTCGGTCGAAATACCAGCGCCGGTAAAGGGGACGATCGCGCAAGCGTCCGCTATCATCTCGCCAAGCCTGTCGATGCCGATGCTTAGATTTGATGCGATCATGGCCTACCCGCGCTATCGCCCTCGGGTCGAGCATCGGTCGGGCGGCTCCACCGTTCGAGGCTTATGATGGAAGCCTTGTTGTCCTCGCAACATGTGTGCCGCGAAAGGCGCGGCGGCAAGGGCTGCCGCCGCGCGAAAGAGCGTCGCCTATTCGGCTTTCGCCTTGCGCTTCTTGACGGCCTTGGTCTTTGCCGGCTTGGCGGCCGAGATCAAAAAGTCCTCGCGCTTTTTGCCTGCTTTCAATTCAGCCGCGAGCCAACCGGCGACGCCACCGCGGCCGCTCCAGGTCTCGCCGGTTTTGGGATGGCGATATTTTGCGGCAACCTTCAAACCTTTGATGCGGCTGACGCGGCCGGTGCCGCCATTCGCGCCGCCGATTTCGGCGAGTTGAGCCTGCAATTCCGAACGCCGCGATTGCAGCATGACATCGATGTCTGAACGCATCGTGAGAAGTTCGGGAACGGAAAGACTTTTGAGATTAGCAGATGGCATATGTTAACTCCGATAAAAACCGACTTTACGATCGCTGTGTAAAGGCCTTTGCAGCTCTATAACAGCACGCCGGAGTTGATTGCGCTATGTTTTCTGAGACCTTTGTGGGCGAATATCACCGATAATTTATGCTTTTCCGGAGCTGAAGATTGTTCGAGGTTGGCCCACTTCAGATAGTATTTCGGATGCGACGCCTGATCTCGTGCACCACGAACCGGACCGAAAAGGCGGCTCCGAAGATTGGAACCCGGCATTTGGGTTGACGCCGGATGACGTTCCGGACAATGTGGCCGGATTGGGGACAAACCTATGACATCATGGATGAAAGAGCGCGACCGCCTTCTCGAGCAGACGCTGGCTTTCGTGCAGGGTGTGGTGGCCCAACGGCCGATCAAGCCCGCCGTTTCAAGTGCGCGCCTTGAGGTTGCGCCGGCCGCGCCCCCCATTCCCGCCGATGTCGCGAGCGACGCTGCGTCGATCGAAACCGACGCGCTGATCTCCATGATGACCTTGCCGGAGGCCGCGCCTCCATCAGATGACGACACGCCGCCAATAAACCCGATCGTCGTTGCTGATTCGGAACCCCCGCCTCGCTTGGCCGAAAGGCCGCCGGTGCATCAACCCGCCGCGCAGCGGCCGATTGAGCTGGTGCTGCCGGAGCGCGATGTGATCGCGCGCCGCGTCGCAAGGTTCCGTGCGAGACAGCAAAAACTGCTGCAAGAGCGCGAAGATCACTACGCAGCGTTACAGGCAAGAATTCGCGCGAGCCTGGGGAACGATCCTTTCGCTTGAAACTGTTTGATCCCGCGAACCCATTTGCTTCTCTATTCAAGGCCTTGCCATCCCGGACGAGACTTTGGTCCCGGACGAGGCTTTTGTTTGCGCCGCAGCATTTTTGCAAATCGTGTTTCTCAGGTCTGCCAACGATTGCAGAGTATGGCCTTGGCTTGCTGGATTGGGACAATGGCAACAACCGCCGCTATCTCGATCGCGGCTGCCGCGACACGGCGCAGCGGTGGGTTTGAAACCCGGTATCGGTTGATCGTGAATGATCGCATTCATTGGGCCTATGGCGCGGGGCCATGTCACGCGTGACCGCACAGGTCGGCCGGTCCGAATGCCCGGCCCCGTCATCAAGATGACTCCCGAAATGACGTCTTCCAGGCAGGCAATAGCAAGTAGCTGTTGCGCTCAGTGTTCGCACGACATAGCTCCGTTGTATTCTGACCCGCTTTGGAGATTTTTATGCGCTATCTGCACACCATGCTGCGCGTCCGCAATCTCGACGTCGCCATGAAATTCTATTCCGACGCTCTTGGCCTGAAGGAAGTCCGCCGCGTCGACAACGACAAGGCGAAGTTCACGCTGGTGTTTCTATGCGCGGACGAGGACGAGGGCCTTCACAAGGCTTCTCCTGGCCGTGGCGCACCGCTCGTCGAACTAACTTACAATTGGGATGAGGAAAAATACGGCGAAGACCGTCATTTCGGCCATCTTGCCTATGAGGTCGACGACATTTACGCCACGTGCGACCGACTGATGAAGCTGGGCATCACCGTCAACCGACCGCCGCGCGACGGCCAGATGGCATTCGTCCGCTCGCCTGATCTGCATTCGATCGAAATCCTGCAGAAGGGCGATGCGCTGCCGCCGCAAGAGCCGTGGACATCGATGGCTAATACCGGGCATTGGTAGTCTGACGACGCTATTCGGGCCTCTGGAACCCGTCGCGGCGGTTCGCGTTCACCTCGTGACATGAAAACAATTGGGAGGCTGACATGGGTAAGGGACTTCTTCTTTGGTTGATAGGTGTACCAATTCCGGTGATCTTGTTGCTGTGGCTGTTCTTCGGACGATGAGTCCAAAACGGCGACGATAACGACAGGCTCTGCATCGCAGGGCCTGTTTTCATTTCCGCACCCTTATCGTGATAAAAGCACGCGAGGACTCAACGGAAGAGCATCGCAAATGCCCGCGACTGCGAATGTAACGATCTGGGGCCGCGCCAATTCGGTCAATGTGCAGAAAGTGCTGTGGTGCGCGCATGAAATCGATCTGACCGTCAACCGCATCGATGCCGGCATGGCGTTCGGCCACAACGATCAGCCGCATTATCTCAAGATGAATCCGAATGGACGCATTCCCACATTGGTCGAAGGCGACTTTGTTCTGTGGGAAAGCAATGCGATCATGCGCTATCTGGTGCTGGCGCATGATCGGCGCGCAACGCTCTATCCGACCGCGCCACAACTTCGCGCCGGTATCGAGCGTTGGCTCGACTGGACGCTCTCGACGCTGCAACCGGCCGAACGGCCGGTATTCTGGGGTCTGGTCCGGACCCCGCCAGCGGAGCGCGACATGGCCGCGATCCAGCGCGAGACGGACCATGTTGCAAGGCTTTGGACCATGATCGACGTGCACCTCGACGGGCGAACGATGCTGGAAGGTGACACGTTCTCACTCGCGGATCTTGCGATCGGTACTTACGCGCGGCGCTGGTTCGGCGTCGAAGGCGTCGAAAAACCAATGCTGCCGCATTTGGCGCGTTGGTATGAGAACGTCCGCATGCGGCCCGGCTTTATCCAAATCGTCGCGCCTCCGATGTCCTGATCTATTTCATGCCGCGCTCAACCAGCAGGACGACGGCGATGACCGCCAGCGTGACCGCTGCAACGCCGAGACGTCGCGTCCAGCTCATGCCGCGGCCGATCCACCACAACAACGCGCATCCCATCAGGACGGGCATGATGATCTCAAGCTGCATAGTTCCAACTCATCGCGGCATCGTCATGCCGCTGCTGCCGCCGACGCTGACTCCGCCGCCGATCTTGATGCAGGTGTCCGAGCCCTCGACACGCGCGAAACCCGGACCGTAAGCCGCGCAGGGATTGGCAGCGGCGCGCGGCGGCCGAGGTGGCTGCGCATCAGCCTTGCCGCGCAGCGGACGAAACCTGTCGTCGGTTTGCGCCGGCGCGGAGCAGACCAACAAGACGAGCATGAACGATGAGACAAATACCTTTTGCATACCCCCATCAAATCACGCATCGCTGAATTTGACACCTAGCGTTTTGCCGCGTCGCCATACAACATCGCAGGAGCGCCCCATGCGGCCGTCCCGTGAAAAGCCCAGCCTCATCTTGTTGGAAACCGATGTGGGGTCATCGACGATCAACTTTGCGCCCGAAGCCGACAGATCGAGCACCTGGCAGGGACGCGCGGCAAAACCGCCTTCGAGCGTGATCCAGCCGGCCTGATGCACCGACCGGCGGACATCGCGCTTTTTCGTCAATGCCATTCCAAGTCTCCGCCAAGCCCGGCCCGCTGAAGCAGACCTTCGCTACTGGTTCCAGTGCTAAGGCTGGAGTCTTTCGGAAGCATTGCAATGCAAAAACAATGATCTGAAAACCGTGATGACGTCGAGCGTCATTCGCGCCAAGGTCGGGTTCCGCAATGCGGTAGTCGTCAGTCAGGATCGAGACGTCGTCAAGTGGGTGGCGTTTCGCATTGCAACGGTCGTCTCCGTGTCGAGAAGCTCGACGCGTTGCTGTCGTCGGCGTCTGCTGTCGAGCGGCATGGCGCCGGCGCCGTTGCGTTCAGATGCCGAAGCGTTCCTTCATCCGCGTCAGATAGCCGGTGAGATTCGCTTTCGATGCCGCATAGTCCTTCGTGTCGAAGTCGAAGGGCGTGTCGATGATGTGCCGCAGGATCGACGAGACGGCCGCGTCGATCGACCGTGGCGAAGAGCCCATTGTGAAGCCGTCCGAACCGATGAACGTATTCAGTGCATCGATGTCCTCCCGGGCTCGGGCGTAGATCGTATCGGCGCTCATGCGCCCCCAGCCGCCCTGCATGAATTCGACGAGGATGCGATGGCGAAAATCGTCAGCAAAAGCGCGCAACGGCGGCGGCACATCGTCGGTTCCAGCGATGACGCGAAGGTACTTTTCCCAGTTCGCTGATTCGCGCCAGCGCGGCTGAATGACCGCCGTCCAATAGAGGTGGTCGTCGATCATGCGATTGATCGCAAGCATCGTCGCCCGATCCTTGGGCGAAGCATCCTCGTCGAATTTGTCGCCGTATTTTTTCTTGAAATAATTAATGATCGCGGTCGAGTCTGCGACCTTCTCACCATCGTCGTCGATGACGGGCAGCTTTCCATGCGGCGTGTCGCTGTCGAGCGTGGCGAGATTCGCGTTGACGAATTCGTGCGGAATGCCTGCCATCTTCATGTAGTTGATGGACTTGGTGACGTATGGGCTGATGCAGGGCACCGTCCAGCCCGGGAGATAGCCATAAATTCTAATCATGTTTCCCTCCGTTGAACTTTTGTTTTTTCAAATCGCGCAGCTCTTTTACCAGGGAAGGTTTTCGCCGTTCGCGTGCCAGAACCTCCCCGAAGTGTCGATGGTTAGGGCGTCCATCCTCGCTATGAGCCCGCATGCCGCTTCGTCGGGCGTGATGTAATTGAAGTTGCCTGGGTAGTCCTTGGTCAGATCGGTCGCCACCATGCCTGGATGTAGTGCGGCGACAGCGACGCCTTTCTTGGAGAGATCGTAGTGCAGGTTCAGGGCCACCATGTTCGCGCCGGCTTTCGAGACGCGGTAGGCATACATCTGCCCGGACCCATTGTCCGACAGCGATCCGACGCGGCTGGTAATGATCCCGACCTTGGCATCCGTGTTGAGGAAAGACAGAGATGCCTCGACAGCGCGAAGCGGCCCCAGTGTATTGATCTCGAACTGGCGGCGCATATCGTTGTAGTCGATCTTGCCTAGTTCATCCAAGCCCAGGACACCGGCAACATGGATGAGAACATCGATCTTGGCATCTGCGGCTTTCAGACCATTGGCCATTTTCGCGACCGCAGCATCTGACGTAACGTCCACTTCCGGAATGACGGCTACCTCGCTTCCCGCGTAGGCCGCGCCATCCCCCATGCAGACCGCCGTTACGTCGTCGCCGCGCTTGGAAAGCGCGGTGCAGATGCTTTTACCAATGCCACGATCCGCGCCGACAATGAGATAACGTGCCATCGTTCCTCCCCGCCTCTCTTCGCATCTGCGGCAATGTCCTTGCCGTCTTTGCTCTCACGAAGTCTTCTCGATTTTCTTTTGACGATGACCGCAACCTGCAGTTTTCGAGTCCGGCGGGCGACGCTCACGACATGCTAACAAGCGGTGACTTTCCTGTGCACGCCAAAATGTGCGAATGAACTGTTCGGGAGGGCCGCACAATGAACCTGAAGATACTCTATCGTATGAGCGTCTTCTATAAGGTGGCGGAGGCCGGCAGTTTCACGCAGGCGGCCGACGAGTTGCATCTGAGCAAATCCGTCGTCAGCGAACATGTCCGGGAGCTTGAGCAGGATTTGGGCACGCGCCTTTTGAACCGCTCGACACGTTCGGTTTCGCTGACCCAGGAGGGATTTCGTCTGGCTGACGCTGCGGCCAAGATGTTGCAGCTTGTCGAGACGACGCTCGGGGAGATCGAGCAGGGACAAGTGCGGCCATCAGGGCTGGTCCGAGTTACCGCGTCGCACAATTTCGTCTCGGTCTATCTGGCGGCTGCAATGCTGCGATTTCGCGAGCTTCATCCGAACGTCGAGGTTGAAATCGATGCGGCCGATAGCATCACCAACATCGTGGAGACCGGACACGACGTGGCTTTCCGCATCGGCTGGCTCAAGTCATCGGATCTTCAAGCTATGAAGATTTGCGATTTTGCGATGATCCCGTGCGCCACTCCGCAGCACTTCGAGCGGTTTGGCCCGGTGGAATGCCCTTTGGACATGGCGATACGCCCTTGGGTTGCGATAACGATCATGTCGGATTTCGACCGCATCGTTCTTTCTGCAAGAAACGGCGACGACGTTACGATTCCGATCTCTCCGGCGATCCGCACCAATTCGGGGCTTACCGCCCGGCAGATGGTGCTCGGAGGCGATTGCATCGGTCTGCTGCCCGACTATGCGGTCCGCGACGATATCGCCGCAGGGCGGTTAGTTCAACTATTGCCGGACTGGTCGCACCGTCCGGGCGAGATTGCCGCAATCTACGCCCACAAGCAGAGTATGTCGCCGCGACTAAGGGCCTTCCTCGATTTTCTGCGCGTTGATGCGCGGACGCACTTTGGCAGTTAGTCAGGCAAAGCCCATCGCTGTTGTATCGAGAACCAACCAGACCATGCGAACGGCGCGAAACGGCCCGGCGCCGCTCGCCTTGCGGCAGCGTCAGATCTCAACTCCGCTTGACGTTCAGAACGACGCAATTCGTATATTCAGCAAGACCGTCTACACCACATTCCACGCCGATCCCGGACTGTCGGATTCCGCCGTAGGGGATTTCAGGTCCCATCGAAGGATGCTGGTTGACGAAGATGTTGCCGGCATCGAGGCGTGCGGCTACCTGCATGGCCGAATCGACATCCTTACCCCAGACCGAGGCGCCGAGGCCGAACAGACTATCATTCGCTTTGGCAATGGCCGTATCCAGGTCGCGGTAACTGAGAAGTGCGGTGGCAGGCCCAAACTGCTCTTCGCTCACGAGCCGGCACTGCTCGGGCAAGTCCTTGAAGAGTGTGATCGGATAGAAGAAGCCCTGTGCCGGGGCTTCGCCCTTGAAGTAGGGAGCCATGTGAGTTTCGGCGTCGCTCACCAGCTCCGAAACTCGATCAAACTGTTTGCGGTTTTGCAGCGGACCGATCTCGACGCCATCCGCATCCCACGGCCCGGTCTTCACCGATTTTGCCAATACAGCGAATTTCTTCGCCAGCGCGTCGATCATCGTGTCGGGCACATAAATGCGTTTCGCACAGGCGCATACCTGACCGTTATTCGCAAACGCAGCCCAGAACAGATCGCTGGCCTGGGCTTCGATATCGAAATCGTCCAACACGATAGCCGCATCGTTGCCGCCTAATTCCAGTGTCAATCGCTTCAATGTGGGCGCGGCCGCGGCCATGATCGCCTTTCCGGTCGCAACCGAACCCGTGAAGGCGATCTTTCCGATCGCAGGATGCGCCGTCATCCAGCGGCCAAGGTTGTCGCCACCCGACAGCACGTTGATCACGCCGGCAGGAAAGACATCACGGGCAATCTCGCCCAGGCGCAGGGTCGCAAATGGCGTACTCGGCGCCGGCTTCAGAACCAGCGTGTTGCCAGTGAGCAAGGCCGGGGCGATCTTCCACATCGCGAGAAGGGCCGGATAATTCCAGGCCGTAATCGCCCCGACGACACCGATGGGTCGGCGCTCCACACGCGCGAATTGGGTCTCGGTGTCACGCAGAATCTCCGACGGCAACTCGAGCTTGGCGAAGCCACGCGCAAAAAACAGCCCGCCCATGACTTCTCCACGGGCCTTCGCAAGAGGTTTGCCGGCCTCTTGCGCAACCAGCCGAGCCATCGTCTCGATGTCGGCCTCGACCGCGTCGCAAAACGTCAACAATGCATGGCGGCGTTCTGTCCAAGGCGTCGCGGCCCACGCCGGAAACGCAGATTTCGCAGCCGCGACCGCCTGCTCCAGTTGCGCCTCGGTGGCATCGGCCGCGGACGCCAAGGACTCACCTGTCGCGGGGTCGGTGACGTGATAGCGCGCCGCTGCAGGCACCGCTTCGCCGTTGATCGTCAGCGCCATCTCCGGAATTCCAGCCTCGATTCGTACCGGCTTGTTCATGGGCAAAGCTCCCTTCTCGATTTTGCATTTGAAAAGGCCGCACCGAACAACGCCTCCTGGCTCCTGGCGTCGGTGTAAGTTTTTCCAGCCACCTGGCCTTTTTCGGCATCCTCGGGCGGCTTGACCTGCGCCGAAGGGCGTTGAGCGATCCGGTCGGACCATTCCGCGACCTGAGGGTAGTCGGAGAGGTCGATGCCCTGCCCCTTCGCCGTTCGCGTCCAGGGAAAAAGCGCAATGTCGGCGATCGAGAATTCCGGTCCGAACCATCTGTTGTCTGCCAGATGCCGGTTCATGACGTCGTAGCAACGTCGAGCTTCGCCGAGATAGCGCTCGATTGCGTAGGGCACGTCTATTCCGGCGCTTCGTGCGTGACTGACAAAATGCGCCGCCTGGCCGAGCATCGGTCCTTGAGCTCCGACCTGCCATGACAGCCACGACAGCGTGCGATAACGCGCCTCTCCCGTCGGCGCCAGCAACCGGCCAGTCTTGTCTGCGAGATAGAGGAGAATGGCGGCGCTTTCAAAGATCCGAACGGCGCATTCAGGATCGACCAGCGCTGGAATCTTGCCCCCGGGCGACACCGTCAAATAGTCCGGATCGTGCTGCTCGCCCTTTGGGAGGTCCACCCAGTGGACGCGGTAGGGCAACGCCAGCTCCTCCAACGCGATCAGCACTTTCCGGCCGTTAGGAGACTTGTAGTAATAAAGATCGAGCATCGCCATCGCCTTCGGAATCCCGCTGGTCTCGGGCAGTATGCAGCGAGCGCTATTCCGCCGCCTGCGGGGCCCCAAGACAGGAGCGGTCGTTTTCAAACCCGACGACGCCATCCTGCTTCAGTTTCAGGATTTGCTCTTCCCCATAACCGGCCTCGGCCAGAATCGCTGTGCAGTGTTCGCCCAGAAGCGGCGCGCCGTAACGGTGGCCCGCGGGCGAGCCTTCGAACCGCGCCGCATTGCGCACCTGGCGCAGGCGGCCGGCGGCATGGTGTTCGCTCTCGACCACGGTCTCCATCGCTCGAACCTGCGGATGATCGACCACCTGGTTGCGGGTCAGCGCCGGCGCGCAGGGCACACCTTCCGCCTCGAGCACGTCCAGATTTTCATTCGTCGTCCGTTGCAGGAGACATTCCTGAATCGCTTGAAGACGCTCGTTCACGTTCTTGTCGCGCAAGGCCGGGGTCTTGAATTTCGGATCCTCTGCCAGATCGTCCCGCCGCATGGCGTGGCAGAACGCTAGCCACTCCTTGTTGGACATGGTCGAGACGGTCATGAAGCCGTCGCTGGTCTCGTAAATCAGATCGATGAAGCTCGCGGCGGCCTTGTTGTCGGCCGTCAGATCGGGATAGGTCTGGGCGCCGAAATCAGAGGCCCAGAGGAACGACAGGATCGCGTCAAGCATCGACAGGCGCACATGCTGACCCTTGCCGGTTCTGAACTTGTGGAGCAAGGCCGCGCCCATCGCCTGGGCCGCGCACATCGCCGAGAATTTGTCGGGCAAAACCGTTCGCACCAATCGCGGCCGCGCGTCGTCTCCGCCAGCCTGGATCGTCGTGAGCCCTGACACCGCCTGGATCACCGGATCGTAGACCGGCTTGCCGACCCATGGCCCCTTCTCTCCGAAACCTGAGAGCGAGACATAGATCACTTCCGGGTTGATCCTTGACACGGCCTCATAGCCGACGCCCAGCCGCTCCACTACGCCCGGACGGAAATTCTGGATGACGATATCGGCGCCTGCAGCCAGATCGAGGAACACCGCGCGGCCTTTCTCCGACTTCAGATCAAGAGTGATCGATCGCTTGTTGCGATTGATGTTCAGGAACATCGACGACATGCCGGCGCGCTGGTTCCCGAGAGAGCGCACGTGATCCCCGTCACCAAGCGTTTCGACCTTGATCACCTCGGCGCCCTGATCGGCGAGGATTGTGGTGGCCCATGGCCCCGAGAGCATACTTGTCAGATCAACAATTTTAATGCCTTGGTAGGGACCACTCATCTCGGCTCTCCACGATTGTCGCGTCACCAAGATCGCATAGTAGGAAAGCGGACAGTACCGGCGATTTTCCTAACTCTTTGTGCGGCAGAAGCGAACAATCTGGATCGGGTGCGAACCGACTTTTTCGTCAACACCATCATCGGCGAGGTCGCAAACGAAACGAGCTCCGCCGTCAAATTCTAACAGTGCTGGTGAAACGCAGGGCGGTTTCAGCGGCCCAACCGACGATGCCCTCGCCAAGGTTGGACCGAGACGTAATACCATGCTCGAGTCTGTCCACGGAGGTGTCATCAAGTCGGAACACATTGGAGTCGGACGTCGACGCGATCTGAATGGGACGACGACTGACTTCAACGCTCAAGGCCATCGCTGGCGAGATAGCCGCCCTCGACGGGAATAACCGTTCCCGTGACAAAATCAGACGCAGGGGATGCAAGATAGAGGCTCGTGCCGACCAGATCTGTCGTGCGACCCCAGCGAGCCGCCGGTATGCGCCGAAGTGCCGACTCTTCGAAAGCCGTACCGCGAAGCTCTTCGGTCATCTCCGAGAAGAACCAGCCTGGCGCGATCGCGTTAACTTGAATGCCGAGCGGCATGAGTTCAACGGCGTTGACCTTTGTCAGTCCGATCAATGCGTGCTTTGAAACCGTGTAGGCGACCTGCAGTCCCTTGCTGGGCGCAACCAGGCCATAGATTGACGCGATGTTGATGATCTTGCCTGCGCCTTGAGATTTCATTTGGCGAGCTGCATGCTTGGTGCACAGAAACGCGCCGGTGACATTGACGTTAAGCACTTGCTGCCAGACAGCGACGTCAAGCTCCATCACGGACGCGCGCTGGCCGGTACCGGCATTATTGACAAGAATGTCCAGCCTGCCGTAGCGCCGGACAGTCGCTCCGATCGCGTCGCGAACCGAACTTTCGTCGGAGATGTCCAGCTCAAGCGCCGCATGTTGCGGACCAAGTTCGGCCAATACGTCGGCATTGCGCTCAGCGCGCCTGCCGCCGATCGTGACGCAAGCTCCCTGATCGCGCAGGGCAAGCGCAATCGCCCTGCCAAGACCGCTGTTGCCCCCGGTAACAAGCGCCACCCTTCCATCGAGGGCGAAAGGTTTCTCCGTGACGGTCATCAGAAGAAGGCGATTGTTCGGATTTCGATGCTCTCGCGGAACGGCGCATCCGAAGGCGAGGTCGGATCTTCAAAGGCGCTGTGGCCGACGAAGCGTGCGCGACCATCGGTCTCGGAATCGTAGGTCTTCAGGAGCATAACGTTCTCGGGCGTCATATGCGGAAAGTACCACCAGACATGGCGGGGCGAATGACGCATCACGTAAATCTCGCCATCGCGTTCGCGATAACGCATTCCCAGTTTGACGAAATCGTCGTCGGTGGACGATGTGACGTCGCACATTGCAAGGGGACGCTCTTCGACACGGCGTCGCAGCGGCTTCCAGAAATTGTAGAAGGCCACCCGCCGCGACAACAGCTCATCGGCCTCGTCGGGAAATAGTTGACGGACCCGCAGCGGGCCCGACAGGGGTGTATAGTCGCAGTGGACCAGCATGACCGGCGCGCGTTGCGTCGTGGTGGTCTCGGCGGTCTGCTGCTTCTCGTTTCGCTTCGCTCGTATTGTGTGGTCGAAGATTGCGACCTGCCTGGCGCCGACCTGGGCCTTCACGAACGAGGTCACTTCGCTGTAGAAGCTGGCCTGGATGGCTTCATCGTCCTCCCAGCGATCGAATGACGAGCGGAAGTCGCGCAATGCGAAACCTTCACGATCGAGCGAGAACTCATTGGCGCGGTCCCACCCGTTCGCGACCTGCATTTGATGCGGATCGTCGCCCGGATCGCGAATCGTCGTGCCGGGTGGCGGATCGTAGAAATACACCTCAGGCATGACGCCGGTATCGCGGGTGTAGTTGAAGTTCGAATGAACGGCTTCCGGAGTCATCGCTGCAGTCTCCCGTCAAACATTAAAAGATGAGGCCAAAAGCTCGCGGTTTGAGATCAGGCGGCCTGTTTCTGATGCATGAATCCCTCATAGACCATGGTGTTCTTCCAGCATGGCAACTGCTCGACGTTGTCCGTCATCCAGCGCGACAGGTTCTTGTGCTGGCTGAGCGGCAGCTTCTGCCACTGGTGCAGATGGATCGCCGATGCCACGACGATATCGGCGATCGTCGGGCTGTCGCCGCAGAGCCACTTGCTTTGGGCGAGCCTGGTATCGACGATCCAGGCCAGCTTGTGAAAGTTCGGCGTCTCCCTTTCAAGGATTTCAGGATTGGCGGCAGCGCCGAGTACGGTCTTGCTGCTGCCTGAGACGCCGGTTCTAGGATCGGCTGTCTCAAAAGAACTACCGTCAGCCGTCACATTGCTCCAACAGATAATGTTTGTGGTTATCATCGCGGTTGCCGATAGTCCCGATGCCGGATCCTCGTCGGGCACGGACGAGATTCCCGGTGCGGGAGAGATGCTCGGCCTGCAGACCGCAGTTACAAGTCCGAGAAATGCCGATGCATCAGTCTGGGGTGGTTGTGTGAGATCGACGACATCGACGTTTGGGTCGGATGATTCTCAACCGGCGGTATTTGGAGGCCTGTGCACGACGTCTGCGTCAACGCTTTCTCAGTAACTCAAACAGCGACTGTTGACTCGGAGCAGCTTGCGTCGCCGGCAAACAGAACGCGAACGGAGATGTTAGAGGTTTCGTTCGCGAATGGCGCTCCCTAGCGGAATCGAACCGCTCTCTCCACCGTGAAAGGGTGGCGTCCTAACCGATAGACGAAGGGAGCCAACGCCGGCATATCGCCGTCCGCTGCAAACCGTCATGGGCAGGATAGTCCCCACCCTGTGTCAGTGCGCGAACCTATAATGACGTTTGCCGCCGTGGGCAAGCCGCCGTTGAACGGCCGTCAGCATCCCTTGCAGATGCCCTTGATCTTGCGGTCGAGGGCCGCATCCTGACGCGCGTTTTCGTCTTCGGTCGTCTGCGGGGCGCTGCCGGGCTGTCCCTGAGGTTGCGGGATTTCGGCGGCACGGGGTTGGCGATGCCCGATTGGCGCTTCAGGAATCACGCGATCCGGCGGCGGCGCCGTCAAATTCGGCGACGGGATCACGCTCGTCTGCGCCGTAACGGGCGTCACGCCTGCCAGTGCGATACATGTGCCAATGATGTGAACCAGTTTCATGGTCGCTCTCCGTCGCCGGTCAGTTGCATACTGCCTTATTTTTTGCGTCTCGGGAAACGGCTGGGAACTTCGATCGTTCCGCCGACCTTTAGGTTTGTGGTGGATAGACATGCACGTCGCCGCAATAGTCGAGAACGCGATGCGCTTTCGATTCGGTGTCCGGCCTGAGGTATTGCGGGCCGATCGGCGCCTTGCCGAAACCACCGGGAATATCCAGCACGTAATCCGGCTGGCACAGCCCGGAGATTCTCCCCCTCAACGCCGTCATCAGCGCCTGCCCGTCGTCGATTGATGTGCGCAGATGCGCCGTGCCCGGCGCAAGGTCGCCGTGGTGCAGATAATACGGCTTGATGCGACATTCGACGAAACCACGCATCAGCGCCGTCATCGTGGCGATGTCGTCATTGACGCCGCGCAACAGCACGCTCTGGCTGACCATCGGAATGCCGGCATCGATGATTGCGGCGCAGGCGGCGCGCGCAGATGCCGTCAGTTCGCGGGGATGGTTGGCGTGCAAAGCCAGCCAGGTTGTCGCGGTCGAGACACGCAAAGCAGCGATGAGATCTGGCGAGACGCGCGCGGGGTCGGCGACAGGAATGCGGGTATGGATTCGGATGATCTTGACGTGATCGATGGCGGCGAGGTCACGCATGATTTCGCCGAGCCGTCGCGGCGACAGCATCAACGGATCGCCGCCGGTAAGGATCACCTCCCAGATGCCGTCTTGCGCGCGGATGTAATCGAGCGCGCGCGCATAGGCCTCGCCGGAGAGATTGGTCTCCTTGCCCGGTCCGACCATCTCGCGACGAAAACAGAAACGGCAATAGACGGCGCAAACGTGGACCAGCTTGAACAACACGCGATCGGGATAGCGATGCACGATGCCGTCGACCGGCGCATGCGCGTGATCGCCGATCGGGTCGGCGCGTTCCTGCGGCTGCGTCACCAGTTCGTTGGCGCTCGGAATGTATTGCCGCGCGATCGGATCGTTCGGATCATTGCGGTCGATGAGCGCCGCGACAGCCGGCGTGATCGCAAGCGCGTAGCGCGACGCGACCGCTTCCAGCGCATGCAACTGGTCCTGCGGCGCAAAGCCCTGCGCGACCAGTTCGTCAGCGCGGCGGATCGTCGAGGGCTTGCTCATGACGGTGGCGTCCAGACGACCTGATCGATCCTTGTCGCACCGGCCGCTAGCATGACCAGCCGGTCAAAACCGAGCGCCACGCCGCTGGCCTCCGGCATTGAACCGACGGCGGCGAGAAAGTCCTCGTCGAGCGGATAGCGTTCGCCATAGCGGCGTTGTCTTTCGTCCATCGCCGCGATGAAGCGCGCGCGCTGCTCGGCCGCATCGGTCAATTCGCCGAAGCCGTTTGCGAGTTCGACGCCGCAGGCATAAATCTCAAAGCGCTCGGCCGTGCGCGGATCATCGGCACTGACGCGCGCCAGTGCCGCTTCCGGCGTCGGATAATCGAACAGAACAGTCAGGCGGCCCTGCCCCAGTTTGGGCTCGACATATTCGACCAAGACCTTGCTGAATAGATCCGACCAGTCGTCGTCGTCGCTCACGCGCACGCGGTCGCATGCAGCCCGAGCAAGCGCGTCGCGATCGCCCTGGCCGCCTTGAATGGTCGCCAAGAGATCGATGCCGGCATCCCGCACGAACGCATTGCCGACACTCAGCAGCTCCGGTTCGAGAAACGGGTCGGCCGTCTTGCCGCGAAATGAAAATTGCCGCGTGCCGGCCGCCTGCGCGGCCTTGGCGATGACGACGACGCAATCGGCCATGACCTCATCATAGCCGGCATGGGCGCGGTACCACTCCAGCATCGTGAACTCGGGCAAATGCAGATCACCGCGCTCGCGGTCGCGGAAGACTCGGGCGAATTCGACGATTTTGTCCTCGCCGGCGGCGAGCAGCTTCTTGGCCGCGAATTCGGGCGAGGTTCGCAGATACCGGCGCAGATGCTCACCCTGCGGCGTCTGCAATCGCGTTAGTGGCGCATGGAGATGGGTTTCATTGCCGGGCGAGATTTGCAGGATCGAGGTTTCGACCTCCATGAAGCCTTGAGTATCAAACCAGTCACGGATGTCGCGCGTGATCTGCGCCCGCAGGGCCAGAAACGGCCGCCGGTCGGCATGGCGCGAGTTCCGCCACCACGGCGACAGCAAATCAGTTTCGGTCATGATCGCCGCATCGCAATGGGCAAAAAGCTGGCATCATCGGTCGGAATCAGTATGTTGCGCCGGCAAACCGCTTTGCTGGCCGATGGACATCCTTGTCCGGAACGGTCCCAAGCCAGACATTCAGGACAAAACGCTGTGAAAGTCATCGCCAGTTCTATCCGCAAGGGCAACGTCATCGAGCAGGACGGCAAGCTCTACGTGGTTCTGACCGCCGAGAACATCCACCCTGGCAAGGGTACCCCCGTGAGCCAGATCGAAATGCGCCGAATCAGCGACGGCGTGAAGATCTCGGAGCGCTACAAGACTACCGATGCGGTGGAAAAGGCGACCATCGAAGACCAGAACTTCAATTACCTCTACCAGGATGCCGATGGCTTCCATTTTATGAACAACGACAATTACGATCAGGTCCAGGTCCAGAAGGACGTCATCGGCACCGCCGAGCCCTATCTGCAGGAAAACATGACCGTCAAGTTGTCGCTGCACGGCCTGATCCCGGTGGCGATCACGATGCCGCAGCGCGCGACGCTGGAAGTGACCGAGACCGAACCTGTCACCAAGGGCCAGACCGCATCGTCGTCCTACAAGCCGGCGATCCTGTCGAACGGCGTCCGCACGCTCGTGCCGCCGCATATCGGCGCCGGGACCCGCATCGTCGTGATGACGGAAGACGGGTCCTACGTCGAACGCGCGAAGGATTGAGACAGCCAACAGCCGTCATCGCCCGGCGAGGGCGCAACCGGCGGGGCACTCGCGCTGTCCGGCTTGCGCACCAAGGCCGGGCGACCCTGGATTCCGCGACGCCTGTTTTCAAACCTAATCTCTCTGCATACTGGTTCCCCGCATCCGCGGGGATGACGGTTGCTATTATCGCGGTCATACCGCCGCCGCCGTCGTTGGCTTACACTGCCTCTTATGACCGCATCTGATTCCAGCCCCCGCCTCTCGCGCCGCCGCCTGCTGCAAGGCGGCCTTGCCGCCTCGGCCATCGCCACCCTGCCCGCCGCCGCTTTCGCCGTGCCCGCCGGCTTCGAGCCATGGCGTGACGGCTTTCGCGCCCGCGCCGCCGCCAAGGGCGTGTCCGACGCGACCTACACGCGCGTGATGGGCCGCATCGAGCCGGACATGTCGGTGTTCAAGCAGATGCAGAAGCAGCCGGAATTCAATGAGCAGCTTTGGCAATATATCAATCGCCGCGCGTCCGATTGGCGCATCTCGGCCGGCAAGGTCGCGCTGCAAAAGAACGAAGCGTTGTTCGGCCGCATCGAGCAAGATTTCGGGGTCGAACGCGGCACCCTTCTGGCGCTGTGGGGCGTCGAATCCGCTTATGGCGATCCTGTCGTGCAGCAGAACCATATGCGACCGATCTTTCCATCGCTCGCAGCACTTGCGTGGAACGAACCGCGCCGCCGGGCCTATTGGGAAACCGAACTGATCAACGCGCTCAAGATCGTCGATAAGGGCTGGGGCACGCCGGACGAAATGCGTGGCTCATGGGCGGGCGCGATGGGACATACCCAGTGGATGCCGGAGGTCTGGCTCAACGTCGGCATGGACTACGATCGCGACGGCCGCGTTTCGCCGTTCGGTCGGCCCGACGACGCGCTCGGTTCCTCGGCGCGCTTCCTCGTCAATCGCGGCAAGAACAAGCGGGGCGAGCATTGGGGCTATGAGGTCGGCAGCGGTGCGACGGCATCCGGCAGCAAAACCTACGCCGCATGGGCGGCGTCCGGTGTGACCCGTGCCGATGGCAAACCGTTCCCGCAGCCCAATGCATCGGCGCAGATGTGGATGCCGGTGGCCGGCGGTCCGTCGTTCTTGCTGGGTCCGAATTTCTACGCCGTGAAGAGCTACAATCCATCGATGAACTACGCGCTGGCGATCTGTCATCTCGGCGACCGCATTCTCGGCGGCACGCCATTCTTGCAACCTTTCCCCGGCTCGGAGCGAGCGCTGACGCTGGCCGAGGTGCAAGAAGTGCAGACCCGACTGACCAAAGCCGGTTTCGATACCGGCGGCACCGATGGCCGCGTCGGCAACGACACGATGAAGGCGGTGAAGGATTTCCAGCTTCGCGCGGGCATTGTGCCGGCCGACGGCTATGGCGGGCTGAAGGTTCTGGCGCGACTGCGACAGGGTGGTTAGCGCGTGGGACCCTTGTGGGAATGCGGCGTCAAGCCGCCCTCGCCCTCAACATAGACCGCGCAAGCGAACGTCCACCAGCCCGCGATCATCGCAAAAAGCGGCCACAATGCGCCTGCCAACATCATGTCCGCGAGGAGCGCAGCCAATGCGGCGACGGACCACCCGAATCCGAACAGGATCAGTCGCGAGAGCGCATAAACCGCCGTGTACATTGTCAGCCCCGCACCACGAGTACCAACCGGCAATCTAGCGGACGCCATGGACGAGGCGAGCATTAACGGAAAACTTACTTAATTTCGTAACAGTTTGTTACGCATCGTGGGTTCGTTCGGCATCAAGGTAAGCCGGTCCGATGAACGCCCCGATCCGGAATAACCGTTCGATGAATAGCTCCACATCTTTATCGTCGTAGCCCAGCAAGTAGCCGATGACGCGCTCCAGATCAGGTCGCCAACCCGATCCCATCCGAGCGTAAATTTCTTTAATGACTTGCATTGCCGAAATCCGCCATTCTTCGGCAGCGTGCGCGTACATGATGACGAGTTCTGACAGTTCTGAACCGTCAGGCATGGTGTAGGTGACGACATACGATGATTTGACGAAGATGCCCTCGGTCACGGCCATCTCGAAACGGGGGTCAGGATAATTGTCGGACTGCTCCTCCCCTTCGATAGAGAACATCGCAAGATGTTTGAAGCCCGACATCATGAGATCAAACTCGCGGCCCTCATGAGGACCGACAAAAGGTGGAATTGGGCTCTCAACATCCGGGTTGTTCATGCCTCACCTGATCGTTTTCGGCTCCAGCGGCGGGACCGCGACATCGAGCACCCGCAATTGCACGCGCTCGGTGCCCTGCCAGCGATCCACGGCGAGCGACCCCGCGACGTGCAATGGCTGGCCGCGATTTTCGAGAAGCGCATGGCCGAGTTTCTGGCCGACCGATCGAAACGCCATGGCGTTAACGAAGGCGCCGTCGCCCGATTTGAAACGCAACCGCAGATGCGCCTGCCCGACCTCGTCAGCGAACACCAGTTGATGCGCCGGTAGCGCGATCACCGGCTCCGGATTGCCCGCGCCGAACGGCCCGGCGCGATTGAGCGTCGCGACCAGATCGGGCGTCACGCCGCGCGCCGTCACCGCGCCGTCGATCGACAGTTCATTGACGTGGCGTGACTTGGCGACATCGGCAGCCAGCGCGGTTTCAATATAGCCGCGAAACTCCGCGAGCCTGTCCTTGCGCAGAGTCACGCCCGCCGCCATCGCATGGCCGCCGCCCTTCATCAGAAGGCCGTCGTCCACGGCACGCCGCACGGCCTTGCCAAGATCGACGCCGCCGATCGAGCGTCCCGACCCGGTGCCGATGCCGCCCGGCTCGAGCGCGATCGCAAAAGCCGGCCGTGCGAATTTCTCTTTCAACCGCGATGCGACCAGCCCGACGACGCCGGGATGCCAGCCCTCGGATGCCGTGACGATGACCGCGCCATTGTCTTCCAGTCCCAGTGACGTCAGCGCTTCGGCTTCGGCCTGCGCCTCGGCAGCCTGCTCGATGATCCGGCGTTCGACATTGAGGCGATCGAGTTCGGCCGCGATCCTGGCCGCTTCGGAGATATCGCTTTCGAGGAGCAACCGCACACCGAGATCGGCGCGCCCGATGCGGCCGCCGGCATTGATCCGTGGCCCGAGCATGAAGCCGAGATGCCAGGCTTCCGGCGGCCCGTTCAGCCGCGCCACATCCATCAGTGCGGTGTGGCCGACATGATCTCGGCGTCGCAGCGCAATGAGCCCCTTGGCGACGAAGGCGCGGTTCAGCCCGATCAGCGGCGCAACATCGGCGACCGTGCCGAGCGCGACATGATGCAGCATGCCGAGAAGATCGGGCTCCGGCATTTCCGCCGTCCAGAATCCGCGTTGTCGCAACTCTCTGTTCAAAGCGACCAGCGTCACCAGCACGAGACCGACGGCGGCGAGATGGCCGAGCCCCGAGAGATCGTCCGGCCTGTTCGGATTCACAAGCGCATCGACATCGGGGAGTTCGTCGCCGCATTGATGATGGTCGATGACGACGACGGACATCCCGAGACGTTTGGCTTCGGCCAGTGGCTCCAGGCTCGTGGTGCCGCAGTCGACTGTCACGAGAAGAGTCGCACTCTTGCCGGCAAGCATCCTGATCGCATCGCTGTTGGGGCCGTAGCCCTCGAAGATGCGGTCGGGAATGTGGATCAGCGGATCGAGCCCGCAATGGCGCAGATGCCATGTCAGCAGCGCCGCCGACGTCGCGCCATCGACGTCGTAATCGCCGAAGATCGCGACGTGTTCGCCGCGTTGTGCGGCGTCAGCGAGGCGCTGCGCGGCGGCTTCCATCTGCGTGACGCTGAAGGGATCCGGCATCAGCTTGCGGATGGTGGGATCGAGGAAGTCGTCGACTGCATCCAGCGCGACGCCGCGGCCAGCGATCACCCGTGCCAGCATTTCCGGCAGTTGATAACGCTGCGCGATCGCCAGCGCCCGCGCTGCGCCCCGCGCATCGAGCCGGTCCCGCCACAGCTTGCCGGTCAGCGAACTCTGCACGCCGAGAAAGGCGGCAGGCGTTATGACCGGAAGTGCGGCAGGATTGATCGGCATAACGCCCCATTTGCGACACTTGCGTCGGTCTCACGACGATGAACGAAGACCAAAAATTCACCAACAATCTTTGGAACAAGTCGATGCCGGCACGAATGCAGCTTCGATATAAGGCTTTGACGCCGTTGCCGAAAGATGCGCCAAATGCGAATAATTTAACATTCCGCACAGCGAAACATTGGCATGGGTCTTGCGAAGAGTGGGACGTTTAACCGTTCCTTCATCAGCACGAAGAGCAACAACCATGCCTGACCTTTTCAGTCCCTACACGCTCAAGGGCGTCACCCTTCGCAACCGCACGGTGATGTCGCCGATGACGATGTACAATTCCATCGACGGCAAGCTCGACGATTATCATGTCAGTTACCTCGGCGCGCGCGCGGCCGGTGGTTTCGCGCTGATCTTTGGCGAGCAGATGGCGATCACGCCCGACGGCCGCACGACCAAATCCTGCGCGGGAATATGGGATGACGATCAGATCGAGGGCCACGCCCGCGTCTGCAAGATCATCGAACGGATGGGCGCAGTGCCTGCGATCCAACTCGGACACACCGGCCGCAAGGGCAGCGAACTGCCGCCGCATCGCGGCACCAATTCCGAAGGCACATGGAAGCAGTTGCCACCCGACCATCCCGACGGCTGGACCTGCGTCGCGCCGTCACCCATTCCTTATGGCGGCGGCGGCCACATCTATCCGGTGCGCGAACTGTCCGTCGATGATATCAAGGCGCTTCATAAAGCCTATGCCGATGCGGCGGTGCGTGCGCTCGATGCCGGATACAAATGGCTGGAAATGCACTATGCCCACGGATATCTCGGCGCGAGTTTCTTCTCGCCCCTCGCTAATCAGCGCACCGATCAGTATGGCGGCAGCGTCGCCAACCGGGCGCGCTTCCATCTTGAAGCGCTCGACGCCGTTCGCGCGGTATGGCCCGAAAAATATCCGCTGACCATGCGGCTCGGCTCCGACGATCTCAATCCCAAAGGCACGCAGTTCGATGATGCCGTCGAAGCCATCAAAATGATGAAGGACCATGGCCTCGATCTTGCCGACTTGTCACTCGGCTTCAACACTGACGAGATGATCGATGCGCCGATGAACGATGTCGGCTTCATGCTCGAGCGCACGCATCGGGTGCGCAAGGAAGTCGGCATTCCTGTCGGGACAAGCTGGAACCTCGGCGTGCCGCAGAATGCCGATCGCGCCATCCGCGACGAGATCATCGACCTCGTCTTCCTCGGTCGTCCGGCGCTCGCTAATCCACATTGGCCAATTTGGGCCGCGCGCGAATTGGGCCATGCGTCGCCGTTCTCGCTGGTGCAGGAGGACTGGCGCTGGTGGCTGGAAAACTTCCGGGGTCACGCGCCGAGCATCGGCTGGCCGGAGGTTCATAGCGTCGGCACACCGGCCGCAGACAATCCTGCAGACACTCAAAGCGTCGCGGCGTGATTACTCATTTCGGCCGGCGATGATATTGCGATGGAAGGGAAGCCGGTCAGCTTCCCTTTTTCGTTGCTTCGCCGGTCGAGGATTTAGCTGGTAACGCATCCTCGTTGATGACGACGTTCGGCTCCTGATCGGCAGTCACCTTGTCGGCAAATTCCTCGACGTCCTTGGCGCCCTTCTTGATCTTCTCTTCGATCGTCTCGATTTCAGACTTGTCGTTGCTCATATCTGTCTCCCGGTCGACTGAACCGATCATGGTTGCAGCGGCATCTCGCCAGTAGATCAACACCCCATCCTGTTCGCAAGATCATTGAAATCGTCGGCAACGATGGTCCAGTCGCCGTCAGCCTTGAAGTCCCGAACCTGATGCGGACCGTATTCGGTAACGCGGGGCACGAACGCGGTTTTCAGGCCGAGATCATGCGCCGCCTTGAGATCGTTGTTATGCGCAGCGACCATCATCACCTGCGCCGGTTCAAGCCCGAGGATTTTCGCAGCGCCGAGATAAGTCTCGGGATCGGGCTTGTAATGTCCGAAGACCTCGGCGCTCAGCACCAGATCCCACGGCAACCCGGCATGTTTGGCCATGTTGGTCAGCAAAGCGACATTGCCGTTCGATAGCGGAGAAATGATGTAGCGCCGCTTCAGCGCGGTAAGCCCGGAGATAGAATCCGGCCAGGGCAGCAACCGGTGCCACCCCGTGTTGAGATAATGCAATTCCGGCTCGCTCGCCCCGTTGATGCCGAATTCCGGCGCGAGTCGATCCAGCGACTGCCGATGCAGCGTATCGAGCACGACAAAACCATTCTCGGGATGTTTGCGCACTTCATCCATCGACGGCATGTAGGCGGCGCGCCAGGCATCGACCAATCCCGCCCAGTCGATTGTCAGATCGCGCTCGCCGCCCCAGCGCGAAAAGTCATTGATCAGACTGGTGCGCCAGTCGACGACGGTGCCGAACACATCGAATACGAGCGCTTTGATATTGGAGATGTCGTGCGATCCGGTCATGATTCCTACCCTGATTTTTGTCATTCCGGGGCGCGAAATCGGCGTTAGTCGATGCGCAGCATTGGTTGACGCCGATGAGCGAGCCCGGAATCCATACTCCCTGCGGGGGTTATGGATTCCGGGCCTGTGCCACTTGTCGGCTTCGCCGACTGACGTGGCCCGTCCCGGAATGACGAAGCCTCAAAACACCTTGCGATACTGCATGAAGCCGGAGTTATCGGCGACCTGATCGTAGAGAATTCGAGCCTGCGCGTTTTCGTTCTGCGTCAGCCAATGCACCCGGCTGGCGCCTTTGGCTCTCGCCTCGGCATAAACGGCCTCGATCAATGCGCGACCGAGTCCGAGGCCCCGCGCACCGTCATCGACGAACAGATCCTGCAGGTAGCAATAATTGCCCGGCGTCCAGGTCGAGCGGTGAAACAGATATTGCACGATGCCGGTCAGCTTGCCTTCCACGTAGGCGCCGAGCAGATGCATCGGCTCGGCGGGATCGTGAAAGCGCGCCCAGGCGACATCGCTCGCGCCGTCCGCAAGCGTCGCCTTGTAAAATGTGAGATAGCCCTTCCACAACGGCTCCCAGGCTGCGCGCTCGTCCGCGCCGACCGGGCGGATGACGATATTGGCCGTGGTCATGGTGATCATCCTCTCAACGCCGTCACTGCGAGAAGCTGAGGTCCTCGTTTTCGAGGACCGAGGCGACGAAGCCATCCAGTCTCGTTTGAATCAGGAAAAAACTGGATTGCTTCGCACGGAACAAATTGGCCTTGCCAATTTCTCCCTCGCTCGCAATGACGCTTTCAATCCAGATGGAATTTCTCGAGCTGGCGATGTTCGCCCTTGATGATGCGGACGGTGCCGGTGACGGAGCGCATTACCACGGTCTCGGTGTGGATGATGGGCCCGCGAAACTTGACGCCCGAGAGCAGCGAGCCATCGGTCACGCCGGTCGCCGCGAACAGGCAGTCGCCGCGCGCCATGTCTTCGACGCCGTAGATCATCTTGGGATCGGTGATGCCCATCTTCAGCGCTCGTTCGCGGCTCTCGTCGGTATCGAGGATCAGCCGGCATTGCATCTGGCCGCCGATGCAGCGCAACGCTGCCGCAGCCAGCACGCCTTCCGGCGCGCCGCCGGTGCCGATGTAGATGTCGACGTCGGTGTTCTGGGAATCGGCTGTGTGAATGACGCCGGCGACGTCGCCGTCCGTGATCAGACGCACGCCGGCGCCGATCGAGCGGATGCTGGCGATGATGTCGGCATGGCGCGGGCGGTCGAGCACCAGCGCGTTGATTTCGGACGGCCTGACGCCCTTCGCCTTGGCCAGGCGTGTGATGTTCTCGGCCGGAGACGCGTCGAGTTCGATCACGTTGCGATCATAGCCCGGACCAATCGCGATCTTCTTCATGTAGCAATCGGGCGCGTGCAGCAGCGTCCCGCCATCGGCCATCGCCATGGTGGCGATCGAGCCCGGCATGTTCTTGGCGCACAGCGTGGTGCCTTCCAGCGGATCGACGGCGATGTCCACTTTCGGGCCGGCATTGATTCCAACCTTTTCGCCGATGAACAGCATCGGCGCTTCATCGCGTTCGCCCTCGCCGATCACGATGGTGCCTTCGATCGGCATTTTGTTGAGTTCGCGACGCATCGCGTCGACGGCGGCCTGATCGGCGGCCTTTTCATTGCCGTGGCCGCGGAGGCGCGCCGCCGACACAGCCGCACGCTCGGTCACGCGCACGATTTCGAGCGTCAGAATGCGTTCGAGCAATTGCTGCGGCGGCACGGAAATATGGGTGGACATGGTTCACTCCCTGAACGTCTGACAGGCTGAATAGCCTGCAACCAAACTTAATTCTTCTCGATCCGGATCACCTGCGGCTTGCCGCTGATGACCTTGTCGCGCTGGACAGCCTGCAGCGCGCGCTGCACGGCGTCTTCGCTGGTGGCGTAAGTGATGAGGATGACCGGTACCGGCGAGGACTGTCGCGGTTTGCCGTCTTCGTCGAAGGCGCCGTTGGGATGGCGCTGAACGATCGACTCAATCGAAATCCGCTGCTCGGCCAGACGGGTTGCGATGGTCGCGGCGGTGCCAGCGAGATCGCGCGCCATCAGGCGTATATAATAGCCGCCTTCATGATGCTCCATCGGAGCTTTCTTCGTTGCCGTCAGTTTTGCGACAGGGCGGCCGAACGGCAGCGCGCGAATGCCGCGCGCGACGTCGGCGATGTCGGCGACCACCGCGGATGCCGTCGCGGCCCCGCCTGCCCCCGGTCCGACGAGCGTAATCGGCGGAATCCCGACGCCGTCGATCGTGACGGCATTCGTCACACCCATCACTTGCGCGATCGACGATGATTTCGGCACCATCGTCGGATGCACGCGCTGTTCGATGCCCGTCTTGGTCTTGACGGCAACGCCGAGCAGTTTGACGCGGTAGCCGAGTTCGGCGGCGGCCTTCAAATCCTCAGGCGCGATCGATGTGATGCCTTCGACCGAAACGGCATTCTGCGAAATTTTGGTCCCGAATGCGAGGCTTGCGAGAATGGACAATTTCTGGGCCGTGTCGTGGCCGTCGACGTCGAAGGACGGATCGGCCTCGGCATAACCAAGCCGTTGCGCATCCTTGAGGCATTCGGCGAATGACAAACCCTCCAATTCCATCCGGGTCAGGATGTAATTGCAGGTGCCGTTGAGGATGCCATAGACGCGCTCGATGTCGGTGCCGGCGAGGCCTTCGCGCAAGGTCTTGATGACGGGGATCGCAGCGCCGACCGCTGCCTCGAAATTGAACGCGCCGCCATGCTTTTCGGCCAGCGCCGCGAGCTTCAATCCATGCTTGGCGATCAGCGCCTTGTTGGCCGAGACGACAGATTTGCCGCTTTTCAAAGCGGCTTCGATCGCCGACAGCGCCGGTTCGTCGGCGCCGCCCATCAGTTCGACGAAGCAGTCGATTTCGGGATCATTGGCCAGCGCCAAAGCGTTCGTGGCCCAGGTCACGCCGACGAGATCGAGCCCCCTCTTCTTGACCTTGCTGCGCGCGGTCACGGCCGTGATCCTGATGTCGCGTCCGCAGCGCGCGGTAAAAACCTGCGCCTGCCGTTCGATCATGCCGACGACAGCGGCGCCAACGGTGCCGAGCCCCGCGATGCCCAGTCTCAGGGGTGCGACCATTAACGTGAAACCTGCTTGGAATTATGAGGCGCGGTTCGCGAGCGGAACCACGTTGTGCAATGTTTCGAGCCCGCTTTCAAGGAAGCGGCGTACGCCGCGCGCAGCCTGCCGGATGCGCTGCTCGTTCTCGACCATCGCGATGCGGACATAGCCTTCGCCGTGCTCGCCAAAGGCGACGCCGGGCGATACCACGACGCCGGATTTCTCCACCATCAGGGTTGCGAACGCCATGCTGCCGACGTCGCGGAACTTCTCCGGCAACGGCGCCCAGGCAAACATCGACGCCGACGGCGGTGGAATCTGCCATCCGGCGCGGCCGAACGAATCGACCAGCGCATCGCGGCGCTTGCGGTAGGTGTCGCGCATCTCCTTGATGCAGTCGTCCGGGCCGTTCAAGGCCGCGGTCGCCGCCACCTGAATCGGTGTGAACGCGCCGTAATCGAGATATGACTTCACGCGGGTCAGCGCCGCCACGATGCGCTCGTTGCCGACCGCGAACCCCATGCGCCAGCCGGCCATCGAGAAGGTCTTCGACATCGAGGTGAATTCGACGGTGACATCGACCGAGCCCGGCACTTGCAGCACCGAGGGCGGCGGATTGTCGTCGAAATAGACCTCGGAGTAAGCCAGATCGGACAGGATGAAAATCTCGTGCTTCTTGGCAAAGGCGACGAGGTCCTTGTAGAAATCGAGGCTCGCCACCTGCGCCGTCGGGTTCGACGGATAGCAGACGATCAGCGCGATCGGCTTCGGGATGGAGTGGATGATCGCCCGCTCGCAGGCGGCGAAGAAATCCGGTGTCGGGTCCGACGGCACCGAGCGGATCACGCCGCCCGCCATCAGGAAACCGAACGCATGGATCGGATAGCTCGGGTTCGGGCATAGCACGACGTCGCCCGGCGCGGTGATCGCCTGGGCGACGTTGGCGAAGCCCTCCTTGGAGCCGAGCGTGGCGACGACCTGCGTGTCGGGATTGAGTTTGACGCCGAAACGGCGCGCGTAATAGGCCGCCTGCGCCTTGCGCAGCCCGGTGATGCCGCGCGACGCCGAATAGCGGTCGGTGCGCGGCTTGCCGAGCGTTTCCTTGAGCTTTTCCAACACATGCGGCGGCGTCGGCAGATCGGGGTTGCCCATGCCGAGGTCGATGATGTCGGCGCCAGCGTTCCGCGCCGCGGCCTTGGCGCGGTTGACCTGCTCGAACACGTAAGGCGGCAGGCGGCGGATACGATAGAACTCTTCCATGGACATCAGGCTCCGGAACCGGGGGACGACGGACCGCTCGCGAGATGAAATCAAGCAAGTGCGAGGGCCCGACGCGAAAGCGACCGCTGAATCGGGCTGGTTTTATCACGGCAGGCCCGAAGCGCCACCCGTCAGACGTGGTGCCGGACGGCTTTTTCGGCGCGATAGCGCCCTGCTTACGCTACTTGGCGGCGGCCGCCGCCGCCGACCGCGCGCGCGCGGCGATCAGATCGGCCTGAATCTTCTGCTGTTCAGCGTTGGTGATCTTGCCTTCGCGGTCCTGCTGCGGCACATCGTTGACCGGCAGAAAAGCGCGGGCTTCCTTGGGGCGCTCGGGCGCGTTGGCCGGAAGTCCCACCAGCGGCAAGTCGGCGATCGTGCTGGCGCAGCCCGACAGCGCTGGTCCGGCCAAAAGCAGAACAATGGCGTACACCGCCTGCCGTCGTGATGATGAAATCCGCACGCATACACCCCGTAGATCGTTTCAAGTCGTCAAGATCAACATGCACTAACTCTGGCATGTGACGATGAACATCGTACGTCCAACCGTACCGATAAGACAGATTGATGTCCGAAGCGGGCTTTATTTTGACGCAGCGCAGCACATCGAAATCTGTCACGCTCTGTGAAACGTGTCATCATCGAGCCGTACAGTGACACCGTGCCATCAGCCCCTGACATCGAACCCGCGATAGTTTTTGCCATATGACCGAACTTTTGACCGAGACCAAAACCGAATCCGAGTCACCGCCAAAGTTCAATCCGGAAGCCTTTGCGCTGAATATCGCACGCGCGATGGAGTCCAGCGGTCAGGCGCTGGCCGCTTATCTGAAGCCGCGAGAAGGCGCGCCGATAGAGAAGCCGCCGAACGAGATCGCCGAAGTCGTCAAGACGTTTTCAACCGTGGCCAACTATTGGCTGTCGGACCAGCAGCGCGCGGCCGATGTCCAGCTGAAGATGGGCAAGGCCTATCTCGACCTCTGGGGCACCGCCATGCGCCGTATGGCCGGCGAATCCGTCGAGCCGACGATTGCAGCACCACCCCGCGACAAACGCTTTGCCGACCCGGAATGGAAGTCGAACCAGTTCTTCGACTTCGTGCTGCAGACCTATCTGCTGACGACGAAGATGGCACACGATTTGGTCCGCGACGCCGACGGCCTCGATCCGCACACCCGCAAGAAGGCCGAATTCTACGTCCAGCAGATCACCAACGCGATCGCGCCGTCGAATTTCGTCATGACCAATCCGGAACTGCTGCGCCACACGCTGTCCTCAAACGGCGACAATCTGGTGCGCGGCATGAAGATGCTGGCCGAGGATGTCGCTGCGGGCGGCGGCAGTCTGCGCATCCGCCAGTCCGATCCGGACAATCTGGTCGTCGGCGTCAACATGGCGGTAACGCCGGGCAAGGTGATCTACCAGAACGAGATCATGCAGCTCATCCAGTACACGCCCTCGACCGAGAACGTGTTGCGGACTCCGCTTTTGATCGTGCCGCCATGGATCAACAAATTCTACATCCTCGATCTGCGTCCGGAGAAGTCCTACGTCAAATGGTGCGTCGATCAGGGCATCACGGTGTTCGTCATTTCGTGGGTCAATCCCGACAAGGCGCTGAGCGACAAGTCGTTCGCCGACTACATGCATGAGGGTCCGCTGACCGCGATGGATGTCATCGAAAAGGCGACGGGTGAACTCAAGGTTCACACCGCCGGTTACTGCGTCGGCGGCACCCTGCTCGCTTCGACCCTGGCATGGCTCGCCGAGAAACGCCGTCAGCGCGTCGCGTCGGCGACGTTCTTTGCGGCGCAAGTCGACTTCACCCATGCAGGCGATCTGATGGTGTTCGTCGACGAGGCCCAGATCTCCGCCCTTGAAAAAGACATGCTGCAAGACGGCGTGCTCGATGGCGGCAAGATGGCGATGGCGTTCAACATGCTGCGCTCGAACGACCTGATCTGGTCCTACGTCGTCAGCAATTATCTCAAGGGCCAGCCGCCCTCGGCGTTCGATCTGCTGCACTGGAATTCCGACGCGACGCGGATGCCGGCCGCAAACCATTCGTTCTATCTGCGCAACTGCTATCTTGAAAACCGTCTCTCGACCGGATCGATGGTGCTCGACAACACGCTGCTCGATCTCTCGAAGGTCAAGGTGCCGGTCTATAACCTTGCGACCAGGGAAGATCACATCGCCCCGGCGCAATCGGTGCTGTACGGTTCGCAATTCTTCGGCGGCCCGGTGAAATATGTGCTTTCGGGCTCCGGACACATCGCCGGCGTCGTCAATCCGCCAGCGTCGAACAAATATCAATACTGGACCAATGACGCGGTCGGCGACATTGCGCTCGACGACTGGATCAAAGGCGCAACGGAACACAAAGGCTCATGGTGGACGGACTGGAGACGATGGTTGTCGTCGATCGACGCCGAGGAAGTCGGTGCGCGAACGCCCGGCAGCGAGGCCTTTCCGCCGATCGAGGACGCGCCGGGCAGTTACGTGCGGGTGCGGGCGTAGGCGTTGCGACGCCAACTTCACACATTGGCTTCGTCACACGCAGTGGCTAAGGTTCGCGCAACGTCCGCGATTCCGCGGCACTCCATACGATAAAGGGCTGATTTGATGACGCGCGAACTGTTCTGGCTGACATGGACGGTGATCCTCACCGCCGTGATGTGGGTGCCTTACGTCCTGAACCGCCTGCAGGTACGCGGCATTGGCGGCGCGATGGCCAATCCGTCGCGAGCGGACCGGCCGCAATCCGAATGGGCCAACCGCATGATGTTCGCGCATGACAATGCGGTCGAAAACCTCATCATATTTGCGCCGTTGGTGCTGATCCTTAATGCCGCCGATTATTCGACGAAATGGACCGTGCTGGCCTGCGCTGTGTATTTCTGGGTGCGCCTCGCCCATGTCATCGTCTACACGCTTGGAGTCCCCATCATCCGGACGCTGACCTTTGCGGTCGGCTTCATGGCGCAGGTCGTGCTGATGCTGGCGGTGTTCAAGATCGTCTGACCGTTTCGTGCCAGGCCGCCAACAGGTCGGGTCTGCTGGTTCCCGCGGACGCGGGGACCCGGACTTTGCGAAACAGACGATGTCGCTCTGGATAACCGCTCGCGTGGGCATGAGCGGAAACTGGCCTCACAAAAGAGCAATAAATTCGACTTAGGACTCGTTGGCCCCGACGCCGCGCTCGTCAAGGACGGATTGACCGAGAGGAGTCAGCTTGTAGCGGTCGGCTTCACCATCATTGGACGTCGCGGCCTCAATCAATCCGGCCTCGACCAGCCCCGACAGCCGCATCCGCTTGTCGTCCGACAACGTCGTGCCGGCGGCGCGCGCGACATCGACCATCACGGAAATATCGTCGTCGCTGGGTGTTCGCGCCAGATCGGTCATACGTGGCTCTCCTGTCGGCAGACAATGCCGCCGACAGGAACAGGTTCAATCCAGTCCAAGCATCAGCCGCATGTTCTGCACGGCGGCGCCCGACGCGCCCTTCCCGAGATTGTCGAGCCGCGCGACCAACACCGCCTGGCGATACCCTTCGCTCTTGAAGACATAAAGTTCGAGCATGTTGCTCTCGTTGAGCGCCTCCGGCTCGATCCGCCCGGCTGCGATGGCAACATCGTCGAGCGGCATCACGGCGACATAATCGCTGCCGGCGTAGCGCGTCGCCAGAGCCGCATGCAGGTCCGCGCCGGTCGGCTTGCCCGGAAGATCGTCGAGATGCAGCGGTATCGATACCAGCATGCCCTGACGATAATTGCCGACCGACGGCACGAAAATGGGCCGCCGCGTCAAATGAGAATACAATTGCGTCTCCGGCAGATGCTTGTGCACGAAGCCGAGCCCGTACAGCTCGAACGCCGGTGCGGTGCCGGCCTCGAAGCTCTCGATCATCGACTTGCCGCCTCCCGAATAGCCGCTCACCGCATTGATCGTCACCGGATGATCGACAGCCAGAAGCCCCGCATCGACCAACGGCCGCAGCAGCGCAATTGCGCCGGTCGGGTAACAGCCCGGATTTGAGACTTTGCGCGCCGCGCGGATTTTATCGGCCTGATCGGGCGCCAGCTCGGCAAAGCCGTAGGTCCAGTCTGGCGCGACGCGGTAGGCGGTCGAGGCATCAAGCACCTTCGGTCCCGACGCGCCCATGCCGTCGATCAGCGCCACCGTGTCCTTGGCCGCCTCGTCCGGCAGGCACAGGATGACGAGATCGACCTCTGCCATCAACGCGCGCTTGGCGGCCGGATCTTTGCGCTTGGCGTCCTCGATCAGACACACCGCAACGTCGTCCTGCGCCGAAAGTCGCTCACGAATCCCGAGCCCCGTGGTGCCGGAGCCGCCATCGACAAAGACCGAAGGTTTCGCTGTCGTCTCGGTCGCGCTCATCACATCGATCCTTCCAAAGTCACGGTCTTGTCGGTCACGGTTTTTGGCCGCGCCGCCTGCATCTGAATTGCAATCTCTTGCGCACCCGCATGACCTTGATGCGACAGCGCGCCGGAGACGGCCGCATGGTCCGCGTCGGACTTGTGCTGGTTGAGCTTGAAGCTGCCTTCGACCTCATCCACCGCCATCACGAAACCGACGATCGCCTTCTTCATCGCATCCAGCCGCCCGGCCGTCATCTTCGCCGTGGTCCAGGCCGGCTTGGGCGCGAGCCAGCCCTCATACTTCGCGGACAGGACGTCGAGATGCGGGCCGAGATCATCGCCCGACAGCGTGCGCACCGTGCCTGTCAGATGCACCGCCTGATAAAGCCAGGTCGGCACTTGATCAGGCGACACATACCAGTCGGCGGAGACATAAGCATCGGGACCGTTGACAGCCATCACCCACGACGCTGCATTGTCCGTCAGTTGAACCAGCGGATTGTTGCGTGCGAGATGAAAGGCAAGTTGCGGCGTGCCGTCAGCGGCATAATCGAGGCAGAACGGGACCGCCGAGGCGACCGGCTTGCGGCCGTTCCAGGCGCAGACGGTGCCGAAGCCGCGCGCGGCCGCGAATGCCAAGCACGCGCTGCGATCAGGCTGGAACGGTCTGGGGACGTACATCACAAGCTCCTTGTTTCACAGGAGCCGCCGGACGAATTCGCGTTTGGGAGTGTGAGAGCCAATGCCGCGGATCGTGTCCGGCGGCAGGGGTTTATGTCAGACGCACACGCCTGCCCCGGCCGCGATGATGCGGCGACGGCGGGCGATGACGATGGTTGCGAGATAGATCATTGCGCGGTGATAGGGCCGCGGGAGTTTGACGTCAAGAAGGATGTAGGGTGGGCAAAGGCGCTCTGCCGGCGACGACTTCGTCGTCCGGTGCGCCGTACCCGCCATTGCCGCCGAATGGTGGGCAAGCCGCTGCGCTACGCGCAGCTTGCTTTGCCCACCCTACGGGTTCGTCCTTACAACACCGGGCTCCATGGCGCCGGCACCAGCCGGTAGCCGTTGCCGTCCTTTTCGACGAATCCATTCGCAGGGAACGGATAGTGGAAGCCCTGCACGCGCATCCGGTCCGCGACCAGCATGTCGTAGACCTTGCGCCGCGTGGCCTCGGCCTGCGCCGGATCCTGATCGAACATCAGGTGCCAGCCGGGATTGGCGACGAACAGTGCCGGATGGTTAGTCACATCGGATTGGATGAAAACCTTGTCCGATCCGGACGACAGCACATAGGACGTGTGGCCCGGCGTATGTCCGATAGACGATACCGCCATCAGGCCCGGCGCGACATCCTTGTCCCACTCGTATTCCGTTACCTTCTTTTTGAGCCCCGCCTCGAACACGCGTCGCGCATTCTTGAACACACCCTGCATCCGCTCGCCGGAGGCGCGGCTCATCTCGCCGTCGTCCATGAAGTATTTCCACTCCGCGGCCGGCACCAGCACTTCCGCGTTCGGAAACGCGAGCGCGCCATCGGCGGTGAGCAAGCCGTTGATGTGATCGCCGTGAAAATGCGAGATGACCACCAGATCGACCGCCTTCGGATCGAACCCGGCGGCCTGCATGTTGGTCCCGAACTGGCCGACATTGCCCTTGGAAGCCGCGAATGCGGCCGGTCCGTTGCCGGTGTCGATAATGACGACCTTGCCGCCGGTGTTGATGACCAGAGGCGCGAAGCTGATGGTCATCTTGTCTTTCGGCATGAAAGCCTTGTCGAGCGCGGCGTTGACCTCATCCTTCTTGACGTTGACCACCATCGCGTCCGGCAGCGGAAACGTGTTCGCGCCGTCCGAGATCGCGTTCACCTGCGCGTCGCCGACCTTGTAGCGATAGAAGCTCGGAGCCTGCTTCTCGGCGAGCGGCATGGCGGCATGGCCGCGTGTGGTCGGCAACAGCGGCGTGGCGGCCAGAGCAGCAGCCCCTGCGAGCGCATGGCGTCGGGTCAATTCCATCTTGGTATCCTCCTGAACGCACCCGACCGGCGGGGGCTGAAATTCGTTGGCTCGAAACCTAATCCTGTACGCGCAAAAACTGAAACAGCGATACCGCACTATTATTCCATCGGGTCAAAACATCAGTTTGACGCCGAGCAGGCCAGGCACCAGCAGCACGGCCGACCACAGGAAAGCGGAACCGAAATTCGCCAGTTGAAACGGCAGGAACGGCATCTGTACGACCCCCGCCACCAGCGGCGCGGTGGCGCGCAGCGGGCCTGAGAAACGCGCGATGACAATGCCGACGACGCCCCATTTTTTCATGAACGCCTCCGCGCGCGGCAGCATGTCCGGGTATTTCGACATCGGCCACCAGCCGCCGATGCGATCGTGGAAATGCCCGCCGATCCAGTAGGACAGCCAGTCGCCGAACGCGGCCCCAATCGCGCCTGCGATCCAGATCGGCCAGAAGCTGCCGCCGGCGGCCCCCATCAGCGCACCGATTGCGACCAACGCGCCCCAGGCCGGAATAATCAGCGACAGGAATGCGAGCGACTCGGCGAAGGCCAGTACGAATACCACGGGAGCCGCCCATTGCTGATGGTCGCGGACGAAGTCGGTCAGGCTACGCAACATCTCTTCCATGCCGCACGTCCTGCCAGACCGGCCGGCCGAGCGCCAGCCATGCCGGCCGCGTCAGATTGGCAATGACGAACTTACGGCTTCCGCAAAAAGTAATCGTCGCCGCCGAGCGAACCATAGACGAACGGTTCCTGCGTGTTGCGGGTCGATGCCATCACGTCGTCGCGCACGAGGCCGAAAAATTTCCGGATTTCGACCCCCGGTTTTTGCATGTTGCGGATCAGCGCCTGCGCGAACGGGCTGTTGGCCTGCCCGACAGCACCGTCCGAGGCCACTTGTCCTGCCTTCGCCGAATAGGCGACGAGCGTGGCGCTGGATTCCGGATCGATCTTGGCGAGTCCGCGTCCGACCGACCGGCTCGCCACCGTCTTGGCCATGTCCCGCAGGAACGGATTGTCGCGGCAGGCGTCGAGAATGACGACACGCAGCTTCTTCGCGCTCTCCACGCTCACCAGCACGGAGTCCAGCGGCACCGCCTCGAACTGCACCGCGCGGTCGGTCTTCAACTTGGCATCGACCGGGATCAAATAATTGATGCCGTTCACCTCGATGCCGTGCCCGGCGTAATAGACCAGCGCCCAGTCGGCTTTCGCGGCTTCCGCTGAAAACACATTCAGCGCATCGCGCATCGCCGCAGCGCCCAGATCGTTATTGAGATGCACCGTCTTGAAGCCCGCGGCGCGCAGCGACTCGGCGACGGCCGTGGCGTCGCTGTTCGGATTCGGAAGTTTGGCCACGGAGGCGTAGGCACCGTTGCCGATCACCAGCGCGACGCGGGTTTCACCGCCCGGCGCATCCTGAGCGATCACGGTCGGCACGAGATCGGCTGGGGCAGACGGTTTCGGAGGGGCGGCGACGATGACAGGCGCCACCGGCGTCGCGGCCGCGCCGTTGGCGCGTTCGCGGGCCTCGGCCATTTGCGCGTCCGTGATGGACGACGGATCGAGACGCCCGGCCTGCGCAAAGTCGGCCTTGGCCTTGTCGGCCTGCCCGGTCTGTTCATAGGCGATGCCGCGCGCGCGAAACGTCTTGGCCGCGCGCGGATCGAGCCGGACGGATTCGTTGAGGTTGGTAAAGGCGCGCTCGGCGTCGCCCTTGCCTTGATAGGCCACGCCGCAGACGCGATATGCGACGGCATTGCGCGGATTGACCCGGATGATGGCGTTGCAGTCGTCCAGCGCCCGGTCGAACTCGCCATTTTTGGAATAGGCCGAAGCGCGATTGAGAACCGTGACCGGATCGTTGCTGCCGAGGCCGACCGCCTGCGTGTAGTCCTTGACCGCCTCATCATATTTCTTGAGCTGGAAATAGACCCCGCCGCGATTGGCGTAAGCCAGTCCGGAATTCGGATAGCGGCCGACGATCCCGTCAAGCGCGGCCAGTGCCGCCTTGTAGTCGCCGCGCTTGAACAGCGCGACCGCCGCATTGTTGGCGCGGGCCACGCCAGGATTCTTTTCGACCACATCGCGAAAAGACTGGGCGGACGCGGGATGCGCACCCACCGACGATGCGGCTAATGCGACTGCCGCGAGCCCGAACCAAAACCGCTTCATCTGCCGCCCTCCAAACCCATCGCCGAAAACGGCGATCGGTGAAATCGGGTTCCCGCATGGCGGAATGCCGATGGCGCATAACCCGCTGATGTCCCATATGCAGCCTCATCCGTGGCATAGTTGAATTAGCCGATTCGCGGCGCGACGCCGTATGCAACACATAAAGATAGATGCCCAAACCACAGAAATCAGACGCTAAATCGAAACCGAATGACGATTTGTTCGGCGCTGCTCCTGCCCGCCTCCAGCCGGCTGCGAAGGTCGCGCCCCGCGCCGTCACGGCTGAAGCCGGATACACGGCCGCAGACATCGAGGTGCTGGAAGGCCTCGAACCCGTGCGCCGGCGGCCGGGCATGTATATCGGCGGCACCGACGAAAAGGCGCTGCACCATCTCTTTGCTGAAGTGATCGACAACGCGATGGACGAGGCGCTGGCCGGTCATGCGACCTTCATCGAGGTGACGCTGTCGGCTGACGGCTTTCTCACCGTGTCGGATAACGGGCGCGGCATCCCGGTCGATCCTCATCCGAAATTCCCGAAGAAGTCCGCCCTTGAAGTCATCATGTGCACGCTGCATTCGGGCGGCAAGTTCGACTCCAAGGTCTACGAGACCTCCGGCGGCCTGCACGGCGTCGGCGTCTCGGTCGTCAACGCCCTGTCCTCGCTGTGCGAGGTCGAGGTCGCCCGCTCGCAGCAGCTTTACAAGATGACCTTCGAGCGCGGCCACCCGGTCGGCAAGCTGCAGGACATGGGCAAGGTCAACAACCGCCGCGGAACACGAATCAGGTTCAAGCCGGACACCGAGATCTTCGGCGCCAAGGCCGCGTTCAAGCCGCAGCGCCTGTTCAAGATGGCGCGGTCGAAGGCCTATCTGTTCGGCGGCGTCGAAATCCGCTGGCGCTGCGATCCCGAATTGCTGAAGGGAGTGGAGGACGTCCCGGCCGAGGACACATTCCACTTCGTCGGCGGCCTCAAAGACTATCTCGCGGCAGCCGTCCATGCCGACACGCTGGTGCATCCCGATATTTTTTCCGGCAAATCCGGTCGCAACGGAGCGCATGGCGCCTGCGAATGGGCCGTCGCCTGGACCGCCGACGCCGATGGCTTTTTGTCGTCCTACTGCAATACCGTGCCGACGCCGGACGGCGGCACCCATGAATCCGGCATGCGCAGCGCCATGCTGCGCGGCTTGAAGGACCACGCCGAGCGCGTCGGTCAGGGCAAGCGCGCCGCCTCGGTCACGTCGGAGGACGTCATGGTTGGCGCGGCCGTGATGCTGTCGGTGTTCGTGCGCGAGCCGGAATTCCAGGGCCAGACCAAGGACCGCCTCGCCACCGCCGAAGCGCAGCGCATCGTCGAGCAATCCATCAAGGACCCGTTCGACCATTGGCTGTCCGCCAATCCGGTGCAGGCCAACAAGCTCCTTGAGTTCGTCATGGAACGGGCCGACGAACGTCTACGCCGCCGCGCCGAGAAGGAAACCTCGCGCAAGACGGCGGTGAAGAAGCTCCGCCTGCCCGGCAAGCTCGCCGACTGCACCAACACCGCGACCGAAGGCTCCGAACTGTTCATCGTCGAGGGCGACTCGGCCGGCGGCTCTGCGAAGCAGGCGCGCGACCGCAAGACCCAGGCGATCCTGCCGCTGCGCGGCAAGATCCTGAACGTCGCCTCCGCGACCAAGGACAAGATGACGGCGAACGCGCAACTGTCGGACCTGATGCAGGCGATCGGCTGCGGCACGCTTGCTCAGTACCGGCAGGAAGATCTGCGCTATTCGCGAATCATCATCATGACCGACGCTGACGTCGACGGCGCGCATATCGCGTCGCTGCTGATCACCTTTTTCTACCGGATGACGCCGCGCCTGATCGACGAGGGCCATCTCTACCTCGCCGTTCCGCCGCTCTACCGGCTGACGCATGGCGCCAAAACCGTCTACGCCCGCGACGACGCCCACAAGGCCGAGTTGCTCAGGAGCGAGTTCAACGCCAACGCCAAGGTCGATGTCGGCCGCTTCAAGGGCCTCGGCGAGATGATGCCGGCGCAACTCAAGGAAACCACGATGGACCCGGCGTGCCGCACGCTCTTGCGCGTGGTGCTGATGGCCGAGGACCGCGATGGCACCGCGGATTCCGTCGAACGCCTGATGGGCACCAAGGCCGAAGCCCGGTTCGCGTTCATCTCGGACAAGGCCGAATTTGCGGATGACGAGTTGCTGGATGTGTAAGGCTTAAGCCGTGTTGGCCGGCCGGACGCGGTGCTCGCCCCGACCACGCGCGTTGATCGCAATGTCATGCGGGCTCGGCAGGCCGAGCCCGTATGCCCGCTGTTTGTCACATCGCATTTTGAAACGGCATCGTCCCACTTGGAACACTCGACCTTCCGGAACATTGGACTGTAAACACCAGACGGGAATTGCAGATCAAATGGCCAAATCATCGACACGCAGTTCCAGCAGCAAATCGACAAAAGTCCACGATCTGGAGCTGCCGTGCGGCAATGGCGGCGAACTGCATCAGATCGCCCAAGGCAAAACGCCGGTTTTAACAACGGCGCAGGGCGGCCCGGTCGCTGACGATCAGAACTCGCTCAAGGTCGGTTCACGAGGACCGACAGTGCTCGAGGATTTCCATTTTCGCGAGAAGATTTTCCATTTTGACCACGAGCGGATTCCGGAACGCGTGGTGCATGCTCGCGGCTATGGCGCACATGGCTTCTTCGAGACTTACAAGCCCTTGACGAAATACACCCGCGCCGACCTGTTCCAGCGCGCCGGCGAACGGACGCCGGCTTTTGTGCGGTTTTCCACGGTCGCCGGCAGCAAGGGCTCGCCGGATCTCGCGCGGGACGTCCGCGGCTTTGCGGTGAAACTCTATACGCAGCAAGGCAACTGGGACATCGTCGGCAACAACATTCCGGTGTTCTTTATCCAGGATGCCATCAAGTTTCCCGACCTGATCCATGCCGCCAAAGAAGAGCCGGACAGCGCCTTTCCGCAAGCGCAGACCGCACACGACAATTTCTGGGATTTCATCAGCCTGACGCCCGAAAGCATGCACATGATCATGTGGACGATGTCGGACCGGGCCCTGCCTCGCTCGCTGCGCTTCATGGAAGGGTTCGGCGTTCACACCTTCCGCTTCCTTAATGCGAAGGACGAATCCACCTTCGTCAAATTTCTGTGGAAGCCGAAACTCGGACTTCAGTCGGTGATGTGGAACGAGGCCGTCAAGATCAACGGCGCCGATCCGGACTTCCATCGACGCGATCTGTGGACCGCAATCCAGACCGGCAATTTTCCCGAATGGGAATTACAGGTGCAACTCTTCGACCAGGAATTCGCCGATGGCTTCGATTTCGACGTTCTCGACTCGACCAAGCTGATTCCGGAAGAGATCTTGAAGCCGATTCCGGTAGGCCGTCTTGTGCTTGACCGAATGCCCGACAATTTCTTCGCGGAAACCGAGCAAGTGGCGTTCATGACCCAGAACGTTCCCCCCGGCATCGATTTTTCCAACGATCCTTTATTGCAGGGCCGCAATTTCTCGTACCTCGACACTCAATTGAAACGCCTCGGCAGCGCGAATTTCTCGCATCTACCGATCAATGCGCCGAAATGTCCGATGCATCATTTCCAGCAGGACGGGCACATGGCGATGCGCAATCCGGTTGGCCGCGCCAATTATCAGCCGAACTCATTCGGCGAAGGTCCGCGCGAATCCCCGACACTCGGCTTTCGCTCATTCGCCGAGGAGCAAGGCGGCCCGAAACGGCGGCTGCGCGCAGAGAGTTTCGCGGACCATTACAGCCAGGCGCGGCAGTTTTTCATCAGCCAGACCGAAGGCGAACAAGGGCATATCGCGGCCGCGCTCACCTTCGAGTTGAGTAAGGTCAAGACGGCGGCGATCCGCGTGCGGCTCGTGTCGCATCTGCTGAACATCGACCCCGGTCTCGCCAAGAAGGCCGGGACTGCACTGGGATTGCATTCCATGCCGAAACCGGCGGACGCTGCAGTGCCGACCCGGCAGGATTTGAAGGCCGCGCCGTCACTCAGCATCGTCGGGCGCGGACCCGATCGTTTCGAAGGCCGCAAGCTCGGCATTCTCGTGACTGACGGCACCGACGCCAAATTGCTGTCGGCTTTGAAAAAGGCGCTGGCGAAAGCGGGCGCGAGCTTCGAGATCATTGCGCCCAAGGTCGGGGGCGCCAAGGCTAACGACGGCTCCTGGATCGAGGCCGACCAGATGATCGGCGGCGGCCCGTCGGTGTTGTACGATGCCGTTGCGTTGCTGCCCGCAGAAGTGGGCATCGACGCCTTGCTACAAGAATCGACCGCGCGCGATTTTGTCGCGGACGCATTCGCGCATTGCAAGTTCATCGGCTACGTGAAAACGGCAATGCCGTTGTTCGCGAAGGCAGGACTGACCGATGCGCTGGACGACGGTGTCATCCCGCTCGACGGCCCGAAAGACATTGTCGGCTTCATCGAAACGCTCGGCCAGTTGCGGCTGTGGGCGCGCGAGCCGCAGGTCCGAATGCCTTGACGCGCAGCAGGCAGCGGAGGGAAGATCGCTTCCGCCAAACCGAATCCTCCTGGCAGCGTCTCGCCGATATGAAAACAGCCCTCCTCATCCTCGGCATTCTCGCGACGCTGGTCGGCCTGGTCTGGATCGGTCAGGGTTCTGGCTATTTCCCCTACCCGGCCTCCAGCTTCATGATCAGCCAGACGCAATGGGTCTATTACGGCGCGTGTCTCGCGCTGGTCGGCCTGTTTGTGATCGGCTTCACGCGGCGCTGAATCATATCTCCGGTATTTTTCAATCGCGCGGATCGCGATCGAGGAACACCCGTCGCGGCTTGTGATTATCCTTAATCAGGCAGCGGAGGTTTCAGCCATGATGACGCGACAACTCTATGCTTCCGTGGTTGCAACGCTGCTGTGGGCGACGACGGCGAACGCGCAACAGGGCGATTGGCAACGTTATATCGTGCCGCAATCCGGCGCTGCGGTTGACATCCCTAACGCTGTCTTCAGCCAAAATGCCGGCGTGCCAGAGCCACGATACGGGCGACGCCTGACGACAGCGGATGGACGCGCCAATCTGACGGTGCAGTCGTTTGCAAACGACGCGCGCGATACGCCGGCCGCGTTTCTGGCCAAGCAACGACCGCCGGCAAACATCATGTACCGGAAAATCACGGCCCGGTTCTTCGCGGTCTCCAGCGTGCGTGACGGAAAAATCTGGTACAACCGTTGCAATGCCGGTGGCCGCTATATCAATTGCGTGCTCATCAACTATCCGGTTGGCGAAAAGCGCCAATGGGATGACATCGTCACGCGCATCAGCAACACGCTCGCTAACGGCTAGAACGTTCACTGCCTTGCGGCAAATGTCCGCACATGCTCCGGACGCACACCGATGCCGATCACGCGCGCCGTCAACCCCTGCAGCCACGGCGCGGACCCGACGATGCGAATCGGAAGAGGCGCGGTGGAAGCTCCCTCGAGCGACTTTGCGATGATTGCATTCTGCGCCGCGGTCTGGATCGCCTGAATGACGCGAACAGGAAAAAGCCTCCGCCGCCGCACGCTGTCCAACTCACCGTCCGACGGGCAGCCATGGCGGAGCGGCGAAGCGAGCAGATTGGCCGCCGCGACCGCATCCTGGATCGCGAGGTTTATGCCGACGCCGCCGACCGGCGACATCGCATGCGCGGCATCGCCGATGCACAGCAATCCCAGTTTCGACCATTGCGTGAGCCGATCGATGGTCACGGTCAGCAGCTTGACGTCGTCCCAACCGGCGACGTCGCCGATATGCTGGCGTAGCGCCGGCGCCATCGCCGTGACGGCGTCGCAAAATGCCGGCAGGCCATCGGCCTTGATCCGCTCCATCGCGCCCTTGGCGATCACGTAAGCGCATTGCCAGTAGTCGCCGCGATCCAGCGTGATCAGAAACCGTCCCGGCGCGCCGCGCAGAAATGCCGGCGAAAACGTCCCCTCGCCTTTCGCCACGCGAAACCACAGGACATCGATCGGCGCGCCGATGTCCTCGACCGCCAGTGCCGCACGTTCGCGAACCGTCGAATGCCGGCCGTCGCAGCCGATGGTGAGGTCTGCCTTGATGTGCAGCTCACCCTCGGCATCATGAGCAACCACGCCGGTGACGCGGTCGTTTTCCAGACTGAGATCGGTGACGCCGGTCGAGCGCAGAATTCTCAAATTCGGAAAGGCAGCAGCCTTCTCGGCGAGAAAATCGAGAAACTCCCATTGCGGCATGAAGGCGATGAACGGACTCGTCGTATCGAGCCGCGACATGTCCGCCATCCGGTAACGCCGGCCGCCGAACTCAGCGTCCAGCCTGGCGAGTTTCTGGTGCGGACGTTTCAGGAAGTCGTTGAGCAAGCCGAGTTCATGCATCACCTGCATGGTCGAGGGATGCACGGTGTCGCCGCGAAAGTCGCGCAGGAAATCGGCGTGTTTTTCCAGCACAAGCGTCTCGATGCCGGCGCGGCCAAGCAGATAACCGAGCATCATGCCGGCCGGGCCGCCGCCGACGATGCAGCAACGCGCGGTCAGCCGACGCGGCACACTTTTGTCAGCGATCAACGCCGGAAGCTCTTGATCTCGGAGACGCTGCCGTCGCGATAGGTCAACTCGACCGAAACCGATTTCGTCGTTGCCGGCAGTTTCATAATATAGTTGGCGTTTGGCGGAATCGTCATTGGATCTTTCAGATCGCAGGGCGGCAGTTTCACGACCTTTTCGGGTACACTGGAATCGATGCCGATCCGCACCTCCCGGATCGCGCAGCGATACGAGATCAAATGCGTCCAATAGACCAGCGGATATCCGTTGCCGCCGAACCCCAACCAACTCGTCGCCGTCATGTCGAGAACTTTGCGTTGGTCCTTGACGAGGGCTTCCTCGGGATCGAAGCGGATCGGAAACGGCCCCTTCAGCTCGCCGCCGGCATCGACATAGCGCACCTGGATGATCCCCGCTTGCGCGTCGGCCGGAAGGCTGATCGACGGGTTTGCCATTCGCTTGCGGGTGCGCGGATCGAGCACGTCCATAAAGCCCGTTTCGCGAAAATCGCTCTTGTCGTCCATCCGCCAGGAAATGCCGATGGTTGGATCGAGAATCGAGAACGAAACCGTCCAACCGCTATTGCTGCGCGAGAACGACGCGATCGGCGCGTTGATCGATTCTTCCGGCGGCGCGGTGCGCGGCACCGTCACTGGCGGCGATTGCACAGGCGGCAAAGCGGCCAATTTCGCCTCGGGCGGCGCAGCCTTGGCTTGCGACGGTGTTTCCTTTGCTCTATCCGGCAGCTTGTTGAGGCCGTTCAAAAACACATCATCGACCATCTGATCGAAATACACCGGCACCTGCTTGTGCTTGACGGTCTCGGACATTTCACTCACGGCGCGGCGTGTACGTTGCGCGACCTGCACAAGATTGGCGCCGGGTTCGGCCAGTTCGCGCGCAAAGGTCCGCGTGAAGACGGAGTTCGGGTCCTTGTCGTCATTCGACAACCGATCAAGAGCCGTCTGACGCGGGCCCGCCGAGAAGATCGAGAACACGCCCTCCGGCAGCGCGTTCATCGGCGCAAGCCCACCGCCGCCTTCGACCGCGCGGGTGCCGGCGCGCTCGAACGGATTGTTGCGGCAGGCGTCGAGCACGAGGATCGCCGTGCGGGCGCCGCGTTTTTGCAGGCGCGTGACAATGCGATCCGCCATCACGGAGGAATCCCGCACCAATTCTTCCTGTCCCTGCGTCGCGGCAGGCACGTCGGTCGGCAGCAGGAAGTTTTGGCCGGCGATCTCGAAACCGTGTCCGGCAAAAAAGAAGAACGCGGTATCGCCCGGCTCGATCGACGCATCGAAGGCGAGCAGCGCCTGGCTGAACGCCTGCCGGGTCTGATTTTCCGCGACCATCACGTTGAAGCCGAGCGTCTTCAGCGTGTCGCCGATGGTGCGCGCATCGTTGACGGCTTTCTGCAATTTAGTGACGTTGCGATAGTCGTCATTGCCGATCACCAGCGCGACGCGTTTGGCGGCGCTGGCCGGGCCGATCGCGATCACCGACGCCCATGCGCCGATCATCAGCACCGCAAATAGTTTCGCTCGATTTGCCATGTCGCCCTCTTCAGGAAGGTCTCGCACAATTTTGACAATCAGGTGACGCGCTGACGCAGCGTCAGCGCGTCGCCGAACGCTTGAAACAGTGCCCGGTTGATCGGGTTGATCTGCGGATCATATTCCGCGTGCCACTGGACGCCGAGCGCAAAGCCCGGCGCGTCGGCAATGCGGATTGCTTCGATGGTGCCGTCATCGGCGATACCTTCGATGACGACCCGCGCACCGGGATCGAGGATGCCCTGCCCGTGCAGCGAATTCACCCGGATGGTGTCGCGGCCGAGCAATCGCGCGAAGGCGCCGCCTTGGGTGAGATGCACGTCGTGGCGATCCGCGAACACGACGGTCGGGTCCGGATGGACCTCGCCGGTATCCAGTCGCGGCATGCGATGATTGATGCGGCCCGGCAGTTCGCGAATCTCGGGATGCAGCGAACCGCCAAAGGCGACGTTCATTTCCTGGAATCCCCGGCAGATTCCGAAGATGGGGATGCCGCTCGCGACGCAGGCTTCCGTCACGGCGAGCGCGACGATATCGCGGGCATCGTCATAGGGTTCGTAGCGCAGATGGGCTTCGAGGCCGAACCGCGTCGGATGTACATTGGCCCGCGCGCCGGTCAGGAGCACGCCATCGACGACATCGAGCAAAGCGCCGATGTCGGTGACATCGGGCATTCCGCCGAACATCAGCGGCAAGGCCCCGGCCACCTCAGTGACGGCGCGCAGATTGCGCTCGCCCACCATCTGCACGGCATAGCGATTTTCGACCAGCAGTGAATTTCCGATCACGCCGACGACGGGTCTTCTCATGGCCAAAGCTTGCGTGCGCCCTTATTCGGTCTTGAGGCCGGATGGATTCTCATCGCGGCGGATTATGTCCAGTTTCACAGGGTTTACCGCCCGGAGCAATGGCGGATCGACGATCCTCCCATGTTCGGCGTTAACCGCTTTCTCGGCGGAATCATTCAGCTTTTCACGCTCTGAGCGGCTTCGTCCATTGACTTCAGCCATTTTCCGCCTATGTTCCGGACGTGACGCGGCACGGTATCGAAAAGCGATATATCGAGTAAGCCGCCTGTCTGCGTAATTTCGATCCCGAGCAATTTTGCGTGCCGTTCCGGGGTTGAGCGCGACAGTCTTTTCCGTGAATCCAAGCGGCGGTTTCGATCAGGGTGTGATCCCGACAAAGTGGTCTTCCGGTTTGCGGTGAAGATCACGCCCCATACCAGAGGCTCAATGTCCTTTTCCAATCTCGGCCTGTCCGACAAGGTGCTCGCCGCCGTCGCGGCCACCGGTTACACCACCCCGACCCCCATTCAGGCGCAAGCCATCCCGCATGTTCTGGCCCGCCGCGACGTCCTCGGCATTGCCCAGACCGGCACCGGCAAGACCGCCGCTTTCGTGCTGCCGATGCTGACGTTGCTGGAGAAGGGCCGCGCCCGCGCGCGGATGCCGCGAACGCTCATCCTTGAGCCAACCCGCGAACTTGCCGCCCAGGTCAAAGAACAATTCGACAAATACGGGGCCGGCCAGAAACTCAACGTTGCCTTGCTGATCGGCGGCGTTTCCTTTGGCGACCAGGATATGAAGCTGACGCGCGGCGTAGATGTTCTGATCGCCACGCCGGGCCGCCTGCTCGACCATACCGAGCGCGGCGGGTTGTTGATGACCGGCGTGGAATTGCTTGTGATCGACGAAGCTGACCGGATGCTCGACATGGGCTTCATTCCGGACATCGAGCGGATCTGCAAGCTGGTGCCGTTTACCCGTCAGACACTGTTCTTCACCGCAACGATGCCGACGGAAATTCGCCGCATCACCGATACCTTTTTGCACAACCCCGAGCGCATCGAAGTTTCCAAGCCCGCCTCCACCGCCGTCACGGTCACGCAGTCGCAAGTCCCCACGGGGCGCGAATCGCACGACAAGCGTGAAACCTTGCGAGCCCTTTTGCGTGACGCCGTCGATCTCAAGAATGCGATTATCTTTTGCAATCGTAAGCGCGATGTCGCGGTTCTTCACAAATCACTTCAGAAGCATGGCTTCAGCGTTTGCTGCTTGCACGGCGACATGGAGCAGTCCGCGCGCACGGCATCGCTGGACCAATTCCGCAAGGGCGAGTTGCCGTTGCTGGTCGCCTCCGACGTCGCGGCCCGCGGCCTCGATATCCCCGAAGTGAGTCACGTCTTCAATTTCGACGTACCGCATCACCCGGATGACTACGTCCACCGCATCGGCCGGACCGGCCGCGCCGGCCGCTCGGGCACTGCGATTTCCCTGGTCGGCCCGTCTGACGGCAAATCGATCCTGGCAATCGAGAAACTGATCGGCCAGCCGATCCCTCGCGCCGAATCATCCTACGCAGTACCCGACGAGTCCGCTGATGGCGAAAGCCAGCGCCGGGAAACCTCATCGCGCGGACGCGACGGCCGCAAGCCGCGTCGCGATCGCGAAAGCGGCCGTGGCCGCAATGGCCGTGGACCGCCGCCCGGCCACGAATTGCGCGAGCCGTCGGCATCCACGACGCCATTCGTTGCGCAGATCGACATGTCCGCTGAACAACCCGCACCTCGGGCGCGTATCCGCACGCCACAACCTCAGCGCGAACCCGCGCGTCAACGAGAATCTGCGCCTCAGCGCGATCATCCCGCTCCCGTCGCCGCGCAGCCGCCTTCGATCGGCCGCGCACATGCGCCGAAACCCCCACGGGAACGCGACTCGGAACCGGCCGATCACTCCCATCTGCCGGCGTTTCTTCTGCGCCCTGTCCGCGCTCGCGTCTGACCGTTTGGATTCATTTTCTTCCGTTCCGATCGTCTCGGGAGAAAAGTTCCATCGTCCTGCGGTTCTTTACCGTCTGTTCACCGCGCCCGCTTAATCTCGACCGAGATTGCATTCGCTGCACAGAACGGTGCAGTTGCGGCCAAGGATTTGGGGACGGCAGTGGCAAGTACTCATGACGAGCACGAACGCACGCTGTCATTTGCCGAAGCCGCGCTAAGCCAGATCCGGTCGCTGAAACACAATGCCATCCCGCGCAATTACGAGATCTGGTACGTCTATGCGGCCGGCTATAATACCGCGCTGAACAAAGTCATCAACGAGACCCTGACGCGTAACGGAAAACTGACCGAAGGCGATCTCGATCAGATCTACGCCACCTATCTCTCACATGCCCGCGCCACCGATCGCATCGACGAAGTCGGCGCGCGGGTCATCGGCGAAATCAGCGACGTCATGGCCGTGATCTCCGAAGCGCTCGGCATGACGGCGAATTTCGGCGACAGCCTCAAAGGCGCCAGGATCGACCTGACGGCCGGCCCGCAGAACCGCGACCAGATCAAGTCGGTTGTCGAGATGCTGGTGAAGTCCACCCATATGATGCAGGACACGAACAAGGCGCTTGAAGAGCGGCTGACCAATTCACGGCAGGAAATCAACAATCTGCAGCAAAATCTCGAAGCCATTCGCGCCGAGAGCCTGACTGATCCTCTCACCGGCCTGTCAAACCGCAAGTTCTTCGATCGCGCGATGGACGCCGCCATCCTGCAGGCCAACGAAAACGATGAGCCGCTCTCGTTGCTGATGCTCGACATCGACCACTTCAAGTCTTTCAACGACAATTACGGCCACCTCACCGGCGATCAGGTGCTACGTCTCGTCGGCATGTCTCTGAAGCAATCCATCAAAGGCGCGGACACGACGGCGCGTTATGGCGGCGAGGAATTCGCCGTCGTGCTGCCGAACACGGCATTGCGCCAGGCCTTGATCGTCGCCGACAATATCCGTCGCGCCGTGATGTCGCGCGAACTCAAGAAGAAGTCGACCGGCGAGATCCTGGGCCGGATTACAATCTCGGTCGGCGTGTCGATGCTGCGCCCCGACGACGACATGTTTTCGATGATCGAACGCGCCGACGGTTGCCTTTATGCCGCCAAGCGCGCCGGCCGCAATCGCGTGATCTGCGAAACCGATCCGGAGTTTCTGACGGACATGTCCGCGAAGGTGGCGTGACATCCAAGGAGTTGCTTGCCCCGGACGCGAAGCGATACGCAGTGTCGCTTCGCAGAGCCGGGGCCTTACGACCGACAGCATCCGTAACGGTCCCGGCTCTGCGGAGCAGCGCAAGTGCGCCGCTCCGCGTCCGGGACAGGACAACACTTTACAATCGTCCTGTCGCCCTCTTCACCGCGGGCTTGCGCTTCGTCGCCGTCTTTTTCATAGCCGCGCGGCGCGCAACAGCGAGTGCTGCCCGCGCCCAGTCGGCCGTTTCGTCGGGATTGTCGTAAAGCCGCTCGGGCATGCGCCAATAGGACGTTACGACACGCGGTCGCCCCTTCGCCTCATAGCTGAAAGGTGCGCTCCCTTCCAACTGAAACCAGACAGTCGTTTGCTCGTCGGCCTTGAGATAGAGCGCATCGCGCATGACCAGTGCAAAGGTCAGCCCATCCGCAGACAGGCTGAAGCCGCCGAACATCCGCTTGATGTCGATCGCGCCGAACGGCGCGAATAATTCGTGGAGAAAATCGCGGTCCATAGGGCCTGATCCCGAAAACAGGACTTCCTGTTTTCACCAGATCATGCCTGAAAAAGAGCCGCGCGTAACCTATGGCAATTTCGGATTGACCTTAGTCAGGGCGCCGATTTGATCTAGCCGTCGATCTTGGCGACCGTAAGCTGTACGGACTCGCCGCAGCCGCAGGCACTGATCTGGTTGGGGTTATTGAACACGAACTGGGCCTGCATCTTGTCGGCCTTGTAGTCCATCTCGGTGCCCAGCAAAAACAGCACGGCCTTCGGGTCGACCAGCACCTTGACGCCCTTGTCGACCACCACTTCGTCGGTCGGCTTCACGTCATGGGCGTATTCGACAGTGTAGGATTGCCCGGCACAGCCGCCGTTCTTGATTCCGACGCGCAGACCGACGATCTCCGAATCGGCGCGCTGCGTCAGTTCCTGAATGCGCGTCGCCGCCGCGTCGGTCAGGCGCATCACCTGCGGGCGCGGACGCGATTTCGGCTTAACCGTCGTTGCGATCTGGTTCATGTCAGTCATATGTTCCGTTCCCGCTGAGATTCAAGCCGCCCGCGAAGTTACCACATATTCAGAACGAGCCGCGCCTCGTCGGTCATGCGATCCGGCGTCCAGGCCGGTTCCCAGACGATGTTGACAGTGACAACGCCGACGCCCGGAACGCTGGCCACGGCGTTCTCGACCATCATCGGCATTTCGGCGGCGGCCGGGCAATTCGGCGTCGTCAGTGTCATGTCGACATCGACAGCGCGATCGTCCTTGATGTCGACCTTGTAAATCAGGCCGAGTTCGTAAATGTCGGCCGGAATTTCCGGGTCGAACACAGTCTTGAGGGCCGCGACGATCTCGGTGCCGAGGCGTTCGGTTTCCTCCGCCGGCAACGCCGATTGCGTGGTCATGTTCGGAACTGTTTTCGCTTCAACTGTCTCGGTCATGCGAACAAATCCCTTGCCTTCAACAAAGCCTGCGCGAGAACGTCGACTTCCCCCCGCGTATTATACATGCCGAACGACGCCCGGCAGGTCGCGGTCACATTGAATCGCTCCAGAAGCGGCATCACGCAATGGGTGCCGGCACGCACGGCGATGCCGGAGCGGTCGATCACCGTGGCAATGTCATGCGCATGCGCGCCCTTCATCTCGAAGGAAATTACCGGGCCCTTGCCTTTGGCCGTGCCGATGATGCGCAGCGAATTGATCTCGCGCAGGCGATCCTGCGCATAGGTCACGAGATCATGCTCGTGGGCGGCGATGCGCTCTTTACCGATCGAATTGACGTAATCGATCGCGGCGCCGAGACCGATCGCCTCTACGATCATCGGCGTGCCGGCCTCGAATTTGTGCGGCGGATCGCCGTAGGTCATCCAATCCTGAGCCACTTCGCGAATCATCTCGCCGCCGCCCGCATAGGGCCGCATCGCGACAAGGTGATCGTATTTCGCGTACAGCACGCCGATGCCGGTCGGGCCGTAGAGCTTGTGGCCGGTGAAGACGTAGAAATCGCAATCGATGTCCTGCACGTCGACCGGCAAGTGCACGGCGGCCTGGCTGCCGTCGACCAGAACGGGGATGCCGCGCGCATGCGCGAGCTTCACAACATCCTTGACCGGAACCAGCGTGCCGAGCGCATTCGACATCTGAGTGATCGCGACGATCTTGGTTCTGTCGGTCAACAGCTTCTCGAATTCGTCGATCAGAAAATTGCCGTCGTCATCGACCGGCGCCCATTTGATCACGGCGCCCTGCCGTTCACGCAGGAAATGCCACGGCACGATGTTGGAGTGGTGCTCCATGATCGAGAGCACGATCTCGTCGCCGGGCTTGATGTTCTCGCCGCCCCAAGATGCCGCAACGGTGTTGATGGCGTCGGTGGCGTTGCGGGTGAAGATGATCTCTTCCGGCCGCGCCGCATTGAGGAAATGCTGCACCTTGGTGCGGCCGCCCTCATAGGCTTCCGTCGCGGCGTTCGCCAGATAATGCAGCCCGCGATGCACGTTGGCGTATTCGGACTTGTAGGCCTCCGTCATGCGATCGAGCACGGCATTGGGCTTCTGCGCCGAGGCGGCATTGTCCAGATAGACAAGCGGCTTGCCGTACACCTCCATCGCCAGCGCGGGAAAATCCTCGCGGACGCGGGCGACGTCGTATCCGCCATCGCTCACCGCCGGGTGCAGAATCTGCGAATGCATGTTCATGACCGCGCCTCGAGCCATTGTTCTGCGGTGGCGATGACGCGTTCGCGGAGCGCTTCATTGGCGATGCTCTCCATCGCTTCGCCGACGAAGGCCTGAATGAGCAGCGCCTGCGCCTGCTTCTCGGTCAGGCCGCGGGCGCGCAGGTAGAACAGCAGGCTGTCATCGAGCGCGCCGATGGTGGCGCCATGGCCGCATTGCACGTCGTCGGCAAAGATTTCGAGTTCGGGCTTGTTGTCCATTTCAGCGTCGTCGGACAACAGCAGCGCGCGCGACATCATCTTGCCGTCCGTCTTCTGGGCATGCGGCCTGACGATGATCTTGCCCTGAAACACCGAGCGCGCGCGATCGTCCAGCACCGCGCGAAACGTCTCGCGGCTGATGCAGTTCGGCACGCCATGGTCGATGACGAAAGAACAGTCGCCGTGCTGTTGGCGGCGCAACAGATGAATGCTGTTGGTGGACAACGAGGTGTTTTCGCCGGCCAGCGTGATGAAGCTCTGATAGCGGCTGACGCCGCTGCCGATCGTCATGCTGAACGTGTTGAACGCGCAACGCGCGCCGAGCGTCACGATCGCCGACGCGATGTTGGCGGCATCCGGCGCATCATCGAGCATGCGCACATGCTGCACATCGGCGTCGTCGCCGACCCAGATCAATGCGGTGTCATAGACCTGATAGCCGGATGCGTCGTCAACGGCGATGAAGCTCTCGACAATAGTGGCCTTGGCGTGCGCGCCGACCTTCAACAACGAGCGCGTGAATGCCGACGTCGCCTTGCGCGTCGCGACGTGAACGATGTGGATCGGCTGCTCCGGCACAGCACCGTCCGCGACATCGATCACGAGACCATCGGTCGTGAACGCTGCGTTCAGCGCGACCATCGGATCATCGACGCGCGACAGCAAGAGATCCGCACGGGCCTCGACGGTCGAGTCGTTCAGGATGTCGCGCAGTGATTTGACGGATACGCCGGTCAGCATCAGCGTGTCGGACAAACCAGACGCATAGACGCCGTCGACGATGACGAGCTTGTGCGTGTTGGGAATGCCGAGTGCTGCGATCGCCGTCTCGGCCTTTATCAGCGCGGCGGCGTCCGGCGCCATTGCCAACGGGGCGACATCGCGCAGCAAGACGCGCAGATCGGTATATTTCCAGTCCTCGACGCGGCGCGTCGGCAGGCCGCGCCTGGCATAATCGTCGAACGCGGATTGCCGCGTCTCGGCAACACGGCCGCTGCCGGGCAATTGCTCGCATGCGGCGGCGAAGGTGCCGTCGAGCACATTGCCGATCGTCGTTTTGGCCAAAGCTAGGTTCATGTTGTGCTCACTCGGACGGCCATATCAGGCAGCAATGTCTTCAAACTGCGCGTAACCCGATGCTTCCAATTCGAGCGCAAGTTCCTTGCCGCCGGTTTTCACGACGCGCCCCTTCGACATCACATGCACCACGTCGGGCACGATGTAATTCAGCAGCCGCTGATAGTGGGTGATGACGACCATCGCACGATCGGGATTGAGCAGCGCGTTCACGCCGTCCGCCGCGACGCGCAGCGCGTCGATGTCCAATCCCGAATCCATCTCGTCGAGGATGCACAGGCTCGGCTCGAACAGCGCCATCTGCAGAACTTCGTTGCGCTTCTTCTCGCCACCCGAGAAGCCGACATTGACGCCGCGCTTCAGCATCTCCATCGGAATGCTCAGGCTGTCCGCGACCTTGCGGACCTTGCGCAGAAAATCAGGGGCCATCAATTCGGCCTCGCCGCGTGCCTTGCGCTGCGCATTCAGCGCCGTGCGCAGGAAATTCATCGTGGTGACGCCGGGAATTTCGACTGGATACTGAAACGCCAAAAATACGCCCTTGGCGGCCCGCGTATCGGGTGCCATCTCCAATAGGTCTTCGCCCTTGAACAGGATTTCGCCGCCGGTCACTTCGTAGCCCGGCTTGCCGGCGATGACATGGCTCAGCGTGGATTTGCCGGAGCCGTTCGGCCCCATGATCGCATGAACCTCGCCGGCATTCACAGTCATCGTCAGCCCGTGAAGGATCTCACGTTCCTCGACGCGAACCTGGAGGTTTTTGACTTCGAGTAAAGGCATCTCTTTAGCTTTCTCTAAATTTCTGCGTCGTCGCTCTAGCGCCAACGCCACTCGCCATCGGTTCTCGCTTTGATCAGCACGAGATAGGCTGCCGTTACTGTGAGAACGATGACGACGCACCAGAACGTCGATAACAATTCAGCGCTTGTCGCTAAAGCCATGACGGGAACGAAGACAGTAAACCCAATCGTTAAAACCCAACCTTGCCACGTCGTAGGTACGTTTCCATATCCGCGACTCTTTGGCTTGAACCAATATCCTTTCGTCATGACTGAACACCCTGATCAGTGAACCAAATCCAGCCGCTTCTCGATCCGATCGAGCCGCACCTTAATGTTGGCAATTTCAGCATGATCAAGTTCTTGAAGTGTCATGACTGCAGACAAATGCTGCCGCATCGAGGACATCTCGATACGCATTGCGTACATTTCGCTCGCAATCTTGCCGACCTCGCCTCGGATCGCGCGAAGATGCTCCAGCACAAGGCTGTCCGGCTCGACCATTATCCCACGCTCCCCTCGAGCGAGATCGAAATCAGCTTCTGCGCCTCCACCGCGAATTCCATCGGCAGTTGCTGCAGCACGTCCTTGACGAAACCATTGACGACGAGGCCGACGGCCTCCTCCTGCGACAGCCCGCGCTGCACGCAGTAGAACAGCACGTCTTCCGAAATCTTCGACGTCGTCGCCTCGTGCTCGAACAGCGCGGAGGTGTTCTTCGCCTCGATGTAGGGCACCGTATGCGCGCCGCACTGGTCGCCGATCAGTAGCGAGTCGCACGCAGTAAAGTTGCGCGCGTTGGTCGCCTTGCGATGCGCCGTGACGAGCCCGCGATAGGTGTTCTGCGATTTGCCGGCGGCAATGCCCTTGGAAATGATCCGGCTCGTCGTGTTCTTGCCGAGATGGATCATCTTGGTGCCGGAATCGACCTGCTGATAGCCGTTGGAGATCGCGATCGAATAGAACTCGCCGCGCGAATTGTCGCCGCGCAGGATGCAGCTCGGATATTTCCAGGTGATCGCCGAGCCGGTCTCGACCTGAGTCCAGGAAATCTTCGAGCGGTCGCCGCGGCAGTCGCCGCGCTTGGTGACGAAGTTGTAGATGCCGCCCTTGCCCTCGGAGTTGCCGGGATACCAGTTCTGCACCGTCGAATATTTGATCTCGGCGTCGTCATGCGTGACAAGCTCGACGACAGCGGCGTGCAACTGGTTCTCGTCGCGCTGCGGCGCGGTGCAGCCTTCGAGATAGCTGACATAGGCACCCTTGTCGGCGATGATCAGCGTGCGCTCGAATTGGCCGGTGTTGCGCTCATTGATGCGGAAGTAGGTCGACAATTCCATCGGGCATTTCACGCCCGGCGGCACATAGACGAACGAGCCATCGGAGAACACGGCCGAGTTCAGCGTCGCATAGAAATTGTCGGAGGTCGGCACCACGCTGCCGAGATACTGCTGCACGAGGTCCGGATGCTCGCGAATGGCTTCCGAGATCGGCATGAAGATCACGCCGGCCTGCTTCAACTCGCGCTGAAACGTGGTTGCGACCGACACCGAGTCGAACACGGCGTCAACGGCGATGCGGCGTTCGCCGAGATCGTTGCCGTCCTCGTCCTTGCGGACGACGCCTTCGAGCATCTCGATTTCGCGGAGCGGAATGCCGAGCTTCTTGTAGGTCTCCAGAATATCGGGATCGATCTCGTCGAGCGATCCGATCGTCTTCTTCGGCTTCGGCGCGGAGTAATAATAAAGATCCTGAAAATCGATCTTCGGATAATCGACGCGCGCCCAGGTCGGCTCCTCCATCGTCAGCCAGCGGCGATAAGCCTCGAGCCGCCATTGCAGCATCCAATCAGGCTCGTTCTTCTTCGCAGAAATGAAACGCACCGTGTCCTCCGACAGGCCCTTCGGGGCCTTGTCGGACTCGATCAGCGTCTCGAAGCCATAGCGGTATTGATCGACATCGATCTGGCGAACCCGATCGACCGTTTCCTGTACGGCAGCCATTCTTATTTACCCTCCACTCACGGTTTCAAGGACCGTGGGGACCAATCGCAATCGCATGATACGATGTTCCAGCGACGAAATCACCCGGTTAGAACCGTTCAACGTCTGTTTCATCGCTATGTTTAAGTAGTGTATCCGCGAGCTTTCGCCAAGCCTTGATGGTGCATTGCACATCATCCTCTGTCGTGGACCAGCCAAGACTGAGCCGAATTGCGCCGCGCGCGATGTCGGTTGCAACATCCATTGCGGCCAGCACATGCGATGGCTGAACCTTGCCGGAGGAACAGGCGGAGCCAGATGATACCGCTATGCCGGCCAGATCGAAGCCGATGACGGCGGTTTCAGCCTTCAAGCCGCGTGCGGTAAAGAGAGTCGTGTTCGGCAATCGCGAAACCTCGCCGCCGAAAACCGTTAGCCCGCGCGTCGCACGCAGGCCCCGTTCCAGCGTATCGCGCAATTTCTCGATGTCATGGTCGTTTTCCAACATCGCTGCGGTGACGGCCGCGCCGAACCCGGCAATACCGGCCAGGTTCTCGGTGCCGGCGCGACGGCCCTGCTCCTGCCCGCCGCCCCGGATCAGTGGTTCCATCGCTGAAGCCGGATCGGTCATGACAAGCGCCCCGACCCCGGTCGGTCCGCCGATTTTGTGCGCCGTTACGGCCAAACTGTCGGCCCCCAGCTCTGGGATCGGAACCGGAATCTTGCCGAAGGCCTGAATGGCGTCAACATGCAGCCGCCCGCCCGCGGCATGGACGATGTCGGCGGCCGCCGCGACCGGCTGGATAACCCCGGTCTCGTTGTTGGCCAACATGAGCGCCACCAAAGCCGGCGGACCTGTCGCGAGCTTGGCGCGGAGATCATCGAGATCGACAACGCCGCTCGGATGCGCGCCGAAAGTCTCGACCGCAGCGGCCGGAAACCGGCCGCCGGCCAGTACCGACGCATGCTCAATCGCCGACACGATCAATCGCGGATGGGTCTTGGACGGCGTCAGCGCCAGCGTGTTGGCTTCGGTGCCGCCCGACGTGAACACGACCGATCCCGAATCGGCATTCAACGCTTTCGCAACAGCCTGCCGTGCCGTTTCGACGATTCGTCGCGCGGCGCGGCCCTCGGCGTGAACGGAGGACGGGTTCCCGGCAAGAGACAAGGCAGCGGTCATCGCCGCAAGCGCCTCGGGGCGCAACGGTGTCGTCGCGTTCCAGTCGAGATATATCCTGCGCCGTGACATGTTCGGCACTTATAGCGCGTTCGCCGCACGACAACCGGTTCCGCGCGAATTTCCTGCCATTAAGCTTGCTTTTGGCCCCTGCGCCTATGCTAGAAGGCGGGTTCCTGTTCATGTTCGTCGTCTGCGCACCACAGAACGACACCCGATCGCCGCCCGAATGTCTGGCGCCAATCGCGATCGCTGCAAGGGATCACCGATGCCTGAAGTTATATTCACCGGACCTGCCGGCCGCCTCGAAGGCCGCTATCACCCGGCGAAGCAGAAGAATGCGCCGATCGCGATGGTGCTGCATCCGCATCCGCAATTCCGTGGCAGCATGAATCACCAGATCGTCTACCAGGTCTATTATGCCTTCGTCGCGCGCGGCTTTTCGGTGCTGCGCTTCAACTTCCGCGGCGTCGGCCGCAGCCAGGGCTCGTTCGATCACGGCACCGGCGAATTGTCCGATGCGGCGTCGGCGCTCGATTGGGCGCAGACGATCAATCCCGAGGCGCGCGCCTGCTGGGTCGCCGGCTTCTCGTTCGGCGCGTGGATCGGCATGCAATTGCTGATGCGCCGTCCCGAGGTCGAAGGATTCATTTCGATCGCGCCGGAGCCGAATCGCTACGATTTCTCGTTCCTTGCGCCTTGCCCGTCTTCCGGTCTGATCGTGCATGGCGACAAGGATATCGTCGCGCCGGCGAAGGACGTCGATGCGCTCGTGACCAAATTGAAGACGCAAAAGGGAATCGTCATCGATCAGCACACGATCCCTGGCGCCAACCACTTTTTCGAGGACAAGATGGAGCCGCTCATGCAATCGGTGACAGGCTATCTCGACGGCCGGCTGGCAACGGTGCGGTAGAGATACAAACAGACGTCACCACCCGCGAAGGCGGGTGGCCCAGTATTCCGAGGCGTCTTTGTTGATACGATAGCTCGCGGACTACTGGTTCCCCGCTCGCGCGTGCAAAGCGCACGCTTGGCGGGATGACGTCTCAGACTGCAGCTAAGGCCTTGCCACCACCCCGCCCGTCATCGGCAGCGGCACGCCGGTCGTCGCAGGATAGCTCAACGGCAGACCTTTCAGCCCGCGTACGGCGAGAAACGCAAAGGCCTGCGCTTCCATCGCGTCCGCCGACCAGCCATGCGCGGCGGCGGCCTCGACTTTTGCCGACGAGAGCCGCTCGCGCAGCATACGCAACAGCGTGAGATTGCGGGCGCCGCCGCCCGTGACGACCCAACTGTCCGGCGTCTTCGGCAGATGCGGTCCGATCGCGGCGATCGAGGCCGCGGTGAACGCCGTCAGCGTTGCAGCGCCATCGGCGGGCGTCCAGTCGCCCAACGCGATGTCTGCGAACTCGTTGCGGTCGAGCGATTTCGGCGGTGGACTCGCAAAGAAGTCGCGCCGCAAAGCCGTCGCGATCCACGCCTCGTCCGGCGTACCCTGGGCCGCCAATCGGCCTTCGCAATCATAGGCCTGTCCCATCGTGCGAAACATGAAATCATCGAGCAGCGCATTGCCCGGCCCGGTGTCGCAAGCGATCAGCACATCGTTGCCGTCGATATAGGTGACGTTCGAGACACCACCGACATTGACGATCACGGCCGGGCCTTGACGTTCAAGTCCGAGCGCCAGCGCGCGATGATAGGCCGGCACCAGAGGCGCACCCTGCCCGCCATTGGCGACATCGGCGGCGCGGAAATCATGCAGCACCGGAATGTGCACGGCCTTCGCTAGCAGCGCCGCATCGCCGATCTGAACGGTGAGGCGCTGTGCGGGACGGTGCAGCACGGTCTGGCCGTGAAAGCCGATGATATCGATATTCTCCGGCTGCAAATGATTGTGCGCGATGAACGTTGCGACGGCTTCGGCATGCGCCAGCGTCACCACGCGCTCGGCGTCGGCCAGGGCGCCCGGTCGCGCTGTGCGATCGGTCAGTTGCACGGCCTCGAAAAGAGCCTGCCGCAGCACGGCGCGCTCGGCCTCGCTATAGGGCCGATAGCCCGACGGGCCGAACGCCGCCACCCGCCTGCCATCCGTCTCGATCAGGGCTACGTCCACGCCGTCCAGCGAGGTGCCGCTCATCAGGCCGATCGCGGTCATCGTCATCTTAGCGTCCTTTCGCCAGCCGAACTTGTGTGAAACCGCAGCCTTCTGTAATGCCACGGCACATAAGCCGGCGGTTCAAACGCGTTCCAAATCCCGCTCGGCACGGTGAACCAAATATGACCAAAACGGCTGAGACATGACTGCATTCAAATCCGATTTTCTTAACGTGCTGCAAAGCCGGGGTCTCGTTCACCAGATTTCGGACCCGCAGGGGCTCGACGACGCCTGCGCCAAGAGAATCGTGACAGCCTATGTCGGGTACGATGCCACCGCGACCAGCCTGCATATCGGCAATCTGATTTCGGTGACGATGCTGCACTGGTTTCAGGAAACCGGGCATCGGCCGATCACGCTGATGGGTGGCGGCACTTCGATGGTCGGCGATCCGTCGTTCCGCGACGACCAGCGCAGCCTGCTGACGCCGGAGACGATCGATCACAACATCCAGGGCATCAAAAAAATCTTCGCGCGCATGCTGAGCTATGACGACGGCCCGACCGGCGCGCTGATGGTCAACAATGCCGACTGGCTGATGAAGCTGAATTACGTCGAATTTCTCCGCGACGTCGGCCGGCATTTCTCAGTCAACCGCATGTTGTCCTTCGACAGCGTCAAGCTGCGGCTCGACCGCGACCAGTCGCTGTCCTTTCTTGAATTTAACTACATGATCATGCAGGGCTACGATTTCGTCGAACTAAACCGGCGCTATGGCTGCACGCTGCAGATGGGCGGCTCCGATCAGTGGGGCAACATCATCAACGGCGTCGATCTCAGCCATCGCATGGGCGGTCCGCAACTTTACGCCGTGACCACGCCGCTGCTGACCACGGCGTCGGGCGCGAAAATGGGCAAGACCGCCAAGGGCGCGGTGTGGCTCAATGGTGATCTCTTCAGTCCCTATGAGTTCTGGCAGTATTTCCGCAACACCGAAGACGCTGACGTCGGCAAATTCCTGAAAATCTTTACGCGGCTTTCGCTCGACGAAATCGCGAGGCTCGAGGCTTTGGGCGGCGCGGAGATCAACGAGGCCAAGAAGATTCTGGCATCGGAAGCGACGGCGATCGTGCATGGCCGCGACGCGGCGCTGGCTGCATCAGAGGCCGCGCGGCAGACCTTCGAGGAAGGCGCGATCGCCGAGAGCCTGCCGACGGTGGACGTGCCGCGCGCGCAGCTCGATGCCGGGATCGGCGTGCTCGGCCTGTTCGTCAAAGCTGGCTTCGTGGCGTCGAATGGCGAAGCCCGCCGCCAGATCAAAAGCGGCGGCCTGCGCATCAACGACACGCCGGTCACGGACGAGAAAATGACGCTGTCGCCTGCGAACCTCACGCCGGAGGGCGTCATCAAGCTGTCGATGGGTAAGAAGAAGCATGTCCTGTTGCGGCCGAGTTGAGTCGCTGCCATAGCCACACGCACTGCCGCCATCCCGGCGAAGGCGGGGATCCAGTAAACGTAGGCGCTGCAGGCCTGATTGTGAGGTCGCGGAATACTGGGCCACCCGCATTCGCGGGTGGCCACGGCCTCCTTTACGTATCCTCCGCATAACCCCATTCGTCCCACGCCATTGCTCACGCAGCGCGAAACAGGCTCCTGTTTCACACGCGCATCGCGGGTGCGCATCACGAGTCCTGTCGCAATGGATCACAAGACCTCCCAGCGCGTGGCGCTCGGCGTGCTGGCCACGGGCTTCGCGCTGTCAGTGCTCGGCCGCGGCCTCGGCGAGAGTTTCACGGTTTTCCTCAAGCCGATCTCGACATCGTTCGGCTGGGACCGCGCCGAAGTCGTCTCGCTGTATTCCCTCGCGGCCCTGTGCGGCGGCCTCGCCTCGCCGTTCATCGGGCGGCTGTTCGACCAATCGGGGCCGCGTCTGGTGTATTCGCTCGGACTCTTTCTGATCGGCGGCGCGTTTCTCGCGGCCTCTTACGCGACGCAGCTCTGGCAATTCCAGTTGAGCGTCGGCGTCGCCGTCGGCTTCGGCATCGCCTGCATCGGCGTCGTGCCGAATTCGATCATGATGGGCCGCTGGTTCGGCCCGCGGCTGCCGACCGCGATGGCGCTGATTTATTCCGCGACCGGCGCAGGCGTCTTGCTGATGTTGCCGCTCGCTCAAATTCTGATCGACAAATTCGACTGGCGCGGCGCCTATCAGATCGTCGGCTGGAGCGTGCTTGCCGTCTTGCTGCCATTGTCGCTGCTGCCGTGGCGTCTATTTTCCGCTGGCTCGGCGCATCTGCCAAAACCCGCCGCCGACGAGATCGCCGAGATCGGCTGGACGCTTGGCAACGCGATCAAACACCACGCCTTCTGGGCGCTGTTCGCGACCTTCTTCTTCACCGCGATCGGCATGTTCGCGCTGTCGGCGCAGATCGTCGCTTATCTGATCGACGTCGGCTTTCCGCCGTTGCAGGCCGCGACCGCGTGGGGGTTCAGCGGCGTCGCCTTATTCGTCGGGATGCTGACGATTTCCTGGCTCGACGGCGTGATCGGGCGGCGGCGATCGGTGCTGTGCAGCTACGGACTTTCGATCACCGGCATCGTGATGCTGTGGCTGCTGCAATATTTTCCGAACATCATTCTGCTCACCGGATTCGTGGTCTGCTTCGGCAGCATGATCGGCTCGCGCGGGCCGTTGTTGACGGCAACCGCGATGAAAATCTTTCGCGGCGAGCGCGTCGGCACGATCTACGGCGCGATCACGATCGGAAGCGGGCTGGGCTCGGCGTTCGGCTCATGGTTCGGCGGCGTGCTGCACGACTGGACCGGAAGCTACAATCCGCTGCTGGCGTTCGCGCTGGTCAGCGTCATCATCGGGATGATCCCGTTTCTGGTCGTGCCGGCCTTGCGGAAATAACCCGCGTCAATTGCCCGAATTCGGATATTCGACCTGATTGTTCTGCTTGCCGGTGTTAAAATCGAAGACCTTGCGGAAAATGCCCGGCGCCATGGCCGAAATCGGATTGACGCGCATTTCCGGCTTGGCCGGCGTGCCGACCACCTCATAGGTGACGCCGATCAGGCCTTCATTGCTGCCGCCGCCAAGAAACAGCCCAACGATCGGAATTTGCCCGAACATGTTGTTGAGCCCGTACAACGGCACGAACGTGCCGCTCATCCGCACCTGATTGGCGGGATAGTCTATGCTGCCTTCGATTGTCGCGCCGACGGTCGGCCCTTTCACGACGCCTTCGCGGATCGCAAGCTGACCGTTCTGCCGGGAGAACTCCGCCCGCAGCCGCGAGAATGACAGGCTATTCTGCTGGCCGTTGACGCCGCGTTGCGACACGCTGTCGAGCGCGGACTCGCCCTTGACGGTGAAGTCACGGACGTTGATCAGGCCTTCCTTGGCGCGGGCGTCGTTACTCGGCGGGTCCATCGCCAGCGACAATTGTCCGCCGAACATTTTGGCGTAGGTGTCGGTGAAGCGGAAGAAGGCCCCGGCATCGTTGGTCTCGACATAGACGACGTCGCGACCTTGCGCGCGATCGCGCAGCGCGCCGGTCAGCGGCGTATCGCGCCCGAGCTTGCCGGCCAGCGTGAAGCTGCGGATATTGCCGTTGCGACGCGAGATTTTCACATCGACGCCGCGCACCGCCTCGCCGTAAAATCCGGCAACCGCGCCGAGTTTCAAATCGACATCGAAATCGATTGGCTTGGACTTGCTTTTGGCGTCGGCCTCACGGCCTGACATCACCGATTTCAGGAACCCGCGCGCGTCGAACACGTCGCCGCGCATCGTCACCTTGACCACGCCGTCCTGTCCCCGATCGGCCTTGATCGATGTCTTGTCGCCATCGGACGGCGAATAGACCGGGAAGTTCGCATTGATCAGATCGCCGCTCTGATCGACTTCGAGTGAGCCCTTGATCGAGACGCCGCCGCCGTCGACGACGACATCTTCGAGCCGGGTCGATTGTGGTTTCTGCACGACGTTGAACACGGCTTTGCTCGGCTTGCCGACGGCCTTGGTCCAGCCCGGCAGTAAATTGTCGAGCTTGAGCGCCGTCAGATCGGCCTCGATGCCGAATTTGCTGTCGCGATCCGGCGCGCCGATCTTGCCGACGAGCTTGATCGGCAACGAGCCGGTCACGGCCGTGCCGAGATCGACGCCGAGCCGCGCGCGAGCCGCATCGTCGAGCGTCGCCTGCAATCGTACATCGGCATCGCCGTCATTCGGCTTGCGATAATCGAGCGTAGCTGCCTGACCGTTGATCTTGACGTCGCCGCGCACCTGGAAGCCGGCATTGTTGGCCAGCACCTTGAGGCCGTTGGCCTCCAGCTTCTGGTTCATCACGAGTTTGTCGGCCGAGAACCCCGTCAGGTCGGCGACAACTGTGTAGAGGGTGTCTGCCTTGGTCAACGCGCGCTTGATCGGCAGGCCGAGCGTGAGCTGCGCGGTCATGTTGCCTTTTGTGGTCGCGGGGTCGAGCAGATTGCCGGTGAATTCGCCAAGCCGATCGGAGGCCAGAATTTCGGCGGCCGCCGGCACCGGACCTTCGATCCGGAGTTTGATTTTTGCCGGTGACGGCTTTGGCACCATGTCCGGCACCTCGAACACGATGTCGGACAGGCTGAGCTTTCGGCCGTTCGGCGTATCGACCGCCGCCTGGCCGATCGTCACCGTCGCGGTGCGTCCCGTCACGCGCACCTTCATGTCGGCATCACGGATCAGCGGCAATTCGTCGACGGGCCGCAAGGCCACGCCGGTCGCGATCATGTTGACGTTCAGCCCCTCGTCAGGGATCGGCGGCCCCCGCCGCGACAGGTTCTTGACCGGCGAATTGACGGCGACATCGATGCGCTGCAGGGAGCCGCGCTCGATCCGGTCTAGGACCCACTCGCGCACCTCGGGCACGATCAGCACGGGCCACATGCGCTTGAGAGCCGATGCCGACATCGGCGTGCCGGCAAACCCCAACGTCAAACGCGGCTCGCCGGCATAATCCACAGCAGCGGTGCCGGCGACGCCGATCTCGCCATTGCTGATGTCGAATTGCTGCACAATCACGCGGCGCGCACGGGTGTCGAAGCGCACACCGATCGCGATGCGGTTGAAGATCAGCGGCTGCTCATTGCCGGCGCCGGCCAGCAAGATCGTGCCCCCGCTAAAGCCGAGCCGCCAGTCGGGCATCGCATTGTCGTTCGGCGCCTCCAGGCTCGCCAGCAGCGTGATGCGGTTTTCGCCGGAGATGATCTTAAACGGGGCCAGCAGCACGCGGCGCGCGGAATCCCATTCGATGTTCAACTCGGCCGAATCGATGCCCATCGGATAATCAGGCGTGTCGCTGTCGGTGATGTTTCCCGCGCCCGCGGACAGCTTGCCTCGGAAAAATGTCGGCAAACCGTCGCGGCCGATCTCGCCCTTGAGGTCGCCGGTCAGCGGAAGATCGGCGCTGTAGGTCAGATCCTTCAGCCGCAGCGCGCGTAATATGTTCACGGTCGAGAGCTTCTTGGCGTTGATCTCGACCGAGCGCACGCCGTCGGTCGGCGCGCCGACCAGAACCTTCAGCGACCAGGCATGCGCACCGTCCTCTCCGACGCTCATGGCGACTCCGCCATGGCTCGGTCGGCGCAAGCTCAGCGTGATGTTATCGAACGAAAACTTGTTGCCGAGCTGCTGGTCGTCGATGACGAGGCTGCCATTCTTCAAGCCGATCTCGTTGAGGTTCTGGCCGTCCAGCCCTGTCAAACTGAGGCTGTCGAGCCAGTCGAGACCGGCCAGCAAGCCGCTGGGATTATCGTTAGCGGGTGCTGTCGCCGGCGCAGGTCCAGCCTGCCCCGGAGCCGGCGCGGACGGATTTTGCACCGACGTCGCGCTGTCGAACGGCCGGGCGGAAGCTGTGCCGGTGGCCAGCGGCTTGGCGTTGTCGCCGGTCGAGACGGTGACGCGGCCATCGGGCGTGATGCGGACGGACAATTCCGCATCGACAAGGTTGAGGCTTTCGGCGCGCAGACGACCCATCAGCATCGCCGTGCCGGAGAGCCGCACTTCGGCCTTTGGAGCGGAAGCGACAATCACATGATCGCGGTCGCGCACAACGACGTCGCGGATGCGCACGGCGACCCGGACGCGACCGACGCGCTCGATCTGCGTGCCGCCGACCTCGACGGTGTTGCCCTGCCCGATATTGTCCTCGATCGCCGAAGCCAGCCAGGGCGTCGCCATGTCGAGATTGATCGGGCCTGCGCCGAGGCGCAGCCACAGACCTCCGAAACAGATGGCGGCCACCACCAAGAACGACCCGAGCCCGATTGCGGTGCGCCGGAGCCCGCGGGATGCAATCAGCCAGCCGAACAGACCGCCGACGCGATCGCCGAACGAATGCAGTCCGCTGCTGTGGCGCGACAACAATCTCTGCGCGCGCTGGCAAGCGGCATCATCCTGATTGTCGTCCCAGCCGGAATCATCCCACTGCGAGGGCGGGTTGTGATCGTACGATTGCGACGCGTGGGACGGCTTATTCCTTGCCATTGCTGTCTGGAGCTGGGCCTCTCGGTGCTGCGTTCATCTGCTGCGGCGCCGTCGAACGAGCGCGCGTCAATATTTGACGTCCACTCCATTCCGGCATCGCGGCCAATTCTCGACTGAAACTGTTACGCGACCGTCACCGCATGTACATTGGGCACATCTTGCAACGGGTGGCACGTCGAATCCCTGTAATCTTACTCCGAGGCCGCCACGATTGCACGGAGGCCGCAAGGCTTTGCAAGCCACGATCGGCACCGCGACAGTGCTCGATAAAGAACCGTCGAAAGCGACGAAAGGAAGGCGTATGTCCAAGATAACGCGCATGAAAACACCGAAGGCCGCAGCCATGAAGACGGTGAAGAAAACGGTCGCGGCCAAAGCCGCGCCGACCAAGAAGCCCGCCGCCAAAAAGTCCGCCAAGACATCGGCCAAGCCGGCGAAAACCGCTGCGGCCAAACCGCCCACCACGGCTGCCAGCTTCGCTCTTAACGAAGGCGACCGCGCGCCGGCCTTTACGCTGCCGCGCGATGGTGGCGATAGCGTCTCGCTGTCGAATCTCACGGGCAAGAAGTGTGTGCTGTTCTTCTATCCGCGCGCCGATACGCCCGGCTGCACGCTCGAGGCCATCGCCTTCACCAGGTTGAAGCCGGATTTCGAGGCCTGCGATACCGAGGTCATCGGCGTCTCCGCCGACCCGTTGGCGGCGCAAAACAAGTTCCGCGACAAGCACAAGCTCGCGACGCCGCTCTTGTCCGACGAAACCCAAACGATGCTGAAAGCCTATGGCGGCTGGGGCAAAAAATCGATGTATGGCAAGGTGTTTGAAGGCGTTCTTCGCACGACCTTCTTGATCGATCGAGACGGCAAGATCGCCAATATCTGGCGCAACGTGAAGGTCGATGGCCACGCCGAGCATGTGCTGGAGGCTGCACGCGCGCTGTGATCGAAGCGCGTTTTCTCGGGTTCCGTTTTCCGAAAATTAACCATGAGAGGGTCAAATCGCTGCTGTGAGTTGAGCCGGACGGAATCGTGTCCCGACGGCGCGGGAGTAGCGATGTCGTATTCGTCCAGTCAGTCGATCCCTTTCCCGCAGCATCAGGCACTTGACGCGCAGCGCCATGCGCCGCGCAGGCAGGCGTCGCGGCAACCCGCCTCGTCCGGCTCGAAAAGCGACTATACGATCGCCCACGCTGGCAAGCAGGTGCGGATCGGGCCGGTCATTTTCTGGATCGCGGTCGGCACGATCAGCGCGCTCGGCGCCTGGTCCGCCGCCACCGCCACCTATTTCGCCTTTCGCGACGACGTCTTGACCCGGCTGATCGCCCGTCAGGCCGAGATGCAGTACGCCTACGAAGACCGCATCGCCGAATTGCGCGCCAAGGTCGATCGCACGACCAGCCGCCAGATGCTCGACCAGGAGCAATTCGACCAGAAGCTCGATCAGGTGATGCGCCGCCAGACCACGCTGGAATCGCGCGCCACCGCCCTGAGCGCGATGCCCGATGTCGCCGTCACCGGCTCGGTCCGTCCGACCGCGCGCGGCGCGTCGGACACCGGCGCGCCGAAACCGAGCCCGATCAACGACACCGTGATCTTCGTCGCGCCGCCTGACCGCGAGGCGCGGCTTGAATCGCGCACGCCGATCGTCACGGCGCCGGCTCCGGTTAAGCTCGCAAAGGTGCAGGGCGGCGTCGAAACCGCGCTGACGCGCCTGCAGGCCTCGCTCGACCAGGTCGAAAGCCGGCAGTTGTCCGCGCTGGCCGGCGTCGAGGATACGATGGAATCCAGGATGCGCCGCATGCGCGGCGTGATCTCGGACCTCGGCCTCAACATGGCACAGCTCGAAGCCGCAACGCCGCGTGCCGCCGGCAATATGGGCGGGCCTTACGTGCCGGTGAAACTCGACGGCAATGCCGGCCCGTTCGAGCGCCAGCTCTACCGCATCAACATCACTCGCGCGCAGGTCGACAAGCTCAACCGCACGCTGGCGCTGGTGCCCTATCGCAAGCCGGTCGTCGGCGAGGTCGAATTCACATCGGGCTTCGGCGTGCGCAGCGATCCGTTCCTCGGCCGCCCGGCGATGCACACCGGCCTCGATTTCCGCGCGCCGACCGGCGATCCGATTCGCGCCACCGCGAACGGCAAGGTCGTGTCGGCCGCCTATCAGGGCGGCTACGGCCGGATGGTCGAGATCGACCACGGCAACGGCCTGTCGACCCGCTACGGCCATATGTCGGAAATTCACGTCAAGGTCGGCGACGCCATCAAGATCGGCCAGGTGATCGGTGCGGTCGGCTCGACCGGCCGCTCGACCGGCCCGCATCTGCACTATGAGACCCGCATTGACGGCGAGGCTGTCGATCCGCAGAAGTTTCTCCGCGCCGGCGTGCGGCTGAGTGCTGGCTGATCGCTAAGCTTTCTTGCGTGAAACAATCTCGATCATCTTGGCTTCGTCGTCGCCGGGTGCGGCATCGGTCGCTTCGGCATCGCGCGCCAGTGTCGCATGCGAGACGGTGATGTCGGGGAGACGTTGATCCGCCGGCGCCACCGCATAACGCACATCCTTGTCGTGCAGCGACGCGGTGATTGTCGCAGCGGCGAAATCGCGCGCGATCATGCGCAGCACTCCGGGACTGGCGGCGACTCCGCCCGCGATAGCCTCTCGCAAGATCACCGTGTCCAGCCCCGCCTGCTCGGCAATCGCGAATCCCTACTCGACCGGCGTGATATCCGTCGATGTCGATCCCGACGCGGTGGCCGTCTTCGCCCTGTTGCGCTCGACGATCGACACCGCGATGATCGAGCCTTCATAGAGAATCAACAGCGGGATCGCGAGCGAGGCCTGGCTGATGACGTCGGGCGGCGTCAGCACCGCCGCGATGACGAAGGCCACGACGATGAAATAGCGGCGTTTCTCGCGCAACTGCTTCGCCGTGAGGATGCCGATGCGGCCAAGCAGCGTCAGGATCACCGGCAGTTGGAAGGCGATGCCAAAGGCAAAAATCAACGACATCATCAGCGACAGATATTCGCCGACCTTCGGCAGCAGCGCGATCTGCGCGGTCTCGTCGCTGCCGGTCTGCTGCATGCCGAGCGAAAAACGGATCAGCATCGGCAACACGAGGAAGTACACCAGCAACGAGCCGAGCGTGAAGAAGATCGGCGTCGCCACCAGATACGGCACGAACGCGCCGCGCTCGTGCTTGTAGAGGCCGGGCGCCACGAACATGTAGATTTGCGTCGCGATGATCGGAAACGAGATGAATCCCGCGCCGAACATCGCCAGCTTGAGTTGGGTGAGGAAATATTCCAGCAGCGCCGTGTAGATGAATTTGGAATTTTCGGGGCCAGCGACCCATACGAACGGCCACACCAGAACATTGTAGATCTGCTTGGCGAAGATGAAGCAGACGATGAAGGCCAGCCCGAACGCCAACAGGGCCTTGATCAACCGCGACCGCAGTTCGATCAGATGATCCATCAACGGCGCTTTGGTGGCTTCGATATCCTCGGCGCTCATGATGCTTTCGCATCCTTGGGATCAACAGCCCCTTTATCGACGGCGACCGGCGCCATCTCGGACGGCTGCGTGTCCTGTGTCAGCACCGGCGGTTGCTCATGCGTCACGGCGGGTGTGACGTCGAGCGGCTGCGAAGCCTGCACTTCCTGCGCGATCGCCAGCGGTGCATTGGCGGCGGCATGCGCCTCGGCCTCGAAGAACGTTTCCGGCGTCGGCGGTTCTGGGGTCGTCGGCGTCACCGGCGGTTGATTCAGATTGTCGATCCGCAGCGCCTCGGCGGCATCCTTCTGCATCGAAGTCATGATATTGTTGGTGGAGAAGTCTTTCGCGGCATCCTTGACGTCGTCGAAGGTCTTTTTGAGGTCGGCCATTTCGGCCTCGCGCATGGCCTCGTTGAACTGGCCCTGAAATTCAGAGGCCATCTTGCGCGCCTTGCCCATCCATTGCCCGACCATGCGCAGCACGCCGGGCAGTTCCTTCGGGCCAATCGCAATCAGCGCGACGACGCCGATGACGACAAGCTCACTCCACCCGATATCGAACATGGTAACTTTCGCTCACGCCGCATTCAGTCGATATCCGCGGCGCGGCTCGCCTTCTTAAACAGCCTTGCTGCCGACATCCGTGCGGGTCGCCGACGGCGGCGGGGGTGCCGTGTGGTCGATCGACTTGACCGGCTCGGGCGGTGTCGCCGGCGTGGTCTTGTCGTCGTCCTGCATGCCCTTCTTGAAGGCCTTGATACCCTGCGCGACGTCGCCCATCAGGTCGGAAATCTTGCCGCGCCCGAACAGAAGCAGCACGACTGCGATCACGACGATCCAGTGCCAGATGCTGAGAGAACCCATACTGAAAATCCTTTACACGAGGCGGCCGGGCGCCAGGCCCCCGGCATGATCTGACGGGAACGTAGGCCGAGGGGGTGGCAAAAACAAGGACTTAACCCGCGCGAAATGGCGCAGATCGCGCGATGGTTACGGAGGCTTCGTCATTGCGGAAAGCAAGGCTCCTCGTTCGCAAGGACCCTTGTGACGAAGCAATCCAGTCGGTTCCGAGAACTGGATTGCGTCGCTCGCCGCCGCGCCGGCAAAAGCCGGCATGATGGCATCGGCTTGCAGTGACAAGTTCAGGTTTCACGGTCGCCGTCCGGATCGGTGCCCTCGGCGTCCGGTGCACGCTCAATCCCGGCATCTCGCCCGGTCTCGGGCTCGATATCGACCACGCCGTCGATCTCGTCTTCTTCGTCGGACTCATGCGATTCCGCGAACGCGGCCGAACCCGCGGCATCGTCGACCGCCGTATCAGGCTCGGCATCTTCCTCCACCGCCTCGTCAGGTTTCGGCTTCGGATCGGCATCTGTCGCGGCAAAAGGCGCGACGGCCTGATCCACAAGCCCTGGAAACTCCGGTTCCAGCGCAACAGACAGATCGAGTTCGCCGTCGTCCAACGGATCTTCGTCGTCCCGCAACGCAGGATCGTCAGATGGTGTCGGGACGCTGAAGCCGCCGGGAAGCCGCGAATCCAGCAGGCCCGTACCCTTGAGTTCTTCAAGGCCCGGCAGATCGCCCAGCGCTTCAAGGCTGAACTGCGACAGGAAAGCCTCCGTGGTCCCGAACGTCAGCGGCCGACCCGGCGTCTTCCTGCGGCCGCGCGGCTTGATCCAGCCGGTTTCCAGCAGCACGTCGAGCGTTCCCTTCGAGGTGATGACGCCGCGAATGTCTTCGATCTCGGCCCGCGTCACCGGCTGATGATAGGCGATGATGGCCAGCATCTCGATCGCGGCACGCGACAGCCGCCGCGTTTCGGTGCTTTCCCGCGTCATCAGCCAGGCGAGATCGCCGGCGGTGCGGAACGACCACTTGCTGGCCACGCGAACGAGATTGACGCCCCGCATGGCGTAGTCGGCCTGCAACTGCAAGAGCGCCGCCTTCACATCGACGCCGTCCGGCATCCGCTTGGCGAGCGCCGACGTCTCCAACGGTTCGGTCGAGGCGAACAGCAGCGCTTCGAGCAGCCGCAATTCCTCGGGACGTGCCTGCGTGGAGGCGTCCTGCTGGTGGTCCTCAAGCTCGACGATGCGTTTTTCCGCCAAACTGGCCATGGCTTCGTCTCCTTCTTCCACTTACTCGACCAGCGCATCCGGCGCGTCATGAGCCGCGCTGGTTGGATGCATCCGGAAATACAGAGGCGCGAACGCCGCCTTCTGGTTGAGGTCCATGACGCCTTCGCGCACCAACTCGAGAGCGGCCGCGAAACTCGACGCCATCACCGTGGCGCGCTGCGCCGGGTCAGCGACATAGGCCAACAGGTATTCGTCGAGGCGACCCCAATCCTCGGCCATGCCGACGAGGCGCTCCAGCGAGGCGCGGGCCTCTTTCAGCGACCAGACCGTGCGGCGCGCCATATGGACGCTGGCCAGCACGCGCGACTGCCGCTGCGTCGCATAGGCCGACAGCAAATCGTACAAGGTCGCCGTAAACCGCGGGTGCCTGATTTCGGCGATTTGTTCCGCTTGCCCGCGCGGAAAGATATCGCGCTGCAGTTGCGGCCGGGTCATAAGGCGGTTCGATGCCCCCCGGATGGCTTCCAGCCGGCGCAAGCGGTTGGCCAATGCGGTCGCCATATCCTCGGCACTGGGGCCGTCCGGCGTCGCCGGTTCCGGCAGCAACAGGCGCGATTTCAGGAACGCCAGCCATGCCGCCATCACCAGATAATCGGCAGCCAGTTCAAGGCGAATTTTCCGCGCTTCCTCGATGAACAGAAGATACTGGTCGGCGAGCGCCAGAATAGAAATCTTGTGCAGGTCGACCTTTTGTTGCCGCGCCAATGCGAGCAGCAGATCGAGCGGTCCTTCATAACCTTCGACATCGACAACCAACGACGGCTCGTCATCGCCGACGGCTTCGGTGGGAAGCCCGGTCTCGAAGGATAGAATCTCGGCGCTCATGCCTGCGCTCCGGCGATCGCGATCAATGCTTCAAGCTCGGCGCGGGCGGCAACGCGGTCAAACGCAACCGGTGGCTGTCGCGCGGCCAGCGCCCGATCAGCCCGCGCCAACGCCTCGCCGGCCAGAATTGGCGTCTCGGCTGCGACGGCGCGCATCTCATCCAGTTTGCCGTTGCAGTGCAGAACGATGTCGCATCCGGCAGCGACGATGGCGCGCGTGCGCTCGGCGATCGACCCTTCCAGCGCATTCATCGATACGTCGTCGCTCATCAGCAGGCCCTGAAATCCGATCGTTCCGCGAATCACTTGGGTGATGATTGTCGCAGAAGTGGTCGCAGGTTGGGCGGCATCGAAAGCGCTGAACACAACATGTGCGGTCATTGCCATCGGCAGATCCGCGAGCGGCCGGAACGCTGCGAAGTCGACGGCTTCGAGTTCTGCTTTCGCAGTATCGACGATCGGGAGCTTGTAATGCGTGTCGGCAGTGGCGCGGCCATGACCGGGGATATGCTTCAGCACCGGCAGCACACCACCCTGCTCCAGCCCGTCCGTGACGGCGCGGGCGATCGCCGCGACCTTGTCGGGCGTGGTGCCGTAGGCGCGGTTGCCAATCACGGCATCGGCGTCGGCCGCCGGAACATCCGCCAGCGGCAGGCAGTCGACGGTGATTCCGAGATCGATCAGGTCGGCCGCGATCAGCCGGCTGCTGAGCCGTGCCGCCTGACGTCCCAGTTCCGGGTCGCGATCATACAGCGCCGAGAACAAGGCGCCCGGCGGGTAGACGGGCCAATGCGGCGGGCCTAGACGCTGGACCCGGCCGCCTTCCTGATCGATCAGGACCGGGGCGTGCGGCGCCTGGATACAATCCCGCATTGCCTGAACGAGATCATAGGTTTGCTTCGGAGTATCAATGTTTCGCTTGAAGAGAATAAAGCCCCATGGCCGCTCGTCGCGCAGGAACGCCCGCTCGTCATCGGTGAGGGTGAAACCGGAGATTCCAGTGATGAACGCGCGGGTGCTGGTCGAGGCAGGAGACATGGCGCGGATTAGACCGCGCCAGAACTCTGGGTCAAGGAATCGGCCGTTAATTCCTTTGGATGAAACACTGCCCGCCGGCTGTTTTCAGGTTGCCGCACATCTGGGCGGCTTCGTCATTGCTGCTGAACGGCCCGACCATGACGCGGTAGCGCACGCCTTTCTGGCCCGCATCGGCGCGCTTGATCTGCGCCGAGCGCGATCCGAGCACAGACGGGTACTTGCCTTGCAGCGCCTTGAATGAGGCTTGGGCGTCCGCCTCGCTGCCCTGCGAGGCGATCTGCACGAGATAGCCGCCGCTCACAGTCGGCGCAGCCTGCGTCGGATTGGTGCTGGCAACGCGGCTGCGCGGGTCGGCCGGCGCGGCCGATTGCGGGTTGAGCGACATCGGACCATTCGTGCTGGCATTGGCATTGCTCGGCGGCTGCTTGGCCGCCGCCCCGGCCAACGGCTTGGTGGCGGGTCTTGCCACCGGCACACCATTGGCGTCGGCCTGATCGCCTTTCACCGTAAACGTTTTGATTTTGCGCGGCTCGTCGCCAGCCGCCGCCTGCGGCACCGACATGGCCCGCCCCGCAGGCGACACGCTGGCGGTCGACGGCGGATTGCCATTGGCATTTAACGGCGGGAAAATGACGCGCGGGCCGGCCTTGCTCGGGTCGCGCGGATCGACCGGGGTCTCCTCGCGGGACACCAGCTTCTCGCCGCCGCCGGCCATGCGATCCTGAATAAGCTTGCCGTTCGCCGCGTCGGTCGCATTGGTCGGCGGCACCACCTTGATCGGATTGGTATCGGCCTTGATCACAGGCGGCTCGCCGGACCGCGACGCTCCGACGAAATTGCGATAGGCATAGGCGCCGCCGGTGCCGACAACGGCCAAAGCCATGACGGCGGCGACCGTTACCAAACCCTTGCGGCGCGGCTTGCGTGCTTCGGGTTCGGCATACTCGTCGGAATAACCATAGACGTCATCGCCATAACCGGATGTCTGGCCATATTGCTGTGCGTGACGTTCTTCAGGCGTCGGCTGCACCGCGCCATAAAGCGCCTCGTCGTAGCGATCATCCTGATAGCGCGGTTCATGTGGATGCGGATCATGAATCGCGTGCTGATGCGGATACGGGTCGGCCACGAAAGGCGGCGATTGGTGGTCCGGCAGATGCGAATGGAGGTTCTGCGGTTCGTCGTCCGGCGGCTGCTGCGCGGCGTAACGATGCAACGGATGCGGCTTGGCGTTGATGTCGGTGTCGTCGTCAGCGGCAGGCATCTCGACCGGCGACGGTGTCGGCAACGGCGGACGGTTCTGCAAAACGCGATTCTTCATCCAGGATGGGCCCGATGACGGCTGAACATCCGGCGCCTGATCGCGCACGCGCTCGGAATAGGCTTGCGGCGTCGGCTCGATCGGCTGGGTGCGGCGGGTCGGATGCGACGGATTGGCCCGGCCGAAATTCGCGAAGGGATCGGCCTGCCCGATCAACCGCGCCAGTTCAGCCAACGGATCGGGTTCGCCCCTTGGGCGCGGCGCGTCCGGGCCTTGGCCATTGTCTGAGGAGTGACGGTCCTGATCTCGATCAACCATGATACTCATACGCCCCCATCCGGGACCGCCAACCTGCCTAATCGGAGCAGAATGACCGCCGCCTGATTTTGCCGCCGTCGGTGCCAGTCTGGTCCCGAACCGATCGGCTGTCCCCGCCTATCGCATCTCCGTCGGGGCATGCACGCCGAGAACGGCGAGACCTGATGCCAGAACCGAGATGACGCCCTGGACCAATGCCAGCCGCGCCTTCGTTATTTCTGCATCATTAGTAATAATGAAGCGTAAATTGGGCAGATCCCGCCCACGCGTCCACGCGGCGTGAAATCCGCTCGCCAGATCATACACGTAGAACGCGACTCGGTGCGGTTCATGAGCCTGCGCCGCCTGCTCGATCAGACGCGGATAGAGAGCCAGTTGCCGCATCAGGCCGAGTTCGCTGGGGTCGGTTAATCGATCGAGCGGCGCGGCACTCAGCGAGCCAACGTCCAAGTCCACGTCCGGAAAGGCCTCGCGGGCCTTGTTGAAGATCGAGTGGCCGCGAGCGTGGCCGTACTGGACGTAAAATACCGCATTGTCTTTCGACTGCTCGATCACCTTGGCGAGATCGAAATCGAGCACCGCGTCGTTCTTGCGGAACAGCATCATGAAGCGGACGGCGTCGGAGCCGACTTCGTCCACGACCTCGCGCAGCGTGACGAAATCGCCGGAGCGTTTCGACATCTTCACCGGCTCGCCGTTGCGCAGCAGCCTGACGAGTTGCACGATCTTGACGTCGAGCGCGGCCTGCCCGTCCGTCACCGCCTTGATCGCCGCCTGCACGCGCTTGACGTAGCCGCCGTGATCCGCGCCCCAGACATCGACGAGATTGCGGAAACCGCGATCGTATTTGTCCTTGTGATAGGCAATATCGGAGGCGAAATAGGTGTAGCCGCCATCGGATTTCTTCAGCGGCCTGTCGACATCGTCGCCATAGGCGGTGGCGCGAAACAGCGTCTGCTCGCGGTCCTCGTAGTCCTCGACCGGCGCGCCCTTCGGCGGCGGCAGGCGACCCTCATAGACATCGCCCTTGGCGCGCAGGAAGTCGATCGTCGCGGCAACCTTGTCAGTGCCACCATCGATCAGCGAACGCTCCGAGAAGAACAGCTCGTGCTTGATATTGAGCGCGGCGAGATCGCTCCTGATCATCTCCATCGTCATCGTGATGGAGATCGCACGCGCGATCGGGAGCCACTGCGCTTCAGGCAGTTCCTTCAACGCGCTGCCATGCGTGGCGGCGAGCGCCTGCCCGACCGGCTTCAGATAATCGCCGGGATAAAGCCCGTCCGGAATCGCGCCGATGTCTTCGCCGAGCGCCTCGCGATAACGCAGGAACGCCGAGCGCGCGAGCACGTCAACCTGCGCGCCGGCATCGTTGATGTAATATTCGCGCGTCACATCGTAGCCGGCGAAGGCCAGCAGGCTCGCCAGCGCATCGCCGAACACCGCGCCCCGGCAATGGCCGACATGCATCGGCCCGGTCGGGTTGGCCGAGACATATTCGACATTGACCTTTTCGGCCGCGCCGATCGCTGACTTTCCGTAGCCGTCACCTTGTTCGAGCACGGCGCGCAGCGCATCGATCCAGGCTTGCGGCTTGAGCGTCAGATTGATGAAGCCGGGCCCGGCGACATCGACCTTTTCAACCAACTCATCGGCGCGCAGTTGCGCGGCGATCCTGTCGGCGAGATCGCGCGGCTTGGCCTTGGCATCCTTGGCCAGCACCATCGCCGCGTTGGTCGCGATGTCGCCATGCGACTCATCCTTGGTCGGCTCGACCACGACGCGCGCCAGATCGAGGCGCGCCGGCAGCACGCCGCTTGCGGCGAGCGCCGCACAGGCGGCGTGGACGCGCGCCAACACATCGGCAAACAGATGCGTGGGGTGAGTTGAAGAAGCCATCAATCGATCAAAACCGCTGTTAAATCTGCACGAAACGAGAGCGCCGCCTAACGTAAATCCGGGGTCGAGTCAAAGAGCCGGCCATGCTCCGTCAGCGCGTAACGGTCGGTCATGCCGGCGATGAAATTGCCGATCGACCGCGCCCGCTCGGCCTCATCCGTCGCCGCCTCGACCGTCGGCCGCCACTCCGCCGGCAGGTCGGCCGGCGCGGCCGAGTAGCGTGCGAAGAGGTCACGCACCACCGACGCTGCATCGTTCATGACGAGCATCACGCGCGGCGCGCGATACATCCGCTCGCGCAGGAAGGTCTTGATCATCGCCTCGGCCTCCTCCGCGTCAGGCGAAAAATTGACCAGCGCGTGATCGTGAAAGCGGACCTCATCGACCGTGCCCGGCCGGATGTCCGAGAGCCGGCGGCCGGTCTCGGCAAACACGTCTGCGATCAGGTAGGAGATCAACTCACGCACCAGTTCCGCGCCGCGGCGGCCTTCATCGAGATGCGGATAGCGTCCGTCGATCTCGGCGATCATCCGCGCCGTGCGTGGCATCACTTTGAGATCGTCGACCGAAAACAGACCGGCGCGCAGCCCGTCGTCGATGTCATGTGCGTCATAGGCGATGTCATCGGCGATCGCCGCGCATTGCGCTTCGAGCGAGGCGTGGCTTGACAACTCCAGCCCGAAATGCTGGTCGAACTCCGCAATGCCGTATGGCAGGCCCGTAAAGGCATAGCGCCCGACCGCGGTGCCGGCCGCGTCGGTCAGCGGGCCGTTATGCTTGACGATGCCCTCCAGCGTCTCCCAGGTCAGGTTGAGGCCGTCGAAATCCGGGTAGCGATGTTCCAGGGTCGTCACGACACGCAGCGTCTGCGCATTGTGGTCGAAGCCGCCATGCGCCTTCAGGCACGCGTCGAGAGCACGCTCGCCGGCATGGCCGAACGGCGGGTGGCCGAGATCGTGCGCCAGCGCCAGCGCCTCCGTGAGGTCTTCATCGAGACCGAGCTGCCGCGCCAGCGCACGGGCTATCTGGGCCACTTCCAGTGTGTGGGTGAGCCGGGTGCGATAATGATCGCCCTCGTGGAAGACGAACACCTGCGTCTTGTGCTTGAGCCGGCGGAACGCGGTCGAATGAATGACCCGGTCGCAATCCCGGCGAAACGCGCTGCGGGTCGTACTCGGCGGCTCGGCGAAACGACGGCCGCGGCTGTGATCGGGATCGCAGGCATAGGCCTTGCGGGGGGCAGCCATTCCGACCGACACTTGGATTTGACCCTTGATTCATTTGATTCCGTGAGAGCTGGCACTTAACTATGGATCGGGCCGGATACAAACGATTTGGCCGCCGGAGAGCGAGACATGACTGAATCCGTCACCATCAGCGAGCGCGCCGCCAAGCGCATCGGGCAGATCCTGAAATCCGAGGGCGACGGCGCGATGCTCCGGATCAGCGTCGAGGGCGGCGGCTGTTCCGGCTTTCAGTACAAGTTCGACGTCGAGCGCGCGCAGGCCGAGGACGATCTTGTCATTTCCCGCGATACGGCCGTTGTGCTGGTCGATCCGGCCTCGGTGCCCTTCCTCGCCGGGTCCGAGGTCGATTTCGTCGACGACCTGATCGGCGCGTCGTTCCGCGTCGTCAATCCTAACGCCACGGCGTCGTGCGGCTGCGGGACCAGTTTTTCAATCTGAGGCGGTCGTCAGCCGATCGGCCGCATCCGCACCTGATTTTCAGTTACGACGGAAAAATGTCCTGACCAATCAGTGCGAGATTGAACGAGATCCGCCAGTCGTGCGCCGTTCCCCTTGGACATCGGCAATCGAAATAAAATGACGCCGCTTCGCATTGTGAGACCAGTGCGATATTTTATTTCGCCAAAATCCTTATCGGAAGTCAGAATAATTCGATCTTCTCGTGCTGCCCATGCAGCGATCTCTCTATCTGGCATGCCGGGCGCCAACAATCCGACGTTCAGAACGTTGTGGCCGAGCGTGATCAGTCGCTCCGCCGCTGACCGCGGAAAATTCTCGTCGACAAGAAATCGCATCGTCAAGCGGCCGGGAAAACCCGCTCGGAAGCGATAACGTCACGGGCATATGCTAACGCGGCAGAAAAGCCTTCATGTGATACGGTCGGAAATTCTTGTATGATATCGGCTTCAGTCCATCCGTCAGCTAAAAGTCCGATAATGAACTCAACAGAGATTCGCGTTCCGCGAATGATCGGTTTACCAGCCAAGATTGCGGTATCGAGAACAATGAGATCATTGCCGAACATGACGACATTCCCTGATGACAGCGTATCATAGTTTATTGGCGCGCGATTTTCCACCGAGTTGCATTGCGAACCGGACTAGGAGGCCACCCTATTCCGCCGCCACCACGCGCGGACGATCGATGTCGACGGGCTCGATCAAGGTCGGATCGAGACGACGCTTCAACCGGCGATCGATGCGATCGAGATAGATATAGATCACCGGCGTGATGAACAGCGTCAGCAATTGCGACACCATCAACCCGCCGACGACAGCGACGCCGAGCGGCTGACGCAACTCCGCACCGGCGCCGGCTCCCAGCGCGATCGGCAGCGTGCCGAAGATCGCGGCGAAAGTCGTCATCATGATCGGGCGGAACCGCAGCAGCGCCGCCTCGCGGATCGCGTGCTCGGCCGACAGTCCGACGCGGCGGCGTTCCAGCGCGAAATCCACCATCATGATCGCGTTCTTCTTCACGATGCCGACCAGCATGACGATGCCGATCATCGCGATGACGGACAATTCCATGTTGAACAGCATCAACGTCAGGATCGCGCCGATGCCGGCCGACGGCAGGCCCGAAATGATCGTGATCGGGTGAATGAAGCTTTCATACAGGATGCCGAGAATGACGAAGGCCGCGAACACGGCGGCCAGGATCAGCACGCCTTGCCCGCGCAAGCTGTCCTGAAACACCTGCGCGGTCCCGGAAAAGCCGGTTGCGATCGTCACCGGCAAATTCGAGTCGCGTTCGATCTGCGTGATCTGATCGACCGCGTAGCCAAGCGAGGTGCCCGGCGCCAAATTAAACGAGATCGTCACCGCCGGCTGCTGACCCTGATGGTTGATCTGCAGCGGCCCGACACTCGGCGTCATCTTCGCCACCGCATCGAGCGGAATGGTCTGGTTGTTTGCCGTCTTCAAGTACAGTTTCGACAGGTCTGACGGATCGACCCGGAACTGCGGCTGGGCTTCGAGAATGATCTGGTAGTCGTTGGACGGCGTATAGATCGTGCCGACCTGTCGCGCACCGAAGGCGTTGTAGAGCTGGTTGCGAACCTGATCGACGGTGATGCCGTAGACGCCGGCCTTTTCGCGATCGATATCGACCGTCATCTGCGGATTCTTGATGTAAAGGTCGGTGGTGACGTCGAGCAGGCCCGGCGCCTTGGCGATCCTGTCGCGCATCTCCGGCGCGACCCGATACAGCGACGTCGTGTCACCGCTCTGCAACACGTATTGATATTGGCTCTTCGAGATGCGGCCGCCGACGCTGAGATTTTGAATGCTCTGGAAGAAGGCCTGCAACCCCGGCACGGCCGTTGCCTTCTGCCGCAGTCGCGCGATGACGACCGGTGCGGCATCGCGCGTCTTCTGCTCCTTCAGTGCGATAAACAGCCGACCATAATTCGCGGTCGGGTTTGGGCCGCCGGACCCGACCGTCGAGTTGATGTAGTCGACGGCGGAATCGGTTTTCAGAATGTCGGCAAGCGCCTTCTGCCGCACCGACATGGCCTCGAACGATGTATCGGTTGCGGCTTCGGTGACGCCGATCAGGAAGCCGGTGTCCTCCTGCGGAAAGAATCCCTTGGGCACGACCATATAGAGCCAGACCGTGCCGGCGAGCGTCGCCAGCGTCACCAACAGCATCACGCCCTTGAAGGCCAGCACCCTGTCGAGCGCCCATTCATAGCCACGTAGCAATCCAGCAAAACCGGCCTCGAAAGCGCGAAGAACGATATTGTCCTTGTGGTTCGGATCGTGCGCCTTGAGCACGCGCGCGCAGAGCATCGGTGTCAGCGTCAGCGATACGAAGCCCGACACCACGATCGCGACCGCGATCGTTACGGCAAATTCGCGGAACACGCGACCGACGATGCCGCCCATCAGCAACACAGGAATGAACACGGCGATCAGCGAGAACGTAATCGAGATGATCGTGAAACCGATCTCGCGCGAGCCTTTCAAGGCGGCGTCGAACGGCTTCATGCCGTGTTCGATATGGCGGACGATGTTTTCCAGCATGACAATGGCGTCGTCGACAACGAAACCGACCGACAGGGTCAGCGCCAGCAGCGTCATGTTGTTGATGGAGAAGTCGAGCATGTACATCACGGCACAGGTGCCGAACAGCGAGATCGGCACGGCGAGCGCCGGAATGAATGTCGCCCAGGCCGAGCGCAGGAAGAGGAAAATCACGAGGATCACGAGCACCACGGCGATCAGCAGCGTCTCCTCGACGTCAGCGACCGCCTGCCGGATCGAGATCGAGCGATCCATCATGGTCGTGACAGTGACAGACGGCGGGATTTGCGCGCGCAGGGAGGGCAGTTTCGCCAGCACGCCATCGACGACGGCGACCGTGTTGGCGTCGGGCTGTTTCTGCACGGCGAGCACGATGGCGCGCTCGCCGTTCAGCCAGGTCGCCACCTTGTCGTTCTCGACGCTGTCGTAAATCTTGGCGACCTCGTCCAGCTTGACCGGCGAGCCATTGCGAAATGCGATGACGACCGAGCGATAATCGGCGGCCTTGTCCATCTGCCCGGAGGCTTGCAGCGACACATCCTGCTTCGGCCCGTTCAGCGTGCCGACCGGCGTCGAGGAATTGGCGCGCGACACGGCGGTGCGGATGTCTTCGAGCGACAGCCCCCGCGCCGCGGCGGCTTCCGGATCGGCCTGCACGCGGATCGCAAATTTCTGCGGTCCGTAAATCGTGACCTGCGCCACGCCCGGAATTTGCGACAGCGATTGCCCGACGGTGATATCGCCATATTCATTGACGGCCGACAGCGGCAGCGTGGCCGAGCGCAGCGCGATGAAGAGCACCGGGAAGTCGCCCGGATTGACTTTGCGAAAGCTCGGCGGAATTGTCATCTCGATCGGCAGCCGGCGCTGCGCGATCGTCAGCGCCGTCTGGACGTCAAGCGCGGCCGCATCGATATCGCGGTTGAGGTCGAACTGGATGGTGATCTGGGTCGAGCCCTGCGATGATGACGACGACATCGACGAGATGCCCGCGATCGTCGACAATTGCCGCTCGATCACGCCGGCGACCGACGCCGCCATTGTGTCGGCGCTGGCGCCGGGCAATGTCGCGGTGACGGCGATTGTCGGAAAATCGACCTTGGGCAGCGCCGACACCGGCAACAGCCGAAAACCGAAAATGCCGAAGGCGATGATTGATGCGGTGATGAGCATCGTCATCACCGGCCGCCGAATGCAAAGCTCCGACAGCGTCATGGGTTGGCGTCCCGAATACGAAGTTTGCCATCACTTGCGGGACGCACTTCAGCAAATGTCGTATTCGCAAGGACGCCAACAGTTATAAACGATAGTGCGGCTTTGGATCGCAAACTCCCTCGACCGGAATGCAGCAAATGCTGGGGAGAGCTTCCGAACCGACGCACGATCAGGCTCCGGCTTTGGCGGCGCGGGGTTGAACCTTGGTGCCGTCAAGCAGCAGCAACTGCCCATCGACGACAACATCCTCCCCACCGGCGAGGCCTTCCGTGATCACCGTAAAGCCCTGAAAGGTGCGATCTGTTTTCACCGGGCGAACATTGGCGACACCATCCTTGACGACGAACACCGTATTGCCGGTCTGGCTGCGCTGCACGGCGACGGTCGGCACGACGACGACGCTTTCCGTGCGGACCGTGAGCTTGGTCTGCACCAGCGTGCCGGGCCACAGCGTCTCGTTTCCGTTGTCCATGATGCCGCGCACCGTGACCATACCGGTCGTGGAATCCACGCTGTTCTCGACCATCGCGACCTTGCCGTCCTCGGAACGGCCGCTACCGGGGATCGACGCCACCACCTTGGTCGCCGACGCGCTCATGGCGTCACGCAGATCGGCGAGCACGCGCTGCGGCACCGAGAACGACACATAGACCGGCGCCATCTGGTTGATGGTCGCGAGCGCGGTCGTGTCGGCCGGTCGCACGAAATTTCCGACCTTGACGTTGGCGGCGCTGATGCGGCCGGAGACCGCCGCATGGATCAGCGTGAAACTCTTCTGGACTTTCAGATTGTCGAGGGCCGACTGATCCGCCTGAATCGTGCCGGCGAGGATGTCAGCCTGGGTCTTGGCATTATCGACATTCACCTGCGTGGTCGCGCCCTTGCCGATCAGGTCACTGTAACGTTTGAGGTCTCGCTGCGCGCCGGCCAATTGTGCCTGATCGCGGGCGAGTGCGCCCTGCGCCTGCTCGATCTGCGCATCGATCTGTCGCGAGTCCAGGGTAAACAGGAGGTCGCCCTCCTTGACCTTCGCTCCGTCCTCGAAATGGACCTGCATGATCGTGGTTTCGACGCGCGACTTCAGGGCCACGCTGGAAATCGGCGTCACCATGCCGATCGAGTCGACATCGACGGGGATCGGTCGCTGCTCGGATTTGGCCAGCTCGACAGCGACGACGCGCGGCCGCGGCGGAGCCTGCGCGCTGGCATCATGTCCGCTCCAGAGCGATTTCGACAGATAGGCGCCAAGCGCCACCGCACCGATGAGCCCGAGGGAAATGATCGCGTTTCGCTTTTTCATGACATCCCGTCCGACCCGTTAAAGGATCGGGACCGCCCCGGTTTCCGCATTTAATTTTCTTAATCGCACAGTGGCTTACATGCCTGCGATCCCTGATTATCATAGCAGGCGTGGTCATGGTATGCCACGGCGGACAAAACTTACAATTGTTGTTACCGGGACACCCTGCATGCGTATCGCCACATGGAACGTCAATTCGGTCCGCCAGCGCCTCGACCACCTGCTGACGTGGTTGAAGGAAACAGCGCCGGACATCGCCTGCCTGCAGGAGATCAAGTGTATGGACGACGCATTTCCGCGGGAGGCGATCGAGGCGCTCGGCTACAATGTCGTCACCCACGGCCAGAAGACGTTCAACGGCGTCGCGCTGCTGTCGAAGTATCCGCTGGACGAGGCCACGCCGCGACTGGCTGGCGACGAGGAAGACGTCCATGCCCGCTTCATCGAGGGTGTCGTGTCGCTCAAATCGGGCGTCGTCCGCGTCGCCTGCCTGTACTTGCCGAACGGCAATCCGGTTGAGACCGAGAAATATCCCTACAAGCTGCGCTGGATGGATCGGCTCGCCGACTATGCGCGTGAGCGCCTGAAGACCGAGGAACCGCTGGTTCTGGCAGGCGATTTCAACGTCATCCCCGCTGCCCGCGACGTTCATAATCCGGCGGCCTGGGTCAATGATGCCCTGTTCAAGCCGCAGACCCGAGAGCGCTTTCAGCGGCTTCTCGGACTTGGTCTGACGGATGCCTTGCGCGCCGTCTCGGATGCCGGCGGCGAATACACCTTTTGGGATTATCAGGCCGGCGCCTGGCAAAAGAACCACGGCATTCGCATTGACCATCTGTTGCTGTCGCCGCAGGCCGTCGACCGCCTCGCTGGCGTCGGGATCGACAAGCATGTGCGCAGTTGGGAAAAGCCGTCGGACCATGTGCCGGTATGGGTGGACCTGGATTTGGCGGCGTAAGCAGAGGAATCCGGCATCCTGAGGTGCTCGCCCGACCGCGCTGTTGCGCGGTCATCTTGGGCGAGCCTCGAAGGATGATGTTCAGCCGCCACCCTTCGCGTCGCGCGCACGTGCGCGCTCCTCAGGGTGACGGCTTTCTCAATCCCGCTTGCCCTGAACCCAGTTCTCGAGCAATTGCAACGCCATTGCGCGGTCGTCCTCGGACGCCTTGTTGATCGCCTTGTTGTAGCTGTCCTTGATCCAGATCTCGTCGGGTCCCGCGCTGTCACGCGCCAAAGTCAGCCACATCAGCCCGCGCGCCGCCTGCCTCGGCAGTTGCTCGCCATTGAAGAGCATCTGGCCGAGCATCGCCTGCGCCTGATGCTGGCCCTTCTGGGCCGCGAGGCCGAGCCAGCGCACGCCGTAGCGGGTGTCGCGCGGCGTGCCGACCCCCTTCAAATATAGCCGCGCCAGATCATATTGCGCGTCGGCATTGCCGAAATAGGACGCGGCATAGGAAAACATCTCGCGTGCGCGCTCGGCATCGGCCTTCACTTTGGAGTTCGGAATCCCTTCGAGATAATATCGCCCCAAAGATACGAAGGCGTTGGCAACGATCGCGGCCTGCGGCGCGCTCGGCGAATCCTCGGCATGGGCATTGGCGACGCGGCTGAAATATTCGAAGGCGCGCAGATCATCCTGCATCACGCCATCGCCATTGGCGTACATCCGGCCAAGCTTCCACTGCGCGACGGGATGGCCGCCTTCGGCCTGATACTGCAACGCGGTCAGCGACGGCGCGTCGGGAGTCTCCTTCGGAGGCAGCAGCTTCTTCAGGCCCGGCTGTGGCGCAAGCACCGCGATCGGGGCATCCTGACCAACCGTCGTGCCGTCAAAGGCGCGCGCAGGCGCAACCGCCCACTGGGACACCGCGGCTCCCAGCATCAACGCCACGCAAACGCTACGCCTAGATATCCGCATAACACTGTTTCTCATGCGCGCCGCCCGGATGGGTGACGGCGCCATCGACTGCAGGGCCGACCTGCTGGGCATATTTCCACAAAGCGCCCGACGTATGGTTCGTCGCGCGCGGTTGCCATTTGGTTTTGCGTTGCGCCAATTCGTCGTCGCTCAGGCGCACGTTCAGCGTGCCGACATCGGCATCGATCTCGATGATGTCGCCGTCTTCGATCAGAGCGATCGGACCGCCGACCGCCGCTTCCGGGCCGACATGGCCGATGCAGAAACCGCGCGTTGCGCCGGAGAAGCGGCCGTCGGTGATCAGAGCGATCTTGCCGCCCATGCCCTGCCCGGTCAGCGCCGCCGTGGTCGACAGCATCTCGCGCATGCCGGGACCGCCGCGGGGGCCCTCATAGCGGATGACGATGACTTCGCCTTCCTTGTAAGTCCTGGTCTTTACGGACTCGAACGCATCTTCTTCGCGATCGAAACAGCGCGCCGGCCCCGTGAATTTCAAGTTGGACATCCCCGCGACCTTCACGATCGCGCCCTCAGGCGCGAGGTTTCCTTTCAATCCGACCACACCGCCCGTGACGGTGATCGGCTGATCCGCGGAGCGCACCACGTCCTGGTGCGGATTCCATTTCACCGACTTCAAATTCTCGGCGATGGTGCGACCGGTGACGGTCAGACAATCGCCGTGCAGATGTCCGTGATCGAGCAGCGTCTTCATCAAAAGCGGAATGCCACCTACTTCGAACATGTCTTTGGCGACATAACGTCCGCCCGGTTTCAAATCGGCGACATAAGGAGTCTTTTTGAAGATTTCGGCGACGTCGAACAGATCGAACTTGATGCCGCATTCATGCGCGATCGCCGGCAGATGCAGCGCAGCGTTGGTCGAGCCGCCCGAGGCGGCAACGACCGCGGCGGCGTTTTCAAGGGCCTTGCGGGTGACGATGTCGCGCGGGCGGATGTTGAGCGCGATCAGCTCCATCACCTTCTCGCCGGCGGTGGCGCAGAACGAGTCGCGGATCTCGTAAGGCGCCGGAGCGCCGGCCGAATAAGGCAGCGCCAGCCCGATCGCCTCGGACACCGTCGCCATCGTGTTGGCGGTGAATTGCGCGCCGCAGGCGCCGGCCGACGGACAGGCGACGCGCTCGATTTCGTCCAGATCCGCATCCGACATTTCGCCGACCGAGTGCTTGCCGACGGCTTCAAACATGTCCTGCACCGTGACCTGCTGGCCGCGGAAATTGCCCGGCAGGATCGATCCGCCATAGATGAAAATCGAAGGCACGTTGAGACGGACCATCGCCATCATCATACCCGGCAGCGACTTGTCGCAGCCGGCCAGGCCGACCAGCGCGTCATAGGCATGGCCGCGTATCGTCAGTTCGACGCTATCGGCGATGCATTCGCGCGACGGCAACGACGAGCGCATGCCGTCATGGCCCATCGCGATGCCATCGGTGACGGTGATGGTACAAAATTCGCGCGGCGTGCCGCCGGCCGAAGCAACGCCCTTTTTGACGGCCTGCGCCTGGCGCATCAGCGAAATATTGCAGGGCGCGGCCTCGTTCCAGCACGACGCGACGCCGACGAAGGGCTGGTGGATCTGCTTGCTGGTGAGGCCCATCGCATAAAGATACGAGCGATGCGGGGCGCGTTCCGGCCCTTCCGTGACGTGACGGCTTGGCAAGCGCGTCTTGATGTCGGTCTTGGCGTCCATCAACCCAAATCCTGAGGCGCTCACGCGCACCGCGTCCACTTCGTCGCGTGTTTTAATCGACCGATTAAAACACAAGCTTCGTCCTGAAAGATGCGTGGAGGCGTGTGGCCAAATAGCGGCGCGCGCAAGGGCCGGCTGGGGCAACGCTGAAATGTTCAGGATCTGTTGCTGTATCGCAACATTCGTTGCATCGAAGCCACCTTCGCGAAGACTTCTAACGCTTGCAAGCGCTCAAGAAAAAACCGGCCCCAATGGGGCCGGCTTGCCGAAACGCAAAAGCGAGATGGATTACATCTTTTTGTCCATCATGCCGTCACCCTTCATCATGCCCTTCTTCTTCATCATTTTCTTCTTCTTCATCATCATCTTGTTCTGCGAATTCATCGCACCGTTGTCAGTTGTCGTCGCACCGGTCACGTTGGACTGGTTGCTGGCCGGCGCGCCCGGGGCGGTGGTCTGGGCGGAAGCCGCAACGATGCCAGTGAAACCGATGGCAGCAGCGACAACGGTGGTCATAATGGTCTTACGCATGGGTAGCCTCCTGTTGAAATAACGCACTACCAATGGACCGTCCCACAGGAAGTTCCTTCCTTGCTGCGACAATTTGTCAACTTTCTGGAACCTCGGCCTTAAACTGCCTTCAGGCGTTCAGCACCTGACCGTAGGCGTCGAGCACGGCCTCCTTCATCATCTCGGACAGCGTCGGATGCGGGAAGATCGTGTGCATCAATTCCTGCTCGGTTGTCTCGAGGTTCATGCCGACGACATAGCCCTGGATCAATTCGGTGACTTCGGCGCCGACCATGTGCGCACCGAGCATCTGCCCGGTCGTCTTGTCGAAGATCACCTTGACCAGCCCCTGATCCTCGCCGAGCGCGATCGCCTTGCCGTTGCCGGCAAACGGGAAACGTCCGACCCGGATCTCGCGGCCGTTTTCTTTGGCCTTCGCCTCGGTCAGCCCCACCGACGCGATCTGGGGCTGGCAATAGGTGCAGCCGGGGATCAGGAGCTTGTCCATCGGATGCGGATGCATCCCCTTGATCGCCTCGACGCAGATCACGCCCTCATGCTCGGCCTTGTGCGCCAGCATCGGCGGGCCGGCGACGTCGCCGATTGCATAGATGCCGGGGATATTGGTCGCACCGAAGCCGTCGATCACGACGCAGCCGCGATCGGTCTTGACGCCAAGCTTCTCCAGCCCGAGCCCTTCGATATTGCCGACCACGCCGACCGCCGAAATGACGCGCTCGACCTCGATGGTCTCGCTCTTGCCGTCCGCCTCCAGCGTGCAGACGACGCTGTCGGCCTTCTTGTCGAGCTTGGTGACTTTCGTATTCGCTTTGATCCTGATGCCCTGCTTCTCGAACGCCTTGCGGGCGAAAGTCGCGATCTCCGCGTCCTCGACCGGCAGGATCTGCGGCAGCACCTCGACGACCGTGACCTCCGATCCCATGGTGCGGAAGAACGACGCGAATTCGATGCCGATCGCTCCGGAGCCGACCACCAGCAGCGACTTCGGAATGCTGTCGGGCACCATCGCCTCGAAATAGGTCCAGACCAGCTTCTTGTCCGGCTCCAGCCCCGGCAACGCGCGCGGCCGCGCGCCGGTGGACAGGATGATGTGCTTGGCCTGATAGGCCCCCGCGCCGAGCGCGCCCTTGGGCCCATCGACCTTCGAGGCCTTGACAGTGATCTTGCCCGGCGCGTCGATCGTAGCGTCGCCCCAGATCACCGCGATCTTGTTCTTCTTCATCAGGAAGCCGACGCCGTCATTCAACCGCTTCGAGACGCCGCGCGAGCGCGCCACGACCGCCTTAGCGTCGAACGAGACATTGTCCGCCGACAGGCCATAGGCCTTGGCGTTCTGCATGTAGTGATAGATCTCGGCGGTGCGCAGCAGCGCCTTGGTCGGGATGCAGCCCCAGTTGAGACAAATGCCGCCGAGATATTGCTTCTCGACGATCGCTGTCTTGAAGCCGAGCTGCGCCGCGCGGATCGCCGCGACATAGCCGCCGGGGCCCGAGCCAATGATAATGATGTCGAAGGAGGTGTCGGCCATGTCGTAACTCGCGATTCAGGGAGGTGCTGTCTCTCAACATTTCGACCTCTCCCACTAGGGGAGAGGGAAGCAAAAAAGAAGAAAGGACATCACACCATCATCATGACCGGATTTTCGATCAGCGCCTTGAATGCGCCGAGCAGCTCCGCGCCGAGCGCGCCGTCGACCGCACGGTGATCGCAGGACAGCGTCACGCTCATCATATTGGCGATCTCGATCTTGCCGTTCCTGACGATGGCACGCTCCTCGCCCGCGCCGACCGCGAGGATCGTGGCGTGCGGCGGGTTGATGACAGCGGTGAAATCCTTGATGCCGAACATGCCAAGATTGGACACGGCCGTGGTGCCGCCCTGATATTCCTCGGGCTTCAGCTTGCGATTGCGCGCGCGCACCGCGAAATCCTTCATCTGGTTCGAGATCGACGACAGCGACTGCGTCTGCGCATTGCGGATGATCGGCGTGATCAGGCCGCCCGGCATCGCGACGGCGACGCCGACGTCGGACGCCTTGTGCTTCAGCATGCCCGCTTCGGTCCATGACACGTTGGCATTCGGCACGCGCTGCAACGCCACCGCCATCGCTTTGATGACGAAGTCGTTGACCGACAATTTGTAGGCGGGCGTCTTCTCCTTGATCTTCGGCGCAGCCGCATTGATCTGTTCGCGCGCCGCCAGCAGCGCATCGAGATTGCAGTCCATCGTCAGATAGAAGTGCGGAATGGTCTGCGTCGATTGCGTCAGCCTCTGCGCGATGGTGCGGCGCATCCCGTCATGCGGCACGACCTCGTAGCTGCCCTCCTTGTAGAAGCCCATGATCTGCTTGTCGGACATGCCCGGCGCAACGGCGCCCTCGGCCGGAGCGGACGACGCAGCGCCGGCGGGCGCGGCTTTCAGGCCCTTGCCGGATTTGGCTTCCGTCACGTCGCGCGCGATGACGCGGCCGTGCGGGCCGGTGCCTTCGATCCGGCCGATCTCGATGCCGGCGTCTTTCGCAAGCCGGCGCGCCAATGGTGAGGCGAAGGTGCGATCATGGCCGTTGGCTTGCGGCGAAGCACTGCCTGCCCCCTCTCCCCTTGGGGGTCGAGACGAGCTTTGCTCGCTCTTAGAGGGTTGGGGTGAGGGGGCACCTTTCTTCGAGGATGGTCCCCCCTCACGCGACGCCTTCGCTTCGCTCGGCATCGACCTCTCCCCGGAGGGGAGAGGTGAAGCAGTCTCCGACTTGGCTTTCGGCTCAACGCTGGCCTCACCCGCTGCCTTCACATCCTCGCCGTCGCCGGCCATCACCGCGATCACGTCGTTGACGGCCACGTCCTGCGTCCCCTCGGGCACCATGATCTTCGCGAGCGTGCCGTCGTCGACGGCCTCGACTTCCATCGTCGCCTTGTCGGTCTCGATCTCGGCGATCACGTCGCCGGATTTCACCGCGTCGCCTTCTTTCTTGAGCCACTTGGCGAGGTTGCCCTTTTCCATCGTCGGCGACAGCGCGGGCATCAGGATGTTGATCGGCATTGTGCCCTCACAAAGATGGTCATGCGTGAAATGTCGAAACAGCGAAACTCAATAGCCCAGACCTTAGTTGCCGATGTCGCCCTGCCACAGGCGCTCGTTGGCCGGAACGGATCGCCAGTTTGTCATCATGGTCGTGCAGCGGTCGTCGTCGAGATCGATGAAGGGAATGCCGAACTGGGTCAGGATGTCCTTGCTGCCGGGAAACGTCACGGATTCGCCGATCACCAGCAGCGACAGCTTGAACAATCCGACTGCGCCCGCACACATCGAACACGGCGACAGCGTCGTGTACATCACCGTGTCGTGGAACGAGGTCAGCCCGGCGTCGCGCAGGCAGGACATCTCGCCATGCAGGATGACGTTCTTCTCCTGCACGCGATTGTTGTGGCCGCGCGCGATGATGGTGTCGCCGCGCGTCAGCACTGCGCCGATCGGCAAACCGCCCTGGGCGATGCTGTCCTGCGCTTCGCGGATGGCTTCCGCCATGAAGTCGAGATGCTGCTGATGCGTTGTCATATCAGTGCCCTCGTCATTTTAATGACCCTGCTGCGAGCGCGGTGAGGTGGCGCCGATGTCCGTCGGCCGCGCGATTTCGGCCTCGAACATCTCGACGATGCGGCTCAGCGCTTCGTCCTCGGAGAACTCGGACTCCCGCCCATAGGCGCGTGCGGCGTGGCGGGCGATATCGACCAGCAGCAGCCCCCACATATCCGGCTCCTCGAAGGCGCGGGTGAAGGCGATCGACAGGCCGCCATCGAGCACGAAGGCCCGCAAGATCTCGGTGGCGTCATCGCGGCCTTCGACGTCGGGCGGCAGCGGCTGTTGCTTGGGACCAGCCATCAGCCTCACCGATAGCAAACGGCCTTGGCCGCTTCGACGACCTCGGCAACCGACGGCAGCGCCAGCTTTTCCAGATTGGCGGCGTAAGGCATCGGCACGTCCTTGCCGGAGACCCGCGCGACCGGCGCGTCGAGATAATCGAACGCGCCTTCCATGATGCGCGCGGCAATCTCGGCCCCCACGCCGTTTTGCTGCCAGCCTTCCTCTACCGCGACGGCGCGGCCGGTCTTCTTCACGGAGTCGAGGATGGTTTCGGTGTCGAGCGGGCGCAGCGTGCGCAGGTCGATGACCTCGGCCTCGATGCCCTCTTTCGCCAATTCCTCGGCGGCTTTCAACACATAGGTCATGCCGTGCGACCATGAGATCAGCGTGACGTGATCGCCCTTGCGCACCACGCGCGCCTTGCCGATCGGCAGCACGTAATCGTCGAGCTTCGGCACCGGGCCGGAGACGCCGTACAGCATTTCGTGCTCGAGAAAAACCACCGGATTGGGATCGCGGATCGCGGCTTTCAGAAGCCCCTTGTAGTCGGCCACCGAATAGGGCGCGATGACCTTGAGACCGGGCACCTGCGAGTACCACGCCGAATAATCCTGGCTGTGCTGGGCGGCGACGCGCGAGGCCGCGCCGTTCGGCCCGCGAAACACGATCGGGCAACCCATCTGGCCGCCGGACATGTAGAGCGTCTTGGCGGCGGAGTTGATGATCTGGTCGATCGCCTGCATGGCGAAGTTGAAGGTCATGAATTCGACGATCGGCTTGAGGCCCGCCATCGCCGCGCCGACGCCGACGCCGGCAAAACCATGCTCGGTGATCGGCGTGTCGATGACGCGCCTGGCGCCGAATTCCTGCAACAGCCCCTGCGTGACCTTGTAGGCGCCTTGGTATTCCGCGACTTCCTCGCCCATGACGAAGACGTCGGGGTCGCGGCGCATCTCCTCGGCCATCGCGTCGCGCAGGGCCTCGCGCAACGTCACCATCACCATTTCGGTGCCTTCGGGCACCTCGGGGTCGGGCTCCGGCGTCGCGGCTTTGGGTTGGCTTGCTGTCTTGGTGTCGGATGATTTCGGCGACTTTTCGGGATCGCCGGTGGCATCGGATTTCGATTCCGATGTCTTGTCCTCCGATTTGGCTTCGGCCTTTTTCTCGGCCTTCGGCGCAGGCACCGCCGAGGCGTCCTCGCCGTCAGCCAGAATGGTCGCAATCGGCGTGTTGACGGCAACGTCCTGCGTGCCTTCTGGCACCATGATTCTTCCGAGCGTGCCTTCGTCGGTCGCCTCGACCTCCATCGTCGCCTTGTCGGTTTCGATCTCCGCGATGACGTCGCCGGATTTGATCGTATCGCCTTCCTTCTTCAGCCATTTGGAGAGGTTGCCCTTCTCCATGGTCGGCGACAAAGCGGGCATCAGGACTTCAATAGGCATGGCGGCTCCGAACGAAGGGTCTTGATCGCGCGCGACGACGGCTTGCCGTCGCGCCGCGTATGATCAGCGAAGAATATCGGTCCACAATTCGGAGACGTCCGGCTCTTTGTCGTTCTGGGCAAAGTCCGCAGCGTCATTGACAATCTCGCGGACGTCCGAATCGACCTTCTTGAGATCCTGTTCGCTGACGCCAAGCTTCATGAGCCGGTTGCGGACCTGCTCAATCGGATCCTGGTCGTGGCGAACCTTGTCGACCTCTTCGCGGGTACGGTATTTCGCCGGGTCCGACATCGAGTGGCCGCGATAGCGATAGGTCTGCATTTCAAGAATGAACGGACCCTTGCCCTCGCGGCACCAGGCGACGGCCTTGTCGCCGGCGGCCTTGACCGCGCGGACGTCCATGCCGTCCACTTGTTCGCCGGGAATATTGAACGAGATGCCGCGCTTGGAAAAATCGGTCTGCGCCGAGGAGCGCGTCACCGACGTGCCCATCGCATAGCGATTGTTCTCGATCACATAGACGACCGGCAGCTTCCACAACTCGGCCATGTTGAAACTCTCATAAACCTGGCCCTGATTAGACGCGCCGTCGCCGAAATAGGCGATGCTGACATTGTCGTTGCCGCGATAGCTGTTGGCGAAAGCCAAACCTGTTCCAAGCGAGACCTGCGCGCCGACGATGCCGTGGCCGCCGTAGAAGTGCTTCTCCTTGCTGAACATGTGCATGGAGCCGCCCTTGCCCTTGGAGTAGCCGCCTTGCCGCCCGGTCAGTTCAGCCATCACGCCCTTGGCTTCCATACCCGTTGCAAGCATGTGCCCGTGGTCGCGATAGCCGGTAATGACCTGATCGCCGTGCTTGAGCGCCATCTGCATGCCGACGACGATGGCTTCCTGGCCGATATAGAGATGACAGAAGCCGCCGATCGCACCCATGCCGTAAAGCTGGCCGGCCTTTTCCTCGAACCGGCGGATCAGGAGCATGTCGCGCAGCGCCCGCATCTCCTCGTCGTTGCTGAATTCAAGCGGTGCGTGGCCGTTACCCTTGCTCTCGGTTTCGGGGGCGGTGGTCTTCTTCGCTGCGGCCATGTCACATCCGGCTGAGAGGATCGTTGCACCCTCTCTACCCCAACTGACAACGGCTTGGAAGCATCGCAAAAATCTTTGAATACGCGGCGCGATTTCGCACTGCAGCGTGATCAAAAATGCGGCGTGTCAGTTCTTCGTGACGACGCGAACGAGATCGCGGGGATGGACAAAATCGAGCTGAAAACGCACCCGCTCGTCCAGCATGTCGGGATCGACGCGCTCGCTGCGCAGCAGCGACACCCGCTGCTCACCCTCGGCGCGCTCCTTCTTCAGGCGAACCAGTTCGGACGTCAGCGCGATGATGTCCTGATCGAGTTCCTGGCGGGCGTTCAAACCATATTTGCCGGTATAGGCGTTGACGCCGAAATAGCCGATCATCGACGCCGCCATCGCGTAGAGGACGACGCCGGTGAGCAGGGATTTCAATCGTGTTCGCGAGACCATGCGCGACGATGCGACGGCCCGGTTAACGCAAGGTTGACACCGGGCCGGCCACAGCGACTTTTCGTCAGCCCTTCTGCTTGGCGACGAACGCCGCGAAAGCCGCGAGATACGTCACGAGAAATTCCTTCACCGACTCCTTGGTGAGTTCGCCCTTGTCATCAAACGCGTCGCCGATCATGCCCAGATACATTTCCGGCTGCTGCAGGATCGAACCAGAAATGCCCGGAAGGATGTTCTGCAAATGCTTGACCGCGCTGACGCCGCCCTGAGCGCCCGGCGAATTGCCGATAATGCCGATTGCGCGACCGTTCAGCGAACTCTGACCGTAAGGCCGTGATGCGACATCGATCGCGTTCTTCAGCACGCCGGGGATCGAACGATTATATTCGGGGGTTACGAAAATCACGCCGGCCGAGGCCTTCAGGGTCTCGCGCAGTTTCAGCCAGTCAGCGGGTGGGGTCGATTCAAGATCCTGATTGAAAAATGACAGGCCTTCCAGCGTCAGCAATTCGAGCTTCAGCGTGTCGGGTGCCAGTTTTTGCAGCGCCTTTGCGATTTTGAGGCTGAACGCTTCCTTGCGGAGACTGCCGACGATGACAGCGATCTTATGCTGGGTAGCCATGAATGAATTCCTCTTGTATCCGAACGCGCGGGTCTGGGTTCGCCGCGCAATGTAGCCGCCTCCTCGAAAGATGCAAATGCATGAAGTTGATGCAGCGCGGTGATGACGGGGATGTGATCATCACCGGACGCGCGGATTGCAACATCAAAAATTGCAAGACATGATCGTCCGAGGGGCAGCCTCACATGACCGTCGAATTCCTCATCACCTCGCTGATAGTCGTTGCCTCGCCCGGCACCGGCGTACTGTACACGCTGGCGGCGGGGCTCGCGCGCGGGGCGCGTATGAGCGTTGTGGCCGCGTTCGGTTGCACCATCGGGATCGTGCCGCATATGGCGGCGGCGATCATGGGACTGGCCGCCCTGCTCCACACCAGCGCGCTGGCGTTCCAAGCGCTGAAATATCTCGGCGTCGCCTATCTGCTTTACATGGCCTGGGCGACGGTGAAGGAAACCGGCGTGTTGCGCGTCGAGAAAACGGTCGATGCGCGTTCGACGCGAAAAGTCATCCTGACCGGCATTCTGGTCAATATTCTCAACCCGAAACTGTCGATCTTCTTTCTGGCATTCCTGCCGCAATTCATCAATGCGGAGAATGGCGGCGCGGTGTCGCAGATGCTGACGCTGAGCGCCGTCTTCATGCTGATGACGTTCGCGGTGTTCGTCATCTACGGCTTGTTCGCGGCATCGGTGCGCGACCGCATCATCTCAAGCCCGCGCGTGCTGGTCTGGATACGGCGCAGCTTCGCGGCTGCCTTTGTCGGGCTCGGCGCGAAGCTCGCATGGTCGGAACGTTAGAAAAACTTACGTCCGGTTCCTGATCTCGTTGAGCAGGAAATTGCCGAGCCGCTTGCCGCGGTTGCGCAGCACCTTCAGCGGACCCTGATCGACGAAGTATGTCAGCAAGATGCTGTCGCGCGTCTTCACGCCGGTGTGGACCGGGTCGGCCGAATGCCACGTGTCGGTGCCGACCGCGAAGGCGTAACCCGAATTCGGCGCGAACTTCATCTGCGCGGCCTTCGGCATGCTGCCGTCCGGCAGGATGTCGTGGAAGATGGTGCCGATGTCGGTGTTGGCGTCGTCGCGCGGCAGGTAAAGCTGCACGGTGATGCCCTTCCAACGCGTGTCGGTGTGCGGCGTGATCCTGTAGCCGGGAATGTCGCGGGTGAGGATCGGGATCGGAAACATGCCGACCGAGGCGAACTCGGCGCCGAAGCGTTTTTCGAGCGCCGGCGCGAGCTTGCGGCGGAACGCGTTCTTGACGGGCTCGGAGCGCAGCGCCGTGCCGACCATGCGCCACACCTCCAGCTTTTGCGGCGGCAGATGCCGGATATATTCCGGAAAGAGGTCGATCTTGACGCGGGTATGCGTACCGTCGGCAAGGTCGAGGCCCTTGCTGCGCCCGCTCATCGGACGATAGTCCTGCGCCTCCGGCATGGCATCGAGCATCGCGGCATAGGTATGCGCGGGAAAGATGTCGCTGAGTTCGAGATGATAGAACGGGGTCTGATCGATCTTCGCGGCATCGACCGCCGACTCGATAAAGGCGATCAGTTCCTTGACCGCCAGCGTCCGTTCCGATCCACTCAGACTCATCGACTGATCCATCCTGCTCGCTCCCGATCCGTTTTCAATTCGGCACGCGAGACCGCTTGCCTCACCTGTCGCACTCTCAAACCTTACTTCTGGCCCTTGATCGCGAGCCGGCCTGCATAAAGCGCCTGCGTGCCCAGTTCCTGCTCGATGCGCAGCAACTGGTTGTATTTCGAGGTGCGATCGCTACGCGCCAGCGATCCGGTCTTGATCTGCCCGCAATTTGTGGCAACCGCGAGGTCGGCGATCGTGGAATCCTCGGTTTCGCCGGAACGATGCGACATCACGCAGGTATAGGCGGCCTTGTGCGCCATTGCGACGGCAGCGAGCGTTTCAGTCAGCGTGCCGATCTGGTTGACCTTGATCAGGATCGAATTAGCGCGACCGTTCCTGATGCCGTCTTCGAGCCGCGTCACATTCGTGACGAACAGATCGTCGCCGACAAGCTGGCACTTGCTGCCGACGAGATCGGTCAATGCCTTCCAGCCGTCCATGTCGTCTTCGGACATGCCGTCCTCAATTGAGACGATCGGATAACGGGCGACCAACTCTGCGAGATACGTCGCCTGCTCCGATGCCGAGCGGGTCTTGTTCTCGCCGCCGTAGACGTAAGCGCCGTCCTTGAAGAATTCCGTCGCCGCGCAATCAAGACCGAGCATCACGTCCTTGCCGGCGCTGTAGCCGGCCTTGGCGATCGCGGCCATGACGAAATCAAGCGCCGCATCGGCCGACGGAATGTTCGGCGCGAAGCCGCCTTCATCGCCGACATTGGTGTTGTGGCCGGCCTTCTTCAGTTCGCCTTTGAGCGTGTGGAAGATTTCCGCGCCGCAGCGCAGCGCCTCGGCGAAGGACTCAGCTCCGACCGGCAGGATCATGAATTCCTGAAAGTCGATCGGGTTGTCGGCGTGCACGCCGCCATTGATGATGTTCATCATCGGCACCGGAAGAAGTCTGGCCGAGGTGCCGCCCACGTAGCGGTACAGCGGCATGTCGCAGGACTCCGCAGCCGCCTTGGCGACCGCAAGCGACACGCCGAGAATGGCGTTGGCGCCGAGCCGCGATTTGTTCGGTGTGCCGTCGAGACCGATCATGGTCTCGTCGATCTGGACCTGCTGTTCTGCATCGAGGCCGCTCAATGCGTCGAAGATTTCGCCGTTGACGGCCTCGACGGCCTTTTCGACGCCCTTGCCGCCATAGCGGCCCTTGTCGCCGTCGCGCAGTTCGACCGCCTCATGCGCGCCGGTGGAGGCCCCGGACGGCACGGCCGCGCGGCCGAATGAGCCGTCTTCGAGCACGACATCGACTTCGACGGTGGGATTGCCGCGGCTGTCAAGGATTTCGCGGCCGATGATGTCGACGATGGCGGTCATGGGAGCCTCTTGGAATATGCGGGCGGGATGGTTGGCGCCGCTTCTACAGCATGGCTTTGCACGGGAAAAGGCAAAGTCTTCGGGAATCAGGCGAGCGACGGACGGGTGACGGCGACGGCGGGATTGGCTAAGACGCCCGGCAACGGAGACCATGATGCCGCGCAAGCCCCGACCGACACCCCCTGCCCTCGATCCATCCTCTCTTCAACTCGGCCATGACGTGGTCTGGCCGAAGACGCCCGAACAGGCCAAGCTCGACCGCGTGCCAAATCCGCAGCCGGATACGAATTACGTCGTGCGTTTCACCGCCCCGGAATTCACCTCGCTGTGTCCCGTGACGGGACAGCCGGATTTCGCGCATCTGATGATCGACTACGTGCCGGGGGCTTGGCTGGTCGAGTCCAAATCATTGAAGCTTTACGTCGCGAGCTTCCGCAATCACGGCGCGTTTCATGAGGATTGTACAGTGGCGATCGGCAAGAAACTCGTCGCGGCGATCAAGCCGAGGTTTCTGCGCATCGGCGGCTACTGGTATCCGCGCGGCGGCATCCCGATCGACGTGTTCTGGCAGACCGGGACATTGCCCAAGGGCGTGTGGCTGCCGGAGCAAGGCGTGCCGGGATATCGCGGGCGGGGTTAGATTTCTGCATCCGCCGGCCGCGTCGGCTTCAGCAGCTTCGCGCAGACGAACCCGAGCGCCACGAACACAGCCGCCGCCGCGAGCAGCGTCGGCACCTTCCCGAGAACGGCGATCCCGGAACCGTAGGCTATCGGGCCGACCGTCTGGCCCATAAAGAAAAAGAACGAATGCAGCGCCAGCGCCGTCGCGCGCGCGTCGTTCGACAGTTCGCTGGAAAACACCTGCAACGACCCGTGGATCATGTAGAAGCCCCAGCCCATCAGCAGAAAGCTGACGAGTTGCCATGGCCACGGCGGCCCGAAGCCAATGACGGCCAGTTGCGCGCCGGCCAGCACGCCGCCCGCAATCATCATCCCGCCGACGCCGAGCCTTGGCAGCATCCGCGACACGCTCATCGTGTAAAGCAACCCGCCGACAGCAAAGCCTGCGATGACCACGCCGGCGATCGCCAACCGGGTTTCGCCGAGGTCGAACAGGAAGGCGGCGACATAGGGAAACAGTCCGAGCACCACGCAGCCTTCGACAAATACGGCCGCATAGACGACGCGCGCATTCGGATTGGCGAAGATGGTGCGATAGCCTTGCCGCAACGATGCAAAGTTCACAGTCGCGGAGGCCGCGCGCGGCGCGTTGCGCAGCGCAAGACCGACCGCCACCGACGCAACGATCACGATCGCGCCGAGCACGCCCAGCACGCCGCGCCAGCCGACGAAATCGCCGATCAGCCCCGACGCCGATGCGCCGAGCAGATTGCCGGTCATCGCACCGGCTAGCGAACGTCCGAGCGCGACCTGTCGCTTGTCAGGTGTGACGACGTCGCTGACAAGCCCCATCGCGATCGGAAAGATTCCGCCGGCCGCGATGCCGCCAAGAATCCGCGTCGCGAACAGCAGCGGAAAGGAGGTCGTCATCGCGCCGAGCAGGTTCGACAGCGCCAGAAGTGCGAGGCAGACGATCATCAGCCGCGCCTTGCCGAACATGTCGGCGGCCGCCCCCAGCAGCGGCTGGACGATCGCGAAAGTGAAGGCAAAGCCGGCGGCGAGGCCTGCGGCCGTCGCGATCGTGACACTGAAATCCTCGGCGACATGCGGCAGCACGGGGTCAAGCGCCCGGCTCGACAGCGCAGCCGCAAAAGTCGCCAGCGCAATGATGTTGAGGATCGGCGGCACGCTTTTATGAAGCCGCTTTCGCCAGAGCGTCGAACGCCATCAGGGTTTTGACGAGGACCTCGAAGTCACGCAGCGGCACCATATTCGGCCCGTCGGACGGCGCGTGGTCGGGGTCGGGATGGGTCTCGATGAAGACGCCGGCAACGCCGACCGCAACGGCGGCACGCGCCAGCACCGGCACGAATTCGCGCTCGCCGCCGGACGACGCGCCCTTGCCACCGGGCTGCTGCACGGAATGCGTGGCGTCGAAGACCACCGGCGCGCCGGTGGTACGCGCCATGATCGGCAGCGACCGCATGTCGGACACAAGCGTGTTGTAGCCGAACGACGCGCCGCGCTCGGTGACGAGCACATTCGCATTGCCGCCGCCGGTGATCTTGGCGACGACGTTCGCCATGTCCCAGGGCGCCAGAAACTGGCCCTTCTTGACGTTGACGACGCGGCCGGTCGCGGCGGCGGCGAGCAGCAGGTCGGTCTGCCGGCAGAGAAACGCCGGGATTTGCAGGATATCGACGGCCTGCGCGACGGCTGCGCATTGAGCGGCATCGTGCACGTCGGTCAGCACGGGCAGTTCAAACGCCTCGCGAATTTCGGCGAAAATCGGGAGCGCTTTCTCAAGCCCGATGCCACGCTGGCCCGACGCCGACGTGCGGTTCGCCTTGTCGAACGAGGTCTTGAAAACGAGGCCGATGCCGAGCCGGGTCGCGATCTCTTTCAACGCCGACGCGACTTCAAGCGCATGCGCGCGGCTTTCCAACTGGCACGGCCCGGCGATCAGCGACAGCGGCAAAGACTGGCCGAACGCAACTTTGCCGGCGTGAACGATCGGGGCGGCTTTCAAATTCTCGGACAAGCGATTGGTCTTTCGTCAGACGGGTGGCGCAAGCGATACCCATCGATTGGGCGGCAGCGATGGGTTTCGCCCAGCGGCTCAACCCATCCTACGCGCTTTTAAGCGATATCGGCCTGCTCGAAAATCAACGTGACGCCGAACGCGGCCTGCGGCGGCACGGCAAGCTGCGCGCCGTTACGCTTTAAGGGAATGTCGCCGTCACGCAAGACGCGCTCGACGTCGTCGAGATGGGCCACCGCGATGCGAACTCCCGCTAGGACGGCACCCTCGCTTGCGGGCGGCACCACGCCGTAGCGCTCGCCGAACCCCTCGGGCTCCAGCACATCGATCCCGCCGCGCGGCGTTCGCAAGGCAATGCCGGCGACGCGTTCTTCGACCTCATCGACGCCGCTGAACGCTGTCAGGAACGCCGCATGCGCGCCAGGCTTTGCCGAGACCAGCACGACACCGGCGACGGCCTCCGCGCCGTTGTCATGGTGCTGATAGGCCGTGCTCCAGAACGCTTCGGGGTTGACCTGCTGGCACGTCGCGAACATGGTTTGCGGCGATGTTGGATCGCGCGCGAAGGCCAGCGCAAATCCGACCGTCGCGTGGGAGCCGTCCGGCAAGGTGGCCTGGCGCGAGAAAGGCAGAGATTCCGCGACACCGATTGTCGCTTTGGCGAAGTCCGCGACATCGCCGGCGCTGTCGTCGCTTTCAAGGACCAGCATCGAAAATCCGTCGGCGCGCGCAATGGCGCTCTGGTTCGGCTTGCCGAATTGCAGCGACAAGCCGTCGTCGCCGAGCTTGTCGGGCTCGCCGACCGTCAGGATTTCAATGAAGAAGCCCGGCAGTTGCACGACATGATTGTGCGTGCCCCAGGGATGCCTGTTGCGCGTGCCGACCGTGAAGCCGCAGCGGCGATAGAACTCCGCCGCCGCGTCGAGATCGCCGACGGCGTGGACGACGTGATCCAGTCCACGCGCCATTATTTCACCGACGAGAAGGCGGTCGGCATCAGCAACTGGTTGGTGATGTTAGAGACGATCTGGCCGCTCTCCTCGGTCTTGGCGCGTGCCGCGATCCAGTCCGGATCGCTCATGAAAGCGGTCCATTTCTGCTCGCGCTCGGCCAGGGATTCCCATGCCAGCATGTATGTCAGATCGAGGTTGGATTCGCCGACCAGCGTTGTAAAGAAGCCGGCCTGCCGAATGCCGTGCTTCTCCCACAGCTTCAGCGTCGTCGTCTCGAACCGTTGCAACAGAGCCGGCAGACGGCCGGGCAGACAGCGATAGACGCGGGTCTCATAGAACATCTCGGTGGTCCCTTCCCTGTCGAATCGGCATGGCTGTAAGCCGTTTCACGTCTTGCCGCTGTCGTTTTAGGCTTACATCATGGATCATCCAGCGCAACCGGGTCTATCGCGGAGCGACCATGCCGAAATCCCTGCTTAGCCTGCTCCTCCTTATCACATGGACGGCCGCGGCCGTCGCGCAGCAGCCAGGCGTCGTCACCTCGGGCGCGACCGGCGTCACGGTCGACGGCAAACCGGCCGCGCGCGTCGGCGACACCACCAGCGACGGCCGGATCGTTGAAGGAGCGAGCGGCGTCTTCATTAACGGCAAACCTGCCGCGGTCGTCGGCGGCGGCACCGATTGCGGCGGAAAAACCACCTCCGGCAGCAGCGGCGTCTTTATCAACGGCAAGCCGATGGCTCGGATGGGCGACACGACATCGGGATGCCCGGGAAAATAATTAGCGCGTAAAGGGTCTCATCTCCACGCATTGCGTCACTCTCATCAAATTCCGGACCGCCAGTCGAAAAGAGCGCCCTCAGTCTGAAAGTGGCTTTGCCCATTTCGCCCGGATCGTTTCCAACGGCTTTACCTTGTCTTCCGTGGCCGAGATCCGAATCGAATCGACTTCGCGATACCTGACTGCCAGAACCGGAAGTGCATAGGCCGGGGCATGACGTGTGTATCGCAGGATCATATCCCAGTCTTCCATCGGCGACGTCTTGGCGTCAAAACCACCGTAGCGGCCGATCAGGTCGCGGCGATGGATCAACGCGCTCATGTCGATGAAATTGCCGGCCAGCAGCCGCTCGCGATCAAACGGCTCGAAAAGAATTCGGGGATTGTGGATGTCGCTGACCGTTGCGCCGTAAGCGCAATCGACATCCCGGCGATGGACGAACAGATTGACTGCCGCCAACAGAAAATCCCGATACCACAGATTGTCGCTGTCGAGGTAGGCGACCAGCGCGCCTTTGGCAATCGATTGGCCATGGTTGCGCGCCGGGCACTGCCCTGCATGGGACAGTCGGACATAGCGGATACGGGCGTCCGCCGAGAAGCCGGCCACGACGTCGGCGGTGTCGTCCTCGCTGCCGTCGTCGATGACAAGCAGCTCCCAATCCGCAAAGGTCTGCGCTTGGACGCTGCGGATTGCAGCTCCGACGATGCGGGCGCGGTTCCATGTCGGCATGATGATGCTGACGGCCGGCGACGAAAACGCAGGGGCATTGACGTCGCGCGTTACGATATCAGCATGTTCGGTCAGCAGGCGCTCCAGCCGGTCGATTCTGGCCTCCAGGAGACCAACATCGCCTTCACGACGCTCGGTCGGCCCTCGTTCAAGCCGACCAAGTCTGGCTTTGAGATCGACTGGAAAACGCCTTTCCGCATCAGCGGCGATCACCGCCAACACAAATGCGCGCAGCCGGTCCTTGAACGAAAACAAATTCCACATAAGCGATCTCGGATGACGATCGGAAAGCGTCAGTTGTTCAAATTGCCGACCAACCGGAAACTATCGACCAATCGTTCCAGTCCCTGCTCGATCGGAATTCGGGCACGCCAGCCGAGCAATTGGTGCGCGCGCGCCGGATCGCCGACGAACATGTTGACACCGTACGGTCGTGGCGGCGCATCGACAATGTCCACGTCGGCCCGCGCAAACCCGGCGGCGAGATCGGCGAGCTTTCCGAGCGTCGTGCCCTGACCGGACACGAAATGCACGCTGGGCAGCAATTGCGCGCGATCGGTTTCAAGCACCAGCGCGTGCAGCCCTGCCGCGACGTCATCGACATGAGTGAAGTCGAAAATGTGGTCACGTCCCTCGACTGTGATCGTCCCTCCTGTTGCTGCCGTTCGGGCAAAACAGGGTGCGACGCGCGTCGCGTGGTCGGCGGTGCTGCCATAGACGGACGACAACCGGGCGATGTTCACGATCAACCCGGCATCCCGTGCCTCGAGCGACAAGCGTTCGCCCTCAACTTTCGTGCGCGCATAGACGTTTTTCGGGGCGTAGGCCGCATCCTCGCTGATCTGGACGGGACCACTGCTGCCGTAGACCTCGCGGCTGCTGGCGAAGACGATCCATGGCCGGTGATTGCTGAGGGCATCCTGATAAAGAGCGCGCAACGAGTCGACATTGGTCCGGATGCACCGCGCGGGATCTTGCTCGCCTGTCACAACCCTTGAGACGGCGGCAAGATGAACGATGCCGCGATAATTGGTCAGCGGAACGTTCCGACAGATATCTTCGTCAGGACTGTTCCGAATATCGAATTCCGCAACCTCGAAATCAGCTTTCAGAAGCTTTATCAAGGCCGCCCCAACGAGCCCGCAAGAACCTGTCACGAGAATTGTCAAAATGAAGCCGCCCAGCAAAATGAAGACTTCGCATAACAGGGTTTGAAAACAGCGGATAGATCAACGGTTCGATTTGCGCGAATGGAATCCGGTCGCAACGGCATGGCTGCCCGCCATTTCCTGTCTTGCCAGTGTCTTGAGAGACTTCCATCATGGCGCGGACTGTAACCCGTCCAGGCGCGGAGTGGCCTTGCCGACATACTTGCCTCGTTCGCCCTTGCGGTGCGGCCGCATCATGGCTTTGTCGGCCGCATTGGCCTTTGCCGTCGCAGGCCTGCCGAACATCGCGATGGCCCAGACCAGCGGGATCACCGCACGCGAATTGACAGCCCGGATCAATAAGGCTTTCGATCTCATCCGCTCAGGCCAGTCTGACAGCGGGCGCTCTCGGCTGACGGCAGCCCTTCAGGCGGCCGCCGACAGCGACAATTTCGCGCTCACCGTCAATGCTTACGTCAGCGCCGCAAAGGCGTTTGCCGGCGCCAGTGACAACGCCACCGCGACGACCTTGTTCGACGAGGCGCTGACGACCCGCGCGGCGCAACGTGGCGGGCGCGATGTTGCTCTGCTGTGGTTCGAATACGGCAACTTCCTCAGCAAGACCAATCAGAACGAGCGGGGAATCGTGATTGCCGCAGAAGCGCGCCGCCGCTTGCGGCAGGCATACGGAGCAAGCTCAGCGGAAGATATTGCCGGCGGCGATCTGCTGTCATCCATGCTGGTGAACAATGGCCAGGTCGCATCCGGCCTGAACCTGTCGGAGGAAATCTATACCGACGCGCGAAAAAATCTGGGCGATCAGGAGCCGCTCACCTGGCGCACGGCGAACAATTACGCCGAGGCGCTGCGCATGGTCGGGCATCCCGAAGCAGCGATTGCGATCGACGAGGCGCTGCTGCGCAATCGGATCAAACGCTACGGGCTCGGCAGCATTCAGGCGCTCGTCAGTTCCAGCAATGTCGCGCTGAACCATCTGGCGATGGGAAATGAACCCGCGACCATGCAGGCGCTCGACGTGCAACGAAAATCAGCCGTCGCTCTCTCCGATCCCCGGTCCGAACACATCCCGCAGGCCGATGTCTGGATCGCTTATGCCAAGGCCTTCTATCATCCCGACCGTGCGATGCGACGGCCTGACCTTGACGCCATGTCCAAGGTCAAGGACTGGACCGGCGCGCCCGATCTGTTGCGGATCAAATCGGCCCAACTCGCCGCCGACCAGTTCGAGAAACGCGGCGACAGCGATCGCGCACTGGCCCTGCGGATCGATGCCTACAAGCTGTCGCAAAGCAGCGTTTCTCCGGCGCATCCGATGACCTTCGACGCTTTGCTGGATATCGCCTTGACGCGGATGCGGCGCGGCGATCCCGAGACATTGGCGACGTTCCGCGATCTCGATGGTCAGGTGTTTCGCTGGATGCTGCGCGAAGTTGGCACCGCAGGAAATCGCTTCGTCGCCGAAACCACGCGCAGGCTCGCCGACGATATCCTCTACGAATACGGCCGCTACGCGCTGACCGAACCTGCTGCCGCCAGCGCCTACGCCGAGGCCGTGACGCGCTGGAAGACGATGGAGGACGGCGCGCGCACGAAATTGCGGCTGGCGGTCGGTCGCCTGCTGGGTGAGGAAACGCGCGCATTGGCGCACACGGTGCTGCGGCTGTCGGGCCAGCAACAGGAACTGCTGTCGTCAGGCAAGATCGACGACGAGGCGCGCGCCGTTCTCGATCAGTTGCAGGCGGCACGCCGGGCGCTGCTGGCGCGAACCGGCAACGACCCGCAGGCGACGACGGCAGCGGCGTCGATCGAGGACCGACTTCGGCCGAGGGACGCGCTGGTCGATTTTTTCGTCAGCGGTCGCCGCAACCGCGCCGGCGTCACCGAGCGCCAGCCCGAGATGCGGCTTCAGGCGGTCGTGCGCCGCAACGCCAAACCGCCGGCGCTGCTCGATCTCGGTCCGATGAGCGCCTTCGTCGGCATGGACGTCGCCGCCGCAGACCGCGAGAAGCAATCGCGACGCCTTTACGACATGCTGCTGGGACCGCTGAAGCCGCATATCGCCGACACGGACCGGTTGTTTCTCGTACCGGACGCGGACCTCTACAGCCTGCCCTTCGCTCTGCTGCAGGACGGCTCAGGCCGCTATCTCGACGAGATCTTCGACATTCGGATTCTAACCCGTGCCGACGCGGTCTTCTTCACGGATGAGGAAACCCATCTCGCTGCGGGCCAGAAGGCGCTGCTGGTCGGCGGGCTCGATTATGCCGGCGCCGCGCAGCAATTGCCCTCGACCAGAAGCGAGATCGATCGCGTCGAGACAGATTTGAAGCGCGCCGGTCTGCAGACGACAATGCTGAGCGGCGACAGTACCGAAGCCGACATCAAGGCGAAATCGCAGGAGGTCGCCATCGTGCATCTGGCGACGCACGGGTTTTTCAAGGCCGCGTCCGATCGCACGGACGCGCTATGGCGCAGCGGGCTGCTGGCCTCCCGGCCAAATCTGAACCGGCCGCGGCGCCGCGATCCGAATGACGGCGTGCTCTATGCGCGCGAGTTGATGGACTGGGATTTGTCGGCCGCCGATCTCGTGGTCTTGTCCGCTTGTCAGACGGCGCTCGGCGATGCCAGCCGCATCGGCAGCGTCCGCGGCATGCCGACGGCATTGGCCATCGCCGGCGCGAAGCGATCGCTATTGACTCTGTGGGAAGTCAACGACGAGGGCGTCGCCAATTTCATGGCGCGGTTCTACCAGGTGTTGGCCGACGAAAAACTCGATTATGCCGCCGCGCTGCGCAAGGTCCGGATCGAGGCGCTGCGTGGCAAGGTCGATGGCGCGAGCGATCCTGCGGTCTGGGCGGCGTTCGCGTTTTTCGAGAGTTGATCGCGCGTTCACGTGGCGACACTGAAATGGGCGGCTTGATCACACCAGCCGACTCTGGACCACCGCAGCGCCGATGAACGACGCGAACAGAGGGTGCGGCTCGAACGGCCGCGATTTCAGTTCGGGGTGAAACTGCACACCAATGAACCACGGATGGTCCTCATATTCGACGATCTCCGGCAACACGCCGTCCGGCGACAGCCCTGAAAACCGCAGGCCATGCTGTTCGAGCCGGTCCTTGTAGGCGGTGTTGACCTCGTAGCGGTGACGGTGGCGCTCGGAAATCTCCGTCGCTCCGCCATAAACGCCCGACACCCGGCTGCCCTTGGTCAAGGTCGCCGGATAAGCCCCGAGCCGCATCGTGCCGCCGAGGTCGCCGGCCCTGCTGCGCGTCTCCAGTTCATTGCCGCGCAGCCATTCCGTCATCAACCCGACCAGCGGCTCGTCGGTCGGACCGAATTCCGTCGAATTGGCGTGTTCGATCCCGGCGAGGTTTCGCGCCGCCTCGATGACGGCCATCTGCATGCCGAAGCAGATGCCGAAATACGGCACGTCGCGTTCGCGCGCAAACTGCGCCGCGCGAATTTTGCCTTCCGCGCCGCGCTGGCCGAAGCCGCCCGGCACGAGGATGCCGTTCACATGTTCGAGAAACGGCGCGGGGTCCTCGTGTTCGAAGACCTCGCTCTCGATCCAGTCGAGATTGACCTTCACCTTGTTGGCGATGCCGCCATGCGACAGCGCCTCGGTCAGCGATTTGTAGGCGTCCTTCATGCCGGTATATTTGCCGACGATGGCGATCGTCACGGCGCCTTCCGGATTGCGGACGCGCTCGTTGATGACGTGCCAGCTTTGCAGCGCCGGCGCCTTGACATCGACGATGCCGAAGGCGGCCAGCACTTCGTCGTCCAGCCCGGCCGCGTGATAGGCCTCGGGCACCGCGTAAATATTGTCGACGTCGCGCGCCTCGATCACGGCGCTTTCGCGGACGTTGCAAAACAGCGCCAGCTTGGCGCGCTCGCCGGCCGGGATCGGACGGTCGGTGCGGCACAGCAGGATGTCGGGCTGGATGCCGATCGAGCGCAGTTCCTTGACCGAGTGCTGCGTCGGCTTGGTCTTCAACTCGCCGGCGCTCGGAATGTAAGGCAGCAGCGTGAGGTGCAGGTAGATCGCGTCGCCGCGCGGCAGATCGTTCTTGATCTGGCGGATCGCCTCGAAGAACGGAAGGCCCTCGATGTCGCCAACGGTGCCGCCGATCTCGCACAACACGAAGTCATAATCGTCGTTGCGGTCGAGGATGAAATCCTTGATCGCGTTGGTGACGTGCGGGATGACCTGAATCGTCGCGCCGAGATAATCGCCGCGGCGCTCCTTGGTCAGAATGTCCTGATAGATGCGCCCGGTCGTGATGTTGTCGGCCTTGGTCGCGGGCCGCCCGGTGAAGCGCTCGTAATGACCGAGATCGAGGTCGGTCTCCGCGCCGTCGTCGGTGACGAACACTTCGCCGTGCTGATACGGCGACATCGTGCCGGGATCGAGATTGAGATAGGGGTCGAGCTTGCGCAGCCGGACCTTGTAGCCGCGCGCCTGCAGCAGCGCGCCGAGCGCCGCCGAAGCCAGACCCTTGCCGAGCGAGGAAACCACGCCGCCGGTGATGAAGATATACCGCGCCATGGGGCTTAACCTTTAGGGCTGACCCAACGATTCGCCAAAGCGATTCGCAGCCGATCCCGAAAAATCGACTGTCCTGTGGGTGACGTGAAAACAAAAATGAAAACAGCCCACTAGGTGGGGCCGTTAAAGCGCGACCGCAGCCGGCGGTCGCGCATGGCCGGCTTGCATTACTGCGACCGCGGCGCCTGCGGCGCCGCCGGGGGCTGATTCTGCTGCTGATCAGACTGACGCAGCGTATCCAGCAGGCCGCCACCGCTACCGGGCGCGACCGGGGTCGCCGGCGCGCCGGGAGCCGTGATCGGCGCGCTTGACGGAATAATGATCGAGGACGGCGCGCGGTTATGCGTCGCCAGCCAGGACAGCAGCAGACTGGTCAGGAAAAAACCGGCGGCGAGAATGGCGGTGGTCCGGGTCAGAAGGTTCGCGGTGCCGCGACTTGACATGAAGCCGCCGCCTCCGCCGCCACCGACGCCGAGGCCGCCGCCTTCGGACTTCTGCAACAGAACCGCGCCGATCAGGACCGATACGATCATGAGGTGAATGACGATAACGACAGTCTGCATCGCTGACCTTCCATCGCAAGCGCGCGGCCTCTGGCAGGCTGCGGCATGGCTCGCGGGGTTTGATTTCCGGCGCTGTTTACACGACGATGCGGGGCGTTGTCACCCCCGCCCGGCTAGGCACAGCCAGCGGCAATCGCAAGGAAATCCGCCGCCCGCAGGCTGGCGCCGCCGACCAGTGCGCCATCGACGTTGGTCACATTCATCAACTCGGCGGCATTCGACGGCTTCACCGACCCGCCATACAGCAGCCGGATCGCGGCCGCCGCGCCATCGAAGCGGGCCGCGAGACGGTCACGCAGGAAGCCGTGAACCTCGGCGATATCCTCGGCTGTCGGCGTCCGGCCGGTGCCGATCGCCCAGACCGGCTCGTAGGCGACGATCGTGTTTTGGGCTGTCACGCCATCCGGCAGCGAGTCGCTGAGCATGCCGCCGATCACATCGAGCGTCCGGCCGCCGTCGCGCTCGCCCTGGGTTTCGCCGACGCAGACGATCGCAACCAATCCGGCCCGCCACACCGCCTCTGCCTTGCGGCGGACGATCGCCGAGGTTTCGCCGCAATCGGCCCGGCGTTCGGAATGGCCGACGATGATGATGGACGCACCCGCATCGGCCAACATTTCGGCAGAGATGTCACCGGTATGCGCACCGGACGCCTTGATGTGGCAATCCTGCGCGCCGACCGACAGCGTGGCGTTGCCTTCGACCCTGTGGGCAAAGGCCGCAATCAGGGTCGCCGGCGGGCAAACGAGCAGATCGGCTTTGGCCTTGATCGCGTCCACGCCGGCCAACATCGCCTCGAACTCGGTCATCGACAATTGGAGGCCGTTCATTTTCCAGTTGCCGGCGATCAAGGGGCGGATCGATGGGGTCATGAGGCGGTCTCGCGCGGGCTGTGAGATGAGACCTCTGCGCTAGCAGAGCAAGCGCCGTGCCTCAAGCGCGTCAACCGCCGACACTGTGCGCCGCAGGGTCGCGCTTGATATCGTCCGGGCTGTAATCGGGCGCGGACGGATCGAAACGCTGCCAGCCGGTCGCCGTCAATGCCGCGCGGCGTTCGTCGATATTGTCGGAGGCCGGGTCGAGCACCGACTCGAAGCGCGCCTTCTGGTCGGCCGGGACGCGGGCGCTCACAAGGCTTCCGCCGCGACGAATGCTTTCGGCGTAGACTTCGGCGTCGTTCGTCGCGACGCCCGCCTCGGCCAGCATCCCGATGACGCCGCCGGCCGCTCCCACGGCGCAGGCGCCTGCGGCGGCCGCGGCCAGCCAGCCGGCGGCCACGATCGGGCCGAGGCCGGGAATTGCCAGCAAGCCCAATCCCGCCAGCATGCCGCCGACCCCGCCAAACCCTGCGCCGACGGCGGCCCCCTTCCCCGCCGCGGAGGCAAGGTCCGGGTTGAACCACTTGTCGGCGTTGTTTGCGATGATGCTGATGTCGTTTTCGGGAATGCCGGCGTCTTCCAGCGCCTTCACGGCCGCCTGCGCCGCAGCGTAATCCTTGAACAGGCGCGAAATGATAACGGTCACGGCAAACCCCTGTTCTATTCTGCCGCGACGCGGCCCTGATAATCGACGCTGACGTCGACAGCCTTGCGATCCTTGATCGCCTTGCCGTGCCAGATGCCATTCTTGTCATTCACCAGCGGCGAGACGTTGGAATAGCCCTGTTGCACGAGCAGATCCCGCGCCTGGCTTTCAGCGAACGAGTTGGCGCCTTGCTTTAACTGGTTGGTTTGCGATTCGGCATCGCGCGGCGGGAGAGGGGACGTGTCTTCCGCAAGCGCGGGAGAGACCAGACCAACCAATGCGAGGGTCGCGACGGCCAAAACCGTGTTCCTGTCCCATGGTCGCATGTCCATCCCCTTGCCTGATTGCGGAACAAAAGCCGAAACCAAGCAAAAGTTCCGTAATAGGCGCGTCATCAGACCGCCTCGCGCGCTCGACAAGGCCGGTTGCGACCCGCCGCACGCCACTTTATGATACGCCACCAATTCGGCGACGCGATTTGCGCGGTTCGGGCGAAGCGGAATCCGGCTCGTGCGTCTGGATGTCGCCTCTGCGAAGCGCAGCGGCGGTCCGCCCTGCTCCGGCCGCTCGCCTCCGCGCCATTTTGCGTCGGTCAAATCCTCTCGCTGAAAAGTCACACCATGCTTCGCGGAATGCGCAAGGCCTCGTCCAACTGGGTCGGCAAGACCATCATGACGATCGTGATGGGCGTCCTCATCGTCTCGTTCGGTGTCTGGGGCATCGCCGACATCTTCAAGGGCTTCGGCCAATCATCGCTGGCAAAAGTCGGCAGCACCGAAATTTCCGTCGAGCAATTCCGCCAGACGTTTACGGACCGGCTTCAGCAGGTCGGACGCCAGTTCGGCCGCCCGCTGACGATGGATCAGGCCCGCGCTTTCGGGCTCGATCGGCAAGTGCTGCAAACCGTGATCTCGGAAGCCGCGCTCGACGAGGATGCGCGCCGCATGGGGCTGGCGCAATCCGACGCCGAGGTGATGCGCGCGATCTATAACGACCCCAACTTCAAGGGACCGAACGGTCAGTTCGACGGCGGCCGCTTCACGCAAATCATTCGCCAGATCGGCTACACCGAGCAACGCTACATCGCCGAACAGCGCAAAGTCGGACTGCGCCGCCAGATCGCCGGCACCATCACGGCCGGGCTCGAGCCGTCCAAAACCCAGATCGATGCGCTGGTGCGTTTCCAGAACGAGCAGCGCGCGATGGATTACGTGAAGCTCGATGCCGCACAAGCCGGCACGATCGGCGAGCCCTCGCCCGAGCAGCTTGCGGCCTATTACGACGACCACAAGACCCAGTTCCGTGCACCCGAATTTCGGAAAATCGGAGTCGTCGTCATGACGCCGGACGAGCTGGCAAAGTGGACGGTGATTTCCGACGAGGACGCCAAAAAGGCATTCGACGCCAATCAGGCCAAGCTCGCGACGCCCGAGAAGCGCCAGCTTGCGCAGATCGTATTTCCGAACGCCGATGAAGCCAAAGCCGCCCGCGAGAAGATCGCCGCCGGCACGTCGTTCGAGGACATCGCCAAGGAGCGCGGCTCGACGCCGGCCGACATCGATCTCGGACAGGTCTCGAAAGCCGAAGTGATCGACCCTGCGGTGGCCGACGCCGCCTTCGCGCTGCCGTCCGGCGACGTGAGCCAGCCGGTGCAGGGCCGCTTCGGCACGGTGCTCGTGAAGGTCGGCGCGATCACGCCCGGCGCCACGCCGAGCTATGACAGCCTCGCCGCCACGATCAAGCGCGACCTCGCCCGCGAGCGCGCGGTGGCGCAGGTTGCGGATCTGCACAACAAGATGGAAGACGAGCGCGGCGGCGGCTCCAGCGTGGTCGAGGCCGCCAAGAAGATCGGCCTCACGCCCGTGACGATCGACGCGGTCGATCGTTCGGGTCGGGGGCCCGACGGCCAGCCGGTCGCCGGCATTCCGCAGGGCGTGAATGTCGTGCCGCAGGCGTTTGCCAGCGACATGGGCGTTGACAACGAGGCGATCACCTTTAACGGCGGTTATGTCTATTACGACGTCATGGGCATCACGCCGTCGCGCGATCGACCGCTCGACGAGGTCAAGGATCAGGTCGCAACGCGCTGGCGCGAGCAGCAGATCACCGATGGGCTCCGGAAAAAGGCAACCGAACTGGTGCAACAGCTCACGCAAGGCGGCGCACTCGCCAGCCTCGCCGCCGCCGACAATCTGAAGGTCGAGACCGCCGCCAACTTCAAGCGCGACGCGACCCTTCCCGGCCTTCCGACCACGGCGGTCGAGGCGGCTTTCCGCGCGGCCAAGGATGGCGCCGGCCAGACGCAGGGCGCGACCGGCTCCGAATGGGTGGTTTACAAAGTCACTGACATTTCCGCGCCGCCGATCGATCAGGGCTCCGAGGACATCAAGAAGCTGACCGACACGCTGGATCGCGCGCTCGACGAGGAGCAGATCGCGCAATATATCGCGACCGTCGAGAAGCAGATCGGCACCTCGATCAACCAGAACGCGTTTGCGCAAGTCACCGGCGCGGCCGGCCCGAACAACTAGAGTCTGACACAGCACCGCCGTCATTCCTGAGGTGCGCGCAACCCTCCTGCGCCTTCGCAGGCGGGTTGCGCGCCTCGAAGGATGGCCGCATACAGATTGCCGCCATCCTTCGAGGCGCGCCATACCGGTGATGCAATTGCATCACCTGAATGGCTCGCACCTCAGCATGACGTCAATTTCTGAAAGCCTCGCATGGACGACTTCAAATCCCTGATCGGCAAGGTCGCCACCGGCGCGGCGCTGACCCGCGACGAGGCCGCGAACGCCTTTGACAGCATGATGTCCGGCGAGGCGACGCCGTCGCAGATGGGCGGCCTGTTGATGGCGCTGCGGGTGCGCGGCGAGACCGTCGACGAGATCACCGGCGCCGTGTCCGCGATGCGCGCCAAAATGCTGCGCGTCGTTGCCCCTGCGGATGCCGTGGACGTCGTCGGCACCGGCGGCGACGGCTCCGGCTCCGTAAATGTCTCGACCTGCGCCTCCTTCATCGTGGCGGGCTGCGGCGTGCCGGTCGCCAAGCACGGCAATCGCGCCTTGTCGTCGCGCTCCGGGGCGGCCGATGTGCTGGCGGCGCTCGGAATCAAGATCGACATCACGCCGGACCAGGTCGGCCGCTGCGTGCGCGAGACCGGAATCGGCTTCATGTTCGCGCCGTCGCATCATCCGGCGATGAAGAATGTCGGCCCGACCCGCGTCGAACTCGCGACCCGCACGATCTTCAATCTGCTTGGGCCCTTGTCGAATCCGGCCGGCGTCAAGCGGCAGATGGTCGGCGTCTTCTCGCGGCAATGGGTGTCGCCGCTGGCACAGGTGCTGAAGAACTTGGGGGCGGATCACGCTTGGGTCGTGCACGGCTCGGACGGGCTCGACGAGATCACCCTGACCGGCCCGACATTTGTCGCCGAACTGCATGGCGGCAATATTCGCAATTTCGAGGTCACGCCCGAAGATGCGGGCCTGTCCCGCGCGCATGGCGACGCGCTCAAGGGCGGCGACGCCCAGGCCAACGCGATCTCGCTACGCGCGGTGCTTGACGGGAAACCGTCGGCATTTCGCGACGTCGCCTTGTTGAATGCCGCCGCTGCCTTGATCGTTGCCGGCAAAGCGACAGATCTGAAGGACGGTGTCGCGATGGGCACGCGGTCGCTCGATACCGGCGCGGCGCTCGGCAAGTTGAAGCATCTCGTCTCCGTGTCGAACGGATAGACCATGTCCGACATCCTGACCCAGATCGAGACCTACAAGCGCAACGAGATCGCCGCCGCCAAACGCGCGCTTCCCTTGCGTGAGATCGAGGCGGCCGCAACGTCGGCATCGCCGCCGCGCGGGTTTCTTGGCGCGCTGAAAGCCAAAATCGCGCAAGGCCACTACGCGCTGATCGCCGAAGTCAAAAAGGCCTCGCCGTCCAAGGGTCTCATTCGCGCCGATTTCGATCCGCCGGCGCTCGCAAAGGCTTACGAGGACGGCGGGGCCGTCTGTCTGTCGGTGCTGACGGACGCGCCGTCGTTTCAGGGCCATCTCGATTTCATGGTTGCTGCGCGGGCCGCCGTCTCGCTGCCGGTGCTGCGCAAGGATTTCATGTTCGACACCTATCAGGTCGTCGAGGCGCGCGCGCACGGCGCGGATTGCATCCTCGTCATCATGGCCGCGCTGGAGGATTCAGAAGCCGCCGAGATCGAGGCTGCCGCGATGCAACTCGGCATGGACGTGCTGCTCGAAGTGCACGACGACGCCGAACTCGACCGCGCGCTGAAGCTGAAATCGCCCATGATCGGCGTCAACAACCGCAACCTGCGCACCTTCGAGACGACGCTCGCAACCAGCGAAGCGCTTGCGCCGCATATCCCCTCCGAACGGATGATGGTCGGCGAAAGCGGCATCTTCACACCGGATGATCTGGCGCGGCTCGCGCGCGTCGGCATGACGACGTTTCTGGTCGGCGAAAGCCTGATGCGGCAGGACGACGTCGCTGCCGCGACACGCGCGCTTCTGGCGCGGGCATGAGCGATAAGCTCACCCATATCGACGCAAGCGGCGAAGCCCGCATGGTCGATGTTTCCGACAAGCCCGCGACCGAACGCATCGCGGTCGCCGAGGGCTGCGTGGTGATGTCCGCTGCGACCCTCGACATCATCCGCTCCGGCAACGCCAAGAAAGGCGACGTGCTCGGCACGGCGCGCATCGCCGGCATCATGGCGGCGAAGAAAACCTCGGATCTGATCCCGCTGTGCCATCCGCTGGCGCTGTCAAAAGTGACGCTCGACATCGATTGCGACGATGCCCTGCCCGGCTGCCGCGTTCGCGCCACGGTGAAAGTCACCGGCCCCACCGGCGTCGAGATGGAAGCGCTCACGGCCGTGTCGGTCGCGTGTCTGACAATCTACGACATGATCAAGGCCGTTGAGCGCGGCGGCCGGATCGAAGGCATCCATCTCGTCGAGAAGCGCGGCGGCAAATCCGGCGATTATCGCGTCTGAGCGGCTATCACGGCAGCTTGAGAACCGGCGCGGAACACGCCTTCGGCATTGGCCGTTGGCGGAGCGGGACGTGCACACGCTCGACACCGGAGACTAGGGCATCGAGAACGAGGCGACGAACTACATCACCAAGAATGGCGGCAATGCCCCAACGCGTAATTCACCGTGATGAAGAACCAGTCGGCGCCGCCGCGCTGCATCATCGCCGTCGCCGTGGTATTGCCGTCTCTTCGCGAAATCGCTGAGGCCCGCGCCGCGGCTGGAACAGAACGTTTGAGGATCGTGCAGCACGCGGTGCACTTCGGCGTAGCGCGCCACCGCATAGATTTTCCATTGCGGCAGATACACCACCGGACCTGCCTCGCGCAAAACCTCATGCGCCGGATGCGGATCGGCAAAGAAGGCCATCGCGAACGGATCGATCGTCACGGCCGGTGCGGTTGCGGTCTCGGTCATCGTGCGCATCGACGCTCTCCAACAATCACCATGTCATGCGCGGCACTGGCTTTGTATCTCTTGGGCCCATGAGCAACCGCAAACCCGCAGCAACCGACGACATCAATGCGACGCCGCCGCATGTGACGCTCGATCTCGAACGCTATGTGCCGGCGCTGATTACTTTCATCGCCAACAAGCTGTCGCAGCGCCACCGCGTTCTATCAAGCGCGCTTCGGCGTCAACGTCACGGAATGGCGCATCCTCTCGCTGCTGGCGATCGAGCCGGGCATACCGGCGGCGCGCATCTGCCACGTCATCGGATTGGACAAGGGCCCGGTCAGCCGCACGTTGACGTTGCTGCGCGAGCGCGGCCTGGTCGCGATCAACAGCGACCCGAAGGATGGCCGCAGCCATTCGATCGCGCTGACTGTCAAAGGCCGCGCGACCCACGATCGCGTCATCGCCGTCGCATTGGCGCGCGAGACCGCTTTGCTGGATTGTCTCGATGAAGCGGAGCGCGAAACGTTGATCGCGCTGCTGCGCCGCGTCCACGGCCATCTCGGCGCGGTCGATCGCATCACGGATTGAGGAGTGGCGGAGTCGATGCCGCATCGCTGTCGTATCCCGCCAAGCGCGCGCTCATGACGGCTCGCTGCCTTGTTGAGAAAAGCTCTCACAAATTAGTTGCCTTGGCAACAACAGAGGCGCCTGGCGTTTTGCGCTTGTTCAGGTGCTGGTCTAAGCAGGCGCGAGGTGGTGGGAGATAATACGATGGCTTTGATGCCGCTTGCGGACGCCTTGGCTGCGGTGCTCGACGGCGCGTCGGCGCTGCGCGAGGAGATGGTGGCCCTCGATGCCGCGTATCACCGCGTGCTGGCACGCGACGTCGCAGCGCTGCGGACGCAGCCGCCGCAGGCCATGTCGGCCATGGACGGCTATGCCGTGCGCGCGGACGACGCCTCGCTCGGCGCGACGCTTACGGTGATCGGCGAAGTCGCCGCCGGACGGCCATTCGACCGCGCGCTCGGGCAAGGCGAAGCCGCGCGCATCTTCACCGGCGGCGTCATTCCCGACGGCGCGGACGCCGTCGTCATTCAGGAAGACGCCGTGCGCGACGGCGACCGCGTGACCGTCAATGAGGCGGCAGCACCGGACAGGAACATCCGGCCCGCCGGCATCGACTTCAACGCAGGCGATGTGCTGCTGCGCAAAGGCCGCCGGCTTGCAGATCGCGACCTGTCGCTCGCCGCCGGCATGAACCATCCCCTGCTCCCGGTGGTGCGGCGGCCGAAGGTTGCGTTGCTTGCGACCGGTGACGAACTGGTGATGCCGGGCGAGCCGCTCGGGCCCGGCCAGATCGTCTATTCCAACGGCTATGCGCTGCGGGCGCTCGCCCGCGCCGAGGGCGCCGAGACCATCGATCTCGGCATCGCCGGCGACACGCTTGAGGCCACGACCGCCGCGATCCGCGCCGCGCGCGATGCCGGCGCGGATATTCTCGTCACCACTGGGGGCGCATCGGTCGGCGACCATGATCTCGTCAAGCAGGCGCTCGAATTCGAGGGCGTGACGATGGCGTTCTGGCGGATCGCGATGCGGCCCGGCAAGCCGATGATGCACGGACGGCTGAAGGCCCCGCACGGCCCGATGCGGGTGGTCGGCCTTCCCGGCAATCCGGTGTCGTCCTATGTCTGCGCCTTCCTGTTCATGGTGCCGTTGATACGGGCCCTGAGCGGACGAATCGACATCCACCACGCCAGCGAAACGGCGACGCTCGGCCGCGATCTGAAACCGAACGACCAGCGCGCCGATTATCTGCGCGCCCGGCTCGACACCGATGCCAACGGCGCACTGATCGCGCTGCCGGTGTCGCATCAGGATTCCTCGTTGCTCGGAAATCTGTCTGTCGCGCAAGGACTTCTGCTGCGGGCGCCGTTCGCGGAGGCGGCGTCGGCCGGCGATCGCTGCGAGGTGATCCGGCTGCCGCAGTGAAAAGCTTGCGGGAGCGTTGACGCGAAATTAACGAGTTGCGGAACATGTATGGAACATATAGTGTTCGGTTCATGATTTGTTTCGAGTTCGTGCCGCATGTTGTGCTCGACGCGTTTGAAGGCACGGCTCTTTTGAAGGAACAGTTTAATGCTCACCCGCAAACAGTATGAACTGCTGCGCTTCATCAACGAACGGCTCAAGGAAGCCGGCGTGCCGCCCTCCTTCGACGAGATGAAGGACGCGCTGGACCTTCGCTCGAAGTCGGGCATCCATCGTTTGATCACGGCGCTGGAAGAGCGTGGCTTCATCCGGCGGCTGCCGAACCGCGCCCGCGCGATCGAAGTCATCAAGCTGCCCGAACTCGGCAACGGCAATCAGAGCAGCGGCAACGGCCGTCGCGGCTTCACGCCGAGCGTGATCGAAGGCAATCTCGGCAAGGGCCGGCCTGCACCCTCGTCGCACAGCCATCACGCCGACGATGACGGCGAGAGCCGCGTGATTTCTGTTCCTGTCATGGGCCGGATCGCGGCGGGTACGCCGATCGAAGCCTTGCAGACCCGGAGCCACACGATCGGCGTGCCGCCGGATATGCTCGGCAGCGGCGATCACTACGCGCTGGAAGTGCGCGGCGATTCGATGGTCGAGGCCGGCATTCTCGACGGCGACATGGCGCTGATCCTGCGCAACGATACGGCCGAGACCGGCGACATCGTGGTGGCGCTGATCGACGAGGAAGAGGCTACGCTGAAGCGTTTCCGCCGCCGCGGCGCGTCGATCGCACTCGAGCCCGCCAACGCGGCGTACGAGGTCCGCATCCTGCCGCCGAACCGCGTGCGAATTCAGGGCAAGCTCGTCGGGCTGTATCGGAAGTATTGAGAGCTTACGTCCTTCCTGGACGCGCTTTTTGGCGACACGGAAGCGGACAAGCGGCGGCCCCTCTCCAGCTTGCGGAGAGGCAGCGCGTTTTCGATCACGCGATGCCGGGGACACGCTCGACAACCGTAATCCTATTCCTCGCCCTGCGCATCGGTCTCCGCAGGCGTCGCATCGACGGGCGGCCGCGTCACGCGCGGCGATGTCGCCACGCCATCGTCGGCCTCCACCGCAGCCGGTGACCACGGCCGATCCGTTCCGCGCGGCCGGACTGAATCGACCGCGAACCGATCGCCCAGCCGCCGCAAGGCCATCGCGCCGCGCGCGCGTGACATGTCCGGCCCGATCGCGAATGCCGTGCAGTCCGCCGGAACGGGCTTCGCCGAGACCACGATCGCGGCGCGCGAACAGTCATCGGCCAGCGCCTCCGGCTTGAGCGCCAGCGCCACCAACCGGCCATCGGCCAAGGCCGTGACGCAGCCGTCGTCGTCGCAGGACACGCCCTCTTTCAAGGATGCATCGCCTGCCGCGCGCATGTCAGCATCAGCACCGAGCCATTCGCGCAGCAGGAACGCATCCTTGCCGACTTGCATCAGATACAGCCGTCCGTCCCGGCCGCGCACGCCGACGCTGCGGCCATCGCCGGAGACTAAAATGTCAGGCTGCGATGCCATCAGCGCCCACGCCACCGACACCGCCAACATGCTCGCTCCCACGAAACGCAAAGGCGTCCGCAACAATCCCAGCACGATGATCCCGGCGCTCGCGGCAATCAGCGGTCCGACGCCGAATGCCGTGATCCGCCCGATCGCGCCGGGCAACGCCGCGACCCATTGCGCCACCGCGATCATCCAGACGATGCCGAATTCCATCAGCCGCCAGAACACCCCGTCGAGGCCGAACGGCATGGCGACAAGTCCGAGAATGCCGGCCGGCATCACCAGCGCCGAGACCACCGGCATCGCCGCGAGATTGGCCACCACGCCGTAAGGTGTCACGCGATGAAAATGAAACGCCGCATAGGGCATCGTTGCAAACCCCGCGACAAGGGAAGCCAGCGCCAGCATCGCGATCTCGCGGCCGCCCCACAACGCCACGCGGGCGGTGCGCGAACTCTCCGGCATCGCGAACAGCAACGGCAGTCCCACTTGCACCAGCGCGACGAGGCCGAGCGTGGCGGCGAACGACATCTGGAAACTCGGATGCACCAGCGCTTCCGGTGTCAGCACCAAAACGATCATGGCCGCTATCGCCAGCGTCCGGAAGGTGATGGCGCGGCGATCGACCATCACGGCGATCAGCACCACCGCCGTCATGATGAACGAGCGTTGCGTCGCCACCTCCGCGCCGGACAGCAGCAGATAGAATGCGGACGCCGCCAGTGCTGCCGCGGCCGCGATTTTCTTGATCGGAAACGTCGCGACGAGCGCCGGGATCACAGCCAACAGCGCGCGGATGGCGAAGAACACGATGCCGGCAACGACCGCCATGTGATAGCCGGAGATCGACAGCACATGGCCGAGCCCCGAAACGAACATCGCATCATTGACCTGCGTGGAGATCGCGTCGCGTTTGCCGGTCAACAGCGCCGTTGCGATGGCGCGGGTGTCGCCAGACAAAACGCTGCGGATCCGCGCGTCGATCGCATCGCGCAGATTTTGCATGATCGCGGCATAGCGCAACGACCAGCCGCCGCGCGCGCGGTCCGGAGGATCGACCGCCTTGATCGCGCCCATCGCAAAACCGGATGCGGCAAGGCCCTGGAAATACATGTCGCGCGAGAAATCATAGGCGCCGGGCCGCGAGGCCGACAGCGGCGGCAGCAATCGTGCCTTCAGCTCGACGAACTGGCCGACTTTGGGCGCGGTGGTTTTCTTCACCGACAGCCGCACGCGGGTCAGCGTAGCCTGGCCGCGCGGTGTTGCCATGTCTGTGACGCGCAGCACGAAGCGATCGGTGCGTTCGCGTTCCTCCCGGGTCTCGACAAAGCCCTTGATCGAAGCCGTATAGATCGGCCGCGCCAGCACGTTATGCGCAACGCGCGTGGCTTTCAGCGTCGCTGCCGCAAACCCTGATGCAATCGCGGCAAGGATCACGAGGCTGACGAAAAACCGCGTTCGGCGCAACGCGAAGGCCGCCGCACAAGACGCCAAAGCGGTGACGCAAACGACCCACGACACCGGCTCGCGTTCGGCGGAAAAATACAGAGCGATGCCGGCGCCGAAGGCGACGGGAATCCACGGCATCAGCCGCCCGGCCCCCGCCTCCGCGCGCGACCAGGCTTGAATGCGCGCGAGCCAGCCACGCCACAGGCTGTCATCGGAATAAGCGCCGGCCGTTTGCGCGGCGTTGCGCGGCGGCCATGTCGTGGCCCGCGCGCCCGTCCGCCGCCGATCGTTGCCCCGCTCCGCCATCGCCGCCCGCACGGTCGGCGGCCCGTCATTGGCGGCGCGCCTTTCCGATCGGGAGACGTGCGCCGAACCCTGACGTGCCGCATCAACTTGTGCTGCAAAATTAGTCTTCGCGCTCAGGACACGACTAGAGGAACAGACAGAGAAAACGCAACTTTAAGTTTATTCCGCAGCCACGGCCTTCGCGACATCTTTGGCGTAGCTGTCACGCAGGCCGACCGTGCGGTTGAACACCAGTTTGCCCGGCGCGGAATCCGCATCGCGACAAAAATAGCCTTGCCGCTCGAACTGGATCGCGCCGGTCTCATTGTCGCCGGCCAGAGCCGGCTCGACCATGCAGCCGGTCAGACGCTCAAGCGACTCCGGATTGATCTGCGCCGCGAAATTCGCAGCTTCCGGCACGGGCGTCGTGAACAGCAGGTTGTAGATGCGCACTTCGGCCCGCACGGCTTCCGCAGCCGCGACCCAATGGATCGTGGCCTTGACCTTGCGTCCGTCCGGCGCGTTGCCGCCGCGCGTTTCCGGATCATAGGTGCAGCGCAGTTCGACGACCTCCCCCGCTGCGTTCTTGACGACCTCGCGGCAGGTGATGAAATAACCGTAGCGAAGCCGCACCTCGCGCCCCGGCGCGAGCCGGAAGAATTTCTTCGGCGGCTGCTCCATGAAGTCGTCCTGCTCGATGTACAATTCACGGCCGAACGGAATCCGGCGCACGCCGAGCGAGGGATTCTCGGGATGGTTGGCAGCGTCGAGCCGCTCGATCTGGCCTTCCGGATAATTCTCGATCACGACTTTCAGGGGCTTCAGCACCGCCATGCGCCGCATCGCCGACGTGTTCAGCGTCTCGCGCACGGCGAAATCGAACATGCCGATATCGACCGTCGAGTTCGCTTTCGCAACGCCGATGCGCTTGACGAACTCGCGCAGCGCCTCAGCGGGTACGCCTCTGCGCTGCAGTCCGGCCAGCGTCGGCATCCGCGGATCGTCCCAGCCGGTAACATGGTCGCCGCGCACCAGTTCGGTCAGCACGCGCTTGGACAGCAGCGTGTAGGTCATGTTGAGCCGCGCAAACTCGTATTGATGCGGTCGCGACGGCACCGGCAGATTGTCGAGGCACCAGTCGTAGAGCGGCCGGTGATCGGCGAATTCCAGCGTGCAGATCGAATGCGTGATGTGCTCGATCGCGTCGGACTGGCCATGCGCGAAATCGTAGCTCGGATAGATGCGCCACGCCGATCCGGTGCGCGGATGATGCGCATGAAGGATGCGGTAGATCACGGGATCACGCAGGTTGATGTTGCCGGATGTCATGTCGATCTTGGCGCGCAGCACGCGCGCCCCGTTGGGAAATTCGCCGGCGCGCATCCGCGCGAACAGATCGAGATTGTCGTCGACGCTGCGGTCACGGAACGGGCTGTTCTGGCCGGGCTCGGTCAGCGTGCCGCGCGTCAGACGAATCTCGTCCTGCGACTGATCGTCGACATAGGCCTTGCCGTTGCGAATGAGATGCTGCGCCCAGCCGTAAAGCTGCTCGAAATAGTCCGACGCATAATGCAGATGCGTGCCCCAGTCGAAGCCGAGCCAGCGGACGTCACGCTGGATCGCGTCGATGTATTCCTGCTCTTCCTTCGTCGGATTGGTGTCGTCAAAGCGCAGATGACAGCGCCCGCCGAACTCCTCGGCGATGCCGAAATTGAGACAGATCGACTTGGCGTGGCCGAGATGCAGATAGCCGTTCGGCTCCGGCGGAAACCGCGTCACCAACTCGGCGGCGTTGCCCTTCGCAAGGTCTGTCGCGACGATGTCGCGGATGAAATCGCGACCCGCGTCGGAGGTCGATTCGTCGGTCATGGCGTGCCTTTCGCGTTGGCTGCTTGTGCCAAATTGACGGCGCTACGCCAAGGGCAACTCATTCAATCATGCCACGTGAAGTTCGACGCCGGCGCGCTTCTGGAGATAGCCGATCACGGCGAAGAGGTTTTTGGCTTGCGGATTGCCGCGCGGCCCGAACATGCGGATCAAGCTCTTCGGCTGGACGCCAATCGCTTCTCCGAGCTTCTCGAAGCCGATCGTCCCCTTGATGTAGTCGCGCAACACGGACTTTCCGACCTCGACTTCGCCGCTCAGCAAGGCGTCGATCCCTTCCCGCAAAAGCGCCTCGGCGAAGACAGAACTTCGTCTGACGCGATTCTGCACAAGCTCCCCGAAATCCTTCGTTGTCGCCATTGTCCCTCTCCAATCAAGGCTGCGAGCGCTTGGTCTGTTTGTAGTCATGCCAAAAGGAGTGCGCGGCCCGGATGTCACGCTGCTGTCGTTTCTTGGTTCCTCCAGTCAGCAGAATTACGAGCGTGTCGCCGTCCCTCGCAAAATACACCCGGTATCCTGGACCGAAGTCGATCCGGAATTCGAGAACTCCCTCGCCAACACCTTTAACGTTCGAAAGATTGCCCGCTGCGATACGCCTCAGCGCAACGGTAACTTTGGCAGCAGCAAAATCGTCGAGCCCTTCCGCCCAGTTGGCGAATGGTGCTGTGCCGTCGTCGTCCACGTAATAGCGGATATCGGCCATTGGCTTTAGTAACACATACGTTACCGCAGCTCAATAGGATTGGGACTGCCGTGGACGCCGTGTTACATCGCCGCCGACCGTCCCTCGAGATCGAAGCCCTGCCATGACCACTCCCGTTGTCACCCGTTTCGCGCCTTCGCCGACCGGCTTTCTGCATATCGGCGGCGGACGCACTGCCCTGTTCAACTGGCTCTACGCCAAGAAGCATGGCGGCAGGATGCTGCTGCGGATCGAGGACACCGACCGCGAACGTTCGACCGAACCGGCGATTACCGCGATCCTTGACGGTCTCAAATGGCTCGGCATCGATTGGGACGGCGACGTCGTCTACCAGTTCGCGCGCGCCGACCGGCATCGCGAGGTGGCGCTGCAACTGCTTGCCGAGGACAAGGCGTATTACTGCTACGCCAGCGCGGACGAGTTGAAGGAGATGCGCGACCTCGCCAAGGCCGAGGGCCGCGCCGTGCGCTATGACGGCCGCTGGCGCGACCGAGATCCCGCCGGCGCGCCGACCGACGTCAAGCCGACGATCCGGCTGAAAGCGCCTCTGACCGGCGAGACCGTGATCGAGGATCAGGTACAGGGCCGCGTGGTCTGGCAGAACGAAAACCTCGACGATCTGGTTTTGTTGCGCGGCGACGGCAACCCGACCTACATGCTCGCGGTCGTGGTTGACGATCACGACATGGGCGTCACCCATGTCATCCGCGGCGACGACCATCTCATCAATGCCGCCCGCCAGAAGCAAATCTACGACGCGATGGGCTGGACGCTGCCGAGCCTGTCGCACATTCCGCTGATCCACGGCCCGGACGGCTCGAAGCTGTCGAAGCGCCACGGCGCGCTCGGCGTCGAGGCCTATCGCGCGATGGGCTATCTGCCGGAAGCGTTGCGCAACTATCTGGTCCGGCTGGGCTGGTCGCACGGCGATCAGGAAATCTTCTCGACGCAGGAAATGATCGACGCCTTCGACCTCGCCAGCATCGGCCGCTCGGCGGCGCGATTCGATTTCGCCAAGCTCGAAAGTCTCAACGGTCACTACATCCGCCAGGCCGACGATCAATCCCTCGTGACCCGGTTCGAGGATGTCTTGCGCTTCCTGCCCGGCGGCGAGACCATGATGGCGAAGCTCAACGACACCACGCGTGCGCAGTTGTTGCAGGCGATGCCGGGCCTGAAGGAGCGCGCCAAGACGCTGGTCGAACTGATCGACAGCGCCGCCTTCATTTTTGCCGACCGGCCATTGCCGGTCGATGCCAAGGCGGCGGCGGTGCTGACAGATCCGACGCGCGATCTGATCGGCCATCTCCGCGACGCTCTCGCCGATGTCTCGTCGTGGGACGCCACGAGCGCGGAGGCTGCGCTGCGCGCCTATGCCGATGCCAACGGACTGAAGCTCGGCGGCGTGGCGCAGCCGTTGCGCGTCGCGCTGACCGGCCGGACGACCTCACCCGGCATCTTCGACGTCCTGGCGGTGCTCGGCCGTGACGAAAGCCTGGCGCGCCTCGCCGATCAGGCGCGCGCGACGGCGGCATGACAACGCTGCATGCAACCGGCGTTTGGCGATCTTGCAGCGCACCAAGCAATACGATACCCAATTGAGAAGATGACCAGGCCAGCCGGACTGTCCCGTTACGTGCAATTGAAATAGAAGCGGCGGGACAGCCGGTTTTCACCAACGATCTCATCGGGGACCACGCGATGGACGCAAAGACAGACACCAAAATCGCCACGCTGACGCTCGGCAACAAGAGCCTCGATTTCCCAATTCTCAGCGGGACCATCGGTCCCGATGTCATCGACATCAGCAAGCTTTACGCGCAGACGGGCGCATTTACGTACGATCCGGGCTACACTTCGACCGGAAGCTGCGAGTCGAAGATCACCTATATCGACGGTGACGAAGGCGTGTTGCTGTATCGCGGCTATCCGATCGAACAACTCGCCCAGGGCGACTTTCTCGAAACCTGCTTCCTGCTGCTCGAGGGCGAGTTGCCGAGCGCCGCGCAGAAAAAGGATTTCGACGACCGCGTCACCAAGCACACGATGGTGCACGAGCAGATGGCCCGATTCTTCCAGGGCTTCCGCCGCGATGCGCATCCGATGGCGGTGATGGTCGCGACCGTCGGCGCGCTCGCCGCGTTCTATCAGGACTCGACCGACATCAAGGATCCGCAGCAGCGCATGATCGCGTCGATGCGCATGATCGCCAAGGTGCCGACGCTGGCCGCGATGGCCTTCAAATACACGATCGGCCAGCCCTTCGTGTATCCGAAGAACTCGCTCAACTACGCTGAGAACTTCCTCAACATGTGCTTCGCGGTGCCCTGCGAGGAGTACAAGATCAATCCGGTTCTGGCGAAGGCGCTCGATCGCATCTTCATCCTGCATGCCGACCACGAACAGAATGCTTCGACGTCGACCGTGCGCAGCGCAGGCTCGTCGGGCGCCAATCCGTTCGCCTGCATCGCCGCCGGCATTGCCTGCCTGTGGGGACCGGCGCATGGCGGCGCCAACGAGGCCGCGCTGCAGATGCTGGCCGACATCGGCGACGTCAAGAACATTCCGGAGTTCATCAAGAATGTAAAAGACAAGAACTCGACGATCCGGCTGATGGGCTTCGGTCATCGCGTCTACAAGAACTACGATCCGCGCGCCAAGTTGATGCAGGAAACCTGCCACGAGGTCTTGAAGGAAATGGGTCACGACGATGATCCGTTGCTCAAGGTCGCGATGGAACTGGAAAAGATCGCGCTGTCTGACGAGTATTTCATCTCGCGCAAGCTGTATCCGAACGTCGATTTCTATTCGGGCATCACGTTGAAGGCGATCGGTTTCCCGACCTCGATGTTCACGGTGCTGTTCGCCGTCGCCCGCACGGTCGGCTGGATCAGCCAGTGGAACGAGATGATCAAGGAGCCGAACTACAAGATTTCGCGCCCGCGTCAGCTCTATACGGGTTCGCCGAAACGCGAATACGTGGCGATCGACAAGCGCTGATCGTTTTCAAGGTGTGAATGCAGAAAGCCCGGACCCGATGTCCGGGCTTTTTATTGGTCGGTGCAGCACACGCAGTTCGTCATTCCCGCGAAGGACAAGTCGCGCAATTGCGCTGTGGCCCGGAGCGGGGATCCATTACGCCCATCATCAAAGCTCTGGAATACTGGTTCACCCGGTCAAGCCGGGTGATGACGGCCGTGATTGAGGTGACGGCCTCAGCTCAACATCCCTACCACCACGTCGGCGGCCTTGGCGCTCGGTGTGCTCTCGCCCGTCGCCATAATCGCATCGAGGCTGGCGAACGCCATCAACTGCCGACGCCGCAAAGGCGTCTCGGTCAGCACGTCGCGCAGCGCCGGACTAAGCTTCGACGCGGTGCAGTCGTCCTGCAAAAATTCAGGAATGACATTCTCGCCGATGACGAGATTTGCGAGAATGACCGACGTCAGCTTGACGACGCGCTTCGCAATGAATGCCTCGACCGCGCCGCCGCGATAGGCCGTCACCATCGGCACACCGGCGATCGCTAGCTCCAGCGTCACCGTGCCGGATTTCGCCAATGCTGCGCGGGCGATCCGAAACGCTAAGCGCTTCTCGTCCTCGCCGACGACCAGACGCGGCTGCACTGGCCACGTCTTTATCGCATTGCTGACAGCCTCGATGAGATGCGGCATCGTCGGCAGCACCGGCTCGAAGGCGACGCCGTCGTCGCGCAGCCGTTTCAACGTCTCGCCGAACACCGCCATATGATGGCGGATTTCGCCGCGCCGGCTGCCGGGCAGCACGAGCAGCACCGGCGGCCTCGCGTCGCGCCGCGCCTGCTCATGCAGATCCGGCCGCAGCGTCGCGATCTGCTCGATCAGCGGATGGCCGACATATGTACATTGCGGGCCGCCCAGCCGGCGATGCGCCTCCGGCTCGAACGGCAGCAACGCGAGAACATGATCGACATAGCCACGCATCTTGGCGGCGCGACCCGAACGCCAGGCCCACACCGTCGGCGAGACATAGTTGACGATCTTGATCGCGGGATTTTTCGCACGCACGCGGCGCGCGACGCGGTGCGTGAAATCCGGACTGTCGATCACGACGAGCATGTCAGGCTTCGCCGCCAACACGGCATCAGCCGCTTCGCGGATTCGGCGCAGCAGCATCGGCAGTTGCTTGACTACCGCGGCGAAACCGATGATCGACAACTCGTCGATCGGAAACGGCGAGGCGATGCCCTCGGCCGTCATCGCGCGGCCGCCGATGCCCTGAAACGTCACATCGTCCTGCAAGCGCGAGCGTAGCGCGCGCATCAGCGCGGCGCCGAGGCGGTCGCCGGATTCTTCCGTCGCAATGACATAGATCGCCGTCACGGTTCGAGGCCGACGACGAAGACGCCGGCCTTGTCGGCGGCTGCGATCATCGCCTGCGGATCGGCAACGATGCTCTGGCCCGCCGCGATGGCAACACCGCCGAGCCCCGCCAGCGCCACGCCTTCGACGGTGCGAGGCCCCATCGTCGGCAGATCGTAGCGCAGGTCCTGCGCGCTCTTCGGCGCCTTCACCAGCACGCCGCGACCCATCTTTGCGCGAATACGGCCATCCATTCGCAGCCGTGCGATCCGCGCCAGCAAACCGTCGGTGCCTTCGATGTCCTCGACGCCGATGACATGGCCGTCGATGACGACGACGGCCTGCCCGATGTCGAACGGACTCAACGCAGACAGCAAGGAGCGACCTTTGGCGATATCAGCCTCGGCGCCTGCGTCCGGCGTGCGGCGCGTGAGGCGTCCGGCCGGCATCAACAAGTCGGGCGCGACCTCGCTGACGCCGCGCAGGCGCAAACCCTCGCGCTCGAAGATGCGGCCGACGCTCGACAGCAGATGATCGTCGCCGCCGCGAAAGGCGCCGAGGATTTGCGGCATCACGCGCAGCGTTTTGAAATCGAGCCGGATTTCGGTGAGCGCCGGCCGCACCATCGTGCCGATGAAGACGACGTCGCGGCAGGCTTCCAAGCGCAGCAGGCGAAACAACGCGCCGAGTTGGCCGATCGGAATCCAGTGATGGCGGAAACGTGCCGCGGCGGCGGCATCGCAAAGTCCTTTCAGCGCGAACACGATCGGCGTGCGGCCATTGGCGACAAGCGAATCCGCCACGGCGAACGGCATCGGGCCGCCGGCGGCGATAATCCCGACCGGAGATGAGGTGGCCTCATAATCGGTCATGGCCGACGCCTCCGGTCACGCCGCCGCGCTATCCGCCGGCATGCACAAAGCGCGGTGTTTGCCGCCGCTGACGAATGCGAGGATTTCGGCGATGGCCGGATCGTCACTGGCCATCGGCGCGAGCTGCGCAAGGCGTTCCGCAAACACGCCGTCGCCGTGAAACAGTTTCTGGTAGAATCCGCGCACGGCCATGATCCGTTCGCGGGTGAATTGGCGCCGTTTCATGCCGATGATGTTCAAGCCTTCGAGCGCTGCGTATTGACCATTGACGAGGCCGAACGGGATGATGTCGCCGCGAACGCCGCAGACGCCGCCGACCATCACTTGCGAGCCGATCCGCGTGAACTGATGGGCCGCCGACAGGCCGCCCATGAAGACGAAATCCCCGACCTCGCAATGGCCGCCAAGCGTCGCCGATGTCGCGAAGATCACATCATTGCCGACATGGCAGTCATGGGCGACATGGGCGCAATTCATGAAGTAGCCGCGGTCGCCGATCGAGGTGAGCCCGCCGCCTTTCGGGCTGCCGCCGTTCATGGTGACGGATTCGCGGATCGTACAGCCCTTGCCGATCCGGAGTTTGCCGGACTCGTTGAGATTCAAGATTTGCGGCGCGGCGCCAAGCGAAGCGAACGGATAGATCGTGCAGTCATCGCCGATCGTCGTATGGCCGGCGATGCTGACATGCCCGACGAGCCTGCAGTTCGCGCCGATCGTGACATGCGGGCCGACGATGCAGAAGGGACCGATCGTCGTGCCGTCGCCGATCACGGCGCCGTCTTCGATCCGTGCGGTCGGGTCGATCTTGCTCATGCGCATCAATCAACCAGCATCGCGCCGACATCGGCCTCGGCAACAGTCTTGCCGTTGACCTTGGCGTCGCCGTGAAACCACCACATCGCGCCACGGCGATTGATGACGTGCATATGGTATTCGACCGTATCGCCGGGTATCACCGGTTTGCGGAATTTGCATTTGTCGATGGTCAGGAAATACACCGCGTTCGGCTTCTTGGATTCCATCGCCTTGATGCCGACGACGCCGGCGGTCTGCGCCATGCCCTCGATCATCAGGATGCCCGGAAACACCGGCCTGTCCGGAAAATGACCGGTGAAGCACGGCTCATTGATGGTGACGTTCTTGATTCCGATGCAGCTATGGTCTTCGCGAATATTGATGATCCGGTCGATCAGCAAAAACGGATAGCGATGCGGCAGCGCTTTCAGAATGCCGTTGATGTCCACCGCGTCGATGGTGATCGGCGCCTGATCCATTATTCCTGCCCCTCGTCTTTCGTCGCCTTGGCGATAATCTGCGTTCCGTCGCGCGCGATGCGCTCGATCGCCAATACCTCGCGAAACCATTGCTTCGTCGGTTTGGCGACCGGCCCGCCCCATCGTGCGTTGTTGGGAACGTTGCTTCGCACGCCGCTCATCGCGGCGATCTGCGCCCCATCGCCGACATGGATGTGGTTGTTGAGGCCGGTCTTGGCCCCGAGCACCACGTTATCGCCGAGCGACAGGCTGCCCGCAAGTCCGCACTGGGCGGCGATCAGGCAGTGCCGGCCGATCGTGACGTTGTGGCCGATCTGAACCTGGTTATCGATCTTCGTGCCCTCGCCGATCACCGTATCGCGCAGGCTGCCGCGATCGATCGTGGTCGCTGCACCGATCTCGACGTGATGCTGGATCACGACGCGGCCGATTTGCGGGACCTTGAGGTGGCTCTCGACGCCGTAAATGAAGCCGAAGCCATCCTGGCCGATCTTGCAGCCGGGATGGATCAGCACGTTGTTGCCGATCAGCGAAAACTGGATCGAACAGCCCGCGCCGATGTTGCAGTCACGGCCGATCTTGACGCCCGCGGCAATCACCGCACCCGAGCCGATCACCGTCCCCGACCCAATTTCAACGTCGGGACCGATCACCGCCAGCGGATCGATGGTGACGTCGTCTTCAAGACGCGCTGTGTCGTGGATGACAGCCGAGATGGCAATGCCGGACAGATCGAAGCCCGAGCGGGGGCGGAGCGCATCGTCCTGCCAGAGCCGGCTCAGCGCGACGAAGGCGCGAAACGGATTGCGCGACCGCAGCACTGCGACATGGGACGGCGCCTGGCCCTCGAATTTGGCGTTGACGATGCAGGCGCCGGCCGCGGTCGTTGTCAGGTGCGCGGCGTAGCGGACATTGTCGTAAAAGCACAGATGCGACGGTCCGGCCTGATCGAGCGCCGCCAGGGCCGTGATGCGCCGGTCGGCCTGCGACGGATCGGCCAATTCCGCCGAAATCGCCGTGGCGATCTCGGCCAGGCTCATTGGCGGATGGGTTGCGTAAAAACTCGGTTGCGCCATTCCACCCGTCGCGGTCCGGCGATCTCTTTGATTGGGCATGACCCCTTCTCGAGGATCATGCCGCCTTGGTCAACCATGGTTCTGGCAGAACCCGAGGTCTTGGATCACGTCAGAACGAGGTACCGCCGCCGAACCTGAACTGCTGCACGCGGTCATACTGGCCCTTGGTGATCGGAACCGCGTAGTCGAAGCGCAGCGGTCCGAACGGCGAGGCCCAGATCAGGCCGACGCCGACCGACGTGCGGACGACGTTGTTGTCGTCATATTGCAGGCCCGTACAGGTGCCGAAGGATGCGGCATTGGCCTTGGCGCAACCCGCGACGTTGACTTCGTTGGTCGCGATCCATGAGGTCGGTCCCTTGTAGTCGTAGAGCGAGCCGGCGTCGGCATAGATCGCACCCTTCAGGCCGGTTTCCTTTGGCAGGAACCAGAACGGCATCTGCAATTCGACCGACGCACCCCAGTACTTCGTGCCGCCGAGCGCATCGCCCAGGGCGCCCGCCGCGATATAGCTGATGTCACGCGGACCGATGCCGTTCGGCGCGAAACCGCGGACCAGGTTCGGACCCATCTGGAAATGATCCAGCATGCGGATGCCCGTATTGTCGTAGCTGTTCAGGATACCACCCTGCAGGCGCACCAGACCGACGATGTCGGCGACCAGCGGGGTGTAGTATTTGATGTCGGCGGCGGTCTTGATGTACTTCACGTCGCCGCCGATGCCGGCGAAGTCCTGCTTGAAGTCGATCAGCAGGCCGTCGGTCGGGTTCTTGTTGTTGTCGAGCGTATTGTAGTTGAGCGTGTAGCCCAGCGCCGAGGTGATCGCGGATCCGCTCTGCAATTCCTGCCGGACCGGCAGCGAGGATTCGCCGTCCGTGTAACAGCCCAGCGTTCCGAATGCGCCGCCGAAGCCGCCATTCGCGTTGATGAACGCCGGCGTCGGGTTGAAGGCCGGTCCCAGCGTGTTGTTACAATTCGTCAGCGTCGAGGGCAGCGAGATTTTCTGCTGATAGATCGAGTAGCGAAGCTGCAACGAGAGGTCTTCCCGCAACTGGAAGCCCAGTCGCGGACTGAAGCCGAGCGTCGACGTGTTGTACGACACGTAGGAGTTGGCGAGCTGCTGGCGCTGGAACAGGTCGAGGCCGAGAGCCACGCGGTAGTCGAGCAGATAAGGCTCGACGACCGACAGCGAGTAGCCGCGGGCATACTGGCCGTATTGCACCGACGCCTTGGCGTAGAGGCCACGGCCGAGGAAGTTGCGCTCCGAGATCGAGACTTCGGCCAGCGCACCGTCCGAGGTCGAATAACCGCCCGACACCGAGAAGTCGCCGGTCGACTTTTCTTCGAGGTCGACGATCAGAACGACGCGGTCGCTCGACGAGCCGGGCTCGGTAACGATCTTCACGGACTTGAAGAAGTCGAGGTTCTTCAGGCGCCGTTCGGCACGATCGACCAGCGCCCGGTTGTAGGCATCGCCTTCCGACAGATCGAACTCGCGACGGATGACGTAGTCGCGGGTGCGGGTGTTGCCGCGGACGTTGATGCGTTCGATGTAGGTGCGCGGACCTTCTTCGATCGAGAACACGATCGAAACGGTGCGGGATTCGAAGTTGCGGTCGCCGCGCGGCCGGACGCTCGCAAACGCATAACCGCGTCGCGACATCTCGATCTGCATTTCCTCGACCGATTTCTCAAGCGATTCGGCGTTGTAGAGCGAGCCGACGCCGACGCGCGAATAACCGCGGATCGAGGCGGCATCAAAGCCGGCGATCGTCGACTGGAAATCGACCGTCGCCACGCGATATTGCTGACCTTCCTCGATCTTGAAGGTGACAAGGAAGCCACGGCGCTCGGGATCGTATTCGGTGAGGGCGGCAACCACCTGAACGTCGGCATAGCCGTTCTTCAGATAGAAGCGGCGGATCAGGTCGCGGTCGGCTTCGACGCGATCCGGATCATAGATGTCGCCCGACGCGAGAAAGCTGAGAACGTTCGACTCACGGGTCTTGATGACGTCCTTCAGGCGATAGGCCGAGTATGCGACGTTGCCGATGAACTCGATCGACTTCACGCCGGTCTTCTGGCCTTCGGTGACGGTGAAGACGAGATCGACGCGGTTGTTCGGCTGCTCGATGATTTCCGGCGTGACGTTGACATCGTAACGGCCCGACCGGCGATAGATTTCGGCGATGCGCTGCGCATCGGCCTGGACCTGCGGACGCGACAGCGTTCCGCGTGCCTTGGACTGAATTTCAGCAGTGAGCTGCTCGTCCTTGACCTTCTTGTTGCCTTCAAAGGCCACGCGCCCGATCACCGGGTTTTCGACCACGGAGACGACGAGGCGGCCACCGGCCTGATTGATTCGGACGTCCTGGAACAGGCCCGTCTCGATCAGAGCCTTGAGGCCGTCATCGACGCGGCCCTGGTCGAGCCGGCCGCCGGGGCCGGGCTTGAAATAGGAGCGGATGGTCTCGGCTTCGACGCGGCGATTGCCTTCGACACCGATCGATCCGGCGGTTTGCGCGACAGCCTGCGACGCAAGGAAAACGCTCGACACCGTGACGGCGGCCGGCACTGCGGCCCACATCAGGGCAGCAGCGACGCTTCCCCGCAAAACTCGCATTCCAAACTTCATGCGCAACGCGCCCTTATTCTTATCTTGCCGGTTCGCGCCCCCGCGCCCCGGCAGAATCCCCTGAGTTGCCCAGCTTGTAACCAACTTTGTCCCCCGGGCAAACGACCTATCGCACTGCAACTTGAATTTCGATGTCAGACGTTGCTGATCGGCCACGGCTTTGATCTCTCCAATCATGACGCGGCCAGATGCAGGATGTCGTTATATGTCGCGAACACCATCAGCATCAGAACGAGACCCAATCCAATCCGAAAACCCATCTCTTGCGCCCGCTCGGAAAGCGGCCGTCCCCGGACGGCCTCGACCGCGTAGAACAGCAGATGGCCGCCATCGAGCAGCGGGACCGGAAACAGATTGAGCAGTCCGATCGAGATCGACAGCACGGCGGCAAGGTGGATCAGAGCGGTCAGGCCGATCGTGGCCACTTGCCCCGAGATCTGGGCAATCCGGATCGGGCCGCCGACCTGATCGGCCGCCTCGCGGCCCGTGAAGATGCCGCCGATATAGGCGATGGTGCGATCGACCACGAACCAGGTCTCCTTGACGCCAAGCACGACGGCACGGGCCGGATCGATCTTTTCCATCGTGGCGTCGCCGGGATTCGACGCGCGGGTGATGCCGAGCACGCCGAGCTTGTGGACGTTGCCGAAATTGTCCTTCACTTCCTTGAGTTCGGGCGTCGCCGTCAGCGTCTGTTCGGCGTCGCCGCGCTTGATCGTGAAGATCATCGTCTGGCCCGCGCCGGTCGAGACGATCCGCTGCATGTCCGAGAAGCTCGTGATCGGCGTGCCGTCGATCTTCGTGATCAGGTCGCCGGACTGGAAGCCGGCATTGGCCGCCGCCCCTCCGGCCTGCACGGTATCGACCCGCGGCGTCGTCGAAGGCTTGCCGAAGAACGTGAAAAGGCTGGCGAAAATGACGATGGCCAGGATGAAATTGGCGATCGGTCCGGCGGCGACGATGGCCGCGCGGGCCGCGACCGGCTTGTGATGAAAAGCGACCGCGCGCTCCTCCGCGGTCATCGTCGCGAGTTTTTCACCCGACGGGGTCGAGGCTTCACTCTCGTCGCCGAAGAATTTGACGTAACCGCCGAGCGGGATCGCGGACAGCTTCCAGCGCGTGCCGCGCCGGTCGTTGAAGCCGACCAGTTCGGGGCCGAAGCCGAGCGAAAACGTCAGAACCTTAACGCCATTCCACCGCGCAACGAGAAAATGTCCCAATTCGTGAAAGAACACGACGATTGTCAGGACGAACAGGAAGGGCACCACGTAACCCAACACGCCATGACTCAACGTATTGAATACGTTCAGGAAAAAATCAGCCATCCAGTTCCCCTCGCGCAAGACCGACAAGGCCTTGCCCCCGACGCCTTAACCTAACCGTATCGGTTTAAGATGCCTTTGCGGCAATTTCGGGCAGGAGGGTTGCAGCCATTTTTCTCGAAATATGGTCAACAGAAATTGCATCGTCGGCCGACGCCGGCGGCGCGCGATTGTTCCCCCGCGACCATTCGCTCAACGTTGCCTCGACCAGGCGGGCGATCGCGCCGAATTTGATGTGCCCGGCAATGAAGGCCGCCACGGCAACCTCGTTGGCGGCGTTGTAGACTGTGGTTGCGCCCTTTCCGGCCCGCAGCGCCTCGAAAGCGAGGCGCAAACCCGGAAACCGGGCGAAATCCGGCTCCTCGAACGTCAACGATCCGATCTTCGCCAGATCGAGCTTGTCGGCCGGGCCTGCGATGCGATCCGGCCAGCCGAGGCAATGCGCGATCGGCGTGCGCATGTCGGGCGCACCCATCTGCGCCAGAACAGACCGGTCGAGGAACTCGACCATGCTGTGAATGATCGACTGCGGATGGACCAGCACGTCAATCTCGTCGGGCGACAGATCGAACAGATAGGCGGCCTCGATCACTTCGAGGCCCTTGTTCATCATCGACGCCGAATCGATGGTGATCTTCTGGCCCATGCTCCAGTTCGGATGCTTCAGGGCCTGCGCCAGCGTCGCCTGCTCGATATCGGCCGGGGCCCAGGTGCGAAACGGGCCGCCCGAGGCGGTGATAATGACCCGCGTCAGTTCGGAACGGTCGCCCGAGGCCAGCGCCTGAAACAGCGCGTTGTGTTCGGAGTCCGCCGGCAGGATGGTCGCGCCGGCCCTGGCCGCGCGCTCCATGAAGAAATCGCCGGCGCAGACAAGGCATTCCTTGTTGGCGAGCGCGATGGTCGCGCCGCGATCGACCGCCGCCAGCGCCGGCTTCAACCCGGCCGCGCCGGACACCGCCGCCATCACCCAGTCGGCCGGCCGTGCCGCGGCCTCGACGATGGCGCTGTCGCCCGCCCCGGCCTCGATGCCGGTGCCTTTGAGCGCATCGCGCAAATCGCCGAGCTTCGTCGGATCGGCAATCGCGGCGAATTTGACGTTGAATTCCTTGGCGAGCGTGGCCAGCGCCGCGACATTGGTATTGGCGGTCAGCGCCTCCACGCGATAACGCCCCGGCGCGCCGCGCAACAGGTCCATCGTCGAATCGCCGATCGAACCTGTGGCGCCGAGGACGGTGACGCTGCGAATGCCGGCCGCGGCCGACTTGTTACTGCGGAGAGGAACTGCGCTCATTTTTTCACCAGACCATAAGTCCGCGGCCGACGCCATCGGCACCGCCGCGCAGAAATCCGACGAGCGCCGCCAGCGCGATCGCTGCGACAAACCCGTCGAGCCGATCGAGGAGCCCGCCATGGCCGGGAATGATATGACTTGAATCCTTGACGCCGAAGCGTCGCTTCACCGCCGATTCGAACAGGTCGCCAATCTGCGACACCACCGACAGGATCGCGGCGAGCAGCACCAAGGGGATCAGTCGGCCCTGCCCCGCCATCGCGAAGCCCGCGCCTGCCAGCAGGCTTAGCACGAAACCGCCGATGGCGCCGGCCCATGTCTTGTTCGGCGAGATGCGGGGCGCGAGCTTGCGCCCGCCAATGCTCTTGCCGGCGAAATAGCCGCCGATGTCGCTCGCCCAGACCACGGTGAGCACCATCAGCAGCGCGACGAAACCATATTCGGCGTCATGTCGTACCAACAGCGAGCCCGCGAGCGCCGCCGCCGCATAAACCGCGCCGAGCGCGATCCAGCCGAGCCGTGACGACGACGGCACGGCCCTTACGATCAGTAGCCATTCAACGAACAGGCCGATCGCGACCGGCACCACCAAAGCCGCCCAGACCCAGCCGCCGGCCCAGGCCGCCCCGATCGCGAGGGGAATCAAAATAAAGGCAACGCCGATGCGCGCGATCAGATTGCGCGACCCGCTTTGCGCCGGTCGGGCCTGTCCGTCGGGCGCGTGGGTCACGAAGCGGTTTTCGCGGCCAGCCCGCCGAAACGGCGCTCGCGCCGGGCATATTCGGCGATGGCGCCCTCCAGGGCAGCCTTGTCGAAATCCGGCCAGTGGATCGGCACGAACACCAGTTCGCTATAGGCCGCCTGCCACATCAGGAAGTTCGACAGCCGCTGCTCGCCCGAGGTGCGGATGATGAGGTCCGGGTCGGGAATGTCGGGCGCGTCGAGATAGCGGCCGAGCGTCTCCGGCGTGATCGATTGGGGATCGCGCTTGCCGTCCGCCACCTCCTGCGCCAGTCGCTGCGCGGCATTGGCGATCTCTTGCCGCGAGCCGTAATTGAAGGCGACAACCAGTGTCATCTTGGTGTTGGCGCGCGTGCGATCTTCGGCCTCGCCGAGCAGGGCTCGGATATCGGGCTCAAGCCCGTCACGCTCGCCGATCACCCGCACGCGGACGCCGTCGCGGTGCAACGTCGCCAAGTCGTTGCGGATGAAGCGGCGCAATAACCCGAACAGGTCGCCGATCTCGCTCGCCGGGCGCGACCAGTTTTCGGAACTGAACGAGAAAATGGTCAGCGTGTGGATGCCGAGTTCGCCCGCGGCGCGGACAACGCGTCGCAGCGCCTCGACGCCGCGGCGGTGGCCCTCGGCGCGTGGCAGGCCGCGTGAGGCGGCCCAGCGACCGTTGCCGTCCATGATGATGGCGACATGGCCCGGCACGTCGGGCGGGTCGGATTTCTGAGGGGCGGGTGCGGCAGCGTACGACATGGTCATTTCCTGGCGCGCCGTCCCTGGGGCGGGAATCCCGTCGGCCGCTCGAAAATACGCGAAATTGCGGCGGCAGGAAACCGGCACTCCGACGCCGTCCGCAGCCATTTGGACTCGGCCGTTCCGTCAGATACGAAGCGGACCACGCTGCGCGCTCAGACCGTCAGGATTTCTTTTTCCTTGGTGGCGAGCATCTGGTCGATTTCGCCGATGGTCGCGTCCGTCGCCTTCTGGACGTCGCCGGCCTGCCGCTCCTGATCGTCCTCGGAAATCTCGCGGGCCTTTTCGGCCTTCTTCAGCACGTCGAGGCCATCGCGACGCACATGGCGGACCGCGACCTTGGCGGCTTCGGCGTATTTATGCGCGACCTTGACGAGATCCTTGCGGCGCTCCTCGTTCAATTCGGGAATGCGCAGGCGCAGCACCTGGCCTTCGGTTGCCGGGCTGAGGCCGAGATTGGAATCGACGATCGCCTTCTCGACGGCCTTGACCATCGACTTGTCCCAGACCTGCACCGAGAGCAGACGCGGCTCCGGCACGCTGACGGTGGCGACCTGATTGAGCGGCATGTGGCTGCCATAGGCTTCAACCTGCACCGGTTCCAGCATCGAAGCCGAGGCACGGCCGGTGCGCAGACCGCCCAGTTCGTGCTTCAAGGCCGCCGTCGCGCCCTGCATCCGGCGCTTGATGTCGTTGATGTCAAAAGTTGCCGCCGCCATGCCGCTCTCCTGTTGTGTCGTAATCTTGAATGTCAGCCCGCCACGATGGTGCCGTTGCCGGATCCGGTCAGCACCGCGCTGATCGATCCCGGCTCGTCGATCGAGAACACGATGATCGGCAGCTTGGTCTCCCGCGCCAGCGCAAAGGCCGTCGCGTCCATCACCTTGTAGCCGCCCTCCAGCGCCTGCGAATGCGTCAGCCGGTCGAACCGCGTCGCGGTCGGGTCCGTCTTCGGATCGGCGCTGTAGACGCCGTCCACATTGGTGGCCTTCAGCACGGCCTGCGCGCCTATCTCGCTGGCGCGGAGAACAGCCGTTGTATCGGTCGTGAAGAACGGATTGCCGGTGCCGCCGGCGAGCAGAACGATGCGGCCGTCGGACATGTAGCGCATCGCCGCGCCGCGCGTGAACAGCTCGCAGACCTGCGGCATCACGAACGAACACAGCGTCTTCGCCGGTGCGCCGCGATTTTCCAAAGCCGCCTCGAAGGCAAGGCAGTTCATCACGGTCGCGAGCATGCCCATCGTGTCGCCGGTCGGGCGCGAGACGCCGCGGCTTGAAACCTCGACACCACGGAAGATGTTGCCGCCGCCGATCACGACGGCGACTTCAACACCAAGTTCGGTGACGGCAACAATATCGCCGGCGATGCGGTCGATGGTCGGCTGGTCGATCCCGAACGGCTGCGATCCGGCGAAATACTCGCCGGACAGCTTGATGACGACGCGACGATACATCGGTTGACCCATGACGTCCTCGCTCCCTCATCGTCTCGTTGGCAGGCAGAACAAACCGCTCGCCGGCAATCCGTTCAATCGCGCGGAGCGGCTCAGTTGGTGCCGGCCGCCGCCGCGACTTCCGCCGCAAAGTCCGACTCCTGTTTCTCGATGCCTTCGCCGAGCGCGTAGCGCACGAAACCCGTGAGCTTGATCGGCGCGCCGACCTTGCCTTCGGCCTCCTTGACGGCCTGCGCCACCGACTTGCCGGTGTCGTGGATGAAAGCCTGCTCGAGCAGGCAGACTTCCTTGTAATAGGTCTTGAGGCCGTTCTCGACGATCTTGCCGATCATGGCCTCGGGCTTGCCCTGCTGGCGATACTTGTCGGCCATCACGTCCTTCTCGCGGGCGACGACCGCCGGATCGAGTGACGCCGGATCCAGCGCAGCCGGATTGGTCGCCGCGACATGCATCGCGATCTGCTTGCCGAGCGTGGTCAGCTCGTCGGAGCTGCCGGTCGATTCGAGCGCCACGATCACGCCAATCTTGCCGGCGCCCTCGACGACGGCATTGTGCATGTAGCTCGCGACGACGCCGCCGGAGACCTTGAGTTCGGCCGCGCGGCGCAACGTCATGTTCTCGCCGATGGTGGCGATCGCGTCCGAGATGGCGCGCTCGACGGTGACGTCGCCGATCTTCGCGGCCTTGATGGCATCGACATCCGCGCCGACTTTCAGCGCGACCTGCGCAATCATCTTGACGAGGCCCTGGAACTGTTCGTTGCGCGCGACGAAATCGGTCTCGGAATTGACCTCGACGACGACGCCTTTGGGGCCCTCCGTGACCGCGCCGATCAGACCTTCCGCGGCGACGCGGTCGGCCTTCTTGGCGGCCTTGGAGAGGCCTTTCTTGCGCAGCCAGTCGATCGACGCCTGCATGTCGCCGTTGTTTTCGGACAGCGCCTGCTTGCAATCCATCATGCCTACGCCGGTCGTCTCGCGAAGATCCTTGACCATCGCTGCGGTAATCGTTGCCATCGTAAGCGTCCTTTGCCTGTCAGGGCGAATGGCGACGCAGCTTTCGCCGCCTCGCCATCGCCGTCAGGAATTCAGATAATTAAGGAGTGAGAGGCTGCGCGGCTGATGCCGCGCGACCCGGCTTTATTCCGCTTCCGCGGTCATCGCCTTGGCCTGAGCCACCCAGCCATCGGCACGCGCCGGCAAGCCGACTTCTTCGCCGATGTGGTGGGCCATGTCGTGGTCGAGTTCGGCGAGCTGCCAAAAGTGGAAGATGCCGAGGTCGTTGAACTTCTTCTCGATCGCGCCGGACACGCCGGTCAGCTTCTTGAGATCGTCCGAGGCGCCGCGCGGACCGGCAAGACCCTGGAAGCCCTTCGGCGTCGTGTCAGCCGGAAGCGCTTCGGCAATCGGAGCGGCGGAGGCGCCGATGTCGTGACCGGAATCGCCCTGCGCGCGCGAGATGCCGTCGATGACGGCGCGGGCGATCAGGTCGCAATACAGCGTCAGCGCACGGCCGGCGTCGTCATTGCCCGGCACCACGTAAGTGATGCCCTTCGGGTCCGAATTGGTGTCGACGATGGCCGCCACCGGGATGCCGAGGCGCTGGGCCTCCTGGATCGCGATGTCTTCCTTGTTGGTGTCGATGACGAAAATCAGGTCGGGCAGACCCCCCATGTCCTTGATGCCGCCGAGCGAGCGGTCGAGCTTGTCGCGCTCGCGCTGCAACGTCAGGCGCTCTTTCTTCGTGTAGGCGCTCGCATCACCCGAGTTCAGCACCTCGTCGAGATGACGCAGCCGCTTGATCGAGCCCGAAATCGTCTTCCAGTTGGTCAGCGTGCCGCCGAGCCAGCGCGAATTGACGAAATACATCGCCGAACGCTTCGCCGCTTCCGCGACGACGTCCTGGGCCTGGCGCTTGGTGCCGACGAACAGGATGCGGCCGCCCTTGGCGACGGTGTCGCTGACGGCCTTTAGCGCGTTGTGCAGCAACGGCACGGTCTGCGCGAGGTCGATGATGTGGATGTTGTTGCGGGCGCCGAAGATGTAATCCGCCATCTTCGGATTCCAGCGGTGCGATTGGTGGCCGAAATGGACGCCAGCTTCGAGAAGCTGACGCATAGAAAATTCAGGAAGCGCCATAGGTTGATTCTCCGGTTGGTTCCTCCGGAAACGTGTGAGCAGTCAGGCGCTTGACAGGAAATCCTGCCTCGGCCCGAATGCCACCGGACGGCTGTTGAGGCCATGTTTCCGTGTGAGATGCGCGGGTTATAGCCGGATTCCGTGAGGAAGCAAGGCGAAATGGCTTCACTGACCAGCCCCACACTTGCTATCGCATCAAACGGAAATATAGCTATATTCTGGCTAAATGTCGTTTCACATCGTGTTTGCACCGGAAGCTGTTGAAGATTTGCTGCGACTTTCTGCGACCACAAGAACGGCCGTGCGCGCCGCGTTGGAAACGCATCTTCGGCACGAGCCAAACAAGATCAGCCGCAGCAGGATTAAACGCCTGCGTGGATTGCGCCAGCCGCAATACCGGCTGCGCGTAGGCGACATCAGGGTTTTTTACGATATTTCGGATGCAACCGTCGAGATATCGGCAATCGTGAATAAGTCAGCAGCCGATATCTGGCTCGCACAATTCGGAGAACCGGAATGAAGGAAGTCCCTCTCTCGTCGGTCAAGGACGACTTGTCTCGCTTTCTTCGCGAAGCTGAGAAACAGGACATCGTCATCACGCGGCATGGCAAGCCAGCAGGCGTGCTGATTGGCTTTGAATCTGAAGACGATTGGTTCGACTATCGCCTTGAGCACGATCCGCGTTTTTTGAAGCGGATCGAGAAGGCGCGGATTAGCCTCCGTGCCGGAAAGGGAGTTGCGATCGAGGACATCGATGTCGACTAGCCACGCGGTCGAACACGACGAAGAATAAGGATCTCTGGCCGCCTAAAGCGTTTCCACCTGCTCCACGCCGGCGACCGCCTTCAACGCGCCGGCGATCTGCGGCGAGACCTGAAACCGGCCGTCGAGCTTGAACTCGACCTCGGTCTGCATGTCGAGCCGCAGCACCAGAGAGATTTCGCCGCCGCCGGCCCCTGCTCCGGCCGACGCCATCAACCGCTTGTAGATCGAGTCCAGCGGCTTGGTGTCCTTCACCACGATGCGCAGGCCCTTCTGCGTCTTGGCCGCCGCCGCGTCGAGCGGCTCGGCCGTGATGATGCGGGCGCGGACATCCTCGCCCTGCAATTCCGCGCCGAGTTGCAACAGCACCGCCGCGCCAGGCTCCATCACGTCGCGGAATTGCGCGAGCCCTTCGGAAAACACGATCGCCTCGAAATGACCGGTCGGATCGGACAGGCCGAAGATGCCCATCTTGTTTCCCGTCTTGGTCCGTCGTTCCAGGCGCGTGACCACCGTGGCCGCGACCTTGCCCGCCGTCGCGCCACTCTTCACCGCGCGCGAAAATTCCGCCCAGCTCTGCACCCGCAGCCGCTTCAGCGCAGGCGCGTAATCGTCGAGCGGATGGCCCGACAGGAAGAAGCCGATCGCGTCATATTCGCGCTTCAGACGGTCCGCCGGCAGCCAGGATTCGATCTGCGGCAGCATGATCGTCGGCGCGTCCGCCATGCCGCCGAACATGTCGTTCTGCCCGATCGTCGCGGCCGAATGGCTGCGCTGGCAGGCGGCCAAAATGGCTTCCGCGCCGCCGAAGACGCGCGCGCGGTTGGCGTCGAGCGTGTCGAAGGCGCCGGCGGCCGCGAGGCTCTCGATGACGCGCTTGTTGATCGCCCGCGGATTGACCCGCGCGGCGAAATCCGCGAGCGACGTGAACAGCCCATCGCGACGCGCCTCGACGACCAGATCGACGGCCTGCCCGCCGACCCCCTTCAACCCGGCGAGCGCATAATAGATCGTGTTGTCGCCCACCTCGAAAGTCTTGCCGGAGCGGTTGATGTCCGGCGCTTCGACCTTGATGCCAAGGCGCTGCGACTCGGCGCGGAATTCCGACAGCTTGTCGGTGTTGCTCATGTCCAGCGTCATCGACGCCGCGATGAACTCGACCGGATAGTGCGCCTTCATATAAGCGGTGTGGTACGACACCAGCGCATAGGCCGCCGCGTGGCTCTTGTTGAAGCCGTAGTCGGCGAATTTCGCCAGCAGGTCGAAGATCTCGTTGGCCTGCGGCTTCGGCACGCTGTTCTTGATCGCGCCCGCGACGAAGATCGCGCGCTGCGTCTCCATCTCGGCACGGATCTTCTTGCCCATCGCGCGGCGCAACAGGTCAGCGTCGCCGAGCGAATAGCCGGCCATGACCTGCGCGATCTGCATCACCTGTTCCTGATAGATGATGACGCCGAAGGTCTCCTTGAGAATCGGCTCAAGCATCGGATGCAGATATTCCGGATTCTCGTCGCCGTGCTTTCGCGCGCAATAGGTCGGGATGTTGGCCATCGGACCCGGACGATACAACGCGACGAGCGCGATGATGTCCTCAAAACGGTCGGGCCGCATATCGACGAGCGCGCGGCGCATGCCCTGACTTTCCACCTGGAACACGCCGACGACATCGCCCCGCGCCAGCATCTCGTAACTCTTGGCGTCGTCCAGCGGCAGCGTGGCGAGATCGACATGGATGTCGCGCTGCTTCAGCAACTTCACCGCGACGTCGAGCACCGTGAGCGTCTTCAGGCCGAGGAAGTCGAACTTCACGAGGCCGGCGGGCTCGACCCATTTCATGTTGAACTGGGTCACTGGCATGTCGGATTTCGGATCGCGATACAGCGGCACCAGCTCGGACAGAGGCCGGTCGCCGATGACGATGCCGGCCGCATGCGTCGAGGCGTGGCGCGTCAGGCCTTCGAGGCGCTGCGCGATGTCGAAGGCGCGCGACACCACCGGGTCTTCGTCGCGAAACGCCTGCAATTTCGGCTCGCCGTCGATCGCCTGTTTCAGCGTCACGGGCGCGGCGGGATTGTTCGGCACCAGCTTGGTCAGCTTGTCGACCTGCCCGTACGGCATCTGCAACACGCGGCCGACGTCGCGCAGCACGCCGCGCGCCTGCAACGTGCCGAAGGTGATGATCTGCGCGACCTGATCGCGGCCGTAGCGATCCTGCACATAGTCGATGACTTCACCGCGGCGGTCCTGGCAGAAATCGATGTCGAAGTCGGGCATCGAGACGCGTTCCGGATTCAGGAATCGCTCGAACAGCAGGCCGAACCGGATCGGATCGAGATCGGTGATCGTCAGCACGTAGGCCACCAGCGAGCCCGCGCCCGACCCACGGCCTGGCCCGACAGGAATGCCTTCATTCTTGGCCCATTTGATGAAGTCCGCCACGATCAGGAAGTAGCCGGCATAATTCATCCGCGTGATGACGTTCAACTCGAAATCCAACCGCGCGCGGTAATCTTCCTCGCTCATGCCCTGCGCGAGCCCATGCACCGCGAGCCGCTGCGTCAGCCCTTCTTCCGCCTGCTTGCGCATCTCGGAGGCTTCGCCGGCTTCGGCATCAGCCGCCTTGCTGCCAGCGCCGACCGTGAAGCGCGGCAGGATCGGCTTGCGCGTTTTGGGCCGGAACGCGCAGCGCTCGGCGATCTCGACGGTCGACGCCAACGCTTCGGGAATGTCGGCGAACAGCACCGCCATTTCGGCACGGGTCTTGAAGCGATGATCCGGCGTCAGTTGCTCGCGCTCGCTGTCGGCGACGAGCTTGCCGCCGGCGATGCACAGCAACGCGTCATGCGCCTCGAAGTCGTCGGCGGTCGCGAAATACGGCTCGTTGGTCGCGACCAGCGGCAGCCCCCGCGCATAGGCCAGATCGATCAACCCGCTTTCGCTGCGGCGCTCTTTCTCGACGCCGTGACGCTGCAACTCGACATACAGCCGGTCGCCGAAGAATTGGATAAGACGGTCGCAGCGCACCGACGCCAGCACGGATTGGTCCGCCGCCAGCGCCAGCGCGATCGGGCCTTCCGGTCCGCCGGTCAGCGCGATCAGGTCGTCGGAGCAGCCGTCGAGCCAGTCAGCCTTGATATGCGGCACCTGATGCGTCGGCGTCTCCATGAAGGCGCGCGAATTCAGCGTCATCAGTTTGCGATAACCGCGCTCGCGCGCCGCCAGCAACACGATCCGCGCCGGCGTCGCATTCAGCGCGTTGCGGGCGTTGGGATCGAGGTCGCCGAAATCGATCGCCAGTTCGCAGCCGACGATCGGCTGGATGCCGTAGCCGGCGAGCTTGTCGGAGAATTCCAGCGCGCCGAACATATTGTCGGTGTCGGTCAGCGCCAGCGCCGGTTGCTTGTCCGCTTTCGCCAGTTCCGCGAGCGTCTGGATCTTGATCGATCCCTTCAGCAGCGAATAGGCGGAATGGACATGGAGATGGACGAATCCGGCGTTTGGCATTGCGGGCTTTCAGCGAGCTTTCGGATCAAGCCCCGCCGGCTCTCAGATGCCGACCGGCTAGCTGTCGCCGCAGGCTGCGGGCGGACTCAGGCGATCAGCTCCGCAGCTTAACATGGCACCCGCGCCACAGCGCCTGCATCGGGGACTTGTCCCCAATCCGCTTGCTCAAAGCTGTGGAATGACTTGGGCCCAGACGGCAATCATGCCGATGAACAGAACCAGCGACGTCAGCGCAGCAGCTTCCTCGACGAACAATCTCAGCATTTCCGCCTCCTCATGACCGAATTCAGCTTAAGAACATATCCAGAACAATGTTCTTATTTCGTTCTTTCGTCAAGCGGGATCGTCGGGGAGGCAAAGACAGGTTTAACGCGTCGTAAACGCGCGCCTGAGCGACATCACACAGACGCGCATTGACGGGAACAGGGCTCACTGGTCTGTGTTGGTGCAAGGAATCACGTCAGCGAATTTTGGGAACAGATCATGCGCGCATTCATATTGGCCGGCATCGCGGCGGCAGGTTTAGCTGCGATCGGCACGCCTGCATCCGCGCAGCAATATCCCTCGAATGTGCCGGTCTGCCTGCAGGTCTATGACCTCGGCGGAAACTATACCGAATGCCTCTATGCCTCGATCCCCCAGTGTCAGGCGGCGGCCAGCGGCCGGTCGGCGCAGTGTGTCGTCAATCCGTTTTTCAATCCCGGGGTTGATTCCCGTGCGTCACGCCGGAATGGTCGCCGCGTCTACAGCGAGCGCTACTGATGCGCGCGTTCCTGATGGCCCTGGCCGGTGTCGGTACCTTGGCGGCGACGCCCCTCTCGGCGCAGCAATATCCGTCGAATGTTCCGGTCTGTCTTCAGGTCTACGGCCGGGTCAGCTATTCGGACTGCAGCTATGGCTCGATCGCGCAATGCCAGATTTCGGCCAGCGGTCGCTCCGCGCAATGCATCGACAACCCGTTTTACGTCGGGCGGCAGGCGCCGCCGCGTCGCGAGCGGCGGGTTCGCCGGGAGTATTGAGTCTTCGCGGTCATAACGCGCGACCGGACGACGAAGGCGCCGCCGGCGGGTTTCGCCCCAAGCTAAACCGCGACCGGCGTTAAGCCAACTCGATGATCTGGCCGTTTTCGAGCGAGACCCGGCGGTCCATGCGCGCCGCCAGCGCCATGTTGTGCGTGGCGATCAGCATCGCGACGTCCGTCGCCTTCACCAGTTGCATCAGCGCGTTGAAGACATGATTCGCCGTATGCGGATCGAGATTGCCGGTCGGCTCGTCGGCAAACAAGACGCGCGGCGCATTGGCGACCGCACGCGCGATCGCAACGCGTTGCTGTTCGCCGCCGGATAGCTCCGCAGGCCGATGCGTGATGCGATCGCCGAGCCCGAGATAGGCCAGAATCTCCGTCGCGCGCGCGACCGTTTCCTTGCGTTTCAATCCGCGGATCATCTGCGGCAGCATCACGTTTTCGAGCGCAGAAAATTCCGGCAGCAGCCGATGCGACTGATAGACGAAGCCGACTTCGGTGCGGCGGATCTGGGTCCGATCGGCGTCCGACAACGTCGAGGTCGCCTGCCCGCCGACATAGACCTCGCCCTCGTCCGGATGCTCCAGCAAACCTGCGATGTGCAGCAAGGTCGATTTGCCGGAGCCCGACGGCGCAACCAGCGCGACCGATTGTCCGGCCCACATCGCAAGCTGCGCATCGTCGAGAATTGTCAGCGTCGCGGCGCCCTGGATATATTGCCGCTTGATGCCGTGCAGATAGACGACCGGCGTCTCTTGCGGCGCCTTGTCGGTGGCGGCCGGTGCGCCGACGGCTTGGTCCAACGGTGTCTCACTCATAACGCAGCGCTTCCACAGGATCGAGCCGCGCCGCGCGCCACGACGGATAGAGCGTGGCCAGGAACGACAGCGTCAGCGCCATGATGACGACGGCCGAGGTTTCGCCGACATCGACCTCCGCGGGCAGCTTCGATAGAAAATACAGTTCGGGCGAGAACAGTTCGGTCGAGGTCATCCACGAGATGAACTGCCGGATCGACTCGATATTCAGGCAGATCAGCAGCCCGACAACGAAGCCGGTAATGGTGCCGACGACGCCGATCGCCGCCCCCGTGATCAGGAAGATGCGCATGATCGAGCCTTGCGACGCGCCCATCGTGCGCAGGATGGCGATATCGCTGCCCTTGTCCTTCACCAGCATGATCAGGCCCGACACGATGTTCAACGCGGCGACCAGGACAATCAGGGTCAAGATCAGGAACATGACGTTGCGCTCGACCTGCAGCGCGTTGAAGAACGTCGCATTGCGCTGCCGCCAGTCGACCATGTAGATCGGCCGCCCGGCGACGTCGGTCACGGCCTTGCGATAGCCGTCGATCTTGTCGGGATTGTCGGTATAGACCTCGATCGAGGTGACGTCGGAGGCGCGGTTGAAATAGGCCTGCGCCTCGGCCAGCGGCATGAACACGAAGGTGCCGTCATATTCCGACATGCCGATCTCGAACACGGCGGCGACCTTGTAGGGCTTGATGCGCGGCGTCGTGCCCATCGGCGTCACCGCGCCGCGTGGCGCCACGAGCGTGAGACTGTCGCCGGCGCGCAGCGACAATTGATCGGCGAGCCTGCGGCCGATCGCGATGCCCTGCCCGTCGTCGAAGCCCTCGAGCGTGCCCTGCTTGATGTTGTTGGCGATCGAGGTGAGTTTGTTGAGATCGTCCGAGCGGATGCCGCGCACGAACACGCCGGACGCATTGAACGGCGACGATCCCAGCGCCTGACCGTCCACGACCGGCGCGGCCAGCCGGATGCCCTTCACGGCGCTGATGCGGTCGGCGACCTCTTTCCAGTCGGTCAGCGGGCTTTCCAGCGGCTGCACGAGGATATGGCCGTTGAGGCCGAGGATCTTGCCGAGCAATTCCTTGCGGAAGCCGTTCATCACGGCCATCACGATGATCAGGGTGGCGACGCCGAGCATGATGCCGAGAAACGAAAATCCGGCGATGACCGAGATGAAGCCTTCCTTGCGGCGCGCACGCAGATAGCGCCCGGAGAGCAGCCATTCAAACGGCGCAAAGGGTCGGGTCCGAACTGGCTCGCTCATGGCATCATCCATTGCCCGAATTAGCACACGATTCGGGGAATTCGTCTGTCCTGATTGCAAATGACGGATGCGCGCGGTGGAAAGATGGCGGGCAATCCATCGTCATTCCCCGATGCGCAATTGCACATCTGGGGCTCGGACGGTACTTGCCGGACGAGAACCCGGAATCTCATCATTCGTGGCACGATGAGCTTGCTAAGATTCCGGGTTCGCTTTCGCCAAGAGGCGAACGCGCCCCGGAATGACGCGTCGTTCATCTTAAGCGCCGAACCGCCCCGCCACATCACCGACAGCGATGGTCTCGCGCGTACCGTCGCTGCGCTTCTTCAGCTCGACCTTGCCGTCGGCGAGGCCTCTCGGTCCGATCATGACCTGCCAAGGAATGCCGATCAGATCGGCCGTCGCGAATTTGGCGCCGGCGCGCTGGTCGGTGTCGTCGTAGAGCACCTCGACGCCCTTTGCAGTCAATTCTGAATAAAGCTGCTCGCAGGCCGCGTCGCAGGCGGCTTCGCCCTGCTTCAGGTTCAAGAGCGACACCTTGAACGGCGCGACCTCGTCCGGCCAGATGATGCCGTTGTCGTCATGGCTGGCCTCGATGATCGCGCCGACGAGGCGCGAAACGCCGATGCCGTAGGAGCCGCCATGCACGGGGATTTCCGCACCGTCGGGGCCGGCGACCATCGCCTTCATCGCGTCGGAATATTTGGTGCCGAAATAGAAAACCTGCCCGACCTCGATGCCGCGAGTCTGCAGCTTCCTGTCCTCGGGGACTTCGGCGTCATAGCGCGCCGGCTCGTGGACGTCCTCGGTCGCGGCATAGACCGTGGTCCATTGCGTGATGACATCGGTCAGATCGCCGTTGTAATCGACATTCGCATCCGGCACCGGCAGATCGAGCACATCCTTGTTGCAATAGACGGCGGATTCGCCGGTCTCGGCCAGCACGATGAATTCATGGCTGAGATCGCCGCCGATCGGCCCGGTCTCCGCGCGCATCGGAATCGCTTTCAGTCCCATCCGCGCGAAGGTGCGCAAATAGGCCACGAACATGCGGTTGTAGGATCGCCTGGCGGCGGCTTCGTCGATGTCGAAGGAATATGCATCCTTCATCAGGAATTCACGGCCGCGCATCACGCCGAACCTGGGACGCTGCTCGTCGCGAAATTTCCACTGGATATGATAGAGATTCAGCGGCAGCGCCTTGTAGGATTTCACATAGCCGCGAAAAATCTCGGTGATCATTTCCTCGTTGGTCGGCCCAAAGAGCAATTCGCGCTTGTGCCGATCGACGATGCGCAGCATCTCCGGGCCGTAAGCGTCGTAACGCCCGCTCTCGCGCCACAGGTCCGCGAGTTGCAACGTCGGCATCAGCACTTCGATCGCGCCCGCGAGGTTCTGCTCCTCGCGCACGATGCGCTCGATGTTCTTCAGCACCCGCAGGCCGAGCGGAAGCCACGCATAGATGCCGGCCGCCTCCTGCCGCATCATGCCGGCGCGCAGCATCAGCCGGTGCGAGACGATCTCGGCGTCCTTCGGAGTGTCCTTCAGGATCGGCAGAAAGAAGCGCGACAGTCGCATGGCAAGGCCTTGAGTCGGTTACGTCAGGGAATTCGCAGTGAAACCGGATTGCCTGCGAAAACACAAGGGTGCGCCGCGCGCCGCGCGGGTCCGCTTAATGCTTGTGCCCGGCCGCGGGGCCGCTGGCGCCGACCGCCTCGACCTTGAACTCGACATCGATCTTGCCGGCCTTCTGAAACTGCAACTGGCCCTTGATCAACTCGTCCTTCTTCAGCGGCTGCTTCAGATCAAGAAACATCAAATGGACGCCGCCCGGCGCGAGCTTGATCGTCTCGCCCGGCTTGATGTCGATGCCGTCATCGAGCGGACGCATCTTCATCACGTCGCCGTCCATCTTCATCTCGTGAATTTCCAGACGACCGGCCGCGTCGATCGTGCCGCCGACCAGACGGTCGGCGTCCTTGCCGTTATTGGTCACGCTGAGATAGCCGCCGGCGACCTTCGCCCCATTCGGCGTTTCGCGCGTCCAGGGATGGCCGATGGCGAGATCGCCGAGCTTGAACTCGTGCGCCTGCGCGACGGCTAGTCCGCTCACGCCGATCGCGGCCAACATCAGCGCCGTCATCGCACGCCGTGAAAGTGTCGTCATGTCCGTCTCCGTGGGTCTGATGCCGCCATATGCCACGTCTTCGGCATTTGCGGGATCGAATCTGCGCGTGGACGCGAAACCGTGATCTGCCGTAACAATGAGCACGACCCTCAAATCGCGTTGCGTTGGACAGGTGCAGCGACCGCCGTCCTGTTCAATGTTTACAACCAGAACTGGCGCGCGAACGATCATTTCAAGGAATGCTTGAATTTTAGCCCTTGATTGCCAAAACAGATGACAAGATAGAAAAACTCGATTACTACATGCGCGGCAGACAACCTTGAAGGGCGTCTGGTGGTCCAAGTCTCGGGAGGAACCCTGACGCGCACAAGCGGCGTCGCCCCATCCAACAAGAAACAAATCTTACTGTTTTGGGGAAATAGGGTCGACACAATGTTCCGAGCAGGGCGAAAGCCCTGCTCTTTTTTTGACTCGCATCGTGGACCGACGAATGCGTTCCAGGCGACGTCGGCCGCGCTTAAATCGGCAAGCCCATCAGTTGCGACAGCCGCTCGATATTGAGATAGCCCGCGCGAAACGCGCTGTAGCCCGCCGTGAAGATCACCAGCGAAATCAGCGTCGTCCATAGCAGCTTCTTGCGCATCCCCGACAGCACGGGCGCGCCGGGATCGGTGCCGTCGCTTTGCGGGCCGTCTTCATGCTGGCTGCGGACGCCGAACGGCAGCGTCACGAACAGTACGATCCACCACAGCACGAAGTAGATCGCGAGCGCCGACGAGATCGTATAGGCCATTCAGGACTCAGCTTTCTTCGATCTCGACGAGCGCGCCGGAAAAGTCCTTCGGGTGCAGGAACAGCACCGGCTTGCCATGCGCGCCGATCTTCGGATTGCCGTCGCCGAGCACACGCGCGCCTTCTGAGATCAGTTGATCCCGTGCGGCGACGATGTCCGGCACCTCGTAGCAGATGTGGTGAATGCCGCCGTCCGGGTTTTTTGCGACGAATTTCTGGATCGGCGAATTTTCGCCGAGCGGCTGAATGAATTCGATCTTGGTGTTCGGCAGCGTCGCGAAGACGGTAATGACGCCGTGCTCCGGCAGCGGTATTGCATCGGAGATGTCGGCGCCGAAGGCCGTGCCGTAGATCTTCGCCGCCTTCTGCGCATCCGCGACCGCGATCGCGACATGATTGAGCCGACCGAGCATTCATATTCTCCTAAATGCCTAAGCAAATGCAGCGAACAAAATCAGGCGTCCGAGTTCGTCGTCATTGCGAGAAGATTCCGCTTCTCGCCTTCGAGACGTGGAATCGACGAAGCAATCCAGTCTTTTCCAGCCGCAAGAAAGACTGGATTGCATCGCCAGTATCACGTCGGCTGATAGCCGACGTGATACTGGCTCGCAATGACGAAACACACGATTGATCTCGAAGCCATGTCGGTCAGCCCTTCTAAACCACCGACACCAGCACCGAGGCGACGGTCTTCTTGCCCCACTGCTCGTTGATCGCCGCGCGCACCGCGCGCCGCACCGACTCGGCCGTCGCATCAGCATCGCGCCGCCGTGCCTTCGGCAAGTTCTCCACCGTCGTCACCACGATGTCGAACACGATGTCGTCGATCGCGGCGCCGGCCTTGTTCTTTTCGGGGATCCCCAGCAACTCGACCTGCGGATCGTCGGCGAGGTCGCCCTGCTCCGTCATCGTGATCGCGACGAAGGCCGCGCCCGCGAATCCGAGCTTCTTGCGCTCGACGACCGCGCGTGATTTCGCGTCCTCTAGAATAATGCCGTCCTTGTAGATCCGGCCGGACGGCAACTGATCGATCACGGCCGGATCGCCCGGCCCCAATCGCACCAGATCGCCGTTCTTGATCACCATGACCTTCGGCACGCCGCAGGCCCGCGCCAGCTTGGCGTGCTCGTTGAGATGCAGCGCCTCGCCATGCACAGGAATCAGCAATTGCGGCTTCACCCACGAGATCATGTCGCGCAATTCGTCGCGGCGCGGATGACCGGAGACATGCACCAGGGCGGTGCGGTCGGTGATGACATCGATGCCCTGATTGACGAGGCCGTTGATGATGCCGCCGACGGCTTTCTCGTTGCCGGGAATCGTGCGCGACGAGAAAATCACCGTGTCGCCGCGGTTCAGCGTCACCTGCGGATGGTCGTCGTTGGAGATGCGCGACAGCGCCGCGCGCGGCTCGCCCTGGCTCCCGGTGCACAGGGCCAGCACCTTGTCGGGCGGGAAATGGCCGTAATAGTCGACGCTGCGGAAATTCTGCACGCCTTTGAGATGCCCGGTCTCGCGCGCGACCTGAACGACGCGATCCATCGCGCGACCGACCAGCACGACTTCGCGGCCCGACTCGCGGGCCGCATTGGCCACGGCGCGGATGCGTGCGACGTTCGATGCAAAGGTCGTGACGGCGACGCGGCCCGTCGCCTCTTTCACCAGCGCCGTGATATTCTTCCCAACTTCCGTCTCGGACGGCGAGCGGCCCTCGCGCACGGCATTGGTCGAATCGCCGATCAGAGCCAGCACGCCCTGCTCGCCCAGTTCGCGCAGACGGCGCTCATCGGTCGGCGAGCCGACCAGCGGCGTCGGATCGATCTTCCAGTCGCCGGTATGCAGCACGATTCCCACCGGCGTGTGCAGCGCCAGCGCGTGCGATTCCGGAATCGAATGCGCGACGGGGATGAACTCGACATTGAACGGGCCGATATCGACGCGGCTGCCGGATTCCACGATCGTCACCGGAATCTTCGGCGGGTTGCGTTCCGAGGCGAGTTTCGCCGCGAACAAGGCCGCGCTGAACTTCGTCGCGTAGATCGGACATTTCAGCTTCGGCCACAGATCGATGATCGCGCCGAAGTGATCCTCATGAGCATGCGTCAGCACCAGACCGACGAGGTTCTTCTTCTCTTTTTCGAGAAAGCGAATGTCCGGCATGATCAGGTCGATGCCGGGCAGATGCTCCTCGTCGCCGAACGAGACGCCGAGATCGATCGCCAGCCACGAGCGCTGGTTGCCGGTGCCCAATCCATAGATCGACAGATTCATGCCGATTTCGCCGACGCCGCCAAGCGGTGCGAATGTCAGTTCGTCTGGTCGCGTCATTAATCTGTTGCCTTTGCCGACGCGATATCGCCGAAATAAACGTCTCCGGCCGCAATCGGGATTCGTTTGCGGTCCGCTGTCGTTACGATCATACAGCCGCTGTCATCGATCGTGTCGAATATTCCCGATATAATCGTTGTTCCCGATTTTATCGAGACCGCCTGCCCGAGCCCCGCCGCCCGCTCCAGCCACAAGTTGCGAATGTCGGGAAATCCGAGACCATTGTCCCAAATGCCGCGCATCTCCTGCCACGCATCGGACAACGCCGCGAACAGGTCCGCCGCGCTGGCGCTCACGCCGAGCGCCTGGAGGCAGGTGGATGGATATGGCGTGCCTTCGGGGGCGGCGATCACATTGGTGCCGATGCCGACCACGACCGCGAGCCGGCCATTGGCCAGCGTTTCGGCCTCCAGCAGGATACCGGCGAGTTTGCTCGTGCCGGCCAGCACGTCGTTCGGCCATTTCAGGCGATAATCATTGGCGGGAGAGTCCGGGGCGCGCATCGCGGCCTCGACGCTGACGGACCGCAACGCCCGCTCCAGCGCGAGCCCCGCCGCGAAGCCAAGAGTCGCGGCGACCGACGGGGCGACATCGAGCACTTCGAGGATGGAACTGGCGAGGTTGCCGCGCGGCGCGACCCACGCCCGGTTACGGCGGCCGCGGCCGGCGGTCTGCTCCGTGGTGACGAACCAGCACGGTCCGGTCTCGCCGGCGCGGGCGCGGATCAGCGCCTCCGCATTGGTCGAGCCGATGGCGTTGAAGGCCGCGAGCCCGACCCCGGCTGCACGGGCTTTCGGCCCGAGGGTGAGGGTCATGACAAAACCCTCGTCATTCCGGGGCGCGAGCGATATTCTTCCGGTCACGCACAGCGTGGCCGGACGGATGAGCGAGCGAGCCCGGAATGACGAACGTAAAGGTCAAAACAACGACTTCGCGGCCGTCGTCGCCGCACTCACGAGCGGGCCCGGATAGACGAAGAACAGAATTACGAAAAGGCCCGACACCGCGAGCACGGCGCGCAGTTCGATCCGCATCGGATCGATCGCGCCCTTCGGCTCGTCGAAATACATCAGCTTGATGATCATCAGATAATAATACGCGCCGACCACGCTGGCGAGCACGCCGACGACGGCCAGCGTGAACAGCCCGGCCTTGATGGCCGCGACGAAGACGTAGAATTTCGCAAAGAAGCCGGCCAGCGGCGGTATGCCGGCCAGCGAGAACAGCAGCATCGCGAACACGAAGGCCAGCATCGGATTGGTGCGCGACAGCCCCGCAAAATCCGCGACCGTCTCGATCGGCTGGTCGTTGCGCTTCATGGTGAGAATGACCGCGAAGGAGCCGAGCGTCATCGCGACATAGATCGCGATGTAGACCAGAACACCCTGCGCGCCCTCGACCGTGCCGGCGGCGAGACCGACCAGTGCGAAGCCCATATGTCCGATCGACGAATAGGCCATCAGGCGCTTGATGTTGCTCTGCCCGATCGCCGCGAACGAACCCAGCACCATCGAGGCGATGGCGACGAAGACGACGATCTGCTGCCACTGCGAAACGACACCCGGAAATGCCGTCAGGGCGACGCGCGTGAACACCGCCAGAGCGGCCACCTTCGGCGCGGAGGCGAAGAACGCCGTCACCGGCGTCGGCGCGCCCTCATAGACGTCCGGCGTCCACATATGGAACGGCACCGCCGAGACCTTGAAGCACAGGCCCGCGAGCAGGAACACGAGCCCGAAGACGAGGCCGATATTTCCCGTTTTGGCAGCGGCCGCGATGCCGGCGAAATTCACCGTGCCGGTGAAGCCGTAGACCAGCGACGCGCCATACAACAGCATGCCGGACGACAGCGCGCCGAGCACGAAATACTTCAGACCCGCTTCGGTGGATTTGGCGTTGTCGCGGTTGCTGGCGGCGACGACGTAGAGCGCAAGGCTCATCAGCTCGAGGCCGAGATACAGCATGATCAGGTCGCCGGCCGAGATCAGGATCATCATGCCGACGGTCGAGAGCATCACCAGAATGGCGTATTCGAAAATCCGGCGTGACGGATCGGCGAGAAACTCGGTCGACAGGATCAGCGTCGCGCCTGAGCCGATCAGCGCGAGGATCTTCAGGAAGCGCGCGAAATCATCGACGATGAAGCTGCCGCCGAACGTGACCAGCTTGCCCGCCGGCAGCGTCAGCACCAGCACGCCGGTCACGACCAGCAACGCCACCGCCAGCGCGGTCACGAGCGGCGTCACCTGCTGGCCGCGATAGGCGCCGACCAACAGCAGCACCATCGCGCCGCCCGCGAGCACCAGCTCGGGCAAGATCGGCAGCAGTGAATATCCGGCCATCTCAAAAGTCATATCGTCGGTCCCGATCGCGTCCTGGAGCCTGGCCCAGTTTTAAACGAAGATGTGCAACGGCGCCGGCGCGTTCCATTCCCCCTTGCGGGACGAGGCGAGCGAAGCCCGCTCTCAGAGGGTCAGGGAGGGAGGTCAACGGACGCGCGATCCCTCGCGATCCCCCCATCTCCACCTCTCCCTCACCAAGGGGAAGAGAGCCGGCCGTGCCCGATGCACGCATTCCGACTCTCTTGAACCGCTGCATCGCGCCCGGGACACACCATTCATCTAAGGTGACATTCATGGCAGCGCGGCTGCCTTCACGGCTGACATTGCGGTGGAATAATTGGTGACGAGTTGCTGGATCGACGACGCCGACATGTCGAGCACCGGCTTCGGATAGACGCCGAGCAGGATCGTCAGGATCAGCAGCGGCACCAGCGTCAGGCTTTCACGCAGCGTCAGATCCTTGATCGAGGCGAGCGAGGGTTTCGTCAGCTTCCCGAACACGACCTTGCGATACAGCCACAGCGCATAGGCCGCCGACAGGATGACGCCGAGCGTGGCGAAGGTCGCTGTTTTCACAGACACCTTGAAGGTGCCGAGCAGCGTCATGAATTCGCCGACGAAGCCGGACGTGCCGGGCAGACCGACATTGGCCATCGTGAACACCATGAACATCACGGCATAGAGCGGCATGCGGTTGACGAGGCCGCCATAGGCCGCGATCTCGCGCGTGTGCATGCGGTCATAGACGATGCCGACGCAGAGAAACAGCGCGCCCGAAACGACGCCGTGCGAGATCATCTGGAACACGCTGCCGGCGACGCCCTGCGTGTTGCCGGCGAAGATGCCCATCGTGACGAAGCCCATATGCGCGACGGACGAATAGGCGATCAGCTTCTTGATGTCCTCCTGCATCAGCGCCACCAGCGAGGTGTAGACGATGGCGATGGCGGAGAGCGCGAACACCAGCGGCGTGAAATAGACGGACGCCTCTGGGAACATCGGCAGCGAGAAGCGCAGGAAACCGTAGCCGCCCATCTTCAGCAGGATCGCGGCGAGCACAACGGAGCCCGCCGTCGGCGCCTCGACATGGGCGTCCGGCAGCCAGGTGTGAACCGGCCACATCGGCATCTTCACCGCGAAGGACGCGAAGAAGGCCAGCCACGCCCAGATTTGCAGATTGCGCGGCACGGCGGTCTGCATCAGCGTCGGGATGTCGGTGGTCCCGGCATTCCAGTACAGCGCCATGATCGCCAGCAGCATCAGCACCGAGCCGAGCAGCGTGTAGAGGAAGAACTTGAACGAGGCGTAGACGCGGCGCGGCCCGCCCCAGACGCCGATGATCAGGAACATCGGGATCAGGCCGCCCTCGAAGAACAGATAGAACAGCACCAGATCGAGCGCCGAGAACGTGCCGATCATCAGCGTTTCCAGGAACAGGAACGCCATCATGTATTCGCGCACGCGCAGCGTGATCGATTTCCAGCTCGCAACGATGCAGAACGGCATCAGCGCGGTGGTCAAAATCACGAAAGGCAGCGAGATGCCGTCCACGCCCATGTGATAGCTGATGCCGTTGGCGAGCCAGTTCACCTTCTCGACGAATTGAAATCCGGGCGCCGCGGCGTCGTAGCGCAGCACGAGGATGAGCGATACGCCGAAGGTGATCAGCGTGGTCCACAGCGCGATCCAGCGCGCATTGCCGCGCGCCGCCTCGTCATCCCCGCGGCTGAGGTAAATCAGGATCGCGCCGAGCACCGGAAGGAATGTGACGACCGAGAGAATGGGCCAGGTCACGACAGAAGCTGCCGTCATTACTGGCCCCCCAGGCCGAAGATGAACCAGGTGATGAAGCCGGCGACGCCGATCAGCATGGCGAAGGCGTAGTGATAGAGATAGCCGGTCTGCACTTTGACGACGCCGCGCGTGACGTCGAGCACGCCGGCCGCGATGCCGTTCGGGCCGAAGCCGTCGATGATATAGCCGTCGCCCTTCTTCCACAGGAAGCGGCCGAGCCATTTCGCGGGACGAACGAAGATCACGTCATATAGTTCGTCGATATACCACTTGTTGAGCAGAAACTTATAGAGCCCTTGATGCTGGCCGGCGAGTTCGACCGGCAGATACGGCCGGCGGATGTAGAACAGCCACGAGACGGCGAAGCCGATCACCATCATCACCGTCGGCAGGAACGCGATGGTGTGCGGGATGTGGTGCATCTCGTCGAGAATATCGGGCTTCAGCTTCAGCGACTCACGGAAAAACTCCTCGACACCGTGGCCGGCGAACAATTCCTTGAACGGAAATCCTGCGGCGAAAGAACCGACCGCCAGCACGCCGAGCGGCGCCAGCATCCAGTACGGCGCTTCATGCGCGGCATCGGCGTGTTTCTGGTCGTGCGGCGCGCCGTGGAAGGTCTTGAAGATCAGCCGCCACGAATAGAACGAGGTCAGCCCCGCCGCGACGACCGTGCTCAGGAAAGCGTAGAGCGCGAACGGATTATGCGCCACATAGGCCGCTTCGATGATCGCGTCCTTGGAGAAATAGCCGGCGGTCAGCGGGAAGCCGGTCAGCGCCAGCGTGCCGATCACCATCGTCACGTAGGTATACGGAATCTTGCGCCACAGGCCGCCCATGTTGCGGATGTCCTGCTCGTGATGCATCGCGTAGATCACCGAGCCGGAGCCCAGGAACAGCAGCGCCTTGAAGAAGGCGTGCGTGAACAGGTGAAACATGGCGACCGAATAGGCCCCTGCCCCCAGCGCCACGAACATGTAGCCGAGTTGCGAGCACGTCGAATAGGCGACGATGCGCTTGATGTCGTTCTGCACGAGGCCGACGGTGGCGGCGAAGAACGCCGTCGTCGCGCCGAAGAACATCACGACGGCCTGTGCGTTCGGCGCGGCCTCGAACAGCGGCGACAGCCGCGCCACCATGAACACGCCGGCCGTGACCATGGTCGCGGCGTGGATCAGCGCCGACACCGGCGTCGGGCCTTCCATCGCGTCCGGCAGCCAGGTGTGCAGCAGGAACTGCGCGGACTTGCCCATCGCGCCCATGAACAGCAACAGGCAGGTCAGCGTCAGGGCGTCGGCCTGCCAGCCGAAGAAATTGATCGTCTTGCCGGACAGGCCGGGAACGCCGGCGAAGATGGTGTCGAAATCGGTCGAGCCGATCAGCATGAAGATCGCGAAGATGCCAAGTGCGAAACCGAAGTCGCCGACGCGGTTGACGACGAAGGCCTTGATCGCGGCGGCATTGGCGGAGGGTTTCTGAAACCAGAATCCGATCAGCAGATAGCTCGCGAGACCGACGCCTTCCCAGCCGAAGAACAATTGCACGAGATTGTCGGCCGTCACCAGCATCAGCATGGCGAAGGTGAACAGCGACAGATACGCCATGAAGCGCGGACGGTTCGGATCCTCGTCCATGTAGCCGATCGAATACAGATGCACGAGCGACGACACCGTGGTGACGACGACGAGCATCACCGCCGTCAGCGTATCGACGCGCAGCGTCCATGAAATCTGCAGGTCGCCGGAATTGATCCAGGGCATCAGCACGATGCGATAATCATGATGGCCGAAACCGACATCGACGAACGTCACCCAGGCCAACGCCGCTGAGACGAACAGCAGCGCCGTGGTGATCAGTTCGGCCGCACGCGAGCCGGCGGCCGGCGGTTCGGTGGCGTGGTGGTCGTCATGCGCGCTGTGGCCCGGCTCGTCATGGGTTTCGTGGATCACCGACGCATCGCCGCCGACCGGCGCGGCGTGGCCGTGCGCGTGATCGTCGTGACCATGCTCCATCGCGTCGCCGCTCGGATGCAGCGCATGCGCGCCATAGAGCGCAATGGCGCCGGCGAGGATCGCGCCGAGCAGCGGAAGAAAAACCAGAGCTTGAATCATGGGAGTCTTCCTTGGCGCATGATCTCGTCCGAAAACCGGAATCCACTTTTCGGGATCATGCGCATCAGCCCTTCATCAGATTGATGTCTTCAACCGCGATCGAACCGCGGTTGCGGAAATAGACCACGAGCACGGCGAGGCCGATGGCGGCTTCGGCGGCCGCGACCGTCAGCACCAGCAGCGCGAACACCTGCCCGACGATGTCGTTCATGAAGGTCGAGAACGCCACGAGGTTGATGTTCACCGCGAGCAAAATCAGTTCGACCGACATCAGGATGACGATGACGTTTTTGCGGTTCAGGAAGATGCCGAGAATCCCGAGCGTGAACAGGATCGCTGCGACCGACAGATAGTGTCCGAGGCCGATGGTCATTTCACCCACTCCCCGGCATCCGCATCCTGCAACCCCTGCCCGGCCGCGACCTTGCGGATGCCCATCGCCAATGCCGGCGTGCGCGCGTTCTGGACATTGATGTCCTGGCGCTTGACGCTCGACTTGTGGCGCAGCGTCAGCACGATCGCGCCGATCATCGCCACCAGCAGCACGAGGCTCGAAAGCTGGAAGTAGTGAATGTACTTCGTGTAGAGCACGAGGCCGAGCGCCTGCGTGTTGCTGACGTCGGTCGGGATCGGCGACGTGATCGCGGTGGCGATGTTCGGATTGATCGCCCAGCCGCCGGCGACCAGCAGCAGTTCGGCCAGGAAGATCGCGCCGATCAAGAGACCGAACGGCAGATATTCGAGGAAGCCCGCGCGCAATTGCGCGAAGTCGACGTCGAGCATCATGATGACGAACAGAAACAGCACCGCGACCGCGCCGACATAGACGACGATCAAAAGCATCGCCAGAAATTCCGCGCCCATCAGGATGAAAAGACCCGACGCGTTGACGAAAGCGAGGATCAGGAACAGCACCGAATGCACGGGGTTGCGCGACGCGATCACCATCACGGCGGACGCGACGCAGATGCCGGCGAACAGATAGAAGAACAATGCGGGAAGGATCATAACGCAGTCCTCTCCACACATGCTGCGCTGTTCCCTCCCCCCTTGCGGGGGAGGGTTAGGGAGGGGGGTGTAACACGAAGGCTGCGAAGCGGAGTTACCCCCCTCTCCAACTCTCCCCCGCCATAAGGGCGTTCACGCCCGTCTTCGACGGGCTTTGGGGGGAGAGAGCCGGCCGTGCCCCATGATCGGATTTTACTGCACATAAGCGTTGCTCTCACCGGTACGGCGCGTCGAGTTCGATCGCCTTCGCGATCTCGCGCTCCCAGCGGTCGCCATTGGCGAGCAGCTTGTCCTTGTCATAATATAATTCCTCGCGCGTCTCCGTCGCGAACTCGAAGTTCGGGCCCTCGACGATCGCATCGACCGGACAGGCCTCCTGGCACAGCCCGCAATAGATGCATTTCACCATGTCGATGTCGTAGCGCACCGTGCGGCGCGTGCCGTCGTTGCGGCGCGGACCGGCCTCGATGGTGATCGCCTGCGCCGGGCACACCGCCTCGCACAGCTTGCAGGCGATGCAGCGTTCCTCACCATTCGGATAGCGACGCAGCGCGTGTTCGCCGCGAAAGCGCGGCGAAATCGGCCCCTTCTCGAAGGGATAGTTCAGCGTCGGCTTCGGCTTGAAGAAATAGCGCATCGCGAGAAAGAACGCGGACACGAATTCCGTCAGCAGCAGCGAGCGTGCGGTCTGGGTGATATTCATGACGTCCTCACTGGGGCGCTAGCCCCCCGAATTGCAGCACGGCGGCGACGATCACAACCATCGCCAGCGACAGCGGCAGGAACACCTTCCAGCCCAGACGCATCAACTGGTCGTAGCGATAGCGCGGCACGATCGCCTTCGCCATCGAGATCAGGAAGAACATGAAGAACGTCTTCAGCACGAACCAGATGACGCCCGGTATCCACGTAAATGGCGCGAACGGGATCGGCGACAGCCAGCCGCCGAGAAACAGGATCGTCGCCAGCGCGCACATCGTGGTGATGGCGACGTATTCGCCGAGCATGAACAGCAGATACGGCGTCGAGCCGTATTCGGTCATGAAGCCGGCGACCAGTTCGGATTCCGCCTCGACCAGATCGAACGGCGGCCGGTTGGTTTCCGCCAGCGCCGAGACGTAGAACACCACGAACATCGGAAACAGCGGCAGCCAGTACCAGCCGAGGATTCCGAGCCTGGTGTCCTGCGCGGCGATGATCTGCGTCAGGTTGAGCGATCCGGCGCACAGCAACACGGTGATGATGACGAAGCCGATCGAGACTTCGTACGACACCATCTGCGCGGCCGAGCGCAGCGCCGCCATAAACGGATATTTCGAGTTCGACGACCAGCCGGCCATGATGATGCCGTAGACCGACAGCGACGAGATCGCGAAGATATACAGCACGCCGACATTGATGTCGGCGATCACCCAGTTGAGGTTGACCGGGATCACCGCCCACGCCGCCAGCGCGAGCACGCAGCTCACCAAGGGCGCCAGCAGGAACACGCCCTTGTTGGCGCTCGACGGAATCACCGGCTCCTTCAGCACGAACTTGAGCAAGTCGGCAAAAGACTGAAGCAATCCGAACGGCCCGACCACGTTGGGCCCGCGCCGGATCTGCACGGCCGCCCAGATCTTGCGGTCGGCCAGCAGGATGTAGGCGATCGCGATCAGCAGCACGACGAGCAGCAGCAGGCTTTGCGCGATCATGACGATCGCGGGCCACAGCGTCCCCGTCCACAGCGGGCTTGCGAAGAATTCGGCCATCAGGTCACGCTCATTCCGCTGCGGTCAGCATCTGGCCGGAGGCCAGACGCGCGCATTCGGCCATCACGGCCGACGCCCGCGCGATCGGGTTGGTCAGGTAGAAGTCGGCCACGCCGCTCTTGAAGGCCGCCTTATCGACGCTGCCGCCGCGCGCGGCAAGTGCGTTGATCGACGACGCATCCCCCGCGGCAATGGTGTCGATCCGCATCAAATGGGGCGCCGCCTTGAAGATCGCCTGCCGCAGCGCGGCCAGCGAGTCGTAGGGCAGCTTCTGGCCGAGCACGTCGGAAAGCGCGCGGATCACGGCCCAGTCCTCACGGGCCTCGCCCGGCGGGAAGCCGGCGCGCGCCGCCATCTGCACGCGGCCTTCGGTGTTCACATAGAGCCCGGATTTCTCAGTATAGGCCGCAGCCGGCAGGATCACGTCGGCGCGGTGCGCGCCGCGATCGCCGTGGGTGCCGATATAGATCACGAAGGCTCCCGCCGCCGGATCGATCTCGTCCGCGCCGAGCGAGAACAGCACTTCCGCCTCGCCGGCTTTGCGGAAGCCACCGGCAAAGCCGATGTCGAGCGCGCCCACAGTGGATGCCGCCGACTGCAACACGCCAAAGCCGTTCCAGCCGTCGGACAATGCGCCGTTGTCGCGCGCGAGTTTCGCCAGCCGCGCCATCACCGCCGCGCCGTCGGGCCGGGCCGCGACGCTCGCGCCGACCAGCACGATCGGATGCTTGGCGTTTTTCAGAACCTCGGCAAACGAATGCTGTCCGTCCGCGAGATCGGCCAACGAGTCCGTGCCCGCGCCGATATGGTCGTAGAGATAGGTCAGATCGGCCGCCTCGCCGATCAGGCCGATCTTCATCTGGCCCGAGCGCCAGCGCTTGCGGATGCGCGCATTGAGAAGGGCTGCTTCCTTGCGCGGGTTGGAGCCGACGATGAGCAGCGCATCCGCCTGCTCGATGCCGGCGATGGTCGGATTGAAGATGTAGGATGCGCGGCCGGCGGCCGGATCGAAGCCGTCGCTGCCTTGCGTGGCGATGTTCGTCGAGCCGAGCTTCGCCAGCAGATCCTTCAGCGCGAACATCTCCTCGACGGCGGCGAGGTCTCCGGCGACCGCGCCGATGCGCGATCCATCGATGCCCTTCACCTTGACGGCAATCGCGGCGAAGGCTTCAGGCCATGACGCCGCGCGCAGCTTGCCGTTGGTGCGAATATAGGGCCGGTCGAGACGCTGGCTGCGCAACCCGTCGACGATGTGGCGCGTCTTGTCGGAAATCCATTCCTCGTTGATCGCCTCGTTGACGCGCGGCAGGATGCGCATCACCTCGCGGCCGCGCGTATCGACGCGGATCGCGGAGCCCACCGCATCCATCACGTCGATCGACTGCGTCTTGGTCAATTCCCAAGGTCGTGCGGCGAACGCATAGGGCTTCGACGTCAGCGCGCCGACCGGGCAGATGTCGACGAGGTTGCCCTGCAATTCCGACGTCAGAGCGGTTTCGAGGAAACTCGTGATCTCCATGTCCTCGCCGCGTCCGGTCGCGCCCATTTCCGGCACGCCGCAAATCTCCGCCGCGAAGCGCACGCAGCGCGTACATTGGATGCAGCGATTCATCGAGGTCTTGACCAGCGCGCCGAGATACTTGTCCTCGACCGCGCGCTTGTTCTCGGCGAAGCGCGACAAATCCACGCCGTAGCCCATCGCCTGATCCTGCAAGTCGCACTCGCCGCCCTGATCGCAGATCGGGCAATCCAGCGGGTGATTGATGAGCAGGAATTCCATCACGCCTTCGCGCGCCTTCTTCACCATTGGCGAGCGCGTCGAAATTTCCGGCGGCTCGCCCTTCGGGCCGGGACGGCAATCGCGCACGCCCCACGCACACGACGCCACGGGCTTCGGGCCGCCCTTCACCTCGACAAGGCACATCCGGCAATTGCCGGCGATCGACAGCCGCTCGTGATAGCAGAAGCGCGGAATCTCCGCGCCCGCCGCCTCGCACGCCTGCAGCAGCGTGTATTCGGCGGGAACGTCGATTTCTTTGCCGTCGATGATGAGGATGGTCATCGCGTACCCTTTTCAAGAACGGCCGCAGCCTGACCGATCAGTCGGCGCAACTCTTCCGGTGGAAGCTGTTCCAGTTCAGCCAGCAGGTCAGGCGACTTGCTGCGAGGAGATGGGATCTGCTCTCCGATCCGCATCAGATTGCCATCCGGATCCCAGACGTAGAACTCGCGCATGCCCCACGCGCGATCCTCAATCGTGCTGATCCGCCCTCCGTCACCAGCTTGCTCGAAGGATGCATGTATGGCGGCGATATCACTGACGCGAATGTAGGCCGATGTATTTTCGGCAATGTGGCGGTCGTCGCATTTCCAGAAATGAATCTCGATCTCGTCACGCTGGACGATGGCATAACCCTCATCCGGGTAGTTTCTGGAAACAGAAAAGCCGAGCTTGTCGCGATACCAATCTGCTGCGGCAGACGGGTCGCGCGCAGCAAGCACCGGACAGGCTCGTGTCAAAATCGCCATCACTCCTACTCCGCCGCGACCATATGCACGGGATCGAGGATGCCCTGATCGCCGACGGTGGCCTTGCGGCTGAAATCGTCGATGCGGCGTTCGATCTCCGGACGGAAGGCGCGGATCAGACCCTGGATCGGCCACGCAGCGGCATCGCCGAGCGCGCAGATCGTATGGCCTTCGACCTGCTTGGTCACTTCGAGCAGCATGTCGATCTCGCGCTTCTGCGCGCGGCCCTCGCCCATGCGGGTAAGCACGCGCCACATCCAGCCGGTGCCCTCGCGGCACGGCGTGCACTGGCCACAGCTCTCATGCTTGAAGAAATAGGAGATGCGCGCGATCGCGGCGACGACGTCGGTGGACTTGTCCATGACGATGACGCCGGCAGTGCCGAAGCTCGATTTGACGGCCTTGGTGCCGTCGAAGTCCATGATGAGATCCTGGCAATCGGCTTCCGGAATCAACGGACACGACGCGCCGCCGGGAATGATCGCGAGCAGATTGTCCCAGCCGCCGCGAATGCCGCCGCCATGCTTCTCGATCAACTCGCGGAACGGAATGCTCATCGCATCCTCGACGACGCAGGGCGTGTTGACGTGGCCGGAGATGCCGTAAAGCTTGGTGCCGACATTGTTGGCGCGGCCGATGCCGGCGAACCACGACGCGCCGCGACGCAGGATGTCCGGAGCCACCGCAATGGACTCGACGTTGTTCACCGTGGTCGGGCAGCCGTACAGGCCGACATTGGCCGGGAACGGCGGTTTCAGGCGCGGCTGGCCCTTCTTGCCTTCGAGGCTCTCGAGCAGCGCGGTTTCCTCGCCGCAGATGTAAGCGCCCGCGCCATGCGCGACGTAGAGGTCGTAGGGCCAGCCGTGGACATTGTCCTTGCCGATCAGATTGGCCTCATAGGCCTGGGCGATCGCGGCCTCGAGATGTTCGCGTTCGCGGATGAATTCGCCGCGCACATAGATGTAGCCGACATGCGCGCCCATCGCGCAGCCCGCGATCAGGCAGCCCTCGACCAGCAAATGCGGATCGTGCCGCATGATCTCGCGGTCCTTGCAGGTGCCGGGCTCGGATTCGTCGGCGTTGACAACGAGATAGCTCGGCCGCCCGTCGGCATTGTCCTTCGGCATGAACGACCATTTCATGCCGGTCGGAAAACCCGCGCCGCCCCGGCCGCGCAGGCCGGAGGCTTTCATCTCGGTGACGATCCAGTCGCGGCCCTTGTCGATGATCGCCTTGGTGCCGTCCCACGCGCCGCGACGGCGCGCGCCCTCCAGGCCCCAATCGTCGAGGCCGTAAAGGTTTCGGAAGATGCGGTCCTTGTCGTCGAGCATGACTTCAGACTTTCTCTCAGCGAGTCGATTGCATGTAAGCGAGACCTGCGGCGCAGCCGCCGAAGGTCAGCGCCCACAACAGGCTGGATTCAAGCGTGGCGTTGAGGCCGTAGCGTTGCAGCAGGAAAATGAACGCGGCCGCGGCGATCGTATGAAGCGCGATATAGCGCCAGTGCTTCAGCATGCCCGCGCTCCGCGCTTTGGATGTGACGATGCGCCCGATCACTTTTTCGGACCTTTGCTCGGGCCTGACGGGGTCTTGCGCTTGCCCTGCTTCGGACCGGCCTTGTCGCCGGTTTCCTTGGGCGTCGGATCGCCCGACGGCGCATCGGCTTTTGTCGCGTCGTCGGAAGGCGGCTTCGGAGCCGCGCTTTCGCGCTCATTGGCCGAGTCTCCGGGCCGCTTGGCCTCGGCGTCCTGCAACGGCGTGCCGCCGCTCGTTTCCTTCGGCGCATCGGCCGGCTTTTCGAGCGACTTGATATCCTTCAGCGTGGTCGGCCCACCGGTCGGTGCGGCGAACTGCCGGCCATCCTGCGGGCCGGGCTTGAGCGGACGGCCGGACGCAAACCCGTCGAGCACCTTGCCGAGGCTGTCGGCGGTGAGGTCCTCGTAGGTGTCCTTCCAGATCATCACCATCGGCGCGTTCACGCAGGCGCCGAGGCACTCGACCTCCTCCCACGAAAAGTCGTTGTCGGCCGACAGATGAAACGCATCGTGATGGATGCGGCTCTTGCAGACCGCGATCAGATCGCCCGCGCCGCGCAACATGCAGGGCGTGGTGCCGCAGACCTGCACATGCGCTTTCCGGCCGACCGGCTGGAGCTGGAACATCGTGTAGAACGTTGCGACTTCAAGTGCGCGGATGTAGGGCATGTCGAGCATGTCGGCGACATGGCGGATCGCCGCTTCCGACAGCCAGCCGCCATCCTGCTCCTGCGCGCGCCACATGATCGCGATCACCGCCGAGGCTTGCCGGCCCGCCGGATACTGCGCGATCTGTTTCTGCGCCCAGGCGAGATTATCCGCGGAAAACGCGAAGCTCGCGGGCTGCAATTCTTTCGATGCAAGGCGGCGGACGGACATCAATTCAGTCTCTCAAAACGCGCAACAAACACAAACGACCACGGCGGCGGACGATGTCATCGGTCGACTTCTCCGAACACGATGTCGAGCGAGCCGAGAATGGCCGAGACGTCGGCGAGCAAATGGCCCTTGCAGATGAAATCCATCGCCTGCAGATGCGCGAATCCCGGCGCGCGGATCTTGCACTTGTAGGGCTTGTTGGAGCCGTCGGACACGAGATAAACGCCGAACTCGCCTTTCGGCGCTTCGACCGCCACATAGACGTCGCCTTCAGGCACGCGAAAGCCTTCGGTGTAGAGCTTGAAGTGATGGATCAGCGCTTCCATCGACCGCTTCATCTCGGCGCGGCGCGGCGGAAACACCTTGCTGTCGACCACGGCGACGGGCCCCTGCCCGCTCGGCTCGCGCAGCTTGGCGATGCACTGCCGCATGATGCGCACCGACTGCCGCATCTCTTCCATGCGGATGCAGTAGCGGTCGTAGCAGTCGCCGTTCTTGCCGATCGGAATGTCGAAATCCATCTCGGCGTAGCATTCATAGGGCTGCGCCTTGCGCAGATCCCATGCCGCGCCCGAGCCGCGCACCATCACGCCGGAGAAGCCCCACTCCCACGCCTGCTTCAGCGTCACCACGCCGATATCGACGTTGCGCTGCTTGAAGATGCGGTTGCCGGTCAGCAACGTTTCCAGATCGGCCACGACGCCGAGGAACGGTTCGCACCACGCCTCGATATCGTCGATCAGCTTGGGCGGCAGATCCTGATGCACGCCGCCGATGCGGAAATACGCCGCGTGCATGCGCGAGCCGGAGGCGCGCTCATAGAACACCATCAGCTTTTCGCGTTCCTCGAAACCCCACAAAGGCGGCGTCAGCGCGCCGACATCCATCGCCTGTGTGGTGACGTTGAGAAGATGCGACAGGATGCGGCCGATCTCGCAATACAGCACGCGGATCAACTGGCCGCGGCGCGGCACCTCGATGCCGAGCAGCTTTTCCGCCGCGAGGCAGAAGGCGTGTTCCTGATTCATCGGCGCGACGTAATCGAGCCGGTCGAAATACGGAATCGCCTGAAGATAGGTTTTCTGCTCGATCAGCTTTTCGGTGCCGCGATGAAGCAAGCCGATATGAGGGTCCACGCGCTCGACGATCTCGCCGTCGAGTTCAAGGACCAGACGCAGCACGCCATGCGCGGCCGGATGCTGCGGTCCGAAATTGATCGTGAAGTTGCGCTGGTTCTGGGCGTTCATCTATCACTCGTCAGTCGGCAAGTCGCCAATCGGCAAATCGGGAAGCGGATCAACCTTTTGCATTGAACGAATGAGGCCGCGCAACATTCGTCCCACATCCTCGCAAATTGCCAAAACCGGCTGCGAAGAGACGAGCGGCAAGACACGTTCCGCCAGCAGCAGATGCGTTTCAAGCTCCTTCAGAGACCCTTGCGCGATCCGCAATGCATTAACATACGCACCCCTGCTTTGACGGCCGTATCCTTCAGCAATATTCGCAGGCACGGATATCGAGGCGCGTCGGATTTGCGACGTCAACCCGAACATTTCTTCTCGGGGGAAGTGTCGCGTCAGATCGTAGCATGCTGCCGCCAAGTTCATTGCTTCCTGCCAAACACGCAAATCACGGTACGACCTGATCTGCGAGGGATGATTACTCAAAACGGCCACTCATACTGCCGACTGCCAACTGCCGATTGCCAACCTATTCGCCACTTCTCTTCTCATCGCCCGGCAGCACGGGATAATCCGCGCCCTCCCACGGCGAGAGAAAATCGAACTTGCGGAATTCCTGGTTGAGCCGCACCGGCTCGTAGACGACGCGCTTCTCGGAATCGTCGTAGCGCACCTCGACGAAGCCCGTCAGCGGAAAATCCTTGCGCAACGGGTGGCCGTCGAAGCCGTAATCGGTCAACAGCCGGCGCATGTCGGGATGGCCGGTGAAGATCACGCCGTAAAGGTCATAGCATTCGCGCTCGAACCAGTCCGCGCCCGGAAACACGTCGATGATCGACGGCACCTGCGTCGTCTCGTCGGCCTCGGCGCGCAGCCGGACGCGCGCGTTCAGCGTCGGCGACAGCAGATGATAGACGACGTCGAAGCGCTGCTCGCGGCCGGGATAATCCACCGCCGTAACGTCCGTGAAGCTGACGAAACGGCACGCCGGGTCGTCACGCAGGAAGGTCACGACCTCGACGATGCGGGCAACATCGACCGCCAGCGTCAACTGATCGAACGCAACGGACGAGTCGGTGACAGCGCCGGGCAGCGCAGCCTTGATCGTGTCACCAATCTCATTCAGATCAATCACGAACGGCCCTCGAATGCGCGCAACTTGTCTTCCAGCTTTTCGATACGCTCGCCATACTTCTCAAGCTTCTCGATCCGCTCTTCAAACTCACCAGTCAGAAGGCGGCCCAACAAACTGTCGCCCGCCAAAGCGTGCCGAAAGGTCGTGTGAGCTTTGTCGTTCTCGTCGAACCGCTCATCCATACGAGTCCGAAGAGCAGCGACTTCCGCGCGCATCTCGCGCAACAGCGGAACGATCATGTCTTCCGGTTCAGCCATGCGCGCCTCCTGTCCTACCGTTCGATCGTGCCGGTGCGGCGGATTTTCTTTTGCAGCAGCAATACGCCGTAGAGCAGCGCCTCGGCGGTCGGCGGGCAGCCCGGCACGTAAATATCGATCGGCACGATGCGATCGCAGCCGCGCACCACGGAATACGAGTAGTGATAATAGCCGCCGCCATTGGCGCAGGAGCCCATCGAGATGACGTAGCGCGGCTCCGGCATCTGGTCGTAGACCTTGCGCAGCGCCGGGGCCATCTTGTTGGTCAGCGTGCCGGCGACGATCATCACGTCGGACTGGCGCGGCGAGGCGCGCGGCGCGAAGCCGAAGCGCTCGACGTCGTAGCGCGGCATCGAGACCTGCATCATCTCGACGGCGCAACACGCCAGACCGAACGTCATCCACATCAACGAGCCGGTGCGCGCCCAGGTAATCAGGTCATCGGTCGCGGCGACGAAGAAGCCCTTGTCGGACAGTTCGTGATTGACTTCGAGAAAATACGGATCGCGCTCGCCAACCGGACGCCCGGTGCTCGGATCGATGATGCCGGTCGCGGCCGGAGCCACCATCGGGCTGCCGATGGAGGGTGTCGCATTGGCGAGTTTGGCGGTCTGCGGGCTCAATCCCATTCGAGGGCGCCTTTCTTCCATTCATAGGCGAAGCCGATGGTCAGAACGCCGAGGAACACCATCATCGACCAGAAGCCGGTCGCGCCGAGCTTTCCGAAGGCGACCGCCCATGGAAACAAGAACGCGACTTCCAGATCGAAGATAATGAACAGGATGGCGACCAGGTAGAAGCGCACGTCGAATTTCATGCGGGCATCGTCAAAAGCATTGAATCCGCATTCATAAGCAGACAGCTTTTCCGGGTCCGGCTGCTGGAACGCGACGATGAAGGGCGCGATCAGCAAGGCCGCGCCGATGAAGGTCGCGATGCCGATGAAAACCACTAAAGGCAGGTAGTTCTGCAAGATGCCGTTCATCGGCGATCCTCATTCTGCGGCAACAAGGTGCGGCGGATTCGCTGGTCAGATTGGAATTGTTCTGAGGCTTAGCGCAGCGCAACAAAGCGCGCAAGACAAGCCCTGCTGATGCTGGTTTGCGTGGATGAAGGCGGCCCCGCGGCGGCTGGGCGCCGTCATTCCGGGATGCGCCGCCTGCCCGGCGCAGCCGGCCGGCGGCACGGTCGTCATCCCCGCGCAGGCGGGGAACCAGTATCCAGGAGCTTCCATGATAGGCGTACTGGATCCCCGCTCGCATGCGCGCAGCGCAAACGCGCTGGCGCATTTGGCGGGGATGACCGGAGAAAATGGGCAGGTCCGACACACAGAGCGTCATTCCGGGATGCGCCGCCCGCCCGGCGCAGCCGGCAGGCGGCACAGGCCCGGAATCCATAATCCCGGTGGTCGGGTTGATACCCGGAGTAGTGACCGCCCTGCTTCCCGACGATCACAGGGCGTATGGATTCCGGGCTCGCCTCCACCGCCGCCAGAGGCGGCGATGGAGACGCCCCGGAATGACGAGGCTCTTGACAATATTCCTAATATGATTATAGTCACAGACATCCCGCCTCATCGAGAGGGGCGAGCGCGATCGTCACGATTGCGAGGCGGGGTGCGGTGGACGGCGTCGCGCGTTTGACGAAGCGCGCAACGTCCGGACGGCCCAAGTCGCGATCTCCCGACGCGCCGCCTTGCGTCTGGAGCGGCGCTGCCTGACGGCTGCCTTGTACAAAGGGGCCTGATGACGGCATCGCTCCTTGAATGGTGAGCCAAAGCCAATGGTCGATTGCCAGGGGTTTCGCGAAGCAAGCCGTTAACACCATCGCGTGCGGAACGCCGGGCTGTCCCCGGTTCGTCCGTTCTCTCGGGCGCACTCCCTTGCCGAAGACGGCATCGGCGTCCGGGCCAAATCCCGTATATCTGGGTGCATCGGGCGCCCGGCGTTCCGCACGCCCTCTCACTTTCGAGGGCGATGGAATGCAGCACACCTCGGGCGCGAACGCGCCGCGAGAACGAGAAGGCGTGTTCCGAATCGAGACGGGCGCGCGACATGATGAAGGACTCACAGTGACTTGAGGTCGAAAACCACCTGTCCTGTGCGCGACTCCGTTCCCCAATTACCGTCAAGGTGTACCTTGATACCTTTTCATCCCTTGATTGAAACATTTTGTTGCTCGCGCGTATTTTGACGTAAGCTTTGTCGAAATCACTGCGGCCGAACAAGCACGCAGTCAGGAAGGCAGCAGTTCGGCATGCACAACGGTTCAAGGAATATTCCCACCGACATCATCCGCACCGTCGTTGCCGTTGCCGAAACGGGCAGCCTGACCCGCGCCGCCAGAAAGCTCGGCATCAGTCAGCCGGCGGTCACGTCGCAGATCAAGCGCATCGAGGAAATCGTTGGCGGCGCGCTGTTCGCCAAATCATCCAGCGGCAGCGTCGTAACGGATTTCGGCCGCCTGTTTCTCGAACAGGCGCGGCGCATGCTCGACGCCAACGATCACATTCTTCAATTGAGCGGCATGGCCAGCAGACCGCAGCCGGCGCGTCTCGGCATCAGTTCGATGTTCATGCACGATTTTATCGACAGCGACCTCACGCGGTCGATGACGAACATCTCCGTGCAGATCGAAGGCTGCATCGGCATCGCCAAAAGCCTGGTCGAGTCGCATATCGACGTCGCCTGCCTTCTCGACAATCCTCAATTCACGACCGACGTGCTCGATCTCGTGATCGGCGAATGCGTCGAGGAGTTCGCCTGGGTTCGCGCGCCGCATTTTGTCCTGCCGCCGGGCAAGCCAATTCCCATTCTGGTCTGGTCGCGCGATGAGTTCATGATGACGGCGCTGACCCGGCACGGCCTCGCCTACAATATCGTGCTGAATACGAAAGAATATAACGCCAAGTTGTTCGCCGCCGCGACCGGCATGGGCATCACCGCCATGCCCCGTCGGCTGATCCCGCCGAATCTCGTGGCTGCGGACGACGACTATCTGCCGAAACTGCCGCCGATCCGCGGTCTGCTTTGCGCACGACCGAACCTGCCGCCATTGGCGCAAGGCATCGCCGACAGCATCGCGCTGCGCTACTTCCGCAGCAATCGCGCGGACGTGGACGCCAACCGACGAACACCAGAATTGGCGGCGCGAAACTGAACGTTTTGAATCTGCGCATCAGGCCAGCTCATCGTGCGATGAGTGGCGCGAGAGACGGGGCTCGAACCCGCGACCTCCGGCGTGACAGGCCGGCACTCTAACCAACTGAGCTACTCCCGCGTGTCGGCGAATGACCCGCAGGCGGAGGGATTAAAGGGGCCATGGGATCAAGTCAAGGCCGCTTCGTTTGCATTCGCAAAAGGGCCGCGCATCCGCGCCGTCAAGTGCAAATCCCCAGCTTTTTAGGGCTTTATTGCACCTGCGATGCAAATAATAGGCTGTTTACGGGCCAAACAGCGTAGTCAGCCCGCCCCCGAATCGTTTAAGCCCTGCTATGTCTTAGGTTCCTAAGCCATCACCAACGAGGAGGCCCATCATGGCGAAGAAAGCAGTTCCCGCTAAGGCAGCAGCCAAGGCAGCGACCCCGACCACCGTTACCCTGAAGCATCTCGCCGCCGCGCTCGCCGAAGAGCACGACTTGTCGAAGAAGCAGACCGAAGCCATTCTCGGCGACATGGTCTCCCGCATTACCAAGCACCTCAAGAAGGGCGAGCGGATCCGCATCGTCGGCCTCGGCATCCTGCAGGTTCGCAAGCGCGCCGCCCGCATGGGCCGCAACCCCGCCACAGGCGAAGCGATCCAGATCAAGGCCAGCAAGAAGGTTGCCTTCCGCGCCGCCAAGGAGTTGAAGGAAGCCGTCTAAGCGACGCTTTCTTGATGTCGCTGGTTCAACAGTCCGGGGCGTTGCATGGCAGCGCCCCGTTACTTTTTAAGCAATCGGATTTCGGGCGGCTTGAATCCGCCACGCGCGTTTGATCTCATTGCGCCATGGATCAGATCACGCCTCGTTTGACTTTTACCCACACGGTCCTCGACCGGTTTCTGCGTTACGTCGCGATCGACACGCAGTCCGACCCGGCATCCCCGACCTGCCCCTCCACGGACAAGCAGAAAAATCTCGGTCGCCTGCTGGCGCAGGAGTTGCGCGAGATCGGCTTGGCCGACGCGCATCTCGACGATCACGGCTATGTCTACGCAACAATCCCCGCGACATCCGCCAAGTCGGTGCCGGTGATTTGTTTCTGCTCGCATATGGACACCTCGCCGGATTGCTCCGGCGAAAACGTCAAACCGCAGATCGTTCGGAATTATCAGGGCGGCGACATCGCGCTGCCCGGCGACGCGACCCAGACGATCCGCGCCGCCGAACACCCCGCCCTCGCCGACCAGATCGGCCACGACCTCGTGACGTCTGACGGCACGACGCTGCTCGGTGCCGACAACAAGGCCGGCGTGGCCGCGATCATGGATGCCGCGACCTATTTGACCGCCAATCCGCAGATCAAGCATGGCACCATCAGAATCCTGTTCACGCCGGACGAGGAAATCGGTCGCGGCGTCGACAAGGTCGATCTCAAAAAGCTCGGCGCGGATGTCGCCTATACGATCGATGGCGAGACCGCCGGCCATATCGAGGACGAGACCTTCTCGGCTGACGGGGCGGTGCTCACGATCGACGGCGTCAGCGCCCATCCCGGCTTTGCCAAGGGCAAGATGGAGCATGCGATCAAGATCGCCGCCGCCGTGATCGATGCGTTGCCGAAGGATCGTTGCTCGCCGGAGACGACCGACGGCAAGGACGGCTTCCTGCATCCGACCGGAATCAGCGGCGCGCTGGAGCGCGCGACCGTCCAGTTCATCGTCCGCGACTTCACCGATGAAGGTCTGCGCGAGACGGAGGAATTGCTCGAGGCGATCGTGCAGAACGTGATGCGCGATTATCCACGCTCGACCTATCGGCTCGAAATCAAGCCGCAATACCGCAACATGAAGCAGGTGATCGACAAGCACCCCGGCCTGATCGCCAACGCCGTCGAAGCGATCAGTCGCACCGGCCTCACGCCCGTCACCGGCAGCATTCGCGGCGGCACTGACGGCTCTCGGCTCTCCTTCATGGGGTTGCCCTGCCCGAACATCTTTGCCGGCGAACACGCATTCCACTCGCGCCTCGAATGGGTCAGCCGTCAGGATATGGAACACGCGATGCAGACCATCGTCCATCTTGCGATGATCTGGGAGGAGCGCGCGTGAGTGTCAGCGCGGCTCGGGCTGCAACGTCGTGCGTGCGGGTTTGATCGCCCCCCACGCCCAGTTCCGGCCGTAAGCCGTGAGCGGCGCCTCAAGCAAGGTCGTCATCGCCCAGGCCAGCGCCACCGACACGCCGAGCGCGGCAAATGTGACAAGCCACTGCTCGATGTTGCCGAGCGCTGGCTTGGCGTGCAGAATCAGGCCGTGCATCAGTCCCAGCACCATCAGGTGGGTGAGATAGACGCAGTAGGAGATGTGGCCGAAGAAACAAAGAAACCGGCTCTCGAAACGTTTGCCTTCCGGCGCGCCGCGCGCGATCGCCAAAAGCAGACAGGCGAATCCGGCGGAGACGAACAAGGGCCCGAAGATGTTGAACAGGCGACGCTGATGCGGATCGCCGAGGATCAACAGCACCGTCGCAAACAGAAACAACACGGCGGAGACGCGCAGCGCCAGATCGAAACGCGACAGGTCGATCGCTTTGTCCTTGTAGACGATCGCCGCCATCACGCCCATCACCAGCACGTCGCCGCGCGTCGGCAACAGCACCAGGCCCCAGATCGGTGCAATGTCTTGCGAGGTGAAGACGATAGCCCGCAGCACCACGGCCAGCAGCGAGACGCCGATCAGGATCCGCAGCCAATAGCGACGCGGTGCGAGAAAGAAGACGAGCGGCAGCAACACGTAAAGCTGTTCTTCGAGTGCCAGCGTCCAGGTCGGCGCCAGCCAATAGGCGCCGACGTCGTTGGTGAGGCCCATGAAGATATTCTGCGTGAACGTCACATAGGACCACATTGGAAATTCGGTTTTGAACTGCGTCCACGGCTCGGCGCGAAAAATCCACAGCGCGGCGAAGATCATCAGCACGCTGATCATGTAGGACGGCACGGTGCGGCAGACGCGGCGCATCA
>CAXTJT010000005.1:0-246755 GCA_964244735.1 uncultured Tardiphaga sp.
CTATCCGGTCGCGTTCGACGATCCGGCGTGCCTGAAGATGGTTCTGAACTGGAGACACGTTCAATGAATGCCGTCCCTCACATTGATGACAAGAACGCGCTTCGCGCTATCGACATGACCGACGCATTGCGTCTTGAAGCCTCGATCGAGCCGGAGGCGCCGGTGGCGAGCGAAGTGACCAAGGAGACGCAGATCATCGCGATCTACGGCAAGGGCGGTATCGGCAAGTCGTTCACGCTGGCGAATCTCAGCTACATGATGGCGCAGCAAGGCAAGAAGGTGCTGCTGATCGGCTGCGATCCGAAGAGCGACACCACCTCGCTGCTGTTCGGCGGCCGGGCGTGCCCGACGATTATCGAGACTTCGTCGAAGAAGAAGCTCGCCGGCGAGGAAGTGAAGATCGGCGACGTCTGCTTCAAGCGCGACGGCGTGTTCGCGATGGAATTGGGCGGCCCGGAAGTCGGGCGCGGCTGCGGCGGTCGCGGCATCATTCACGGCTTCGAGCTTCTGGAAAAGCTCGGCTTCCACGAATGGGGCTTCGACTACGTGCTGCTGGATTTTCTCGGCGACGTCGTCTGCGGCGGCTTCGGCCTGCCGATCGCGCGCGACATGTGCCAGAAGGTGATCGTCGTCGGCTCCAACGATCTGCAATCGCTGTACGTCGCCAACAATGTCTGCTCGGCCGTGGAGTATTTCCGCAAGCTCGGCGGCAATGTCGGCGTCGCCGGCATGGTCATCAACAAGGATGACGGCACCGGCGAAGCGGCGGCCTTTGCCAAAAGCGTCGGCATCCCCGTCCTGGCCGCGATTCCGGCCGACGACGACATCCGCAAGAAGAGCGCGAACTACGAGATCATCGGCCTGCCGGGCGGCGAGTGGGCGTCGCTGTTCGAGACGCTGGCCGAAAATGTCGGGCTCGCGCCGCCGGTGCGGCCGAAGCCGCTGACCACGGACGGGCTGCTCGGCCTGTTCGCCAGCGAAGTCACCGGTCGCAACGTCGTGCTGGAGCCGGCGACGATGGAAGACATGTGCGGCCAGTCGGTGATCGACAAGCCGTCGCTCGAAGTCGTCTACGACGCCGCGTGAGTGTGATGATGACCGGAACCGCATCATGACCATGGTCCTGCCTCGCTACAGCGGAACGATCGGCGACTCGGTCGCGCATGACGCCGTCGAGGTGGAGATCACGCTCGACGACGCGGTCGCTGTGGAGACGCCGATCATCAATGCCGCGGCCACCAAGGCCGACGGCCTCGGCTGCCATGCCGGCAAGGCGGAGTTGAGCGCGGCGGCGAAGGCGGCCGGCAAGAGCGCGATCCTCGATCGCTACGCGCAGGATTATCCGAAGGGCCCGCACGACCAGCCGCAGAGCATGTGCCCGGCGTTCGGCTCGCTGCGGGTCGGGCTGCGGATGCGCCGCACCGCGACGATCCTGTCCGGCTCGGCCTGCTGCGTCTATGGCCTGACCTTCACGTCGCATTTCTACGGCGCGCGGCGCAGCGTCGGCTATGTGCCGTTCAATTCCGAAACGCTCGTGACGGGAAAGCTGTTCGAGGACATTCGCGAGGCGGTATTCAAGCTCGCCGACCCGGCACTGTACGACACCATCATCATCACCAATCTCTGCGTGCCGACCGCGTCGGGCGTGCCGCTGGATCTGTTGCCCGACGAGATCAACGGCGTCCGCATCATCGGCATCGACGTGCCCGGCTTCGGCGTGCCGACGCATGCGGAAGCCAAGGACGTGCTGGCCGGCGCGATGCTCGAATATGCCCGCAAGGAAGTCGAACAGGGCCCGGTGGCCGCGCCGCGCGGCGGCAAGAGCGAGCGGCCGACCGTCACGCTGGTCGGCGAGATGTTTCCGGCCGACCCGGTCGGCCTCGGCATGATGCTGGAGCCGCTCGGCCTGGCAGCCGGTCCCGTTGTGCCGACGCGCGAATGGCGCGAACTCTATTCGGCGCTGGATTGCGCCGCCGTCGCCGCGATTCATCCGTTCTATACCGCGAGTTTCCGCCAATTCGGTCTCGCCGGCCGACCCATCGTCGGCTCGGCCCCCGTCGGCCATGACGGCACGGAAGCCTGGCTGGACTCGATCGGCAACGCCTGCAACGTGTCGCGCGACAAAATTGACGCGGCGAAGAACAAGTTCCTGCCGATGATCAAGGCCGCATTGGCTTTGAGGCCGATCGACGCGCGCATCACCGTCTCCGGCTATGAGGGTTCGGAACTGCTGGTGGCGCGTCTGCTGATCGAAAGCGGTGCGCGCGTGCCTTATGTCGGCACCGCCTGCCCGCGCACCGAATGGTCGAACGCCGATCGCGAATGGCTCGAGGCCAAAGGCACCCGCGTGCAGTATCGCGCCTCGCTGGAAATGGACCTCGCGGCCGTCGGCGAGTTCAAGCCGGACCTCGCGATCGGCACGACGCCGGTGGTGCAGAAGGCCAAGCAGCTCGCGATCCCGGCGCTGTATTTCACCAACCTCATCTCGGCGCGGCCGCTGTTCGGCGTCGCCGGCGCGGGCTCGCTGGCGCAGGTCGTCAATGCCGCGCTCGCCAATCAGAACCGTTTCGACGAGATGCGCGACTTCTTCGGCGATGTCGGCGAGGGCGCCAACGCAGGCGTGTGGGAAACCACGCCGAAGGACAATCCCGCGTTCAAGGAGAAGTACAGGAAGCAGATCGAGGCCCAGCAAAAGAAGCGCAAGGCCGAGGAGATGATCTGATGCTGGTGCTCGATCACGATCGCGCGGGCGGCTATTGGGGCGCCGTCTATGCCTTCACCGCGGTGAAGGGCATGCAGGTCATCATCGACGGCCCGGTCGGCTGCGAGAATCTGCCGGTGACGTCCGTGCTGCATTACACCGATGCGCTGCCGCCGCATGAACTGCCGATCGTCGTGACGGGTCTCGGCGAGGAAGAACTCGGCCAGACCGGCACCGAAGGCGCGATGAAGCGTGCCCACAAGGTGCTCGATCCTTATCTGCCGGCGGTGGTCGTGACGGGCTCGATCGCCGAGATGATCGGCGGCGGCGTGACGCCCGAAGGCACCAACATCAAGCGCTTCCTGCCGCGCACCATCGACGAGGACCAGTGGCAGAGCGCCGACCGCGCCATCGTCTGGCTCTGGAAGGAATACGGCGTCAGGAAAATCCCGGCGCGCAAGCCGCTGTCGCCGGACGTCAGGCCGCGCGTCAACATCATCGGGCCGATCTACGGCACCTTCAACATGCCGAGCGATCTCGCCGAGATCCGTCGCCTGATCGAAGGCATCGGCGCCGACGTCAACATGGTGTTTCCGCTCGGCAGCCACCTCGCGGACATTCCGAAGCTGATCAATGCCGACGTGAACGTCTGCCTATATCGCGAGTTCGGCCGCATGTTGTGCGAGGCGCTGGAGCGGCCCTATCTGCAAGCGCCGATCGGGCTGCATTCGACGACCAAGTTTCTGCGCAAGCTCGGCGAGATGCTCGGCCTCGATCCGGAGCCGTTCATCACCCGCGAGAAGCACACCACGATCAAGCCGCTATGGGATCTGTGGCGCTCGGTGACGCAGGACTTCTTCGGCACCGCGTCTTTCGCGATCGTCGCCAACGAGACTTACGCGCGCGGTGTGCGCAACTTCCTCGAAGCCGAAATCGGACTGCCCTGCACGTTCTCGTTCGCGCGCAAGCCGGGCGTCAAGCCCGACAACGACGCGGTTCGCCATGCCGTCCGCACCACGCCGCCGCTGATCCTGTTCGGCTCCTATAACGAGCGGATGTATCTTGCCGAAAGCGGCGGCCGCGCGATGTATATTCCGGCGTCGTTCCCCGGCGCGGTGATCCGCCGACACACCGGCACGCCCTTCATGGGCTATTCCGGCGCGACGTACCTCGTGCAGGAGGTCTGCAACGCGCTGTTCGACGCGCTGTTCAACATCCTGCCGCTGGCGACCGACATGGACCGCGTCGATCCGACGCCCGCGCGCCTGCATGACGAACTGGCCTGGAGCGACGAGGCCAAGGCGCTGCTCGACGAGGTGCTTGAAGCTCATCCGGTTCTCGTTCGCATCTCCGCAGCCAAGCGCATTCGCGATGCGGCCGAACGCGGCGCACGCCGCGCCGGCGAGGATCGCATCATGCCTGACCGTGTCGAAACCGCGCGCAGCGCGCTCACCGACGGGCAGACCGCATGACCATGATCACACAGTTTAATTCCGGATCGACCCGTCGCGCCAAGGGCGCACATCAGGAGGCACTCGCGATGTCCGACTATGCTCATGCTCACGGCGATCGTCGTCCGCGGATGCTCACCGAGCCCCGCATGCTTGAATCCCGCGCGTTGTTCGCCGGCTTCTACACGCTGTTTCTGCTTCGCGCGGTGCTGACGCGGCTGATGCCGTGGCGCAGGCGCATGGCCTTCGGCGGCGCGCCGCAGTCCGAATCGATTTTCAACGAAGCCCGCAACGCCGCCAGCGTGATGGTCGCGTCGTCCTTCATGGGGCTCTGAAGACGGGCTCCGACGCAAGAATTTCCGAATTCGTCCGGCGGTGCCGGGCGGACACGACGCCGGTCGGTAACGATGCGGCTCTCGCTGTCGCCCTTGCTCGGGGCGGCGAACGGCCGCAAGGCCAAAACTAGGAGGAACATCAAATGAAGGACGGTTCCATCACGGGGCTCTCCGAACCGGAAGCCAAGGAATTCCACACGATATTCATGACCAGTTTCTTTCTGTTCACGGCTGTCGCGGTGGTTGCCCACATCCTCGCCTGGATGTGGCGTCCCTGGCTTCCCGGCAAGGGCGGCTACGCATCGACAGCAGTCGACAGTCTGCAGCACTTTGCAAGTGTTGCCGTTTCATACCTGACCTAAGGGGAGACAGATCATGTGGCGAATTTGGCTTCTCTTTGATCCGCGGCGCGCGCTGGTCATGCTCTTCACGTTCCTGTTCGGACTGGCGATCGTGATCCATTTCATTCTGCTCAGCACCGACCGCTTCAACTGGCTCGACGGTCCCCGCAAGGGTCCGGCCAAGACGTCGGAGATTTCTCTGCCGTATACGCCGCCGTCGATGCCCAGCTAATGGCATGACGTCATGCTCACCGGGAGCGGACAGACCAGACCTGAGCGATCCGGTCCACCCGCTTCCGGTAGCAACGTCATCATCGACCAAATTGAGAACAGCTTTCGTCGACAACAGCTCGGGACGGTCTTTCCCCGCCCCGCGTGACGTCAAACACCAAAATTCTGCGATTGAAGACCGAAGGAAGACCGAGGCCGACATGCGGCGACCCGACCTGTCACGACAGTTGCAACATCGATCGCGTGTTTAGGTTTCGCACCCACGGCAAGATTTGGAAATTCAGGACGTCAAGAACGAAGACCACGCGACAGACCGAACATTTTCGCGCAGGCGGAGGATCACTCGATGGCAATGCTTAGCTTTGAAAGAAAATACCGCGTACGCGGCGGGACGCTGATCGGCGGCGACCTGTTCGATTTTTGGGTCGGCCCGTTCTTTGTCGGCTTCTTCGGCATGACGACGATGTTCTTCGCGCTGGTCGGGATTGCGATGATCCTCTACGGCGCGTCGCTCGGGCCGACCTGGAATCTCTGGCAGATCAGCATCAACCCGCCGGACGTCTCTTACGGCCTGTCGTTTGCGCCGCTGCAAGAGGGCGGCATCTGGCAGATCGTCACCATCTGCGCGATCGGCGCGTTCTGTTCGTGGGCGCTGCGCGAGGTCGAGATCTGCCGCAAGCTCGGCATCGGCTATCATGTGCCGTTCGCGTTCGGCTTCGCGATCCTGGCTTATGTGACGCTGGTGGTGTTTCGTCCGGTGCTGATGGGCTCGTGGAGCTACGGCTTTCCCTACGGCATCATCACCCATCTCGATTGGGTGTCGAACACCGGCTATCAATACGGCAACTTCCACTACAATCCCGCCCACATGATCGCCATCACGTTCTTCTTCACGACGTGTCTGGCGCTGGCGATGCATGGCGGTCTGATCCTGTCCTCGACGAATCCTCCCAAGGGCGAGGAGGTGAAGACGCCCGAGCATGAGAACACCATGTTCCGCGATCTGATCGGCTATTCGGTCGGCACGCTCGGCATCCATCGCGTCGGCCTGTTCATCGCGCTCGCCGCGGTGTTCTTCAGCGCCGTCTGCATCATCATTTCCGGGCCGTTGTGGGCCGAAGGCCAAGCCTGGTCCGAATGGTGGAACTGGTGGCGCAACCTGCCGATCTGGTCGAACGGCGCCGCCGTCTAACACGTCGCAAACCCCAACTCGTCTTGCTCACGAAAGAGTCTCGACATGGCCCGCTATCAAAACTTCTTCACTCAGGTCCAGGTCCGCAGCGACCTCTATCCCGGCATTCCGTTGCCGACCGGCGGCATGTGGTCGCGCATGGGCAAAGGTAGCTTCAACTACTGGCTCGGCAAGATTGGCGACGCGCAGGTCGGTCCGGTCTATCTCGGCTATCTCGGCACGATCTCGATCGCATTCGGGATCGTCGCGATCGAGATCATCGGCCTCAACATGATGGCGTCGGTGAACTGGAGCCCGATCGAGTTCGTCCGGCAATTGCCGTGGCTGTCGCTCGAGCCGCCGAAGCCCGAATACGGCATCAGCATCATGCCGCCGCTGGCGGAAGGCGGCTGGTGGCTGATGGCCGGCTTCTTCCTCACCACATCGATCCTGCTGTGGTGGCTGCGGACCTATCGCCGCGCCCGCGCGCTCGGCATGGGCACGCATGTGTCGTGGGCGTTCCTGTCGGCGATCTGGCTCTATCTGGTGCTGGGCTTCATTCGCCCGCTGCTGATGGGCTCGTTCAGCGAGGCGGTGCCGTTCGGCATCTTCCCGCATCTCGACTGGACCAACAACTTCTCCATCACCCACGGCAATCTGTTCTACAATCCCTTCCACATGCTCTCGATCGCCTTCCTCTACGGCTCGGCGCTGCTGTTCGCGATGCACGGCGCCACCGTGCTGGCGATCACCCGCTATGGCGGCGAGCGCGAGATCGAGCAGATCGTCGATCGCGGCACGGCGTTCGAGCGCGGCGCCTTGTTCTGGCGCTGGACGATGGGCTTCAACGCCACGGCGGAATCGATCCATCGCTGGGCCTGGTGGTTCGCCGTCCTGACGACGCTGACCGGCGGCATCGGCATCCTGCTCTCGGGCACCGTGGTCGACAACTGGTTCGACTGGGGCGTCAAGCACGGCCTGGCCCCGCCGCGCTAGGCAATGGATTTCTCGCGACGCGCGCGCAACGATCAATTCAACCATCGTGGCGCGCGCGTTTCCTTGATCGGTCATTCGCCCTTGCGGGCAACGACCTTCGCCTTGCCGGGCGAGACTCCTGACGATCGGGTCCGGCTTCGCCGGCGCCAAGATCGGACCAAGATCGGTTGATTGCCGCGACTGGCACGCAACCGATTATGACAAACAGGGCTTGGAAGGGCGCAGGCGTGGAGCACCACATCTTGCTGGAGGATGTTTGCCCTGGTTCAGGTGTTCAAATCTCCGAAGGAGTCGCTGGGCGATCTCGGCGCGCAGTCGGCAGCCATGTTGATCGCCGCCGCGAGCGACGTGGCGCTCGTGATCGACGGCAAGGGCGTCATCCGCGATGTGTCATTTGCGAAAGACGACCTGTCGCTCGAACTCGACGGCAATGGCCGCTGGCTCGGGACCGACGTTCTTGAGACGATCACGATCGAGAGCCGCACCAAGATGAAGGCGCTGCTGCAGGATGCGACGGCTCACAAGGCCACCGGCTGGCGCCATATCAACCATCCCTCGCCAGCCGGCGAGGACATTCCCGTGCAGTATCTCGCCGTCGATATCGGCCGCAAGGATCGCTTCGTTCTGGTCGGCCGCGATCTGCGTCAGATGGCGGCGATGCAGCAGCGCCTGATCAGCGCACAGCAATCGATGGAGCGCGACTACACGCGGCTGCGCCAGGCCGAGACGCGCTATCGCCTGCTGTTTCAGGTCGCTTCGGAAGCCGTCATCATCATCGATGCGTCGAGCCACGCCGTCGTCGACGCCAATCCGGCGGCGCTCGCACTGCTCGACGCCAGCGCGCCGCAACTGCTGAAATCGAATTTCGTCGACCATTTCGACAACGCCGACTCGCCGCTGATCGTGCGGCTGCTGGCCGATGTGCGTTCCGGCGGCCGCGATGGCGCGGCGCGCGTTCGCATCGCCAACAGCAGGCGCGACTGCGCGCTGGCGGCGTCGCTGTTCCGGCAGGACAACGCGTCGCTGTTTCTGGTGCGGCTGTGGCCGCAATCCGGCGGCGCACTGTCCGGCGCGCTGAAGGCGACGGCGCAGTTGCTGCAATATTTCGATCGCGCCACCGACGGCCTCGTGATCGCCCAGCATGACGGCCGCATCGTTCGCGCCAATGCCGCGTTTCTCGACCTGGCGCAGCTCGCCAATGAAAATCAGGCGCGCGGCGAGCAACTCGATCGCTGGCTCGGCCGCGCCGGCGTCGATTTCAATGTCGCCTTCGCCAATCTGAAACAGAACGGCACGGTTCGGCTGTTTTCGACGCTGCTGCGCGGCGAGCTCGGCGGCATGGCCGAAGTCGAAGTCTCCGCCGTCACGCTCGCCGATGGCGACGACCGGCCCGGCTTCGGCTTTGCGATCCGCAATGTCGACAAGCGGCTGTCGCCGGCTGCGCCGACATCGAAGCGGGAATTGCCGCGTTCGGTTGCGGAACTGACCGAACTGATCGGCCGCGTGCCGCTGCGCGATCTGGTGCGCGAGACGACGGATGTGATCGAGAAACTCTCGATCGAGGCGGCGCTCGAACTGACCGGCGACAACCGCGCCTCGGCGGCGGAAATGCTCGGCTTGAGCCGGCAAAGTCTTTACGTGAAATTGCGGCGGTTCGGCCTCGCCGAACCGGTTGCGGATGATGAGGCGACTGATGGATAGAGCCAGCGTGCAGAGCCAGCCGACGACGCCGCACCCCGCCGTGGTGCTTGAACTGCTGAAGCCGATCACCTGGTTTCCGCCGATGTGGGCGCTGGGCTGCGGCGTGGTCTCGTCGGGCGTCTCGCCGTCCGGCCACTGGCCGCTGATCGTCGCAGGCGTGGTGCTGGCGGGACCGATGGTCTGCGGCACCAGCCAGGCCGTGAACGACTGGTATGATCGCCACGTCGATGCGATCAACGAGCCCGATCGCCCGATTCCGTCGGGCCGCATTCCCGGCCGCTGGGGGCTGTATATCGCGATCGGCTGGACGCTGCTGTCGCTTCTGTTGGCTTTGAGCCTCGGCGCCTGGGGCTTTGTCGCCGCGATCGTCGGGCTCGCTCTCGCCTGGGCCTATAGCGCGCCGCCGATCCGCCTGAAGCAGAACGGCTGGTGGGGCAACGCCGCATGCGGGCTGTGTTACGAGGGCCTGCCGTGGTTCACCGGTGCGGCGATCATGACGGCGGCGTCGCCCGACTGGCGCATCGTCACGATCGCGCTGCTGTACAGCATCGGGGCGCACGGCATCATGACGCTGAACGATTTCAAATCCGTCGAGGGCGACACGCGCATGGGCGTCAACTCGCTGCCCGTGCTGCTCGGCGTCGAGCGCGCCGCGCGGTTCGCGTGCCTCGTGATGCTGCTGCCGCAACTGGTCGTGATCGGCTTGCTGCTCGCATGGGACCGGCCCTATTATGCCACGGCCATCCTGGTGCTTACGGTGTTGCAGGGTCTCTTCATGGCGCATTTCCTGAAATCACCGCGCGAGCGCGCGCCATGGTATAACGGCACGGGCATCAGCGCCTATGTCACGGGCATGCTGATTTCGGCCTTCGCGCTGGCCGCCATGCGCGCCGGAGGCGTGTGACATGCAGCCTCTCTCCTGGTTCGGCATCTTTCGGCTCGGCCTCGTGCAGACGGGGCTTGGCGCCATCGTCGTGCTGACGACATCGACCTTGAACCGCGTGATGGTGGTCGAACTGGCGATGCCGGCGATGCTGCCGGGCGCGCTGGTCGCGATCCATTACGCGCTGCAAGTGTTTCGCCCGGCCTGGGGTCACGGCTCGGACAAGGGCGCGCGGCGGACGCCGTGGATCGTCGGCGGCATCGCCGTGCTGGCGGCCGGCGGTTTCCTCGCGGCGGTGGCGACGGCATGGATGGCGACGCAGCCTCTGTTCGGCATCGCGCTGGCGGTCGCCGGCTTCTGCCTGATCGGCGGCGGCGTCGGCGCGGCCGGAACGTCGCTTTTGGTGTTGCTCGCCAAGCGCACCGACGAGAAGCGTCGCGCCGCCGCGGCCACGATCGTCTGGGTGATGATGATCGCGGGCTTCATCGTCACCACGGGCGTCGCCGGCCATCTGCTCGATCCATTCTCGCCGCAGCGTCTCGTCGTGGTCTCGGGCGGCGTCTCGCTGGTCGCGATGGTGCTGACGCTGCTCGGCGTCTGGGGCATCGAGGGCGGCAGTGCTTCAGCGTCTGCTCAACCGGCCGGCGTGCAGCAATCCTCGTTCCGCGACGCCATCGCCGACGTCTGGCGCGAACCGCAGGCGCGGCGCTTCGCGATCTTCGTCTTCATTTCGATGCTGGCCTATTCGGCGCAGGATCTCATTCTCGAACCGTTCGCCGGCGTCGTGTTCGGCTTCTCGCCGGGCGAGACGACCAAACTCTCCGGTCTCCAGCACGGCGGCACGCTGCTCGGCATGGCGCTGGTGCCGCTGATCGGCTTCATCGTTCCGCGCTCGCGCGGCCATCTGCAAAACTGGACGATCGTCGGCTGCGCGACGTCGGCGCTGGCGCTGCTCGCGCTCGCCGCGGCCTCGATCGTCGGACCGTCCTGGCCGCTGCGCGAAACCGTCTTCATGCTCGGCGTCACCAACGGCGCCTATGCGGTTGCCGCGATCGGATCGATGATGGCGCTGGTCAGCAAGGGCGGCGAGCAGCGCGAAGGGGTCCGCATGGGTCTGTGGGGCGCGGCGCAAGCCATTGCGTTCGGCACCGGCGGCTTTCTCGGCACGCTCGCCAGCGATGCCGCGCGCAGCGTCCTGGTCTCGCCGGTGTTGTCTTACGCCGCAGTGTTCGCGGCTGAAGCCGGCCTGTTCGTGGTCGCCGCGATCATGGCGGTGTGGGTGCATCGCGCGCCCGTCCGCGATGCCAAACGCTCCAATGAAATCGGACGCCTTGCGACAGTCGGAGGATAATCATGACGGACAATTCGGGACTTTACGATGTGGTCGTGGTCGGCGGCGGCCCGTCGGGCGCAACCGCGGCGCATGATCTCGCGCGCGCCGGTCGCCGCGTGCTGCTGCTCGACCGCGCCGGGCGCATCAAGCCCTGCGGCGGCGCGATCCCGCCGCGGCTGATCAAGGACTTCGACATTCCGGACCACATGATCGTGGCGCGCGTCAATTGCGCGCGGATGTTTTCGCCCTCTGATGTGCAGGTCGACATGCCGATCGACGGCGGCTATGTCGGCATGGTCGATCGCGAGCATTTCGACGAGTTTCTGCGCGAGCGCGCGGCCGAGGCCGGCGCGGAGCGCCGCACCGGAACGTTCAAGCATTTCACGCGCGACGCCGATGGCGTCACGGTCGTGCACTTCGAGACGCGAGCGGGGGAGGGCGGCACGGTCGAAAGCAGCGTGCGGACGCGCACGTTGATCGGCGCGGACGGCGCTCTCTCGGCGGTGGCGAAGCAATGCCTGCCGGGCGCGGACCGTCTGCCTTACGTATTCGCCTATCATGAGATCGTGAAGGCGCCCGATGCGGCCACCGCGCTCGATCGCAAGCCCTTCAACGGCAAGCGCTGCGACGTCTATTATCGCGGCACCGTCTCGCCTGATTTCTACGGCTGGGTGTTTCCGCATGGCGACACGGTCAGCGTCGGGACAGGCTCCGCGCGAAAAGGGTTTTCGCTGCGCGACTCCGTCGGCGAATTGCGCCATGCGGCCGGGCTTGGCGACGTCCAGACCATCCGCAAGGAAGGCGCGCCGATCCCGTTGCACCCGCTGCCGCGCTGGGATGACGGCAAGAGCGTTCTGCTCGCCGGCGACGCCGCCGGCGTCGTCGCGCCGGCCTCGGGCGAAGGCATTTTCTACGCCATGCTCGGCGGCCGTCTGTCGGCGGAAGCGGTCGATCTGTTTCTCGAAACCGGGCAGGTCAAGGCGCTGCGGACGGCGCGCAAGCGCTTCATGCGGATGCACGGACTGGTTTTCCGTATCCTTGGCGTGATGCAGTGGTACTGGTATTCCAACGATCGCCGGCGCGAGCGTTTTGTAAGCATCTGTCGCGATCGCGACGTGCAGCGGCTGACCTGGGATGCCTATATGAACAAGGAGCTGGTGCGCGCCAAGCCGATCGCGCATGTGCGAATCTTTTTCAAGAACCTCGCCCACATGACGGGTCTGGCCTCGGCATAATGGCGGGGCGCAGTCTCTGGAAGCCGGTTGCGGTCGCCGCAGCCGTCGCCGTTTCCATCGGGCTTCTCGGCGGCACGCTGACCGATACCGGGCCGTGGTATCAGGCGTTGAAGAAGCCGTCCTGGCAGCCGCCGGACTGGCTGTTCGGCCCGGCTTGGACGACGATCTTCGCGCTCGCCGTCGCGTCCGCCGTGTCGGCCTGGCGTCACGCGCCGGACAAGGCGCAGCGGGATCTCGTGATCGTGCTGTTCGCGATCAACGGCTGCCTGAACGTGCTGTGGAGCACGTTGTTCTTCGCGCTGAAGCGGCCGGACTGGGCGTTGATCGAGGTCGGGTTTCTGTGGCTGGCGATCCTCGTGCCGATGATCGTGTTCTGGCGGTTCTCGAAACCCGCGAGCCTGTTCCTAGTGCCGTATCTGGCATGGGTGAGTTTTGCGGCGTATTTGAATTTGACAGTGGTGCGGCTCAATGCGCCGTTCGGGTGAAGCGACGTCATTCCGGGGCGGACGCGCTCGCGCGGACGAACCCGCAATCTCAGCATGTTCATCTCGACCAGATTCCGGGTTCGCGCCTGCCAAGAGGCATGCGCGCCCCGGAATGACGATGTGTGCTTGAATGCCTGACCTGTTCGTCAGCGGACGCCTCGTCGATCTCATTCTTCTGATCGTCGCGATCGAGGCTGTCGGCTTGATTGCATATTGGCGCGCGACCGGTAAAGGCATCGCGCCGCGCGACCTGCTGCCGAACCTGATCGCCGGGGCGTTTCTGCTGCTGGCGCTGCGGCTGACGATCGCGGATGCCGGGTGGATGGCGATCTGCGCCTGCCTTGCGGCGGCGGGCGTCGCGAATGTCATCGATGTGATGCGGCGATGGCGGGGGTAGCAAACCAAGTCATGCCGGGTCGTCGCGCGTGAACAGCGCGCTCGCCCGGCAATGACGGGTATTTGCAGCCGGCGAAATCACTTCTTCTCGGAGAACTTGTCGATATAGGCCACAACGTCCTTGCGCTGCTGCTCGTCGGCAAGCTTGAACACCATCTTGGTCGATCCAGTCGCCAGATCGGCCTTGCCCTTGTCGGTCAAGAACTTCTTCAGGAATGCATTGGGATCGGGCAGATATGCGATGATCTGCTCATTGCTCCACACCAGGCCGTTCTCGCCCGCGGCCTTGTTCAGCGTCGAATACGAGAAGCCCGGCGCCGTGCCGGACTGACGGCCGATCACGCCCGTCAGTGCCGGCCCGACCAGATTTTTGGCATCCGGGCCGATGCGGTGGCAGGTCATGCATTGCTTGAACACGGCTTCGCCCTTGGTGGCGTCCTGCGCGACGGCTGCGCCCGACAGCAGGCTGCCTGCTGTCAAAACGGCCGAGACGATTGCGAGCTTTTTGAAGTTTCTTGTGACCACGTTTCTCTCCCTGGCTTTCATTTCAACGGTTCGCTGGAAAACGTCTGCGACGAATTAGAACCGTTCTTGTGAAGATAACCTGACGTTTTGGAATATCAATTCCCGTTGTCGTCACCCGCGATCGTTGCTTCGCAAAATCTGCAGGAATCAGACGTGTCCCGCAAAAGCGAACCCAGTTCCCCGGACATGAAACAGTCCGATTTACGATTTTTTCTAACCTGTCATTGCGGGTTTCGTTCCGAAGGTGCCCAGCATGTCAACCATTCCTGACAAAAACGGGCGTTTGCGTTGTATTTGCAAGACATTCCCCGACCGAATGGATATGGTCCGCGTGGAGTTCGCTCTGCGGCCTCGACCAATGACAACATGTCACTGGCGCTGGCATATTCCATGCACCATCTCGCGATATAAGGCCGGAGCGTTGCACGACGCGACATTCCGGATTCAAAGCGGCAACCGAAAAGATACATGGCCAAACTGTCCGTCCAGCCTGACATCACCCTCCTGCTCGATATGGACGGCGTGATTCGCGAAGCAACTCTTTCGCCTGCGATGGGCGGCGAGAGCGTCGACGGGTGGCTTGGGCGATCATGGACCGACATCGCCGGGGACGGCGGCGACAAAGTCCGCCGCATGGTGGACGATGCCCGGTTGAGCGGCATCTCTGCCTTCCGCCAGTTGAACCAGCGGTTTCCAAGCGGTGTCGAAATCCCGCTGGAATTCACCACCGTTCTGCTCGGCGGTCGCGCCGGCATGCTGGCAATCGGCAAAAATTTGCAGGCCGTCGCCGAATTGCAGTCGCGTCTGATTGCGGCGCAGCAGACGATGGAGCGCGATTACTGGAAACTGCGCGAGATCGAGACCCGTTATCGGCTGGTGTTCGAGGCCTCCGACGAGGCCGTCATCATCGTGTCGGCGTCCAATCTGCGGATCGTCGAGGCCAATCGGGCGGCCATGGAAGCGCTGAGCCCGTCGCGTCGCCGCAACGAAGACCTGACCGGCCGCGAATTGCTCAACGACGTCGCCGCCGCCGACCGCGAGGCCGTTCGCGATATGCTGGCGCGCGTGCGCGAGCGCGGCAAGGCCTTGAGCATTCTCGTCCACCTCGGCGCCGATGCGAAACCGTGGATGCTGCGCGGCTCCCTGATCACCTCCGAACCCGGTCAAAATCCCGGCAATGTCTTCCTTTTGCAGTTTACCTCGGCGTCGCCGCCGGCGGCCCCGGAGCCCGGCGAGATATCGCCGGTCGAGGAACTGGTCGAGGCGCTGCCCGACGCTTTCGTCGCGCTCGACGATGCCGGCAATATTCTCAGCGTCAATCAGGCTTTTCTTGACCTCGCGCAATTGGGCGCCAAAGGGTCGGCGATCGGGGAATCGCTGTCGCGCTGGCTGTTTCAGCCGGGTGCGGATGTCAGCGCGCTGCTGGTCAATATTGAGCGCCACGGCGCCGTGCGGTTGTTCACCACCACGCTGCGCGGCGAACTCGGCAGCGATTCCGCGATCGAGATTTCGGCCGGGCGCGGCGAGACCGGCCAGATCGGCGTGCTGCTGCGCAACGTCTCGCGCCGGCTCCCGACGCATAGCGAAGGCGACATGCTGCGCACCGCGCTGGGCTCCGTCAGCGAGCAGATCGGCAAATCGCCGTTGCGCCGGCTGGTGAAGAACACGGTCAGCATCGTCGAGCAGCATTACGTCAAGGAAGCGCTTGAACTCGCAGGCGGCAACCGCACCGCAACAGCGGAATTACTGGGATTGAGCCGGCAAAGCCTTTATGCGAAGCTCAATCGTTACGGGCTCGACGACAAGAGCCCGGACACCGAGGAATTGACCCCCGAGGACTGAATTGGCCTCCTACTCCTTCGCACCGCCGGCCTTCGGAAAAGCAGATCTTTCCAATTGTGAGCGCGAGGAGATTCATCTGGCTGGATCGATCCAGCCGCATGGCGCGCTGATCGTCGTCAGCGAACCCGATCACCGCATCATTCAAGCCAGCGCCAACGCTGCCGCATTTCTGAACCTGCCGGGCGTGATCGGCCGCGCGCTTGCCGATCTCGACGGCGATCTGTTGCTGCGCATCCTGCCGCATCTCGATCCCACCGCGCAGGGCATGCCGATCGCCGTGCGCTGCAGGATCGGCAATCCCGCAAGAGAGTTCGACGGGCTGCTGCACCGGCCGCCCCAAGGCGGGCTGGTGATCGAACTCGAACGTGCCGGGCCCTCCGTCGATCTGTCGCATCAGATCGCCAGCGCGCTGGACAAGATCCGCACCGCGTCGTCGCTGCGCGCGCTTTGCGACGAGACGGCATCGCTGTTGCAGGATCGCACCGGCTATGACCGCGTGATGGTCTATCGTTTCGACGAGCAGGGCCATGGCGAGGTGTTCTCCGAACGCCGCCGGCCGGATCTCGAGGCCTTTCTCGGCAACCGCTATCCCTCCACCGATATTCCGCAGATGGCGCGGCGGCTCTATGAGCGGACGCGCGTGCGCGTATTGGTCGACGTCAATGTTGCGCAATCGCCGGTCGAGCCGCGATTGTCTCCGATGACCGGACGCGACCTCGACATGTCCGGGTGTTTTTTGCGCAGCATGTCGCCGATTCATCTGCAATATCTGCGCAACATGGGCGTCGGCGCGACGCTGGTGATTTCGCTCGTTGTCGGCGGCAAGCTGTGGGGCCTGATCGCGTGTCATCATTACGAACCGCGCTTCATCCATTTTGAATTGCGCGCGGTATGCGAATTGCTCGCCGAGGCGATTGCGACGCGGATCGCGGCGCTTGAAAGTTTCGCCCAGAGCCAATCAGAACTGTTCGTGCAGCGGCTCGAACAGCGGATGATGGAAGCGATGTCGCGCGAAGGCGACTGGCGCGCGGCGATCTTCGATTCCTCGCAATCGATTTTGCAGCCGCTCGGGGCCGGCGGCAGCGCGTTGATCTATGAAGATCAGGTTGTCAGCTCGGGCGAGGTGCCGGGCACGCAGGAGATCCGTGCGATCGGCAAGTGGCTCGACAGCCTGCCGCGCACGCAGGTGATCTCGACGGCGTCGCTGCAAAACGACATGCCGCATTGCGCCGACATCACGAAAGTGGCGAGCGGCATCGTCGCCGCGACGATTTCGGACAATCCCGGCGAGTATCTGATCTGGTTCCGGCCGGAGCGCATCCGCACGGTGACGTGGGGCGGCGATCCGATGAAGCCGTTCGTGATCGGCAACAGCCCGGAGGATTTGTCGCCGCGGCGCTCCTTCGCACAATGGCATCAGCTCGTCGAAGGAACGTCCGATCCGTGGACCGAGGCGGACCTCGCGGCGGCGCGCTCGATCTCGCAGGCCGTGGCGGACATCGTGCTGCAATTTCGCGCCGTGCGAACGTTGATCGCGCAGGATCAGCTCGAACAATTTTCCAGCCATGTCCGCGTCAGCGAGCAACCAGTGATCATCGCCGACGTGCAGGGCCGGATCTTGCTGGTGAACGCGGCCTTCAAGACGTTGCTCACGCACCAGGCCCCCGAGGTTGTGAAACTCGACGATCTTGCCAGCGCGTTCGAGGGGCCGGATCGTTTTGCGTGGCATGTCCGGCAACTGCTCGACACCAAGCGCGGCTGGCGCGGCGAGGTGGTGCTGCGCCGCGCCGGCAATCGCGACATGCCGTTGATGGTGCGCGCCGATCCCGTGCAGCCAGCGCGCGACCGCGTCCTTGGCTTCGTGCTGATCTTCTCGGATATCACCGACCGCAAGGCGGCCGAGGCGGCGCGCAGCCGGTTTCAGGAGGGCATCATCCAGAGCCACCGCGTCGCCAGCATCCGCCTCGATAGCAAGACCGACCTGGTCTATCAGAACCTGCTGTCGTCGGTGGTCGAGAACGCGCAGTTGGCCGCGCTGGAAATCACCTACGGGGTCGAGCCGGCGCGCATGTCCGAAATGCTGGAAAGCGTGCGGACCTCGACGCTGCGGACGGCCGAGGTGCTCGAGCATCTGATCTGGCACGCGTCACGGACGGGCGGGGAACCCTGACGTCAAGGCCGGACGAGCGCTCGCACGTATCGCCGTTCCGGGCGCGTGGATCGTATTTGCGATCCGCCCACCGATCAGGCCTTCGGGCATCGCATGCTGTTCTTTCGCGACCCCGATGGGAATTTACTGGAATATTTGCGGAGATTTAAAGGAAGCAAGTTGTAGATAGCTGTCGTGCAAACGGCAGCGCGTCCCCTCTCCCCGTTCTCACGGGGAGAGGGTAGGGGTGAGGGGCGAGTGACCTGCGAATGCTGCGCTCGCGGCAAGGCGTTGCCCGGCCCCTCACCCGGCATTGACGCGCTACGCGCGCAAATGCCGACCTCTCCCCGTGAAGAACGGGGAGAGGTGACGCAGAACATGCCCGCTCGAACTTATTATTACTCCGCTGCGTCGGCGATCGCGCTGCCATCCCGCTCAAGATGTGCCTTGATCGCGCAGGACAGCGCGATGTTCAGCGCGAAGGCGACGTTGCCTTCGGCGATCACCGCGTCCGGATGGCTGGCCAGACTGCCGGCGCAGTCGAGCGCCTGACGATAGCCGCTTTTCAGCGCCGCGGGATCGTCGAATTGTGGAAAGTCGTAGAACGACAATTGCTGCGGCGTCAGCGCGAGCGACTTCGCCAACAGACGCTGCAAGATCAGGCCGCCGCTGAGGTCGCCGAGATAGCGTGTATAAGCGTGCGCGATCAAAAGATTTCCGTCGCCAGTCGCGGCATCAGCGATGCGCGCGCGATAGGCCTCGCCTTCGGGCAGCAACGGAATCTGCGTCGCCCAGCTGGGGCCGGCGAGCGCCGTCAAATCCGCTTCGAGCGCCGACGCGCGATTAAGACGATAGACGGCAAGCTTGCCAAGCCCCGGCGTCGCGATATGCCTCTCAAGCCCGTCTTCCAGCGCGCGATAGGCCGGCGCCAGATTGCGCAACAGCATCACATATCCATCACGGCTGGCCTCGCCGCGCAGCATATCGCGGATCACGCCGCTGCGTTCGGCTTCGGTGTGGAGAGTTTTCGTTCCAAGATAAAGCGCGGTCACGACGCTCGCAGGCGTCGCGTGATCCGAAGCGGCCGTCATTTTTGATTCCTTGCCTGACATTCCTGCGCGGGCGAAGCGCCGTCAGGCGTGGCCCTTCATGTGGTCGATCAGACTGCGGGCCGATTGGGGGGCAGTCGTGGCGTCGACCGACATCATATCCGCTCCGAGAGCGGCCACAAGTTCGGGATGATCGATCATCATCGGACCGCCGAGCAGAATGCCGACCTGGCGGTTGCGCGAGCTTTTGCGGATTTCGGCGATGTCGCGCTTGAGGTCGTCGAGCCGACGATCGCTGCTGACCGAGAAGCCGACCACATCGAACCAGTGATTATGCACCAGCGACGTCAATTCGCGATGCGAGTCGAACGGCCCGGTACAAAGATTCCACCCGGCGCGGCGGAAGAACTCGGCAACCATCGACAGGCCGAAGGAATGCTGCTCGCCCGGCAGCACGGTGAGCAGCATCGACGCGCCGTTGTCGGCATGGGCCTGCTCGCCGCAGAAATCATCGCCGAGCTGGCGCATGATCCGCTGCAGGCGGGTGACGCCGATCGTGACATTGGCGAAATCGGTTTCGTCGGTTTCCCATTGTTCGCCGAGCCGCCGGGCCGCCGGGGCCAGCCAATCGAGAAACACCGCTTCGACCGAAATGCCGGTCGCCAAGAGTGTATCGACAAAGGTCGAGGCCGCGTGATCGTCGGCGCTCAGGGTGAGCGCCGCGAAGGCGATCACCGGATCGTTGACGGCCTGCTCCCCAACCTCGGCGAGGGCCTCGTCGGGCGCAGGCGTCGCCGGCAGGAAAAAACGTGGAATAATCTTGGCCTTCAGCGTGCGCACCACGCTGACGGGCTGCAGCCCGGCGCGGAAGCGCCATAGCGGCGCGGAGACCCTCGAGCGTGCGGGCGGCGCGCGATGCGAATTCTCGGTGGCGTTGCCGGCTGAGAAAGATTGCTCGTTCAAGTCGGACATAGGCGTCACTCCCCACGCAAATCATTCCTTCGCCCGTAAAAACCGTCAAGTTTAATTTACGTATAGTTTGGTTGACAGTCCTCGGATCGACGGTTAGCCTTTCTGTATCGACCGCACATAGGGAGTGGCGCGGTGCATCTTCGAGAAGCTGAAAACCGGCATCGAATGAATAGCAACGGTGAAATGCCGAGAGCTTCTCGTTTCCCCTTGCCCACATCGCAACATTCGAGCGAAACGCTGTCAAACAATCTTTACAGTCACGGGCGTGAATACGTCGCTGCACATGCGAACGAGACTCTCGGCGCCGTCCAGCGCGTGACGCCGGGAACGCCGAATTCACAAACACTTAAATTGCTCTACACGCCGGAACAGCGTCTTCGCCGCGATGCAACACGGTGGACTCTTGTCCAGGGGATTCTCGCGCCGATTCAATTTCTGGTGTTTCTCGCGAGCGTCGTTCTGGTGCTGCGCTATCTCGCGACCGGCGACGGATTCGCGATCGCGACCGCGTCGATCGTCGTCAAGACGACGCTGCTCTACGCAATCATGATCACCGGCGCGATCTGGGAGCGCGAGGTGTTTGGCGTCTATCTGTTCGCGCCATCCTTCTTTTGGGAAGACGTCTTCTCGTTTCTCGTGCTGGCACTGCACAGTGCGTATCTCGTGGCGCTGCTCGGCGGCTTCGGCACGCCGCAACAGCAGATGACACTCGCTCTGGCCGCGTACGCCACCTACGTCGTCAACGCCACGCAGTTCATCTTGAAGCTGCGCGCGGCGCGCCGCGACGAGCGGCTGATGCTCTCACTCAACGGGAGCGCCGCATGACGGTCCACGTCTCCGATTGCGCTGTGAGTTCGGCCAAGCCGGCGACCGGACATCACGTGCGTCGTGAGAGCGGCCAGCGCGAAGTGTTTTGTGGGCTCACCGGCATCGTCTGGCTGCACCGTAAAATCCAGGATGCGTTCTTCCTCGTCGTGGGATCGCGCACCTGCGCCCATCTGATCCAGTCCGCGGCCGGCGTGATGATCTTCGCGGAGCCGCGCTTTGCCACGGCGATCATGGAAGAGAAAGACCTCGCCGGCCTGACCGACGCCAATGACGAACTCGACCGCATCGTCACGCAACTGATCGCGCGCAGGCCGGACATCAAGCTTTTGTTTCTGGTCGGCTCATGCCCGTCGGAAGTCATCAAGCTCGATCTGTCGCGCGCCGCATTGCGGTTGTCGCAACGCTTCTCGCCGGGCGTGCGGATTCTCAATTATTCCGGCAGCGGCATCGAGACCACCTTCACGCAAGGCGAGGATGCCTGCCTCGCATCGCTGGTGCCCGAACTCCCCGCGGCGCAGGGCGACGAGGCTTCGCTGCTGGTGGTGGGGTCGCTTGCCGACGTCGTCGAAGACCAGTTCGTGCGCACCTTCGACGCACTCGGAATCAGGAATGTCCAGTTTCTGCCGCCGCGCAACTCGACCGCGCTGCCGTCGGTCGGACCGAACACGAAGATGCTCCTCGCGCAGCCTTTTCTGGCCGATACCGCACGGGCCTTGCAGGATCGCGGCGCGCAGCGTCTTCCCGCGCCGTTTCCGCTCGGCGTCGAAGGGACAAGCGCGTGGCTGAAGGCCGCGGCCGATCAATTCGGAGTCGGCGCCGAGACCTTCGATCGCGTGACGCAGCCGTCGATCGTTCGCGCCAAGCGCGCGCTGACGCGGTATCGCGATCAGCTCGCCGGCCGCAGCATCTTCCTGTTCCCGGATTCGCAATTGGAAATTCCGTTGGCGCGCTTTCTGTCGCGCGAGCTTGGCATGACCCTCGTCGAAGTCGGCACGCCCTATCTGCATCGCGAACACATGGCGCAGGAGCTGGCGCTGCTGCCGTTCGACACCGCGATCACCGAAGGTCAGGACGTCGATCTGCAACTGGATCGCTGCCGCGGCGCCCAGCCGGATGTCACCGTCTGCGGACTCGGCCTCGCCAATCCGCTGGAGGCGGAAGGTCTCACGACCAAATGGTCGATCGAACTCGTGTTCACGCCGATTCAGGGCTTCGAGCAGGCCGCCGATCTGGCCGAACTGTTCGCGCGCCCGCTCGTGCGCCGCGCAAGACTGGTGGCCTGACATGCAACTCACCGTCTGGACCTATGAAGGACCACCTCATGTCGGCGCGATGCGCGTCGCGACCGGCATGACCGGGCTGCATTACGTGCTGCACGCGCCGCAGGGCGACACCTATGCCGACCTGCTGTTCACGATGATCGAGCGCCGCGATCGCCGCCCGCCCGTGACCTACACCACCTTCGCCGCGCGCGATCTCGGCGGCGACACCGCGGAGCTGTTCAAGACCGCCTGTGCGCAGGCCTATGAGCGCTTCCAGCCGCAAGCGATGATCGTCGGCGCGTCCTGCACGGGCTCTCTCATTCAGGACGATCCGGGCGGCCTTGCCAGGGCGCTCGACCTGCCGATCCCGGTCGTGACCGTCGATCTGCCGGCCTATCAGCGCAAGGAAAACTGGGGCGCGGCCGAGACCTTCTATCAGCTTGTCCGCACGCTCGCCGGCCCGTCCGCGCCGCCGCCCGGTGTGAAGAAAGCCCCGCGCGCCGAGGGTGCGCGTCCGCGCTGCAACCTGCTCGGCGCGACGGCGCTCGGCTTCCGCCACCGAGACGATATTGTTGAAATTACGAACCTGCTCGGCAAGCTCGGCGTCGACATCAATGTTTGCGCGCCGATGAACGCGACGCCGGCCGATCTGGCGAAACTCGGCGAGGCTGATTTCAACGTCGTGCTCTATCCGGAGATCGCGGGCGTCGCTGCTTCGTGGCTGCAGCGAACCTTCGGCCAGCCCTTCACGAAAACGATTCCGATCGGCGTGAGTGCAACGCGCGAGTTCATCGCCGAGGTCGCTGCGCTGGCCGGCATCGACGCCAGCGACGTGCTGGCAAAGGTCGAAACCCGACTGCCATGGTATTCGCGCTCGGTCGATTCGACCTATCTGACCGGCAAGCGCGTCTTCATATTCGGCGATGCGACGCATGCCGTCGCTGCGGCGCGCATCGCCTCGGACGAACTCGGCTTCAAGGTCGTCGGGCTCGGCACCTATAGCCGGGAATTCGGCCGCGAGATCCGCGACGCCGCCAGGCGCTACGATGTCGAGCCGCTGATCACCGACGATTATCTCGAAGTCGAAACCACGATCACGGCGCTGCAGCCGGAGCTGGTGCTCGGCACGCAGATGGAGCGGCATATCGCGAAGCGCCTCGGCGTGCCCTGCGCAGTGATCTCCGCGCCGGTGCATGTGCAGGATTTTCCCGCGCGCTACGCGCCGCAGATGGGTTTTGAAGGCGCCAACGTGATCTTCGACACCTGGGTCCATCCGCTGATGATGGGCCTGGAAGAACATCTGCTAGCGATGTTCAAGGACGATTTCGAGTTCGTCGACGGCGCGTCGCCGTCGCATCTCGGTGCGGGTCACAGCATGCCTGCAGCGGCCGAGGCCGCCGTCGTGCCGTCGGCCGAAAAGATCGATATCGTCGCGGTGTGGGCCGCCGACGCCGAAAAAGAACTGCACAAGATTCCCTTCTTCGTGCGCGGCAAGGCGCGCCGCAACACGGAGCGATTCGCGAACGAGAACGGCCTGTCCACCATCACCGTCGAGACGTTGTACGATGCCAAAGCGCATTTCGCACGCTAACGCGACGCCACCGGGCGCAGCAGCGCCCTTGCGTGTGGTGATCGTGACGATGGACAGCCATCTGTCCGGCGCAGCGGCGCGCGCCCGTCAATCGTTGCGGCGCGACTATTCCGGCCTCGATCTCGTCGTGCATTCCGCCGACGAATGGGGCAGCGACGACGCTGCATTGGCGCGCTGTCATCAGGACATCGCGCGCGGCGACATCGTCATCGCGACGATGCTGTTCCTCGACGATCACGTCCGCGCGGTGATGCCGGCGCTCGAAGCCCGCCGCGCCGCTTGCGATGCGATGATCTGCTGCATGTCGGCATCCGAAGTGGTGAAGCTGACGCGCGTCGGCAAGTTCGACATGTCGGGCGAAGCTCTCGGTGCGATCGCCTGGCTGAAGAAGCTGCGCGGCAAGAAAGATGGCAAGCCGGCCGGCGGCAAGGGCGAAATGACCATGCTGCGCCGGCTGCCGAAGCTGCTGCGCTTCATTCCCGGCACCGCGCAGGACATGCGCGCTTATTTCCTGACGCTGCAATACTGGCTCGCCGGGTCCGAGCAGAACATCGCCAACATGATCCGCCTGCTGGTCGATCGCTATGCCGACGGCCCGCGCAAGGCGCTGCGCGGCCTTGCCAAGGCGCAACCGCCGGTGGATTACGCCGATATCGGCGTTTATCACCCGCGCGCGAAAAATCGAATCGTCGAGACGTCGGATGCGCTGCCGGACGGGACCGGCACGCATGGCACGGTCGGGCTGTTGCTGCTGCGCTCCTATCTGCTGGCCGGCAATACAGGGCATTATGACGGCGTGATCGCGGCGTTTGAAGCCAGGGGCCTGCGCGTCATTCCCGCTTTCGCCAGCGGTCTCGACCAGCGGCCGGCGATCGAACGCTTCTTCATGCAGGACGGCCGCGCCAGCGTCGACGCGGTGGTGTCGCTCACCGGCTTCTCGCTGGTCGGCGGCCCGGCCTACAACGACGCCAAGGCGGCCGAGGATAGTCTCGCCACACTCGACGTTCCCTATCTCGCCGCGCACCCGGTCGAATTCCAGACGCTCGAACAATGGGGCGCATCGGATCGCGGCCTGATGCCTGTCGAGTCGACCATCATGGTCGCGATTCCGGAACTCGACGGTGCGTCCGGGCCCGTGGTTTATGGCGGCCGTTCGGATGGCGCGGGCCAGGCCTGCACTGGCTGCGAGCGGCATTGCACCTTCGCCACGACGCAGATCGGCGGCGACATGCATGTCTGCAGCGAGCGCGCCGACATGCTGGCATCGCGGACGGTGAAGCTGGTCGCGATGCGCCGTGCGCAGCGACGCGACCGCAAGGTCGCGGTGGTCCTGTTCAACTTTCCGCCGAATGCCGGCAATACCGGAACGGCCGCATTCCTGTCCGTGTTCGAGTCGCTGCATCGGACGCTGAGCGCGATGAAGCGCGAAGGCTATCAGGTCGACGTGCCCGCCGACGCCGATGCGCTGCGGGTTCGGATCGTCGAGGGCAACGCCGCGCGCTTCGGCGCCGACGCCAACGTCCATACCCGCGTTGGCGCCGGCGATCATGTGCGCCGCGAGACCTGGCTGCGCGAGATCGAAGCGCAATGGGGCCCGGCTCCGGGCAAGCAGCAGAGCGACGGCAGCTCGATCTTCGTGCTCGGCGAGCGTTTCGGCAACGTGTTCGTCGGCATCCAGCCCGCCTTCGGTTACGAAGGCGACCCGATGCGGCTCTTGTTCGAGAAGGGGTTTGCGCCGACGCATGCGTTCTCGGCGTTCTATCGCTGGCTGCGCGAGGATTTCGGCGCCAACGCCGTGCTGCATTTCGGCACCCACGGCGCGCTCGAATTCATGCCGGGCAAGCAATCGGGTCTGTCGGCGTCGTGCTGGCCGGACCGCATGATCGGCGATCTGCCCAACATCTACCTCTACGCCTCGAACAACCCGTCCGAAGGCACCATCGCCAAGCGCCGTTCGGCCGCGACCTTGATCTCGTATCTGACGCCGCCGGTCGCGCATGCGGGGCTCTACAAGGGTCTCGTCGAGTTGAAATCCTCGATCGATCGCTGGCGCGCGTTGACGCCCGACGATGCGTCCGGGCAAAGCGATCTCGCGGGCCTCATTCAATTGCAGGCGAGCACGCTTGATCTCGCCGCCGCCGAACCGGCCTGGGCCGATGCGGACGACGCCATCGCGACATTGTCCGGCACGGTGCTCGAACTCGAATACACGCTGATCCCGCACGGCCTGCACGTCGTCGGCGAAGACCCGTCCGCCGAACAACGCGTCGAGATGCTGCAAGCGGTGGCCGATGCGTCGTTCGGCGCGAAGCCGGACAAATCCCTGTTCGAGGCGATCGTGCGCGGCGAAACGCCGGAGGGCGATGCGGGGATGATCGGCAGCCTCAAGGCGACCGATGCGCTGCTGGCGCGCGATCACGAAATTCCTGCGCTGATTCACGCGCTCGACGGCGGCTTCACGCGCCCCGCGCCGGGCGGCGACATCCTGCGCACGCCGGCGATCCTGCCGACCGGCCGCAATGTGCACGGCTTCGACCCGTTCCGCATTCCCAGCGCCTATGCCGTTCAGGATGGCGCGAAGCAGGCGCAGCGGCTGATCGACAAGCATATGGTCGATGGCAATGCGCTGCCGGAATCGGTCGCGATCGTGCTGTGGGGCACGGATAATCTGAAGAACGAAGGCGCGCCGATCGCGCAGGCGCTGGCGCTGCTCGGCGCGAAGCCCAAATTCGACGGCTACAGCCGCCTGACCGGCGCGGAATTGATCCCGCTTTCCGAACTCGCGCGTCCACGCATCGACGTCATCGTGACGATGTCGGGCATCTTCCGCGATCTCCTGCCGCTGCAGATCAAACTGTTGGCCGAGGCCTGCTTCCTCGCGGCTTCCGCCGACGAGCCGGCCGAGATGAACTTCGTCCGCAAGCACGCGCTGGCCTATCAGGCGGAGCATGGCTGCGACATCGAGACCGCGTCGCTGCGCGTGTTCGGCAATGCCGACGGTGCCTACGGCTCGAACGTCAATCATTTGGTCGAAAACGGCCGCTGGGACGACGAGGACGAATTGGCCGAGACCTATACGCGGCGCAAGAGCTTCGCCTATGGCCGACGCGGCCAGCCGGTGCAGCAGACCGCGCTGCTCAAGAGCGCGCTCGCCGACGTCGATCTCGCTTACCAGAATCTCGACTCGGTCGAACTCGGCGTCACCACGGTCGATCATTATTTCGACACGCTCGGCGGCATCAGCCGCGCGGTGAAACGCGCCAAGGGCGGCGCAAGCGCGCCGGTCTACATCGGCGACCAGACCCGCGGCGAAGGTCTGGTGCGGACGCTCTCGGAACAGGTCGCGCTGGAAACCCGCACGCGGATGCTCAATCCGAAATGGTACGAGGGCATGCTCAAGTACGGCTATGAGGGCGTGCGCCAGATCGAGGAGCACGTCACCAACACGATGGGCTGGTCGGCGACGACGGGCGAGGTCGCGCCCTGGGTCTATCGTCAGTTGACCGAGACCTTCGTGCTCGATCCCGAAATGCGCGAGCGGCTCGCCAAGCTCAATCCGGTCGCCTCCGCCAAGGTCGCGAACCGCCTGATCGAAGCGCATGAGCGCAAATACTGGTCGCCCGATCCCGAGATGCTCGACGTGCTGCGCAGAGCCGGGGAAGAACTCGAAGACCGCCTCGAAGGCGTGGGAGTTGCCGCATGAACATCCAGACCCCTCCATCCGCGCTCGAAGGCCATCTCAAGCTGAAGGCGTTGTCGCAATGCGGCGACGGCGAAGGCAGCGTGCAGGTGCAGCTCGATCCGAAACTGAAGATCGGCACCGCAAAGGTGTTCTCGGTTTACGGCAAAGGCGGCATCGGCAAGAGCACGACCTCGTCGAACCTGTCGGTCGCGTTCTCGAAGCTCGGCAAGCGCGTTCTGCAGATCGGCTGCGATCCGAAGCATGACTCGACCTTCACGCTGACCAAGCGGTTGATCCCGACGGTCATCGACGTCCTCGAAGGCGTGAACTTCCACGCCGAGGAATTGCGCCCCGAGGACTTCGTTTTCGAGGGGTACAACGGCGTGATGTGCCTCGAAGCGGGCGGGCCGCCGGCCGGCACCGGCTGCGGCGGCTACGTCGTCGGCCAGACCGTGAAGCTGCTGAAGGAGCATCATCTGCTCGAGGACACCGATGTCGTGATCTTTGACGTGCTCGGCGACGTGGTGTGCGGCGGCTTCGCGGCCCCGTTGCAGCATTCCGATCGCGCGCTGATCGTCGCGGCGAACGATTTCGACTCGATCTTCGCGATGAACCGAATCGTGGCCGCGATCGAGGCCAAGTCGAAGAATTACGGCGTACGGCTCGGCGGCGTCATCGCCAACCGCAGCCGCGACACCGATCAGATCGACAAATACAACGACCGCGCCGGGCTCAACCGTGTCGCGCATTTCCCCGATCTCGACGTCATCCGCAAGAGCCGGCTGAAGAAGTCGACCTTATTCGAGATGGACGAGACGCCGGAACTGAAGGCCGTCACCGACGAATATATGCGGCTCGCGACCGAACTCTGGGAGGGCAAGATCGTGCCGACCAACGGCAAGTCGCTGAAGGATCGCGAGATCTTCGATCTTCTCGGCTTCGATTAGACAGGACTCATTCCATGACCGTCACGACCTATCTGGAACGCCGCGGCGAACTCAAGACCTACTTCGACCGGACCGCGGTCGAAGCCTGGGCGCGGCTGACCTCGGATGCGCCGGTCGGCCGCATCCGCGCGACGGTCCGCGCCGGGCGCGACGAGATGCGCGGCACGCTGCTGTCGTGGTTGCCCGCCCGAATGGACGGCATGCGCCTTTTGGACGCCGGTTGCGGGACGGGGGCTTTGTCGATCGAAGCGGCGCGACGGGGGGCGAAGGTCGTCGCCATCGATCTGTCGCCGACGCTGGTGAATGTCGCGCGCGACAGGCTGCCGGCCGATGTCGCCCCAGATTCGATCGAATTTCTGTCGGGCGACATGTTCGATCCGAAGCTCGGCCGCTTCGATTACGTGGTCGCGATGGACTCGTTGATTCACTACGTCGCCAGCGACATCTGCAAGGTGGTCGCCGGATTCGCCGCTCGCACCAACGAAGCGGTGCTCGCGACGTTCGCGCCGAAGACGCCGGCGCTGACCGTGATGCATGCCGTCGGCCGGCTGTTTCCGCGCGGCGACCGCGCGCCGGCGATCGAGCCGGTCGGCGAACAGAAATTGCTGAACCTGCTGGAGAGCGAGCAGGGGCTCGAACAATGGCGGGCCGGCCGCACGCATCGCGTCGCCAGCGGATTCTACAAGTCGCAGGCGCTGGAGATGGTGCAACGATGAGCAGGGTCGGCGATACATTCGCGAAAGGCTGGATGCGGCTCGGCACGCGCTTCCTGCCGTTCGCCGATGCGGCGACCAAGGAATTGCCGCTCGGCCGGCTGATGCGTCTGTCGCTGTTTCAGGTCTCCGTCGGCATCTCGATCGTGCTGCTGAACGGCACCTTGAACCGCGTCATGATCGTCGAACTCAACGTCTCGACGATGCTCGTGTCGCTGATGGTGTCGCTGCCGCTGGTGTTCGCGCCGTTCCGTGTGCTGATCGGCTTCAAGTCCGACAATCACCGCTCGGTGCTCGGCTGGCGGCGCGTGCCCTATATCTGGCTCGGCACGATGATGCAGTTCGGCGGCTTTGCGATCATGCCGTTCGCGCTGCTGGTGCTGTCCGGCACCGGCGAGTTTCCGGCCGAATATGGTCAGGTCGGCGCGGCGTTGGCGTTCCTGATGGTCGGCGCGGGCATGCATACGACGCAGACGGCCGGCCTTGCGCTGGCCACGGATCTGGCGCCTGACGAGTCGCGGCCGCGCGTCGTCGCGTTCCTCTATGTGATGCTGCTGCTCGGCATGGCCGGCAGCGCGCTGTTGTTCAGCGAGTTGCTGCGCAACTTCAACGAGATCAGGCTGATCCAGATCATTCAGGGCGTCGCGGTCATGCAGATGCTCCTGAACATCGCCGCGCTGTGGAAGCAGGAAGCCCGCAATCCGGCGCTGACCTCGGCGAAGCGCGAGGCGCCTGATTTCAACCGCTCATGGCGGAAGTTTCGCGCGGCTGGCGGTTCGGCCCGCGCTTTGGTCGCGGTGGGACTCGGCACGGCGGCGTTCTCGATGCAGGACATCCTGCTGGAGCCCTACGGGGCTGAAATTCTCAAGCTGACCGTCGGCCAGACAACGGCGCTGACGGCGTTCTTTGCGCTCGGCACGCTGGCCGGCTTCGGCCTCGCGGCCCGCACGCTCGGCCGCAACGGCGATCCCTACCGTATCGCCGGTTTCGGCGCGGCGGCCGGCGTGTTTGCATTCGCCGCGGTGATCTTCGCAGCGCCACTCGATTCGGTTCTGCTGTTTCGCATCGGTACGGCGCTGATCGGTTTCGGCGGCGGGCTGTTCGCGGCCGGCACGCTGACGGCGGCGATGGCGATGGCGCGCGACGGCGAGAGCGGTCTCGCGCTCGGCACCTGGGGGGCCGTGCAGGCGACGGCGGCGGGCGGCGGCATCGCGCTCGGCGGGGCCTTGCGCGATCTCGTCACCACGCTCGGCTCGACCGGCATGCTCGGCCGCGCCATGAGCGGCCCGTCGGTCGGCTACAGCGTCGTCTACCACATCGAAATCGCTCTGTTGTTCGCCACTCTGGTCGCGATCGGTCCGCTCGTGCGCACAACACGCGCGGCCGTCTCAACGCCATCCACCAAGTTCGGCCTCGCCGAATTCCCAAGTTAATTCCTAGCAAAAGAAGGGGTCGTCCCATGCAATCCGGCGCCTATTTGGACGTAGCTCAAGTCACCCTCTACGTATTCTGGATCTTCTTTGCCTGCCTGATTTTCTATCTGCGCAAGGAAGACAAGCGCGAAGGCTATCCGCTGGAATCCACCGCGATGGGCGGCGGCATCCAGCAGGGTTTCCCGCAGCGCCCCGACAACAAGGTCTATCTGCTGCGCGGTGGCCACACCGCGACGCTGCCGAACCACAAGAACGATCGCCGCGACGTCGCGCTCGCCCCGGTCGATCGCTATCCCGGTTCGCCGCTGGAGCCGACCGGCAATCCAATGCTCGACGGCGTCGGGCCCGGCGCATGGGCCGATCGTGAAGACGTGCCTGAACTGACGATGGAAGATGTGCCGGCGATCGTGCCGCTGCGGCTCACCCCGGCGACGACGTTGTCGACGCGCGACGCCGATCCGCGCGGGATGCCGGTGCTCGGCGCCGATGGCGAAGTCGGCGGCACCTGCGTCGATGTCTGGGTCGATCGGGCGGAAGCCATCGTCCGTTATCTCGAAGTCGAGGTGGCCGTTCCCGGCGCAGTGGCTGCCGCGCCGACCACCGGCACGGGCACGAGCACCGCGATGAGCAAGCGCGTGCTGCTGCCGCTGAATTTCGCGCTGATCAAGGGCGGCTTGCGCAACCGCATCCTGGTCGACGCCATCCTCGGTGCGCACTTCGCCGACGTGCCGGGGACCAAGAGCCCCGATCAAGTGACCAAGCTCGAGGAAGACCGCATCGTCGGCTACTACGGCGCCGGCACGCTCTACGCCACGCCGTCGCGCCAAGAACCCTTGATCTGAAGGAGCCCGCCGTGAAACAGGATTTCGCACAGTTCAAGGCGGCAACCCTGACCGACCTGCCGGCCCCTCTGCCGGCCGGCGAGCGCGTCATCTGGCAGGGCAAGCCCGCCGTCAGGCCGCTGGCCTGGCGCGCCTTCCACATTCGCGAAGTGGCGATTTATTTCGGCATGCTTCTGGTCTGGCGCGTCGGATCAACGATGGCGGCGGGACAGTCCGCCGCCGACGTCGCGATCGCTGCGGCCTGGATCGCGGCGCCTGCGGTCATCAGCGTCGCCGTGCTCTCGATGCTCGCATGGCTGTTCGCGCGGGCATCGAACTACACAGTCACCAGCAAGCGTGTCCTCGTGCAGTTCGGCGTCGCGCTGCCGATGACGATGAACATTCCGCTCGGCAAGATCACCAACGCCGCGCTGCGGACCTATCGCGACGGCTCCGGCGACATTCCGCTGACGCTCGCCGACGATCGCGGCTCCTTCGTGCTGCTGTGGCCGCATGTGCGGCCGTGGAAGCTGCGTGGCGCCGAGCCGATGCTGCGCGCGATTCCGGACGCCGCGATGGTCGCGGCGAAACTCAACGACGCGTTGTCCGGCCAGCCCGGCCCGTCAACCGTCGCGATCAACCAGGCCGGCGTGGCGCGCTCGGGCGCGATGCCGGCCAACGCCGTCGCCGCAGCCTGAAAGGACACGTCATGACCGAGGTCTTTCGCGAACCCATCGTCGGACGAAAAGGCCTGCTCGCCGCCGGCGGACTGGTGCTGTTCGCGCTCGTCGCCGCGACGACGGCGCGCCTCACCGGCGTCGGCGATGTGCGAATGACCTTGCCGGCCGCCGTCGAAAGCCGCGACCTGCAATTCGCGGACGGGCAGAACGGCAGCGTGCTGGTCTATGACGCCAAGGACCGCCAGTTGATCGATACCATCGCGCCCGGCACCAACGGCTTCGTCCGCGTCGTGCTGCGCGGCCTCGCACGCGACCGGAAACTCGGCGATATCGGTCAGGAGCCGCCGTTTCGTTTGACCCGTTACGTCAACGGCCAGATGACGCTGACCGATACCTCGACCAACAAGCAGGTCGATCTGGTGGCTTTCGGCGCGGCCAACGCCGGGGCCTTCACACGGCTCATGAGCATCAAGGGTACGACATGATCGGACGCAAATCTTTCGACGTGCCCTGCACGGTCGAGATCGAACAGACCTCCGAGACGCTCCACGCCCACGTCGTCCTCGACGGCGATATCGAGATCGAGCCGGGCGATGAGGTCATGGTGCACGACGCGCCGACATCGGTGCCGTTCGGCGAGCGTCTGGTCGTGCGGCGAACCGCGACCGTGGTGCGCGGCGGGCTGCTCGGCAAGATGCGCGCGCGCATCGAGGGGTATCTCGAACTTACAGAACTCTACGAAGTCAGTTTCTCGGACGGGAGAGCATCATGATTCCCATGGAAGGCGGCACCCAAGGTCAGTTAAAGGCGCGTGCGCAGATCAAAGGAAATCTGGAGAGCACGGAGCTGGCGCGCGAGGACACGATCCTCAGCCCGCGCTTTTACACCACCGATTTCGACGCGATGGACAGGCTCGATGTCGGCCTCGTGCGCAGCGAATGGAACGCCGTCATCGGCGAATTGCGCGCGGACCACAACAAGTCGCACTTCACCAAGACGGACGAATTCAAGAACGACCTCGAAAGCCTGCCGCCGGAACTGCGCAAGGAATTCAAGGACTTTCTCGTGTCGTCGCTGACCGCCGAGTTCTCGGGCTGCGTGCTTTACGCCGAGATCAAGAAGCGCATCAGGAACAAGGATATCCAGGAGCTTTTTACGTATATGAGCCGCGACGAGGCACGCCACGCCGGCTTCATCAACGAGATTCTCAAGGACCACGGCATCGGCGTCGATCTGTCGTTCCTGACCAAGTCGAAGAAGTACACCTATTTCAAGCCCAAGTTCATCTTCTACGCGACGTATCTGTCCGAAAAGATCGGCTATGCCCGCTACATCACGATCTATCGGCAGATGGAGCGCCATCCCGAGCGGCAATTCCATCCGATCTTTCGCTGGTTCGAGCTGTGGTGCAACGACGAATTCCGCCACGGCGAGGCGTTCGCGCTGTTGATGCGCGCCGATCCGAAGCTGCTGCGCGGCGCGAACAAGCTGTGGATTCGTTTTTTCCTGCTCGCGGTATTCGCGACGATGTACGTCCGCGACCACATGCGGCCCGCATTTCACGAAGCGCTCGGCATGCATCCGACCGATTACGACATGCAGGTGTTTCGCATCACCTCGGAAATCTCCAAGCAGGTGTTTCCGGTCGTGCTCGACATCGACGATCCGCGCTTCCTGAAGGGCCTGGAACGCCTGCGCGTGCTCTCCGAGAAGATCGCCGACGCCAAAGCGCAGGGCGGCGCCCTTGGCGGCCTCAAGCGGGCGGCGCTGGCGGCCCAGGCGGCCTTTGCTTTCGGGCGACTGTTCCTGCTGCCGACCAAGCAGAATGCCCTGCCGCACGACATCATCATGCAGCCGGCCTGGTAGGAGCAGGGCGGTTCGCCACAAAGTCTGACGATCTGGAAATTCCGATATGTCCTCGTATGTCGTTCCTCCAGTCTATGCGGCCTTCGTCTGGTGGTTCTCGACCGGGGCCGTGCTGCTGCTGGTCGGATTGTCGGCCCGGTTCGACGCGTTGCGGCTGCTGGCTGCGGGCGCGCTGACGGCGGCGGCGTTGTACGGGCTCGCGACCTCGGCGAACGAGTTGAGCGTCGTGTCGGCCTATACGGCCTTCACGGCGACGATCCTGCTTTGGGGCGCTCAGGAAATCGCCTTCCTCGCGGGCTGGCTGACCGGGCCGCGGGCCGAACCATGCCCGCCCGACGCGCGGGGTCTGCGTCGCCTCGGCCTTGCGCTGGCGGCGATCCTCTATCACGAACTGTCGCTGCTGGTCTGCGGCGTCGCGGTCCTGATCGCGACCTCCGGCGGCGTCAATCCGGTCGGGCTGTGGACCTTTATGGCGCTTTGGGTTCTTCGCCAAAGCTCGAAGATCAATCTGTTTCTCGGCGTGCCCGTCACCAATGACGAGTTGATGCCGCCGCAGGTCGCATTTCTGAAGACCTACTTTGCGCGACAGCCGGTCGGTGCGTTCTTCACGCTGTCCGTCACGCTGGCCATCGCGATGCTCGCGATCATGATCCAGCGCATGGTCGAAGTCGCCGTCACGCCGTTCGAGATCGCCAGCCTCGGGCTGGTCAGCGCGCTGTTCGCGCTCGGCATCGTCGAACACTGGTTCATGCTGCTGCCGTTGCCCGCCCTCACCCTGTGGGGCTGGGGTGTGCGGTCGCAGCCGCGAGGGATCGACATGCAGGAGAGCCAAATGGGACCGGACCGCCTCGTTCTCGACCAAGCCCAAGCCCAAGTCCAAATCCAAGTGAAAGTCGAGGCTATCGCCGAGCCCCGCGCGGCGACGCCGCCGCAACTCACCGTGGTGGCCGGCAGCAAGCGCGATGCGCGCCAGCGGCTTGAGGATCAATTCCGCCAGCGCTTTCTCGAACAGCACGCGCATCCGGAGATGAAGACCGCCGATTTAAGCGTGGAATCGGCTGCATTGGGTAACGGGAGGACGTCATGAATTACGAATCGTATTTCCGCAGGCAGCTCGATGGCCTCCATAAAGAAGGGCGCTACCGCGTCTTCGCCGATCTCGAGCGCAAGGCGGGGAGCTTCCCGAAGGCGAAGCATCATACGCCGCACGGGCCTGGGGATGTCACCGTGTGGTGCTCGAACGATTATCTCGGCATGGGCCAGCATCCCGACGTGATCGCGTCGATGCACGAGGCGCTGGACCGCTGCGGCGCCGGCGCCGGCGGCACCCGCAACATCTCCGGCACCAATCATTACCATGTGTTGCTGGAGCGCGAACTGGCCGATCTGCACGGCAAGGAGTCCGCACTGCTGTTCACCTCCGGCTACGTCTCGAACATGGCGGCGATCTCGACCCTGGCGTCGCGGATGCCGGGCTGCGTAATCCTGTCGGACGAACTCAATCACGCCTCGATGATCGAGGGCATCCGGCACAGCCGCGCCGAGACGCGCATCTTCGCGCATAATGATCCGCGCGATCTCGAACGCAAGCTGTCGGACCTCGATCCGCATGCGCCGAAATTCGTTGCGTTCGAGTCGGTCTATTCGATGGATGGCGACATCGCGCCGATCGCCGAACTCTGCGACGTCGCCGAGGCGCACAATGCGATGACCTATCTCGACGAAGTCCACGGCGTCGGCCTCTACGGGCCGCGTGGCGGCGGCATCGCCGATCGCGAAGGCCTCAGCCATCGGCTCACGGTCATCGAAGGCACGCTGGCCAAGGCGTTCGGCGTCATCGGCGGCTATGTCGCGGCGTCGGCGACGATTTGCGACTTCATTCGCAGCTTCGCCTCGGGCTTTATCTTCACCACATCGTTGCCGCCATCCGTCGCTGCGGGCGCGCTGACCAGCATCCGGCATCTCAAGGCGTCGTCGGCCGAGCGCGAACGGCATCAGGATCGCGTCGCCCGGTTGCGCCGGCGTCTCGACGAGACCGGCGTTGCGCATCTCGACAATCCAAGCCACATCGTGCCGGTGATGGTCTGCGATCCGGTGCTGTGCAAGCAGATCAGCGACGTGTTGATCGACCGCTACGGCATCTATGTGCAGCCAATCAATTATCCGACCGTGCCGCGCGGCACCGAGCGGTTGCGCATCACGCCCTCGCCGCATCACTCGGATGCCGACATCGAGCATCTGGTGCAGGCGCTGGCGGAGATCTGGGCCGAGGTCGGGCTGGCCAAGGCGGCGTGAAGAGGATGATGTGCGCGGAGTAGCCACATCGGCAGCGCGCTCCTTCTCCCCGTCCTTACGGGGAGAAGGTTGGGATGAGGGGCTCTTGTCATGTCGAGACACCCCCTCACCCGAAGCCTTCGCTTCGCGAGGCTTCGACCTCTCCCCGCACGCGGGGAGAGGTAACGTCGTGCTCGGCGCGCGACCGGACTCCGACTTCGTGCGCCTACCCTTTCCCCCGCGTGATCCGCATCCGTCCTTGCAAGCGGGGCAGGAACGTCGCGCCCTCGGCGCCGAGAAAATCCAGCATCGCCTGGGCCGGCGGCAGCAGCATCTTGTCGTTGCGGTTGACGACGAACCATTGTCGGATCACCGGCAGTCCGTCGACATCGAGGACCACCAGCCGCCGTTCGTCCAGTTCGGTCGCCACCGTGTGCGCCGAGATGAAGGCGATACCGAGTCCCGCGATGACCGCCTGCTTGATGGTCTCGTTGCTGCTCATGGCCATGCCGATTTTTGGCTGAAAGCCGGCGCGCTCGAACAATTGCTCCATCAGGCTGCGGGTGCCCGAGCCGGGTTCGCGTGTCAGAAACGTTTCGCCGCCGAGCGCGGCCAGCGCCCGCTTCGAGGTGCGTGCGAGCCGATGCGAGGTCGGCGCGATGATGACGTGCGGATGATCGCCGATCAGATGGCGGTTCATGTCGATGCCGTCCGGCGGCCGGCCCATGATGGCGATGTCGAGCGCGTAATCGCGCAGCGCCGCGCCGATTTCCTGACGGTTGCCCATCGTCAGCGTGACTTCGATCTCCGGATAGAGCTTGGAGAATCCGGCGATCATGAAGGGCACGAAATATTTGGCCGTCGAGACCGCGCCGATCGCGACGCGCCCGGCGGTCTTGCCGGAGATCATCTCCAGCGAGGCGTCGCAGGCCGCCAGCGCTGCCTCGATCCGCTCGGCATGCGCCAGCATCTCGCGGCCGGCATCGGTGAGCTGCATGCCCTCCGGCGTGCGCTGGATCAGCGGCAGGCCCGCGAGATCCTGCAACGCGCGCAATTGCAGCGTCACGGCAGGTTGCGTCAGGTGCAATTGATTGGCGGCCGCGGTTACGGATTTGTGGCGATGCACGGCGGCCAGCGCCCGCAACTGCCGCAGCGTCACATCCTTCGCAAATCGCCCGGCCATGCGCTCGCTTTCATTAAGAATACTTTGGCAAAACCAAAGATAAGAAAATTTCACTAATTCTGCAACTTCGCGTTCAGTGCACAGGCGGCGTCCCGGAAGAGGGCGCGCCAGGGAGACGACGATGACGGTGCGGGTGACTTTGCGGTCATATCTGGATCAATCGGCCGCGCAGACGCCGCAGGCCGAAGCGATCGCCGCCGTGATCGCCGCCATCGCCTCCGGCGGAATCGAACTCGCCGCGCTGATCGCGGCCGGTCCGCTGGTCGGCATCACCGGAGCGGAAGACGGCACCAATTCCGATGGCGACGCGCAGAAGGACATCGACGTCGCCGCCGACGACGTCATGATGCGGGCTCTGCGCCGCACGCCGGTCGCGGCCGTGCTGTCCGAAGAGCAGGCGCTGCCGATGGCCTTCGATGCCGACGCGCCGCTCTGCGTGGCGATCGATCCGCTCGACGGCTCGGCCAACCTTGAGAACAACATTTCCGTCGGCACGATCTTCTCGATCCGCCCGCGCGGTCGCGACGTGCTGTCGACCTTCTTCGAGCCCGGCACCGCGCAGCGCGCCGCCGGTTTCGTCGTTTACGGTCCGCAGACGTCGCTGGTGCTGGCGCTCGACGGTCGCGTCGATATCTTCATTCTCGATCGCAGCGCACAGGAATTCGTGTTGGTCGCGCCGGGCGTTCGCATCGCGGCCGACACGCCGGAATTCGCCATCAACGCGTCGAACCGGCGGCACTGGACGGCGGCGGTGCGGACCTACATCGACGAGTGCCTGGCCGGGACCAAGGGCGAGCGCGGCGAGGATTTCAACATGCGTTGGATCGGCTCGCTTGTGGCCGAGACCTTTCGCATCCTGATGCGCGGCGGCGTGTTTCTGTATCCCGCTGATGCCCGCGACGGTTATCGCGAAGGCCGGTTGCGGCTCTTGTACGAAGCGCATCCGATGGCGCTGATCATGGAATGGGCCGGCGGCGCCGCGACCACCGGCCGCCGCCGCATTCTCGAGATCTCGGCGCGCACGCCGCATCAGCGCGTGCCGCTGATCATGGGGTCGGTAAACGGCGTCGCCGACATTTCCGCGATCCATGACGGCATCGAGCCGATGTTCGAGAACAGCGATGCGCCGCTTTTCGCGCGCCGCGGCTTGTTCCGCTGAGGGATCGCGCATGTCACGCCGCCATCCCATCATCTCTGTCACCGGGTCGTCCGGCGCGGGCACCACGTCGGTGAAGCGCACCTTCGAGCAGATCTTCCGCCGCGAGAACGTCAAGGCCTCCTATATCGAGGGCGACGCCTTCCATCGCTACAACCGGCTCGACATGCGCGCGAAGATGGCCGAGGAGCAGGAGCGCGGCAACAAGCACTTCAGCCATTTCAGTCCCGATACGAACCTGTTCGAGGAACTGGAAACCACCTTCCGCGACTACAGCGCGACGGGCACCGGGCGCACGCGCTTCTATATCCACGACGACGCGGAGGCGCATGCGCATGGCGGCGAACCCGGCACCTTCACCGCCTGGAGCGCGCTGCCGGAAAACTCGGATTTGCTGTTCTACGAAGGCCTGCACGGCGCGGTCGTCACCGACACGGTCAATGTCGCGCAATATGCCGATCTCAAGATCGGGGTCGTCCCCGTCATCAATCTCGAATGGATTCAGAAGCTGCATCGCGATCGCGCCGACCGCGGCTACACGACCGAAGCCGTCACCGACACGATCCTGCGGCGCATGCCGGATTACATCAATTATATTTGCCCGCAATTCGCGGAAACCGACATCAACTTCCAGCGCGTGCCGACGGTCGACACCTCGAATCCCTTCATTGCGCGCTGGATCCCGACGCCGGACGAATCGATGGTGGTGATCCGCTTCAGGACGCCGCGCGGCATCGACTTCGCCTATCTGCTGTCGATGATCCCCAACAGCTTCATGTCGCGCGCCAACTCGATCGTCATTCACGGCTCGAAGCTCGATCTCGCGATGCAACTCATCCTGACGCCGATGATCATGCAACTGATCGAGCGCAAGCGGGGCGCGACATGACCGTTTCAAGCAGGAAAGGAGCACTGCAATGGCGCGGATAAGTTTGCGGCAATTGCTGGATCACGCAGCCGAGCGCGGCTATGGCGTGCCGGCCTTCAACATCAACAATATGGAGCAGGGGCTTGCGATCATGGAGGCGGCCGCCGCCGTCGACGCGCCCGTGATCATGCAGGCGTCGCGCGGCGCGCGGACCTACGCCAACGACATCATGCTGGCGAAAATGATCGACGCGCTGGAGGAGATGTATCCGCAGATTCCGCTTTGTCTGCATCAGGACCACGGCAACGACGAAGCCACCTGCGCCACCGCGATCAAATACGGTTTCACCTCGGTGATGATGGACGGCTCGCTGAAGGCCGACGCCAAGACCGCCGCCGATTACGACTATAATGTCGACATCACCCGCCGCGTCGCCGAAATGGCGCATTGGATCGGCGCGTCCGTCGAAGGCGAACTGGGCGTGCTCGGCTCGCTGGAGCATGGCGGCGGCGAGCAGGAGGACGGCCACGGCGTCGAGGGCACAATCGGTCATGACCAGTTGCTGACCGATCCCGATCAGGCGGTCGATTTCGTCCGCGCCACCAAGGTCGATGCGCTGGCGATCGCGATGGGCACGTCGCACGGCGCTTATAAATTCTCGCGCAAGCCCGACGGCGACATTCTCGCGATGCATGTCGTCGAGGAGATTCACCGCCGGCTGCCGAACACGCATCTGGTGATGCACGGTTCGTCCTCGGTGCCGCAGGCCTTGCAGGACATGTTCAACGCATTCGGCGGCGAGATGCCGCAGACCTTCGGCGTCCCGGTCGAGGAGATCGCGCGCGGCATCAAGCATGGCGTGCGCAAGGTCAACATCGACACCGACTGCCGGCTGGCGATGACCGCCGCGTTCCGCAAGGTCGCGACCAACACCAAAAGCGAATTCGATCCGCGCAAATTTCTCAAGCCGGCGATGGACGCGATGCGCGATCTGTGCCGCGAACGCTTCGAGCAGTTTGGCACCGCGGGCAATGCCTCGAAGATTACGCCATTGCCGCTCGCCGAAATGGCGAAGCGCTATCGCTCCGGTTCGCTTGATCCGCAAATCGGCAATGTCGCCAACGCCGCCGAATAACATCAGGGAGAAGCACCATGAATGACCAGTCGATGACCGTGCGCGGCAAGGATCGCTACAAATCGGGCGTGATGGAATACAAGAAAATGGGCTATTGGGAGCCTGATTACGAACCCAAGGACACCGACATCATCGCGCTGTTTCGCGTCACGCCGCAGGACGGCGTCGATCCGATCGAGGCCTGCGCCGCCGTCGCCGGCGAATCCTCGACCGCAACATGGACGGTGGTGTGGACGGACCGCCTGACGGCGGCGGAGAAATACCGCGCGAAATGCTACCGCGTCGATCCGGTGCCGAACGCGCCGGGCAGCGTGTTTGCGTACATCGCTTACGACCTCGATCTGTTCGAGCCGGGTTCGATCGCCAACCTCACGGCGTCGATCATCGGCAACGTGTTCGGCTTCAAGCCGCTCAAGGCGCTCCGGCTCGAAGATATGCGATTGCCTGTTGCCTATGTGAAGACCTTCCAGGGCCCGGCGACCGGCATCGTGGTCGAGCGCGAGCGACTCGACAAGTTCGGCCGGCCGCTGCTGGGCGCGACGGTGAAGCCGAAGCTCGGTCTCTCCGGCCGCAATTACGGCCGCGTGGTCTATGAGGCGCTCAAAGGTGGCCTCGATTTCTGCAAGGACGACGAGAACATCAATTCGCAGCCCTTCATGCATTGGCGGGATCGCTTTCTCTATTGCATGGAAGGGGTCAACCGCGCGCAGGCGGCGACCGGCGAGATCAAGGGCACCTATCTCAACGTCACCGCCGGCACGATGGAGGAGATGTACGAGCGCGCGGATTTCGCCAAGCAGCTCGGCTCGGTCATCATCATGATCGACCTGGTGATCGGCTACACCGCGATCCAGTCGATGGCGAAATGGGCGCGGCGCAACGACATGATCCTGCATCTGCATCGCGCCGGGCATTCGACCTATACGCGGCAGCGCCTGCACGGTGTCTCGTTCCGCGTCATCGCCAAATGGATGCGTCTTGCCGGCGTCGATCATATCCATGCCGGTACGGTGGTCGGCAAGCTCGAAGGCGATCCGGCGACGACGCGCGGCTATTACGACATCTGCCGCAAGGACTTTAACAAGACCACGCTCGAACATGGCGTGTTCTTCGACCAGAACTGGGCGAGCCTCAACCAGATGATGCCGGTGGCGTCGGGTGGAATCCATGCCGGGCAGATGCATCAATTGCTCGATCATCTCGGAGAAGACGTCGTGCTGCAATTCGGCGGCGGCACAATCGGCCATCCGATGGGCATCCAGGCCGGCGCGACCGCGAACCGCGTCGCGCTAGAGGCGATGATCCTCGCCCGCAACGAAGGGCGCGATTACCTTCATGAAGGTCCGGAAATTCTGGCCAAGGCCGCGCAGACCTGTACGCCGCTGAAGGCCGCGCTCGAAGTCTGGAAGGACATCACCTTCAACTATGAATCGACCGACTCGCCCGATTTCGTTCCGACCGCCACGCCGGCGATGTGAGGAGACACCATCATGCGTTTGACCCAAGGATGCTTCTCGTTCCTGCCCGATCTCACCGACGAGCAGATCACGGCGCAGGTGCAATACTGCCTCGACAACGGCTGGGCGGTGAATCTTGAATTCACGGACGATCCGCATCCCCGCAACACCTACTGGGACATGTGGGGCCTGCCGATGTTCGACTTAGCCGATGCCGCCGGCATCATGAAGGAATTGCACGACTGCCGCCGCGTCTATGGCGATCGCTACATCCGCATGTCGGGTTTCGATTCGACCCACGGTTGGGAGTCGATCCGCATTTCCTTTATCGTCAATCGGCCGAAGGAAGAACCGGGATTCCGGCTGCAACGTCAGGAGATCGGTGGCCGCAACATCCGTTACACGACGGTGTCCTATGCGGTCGATCGGGCCGAGGGCACCCGGTACGGTGAGACGTGAGCTTGCCTGCCAATTGGAAGCGAGCATGTTCTGCTTACCTCTCCCCTTGGGGGAGAGGTCGGAGGCAAGCGTAGCGAGCCTCCGGGTGAGGGGGTTCGATTCTCACGATAGTCCGTACCCCCCTCTCCCCATGGGAGGGCGCGCGCTGCCGATTGATTGGCGCTACTACGACGCCATCCGAGGAAACATTGATCGACTGCGAGAGCATGACATGACTAGCGAAACACCGCAGCTTGCTGAGGTTCCTGCATCGCCCGCGCCGCTCGACACAATCGACCTGCGCGCGGAATTCAACGCCGTCGGCATCGGCGAGGTCCTCGATCAACTCGATCGCGAATTGATCGGGTTGAAGCCGGTGAAAACTCGGATTCGCGAGATCGCGTCGCTACTGCTGATCGAGCGCATCCGCAAGCAAATGAATCTCACCACCGATACGCCGACGCTGCACATGTCCTTTACCGGCAACCCCGGTACCGGCAAGACCACCGTGGCGCTTCGTATCGCCGCGATTCTGCACAAGCTCGGCTTCGTGCGGCGCGGGCAGGTCGTGTCGGTGACGCGCGACGAGTTGGTCGGGCAGTATATCGGCCACACCGCGCCGAAGACGAAAGAGATTCTGAAAAAGGCGATGGGCGGCGTGCTGTTCATCGACGAGGCCTATTATCTGCACCGCCCGGACAACGAGCGCGATTACGGCCAGGAGGCGATCGAAATCCTGCTGCAGGTGATGGAAAACCAGCGCGACGACCTCGTGGTGATTCTCGCCGGCTACGGCGACCGGATGGACAAGTTCTTCGCCAGCAACCCCGGTTTCCGGTCGCGCATCGCGCACCACATCGACTTCCCCGATTACGGCGACGACGAGCTGCTGGCGATCGCGCAGATCATGCTCGCGGATATGAACTACAGGTTCACGCCGGAGGCGCGTGAGGCGTTCGTTGACTACATCGCGCTGCGCAAGACGCAGCCGCTGTTCTCCAATGCGCGCTCGATCCGCAATGCGCTGGACCGGATGCGGCTGCGTCAGGCCAACCGACTGGTTGCGGATCTCGACCGCGTTCTGACCGCCGACGAGGTAATGGCGATCGAACCGGCCGATGTGCTGGCGAGTCGCGTCTTCGCGATGGGCGAAGCGTCTGCCGGTCAAAGAAACGCATGACGGCGGATGACCGGCGCACGATCGGAACATCAGCCTGCGCCTCGCGGCGCGTTCGCGCAGATGCCTGAAATGGGCTGGACCGGTGCGATCCGCACGCTGCGTCCCGGAGGCCGAATGTTCACCGTCTGCTGAACCTCGCACGCGCGCCGCAGCTCGATCTGCGCGTATACTTTCGTATGCGCCCATATCGGTGCTCGCTATGCGAGTCCACCCAACACCAGTCTCGCGACCGCCTGTGCTCGTGTCTGGGCGTCAAGTTTCCGGCGACCGGCGTCGATGTGATCCTTTACGGTCGTCGGCGACAGGTCGATGATCTGCGCAATGTCTCCGTCGGTCTTGCCGGCCGCGACCCAGCGCAGGCATTCGAGCTCGCGGGCGGTCAGCCGAGCCTGCTGGTCGGCGACGGGCGACACGCCATGAATGGCGCGGCAACGCTCATGGACCGCGAACGCCAAAAGATGCAAACGGCGACGGGTAGCTGGCGACAGATCGAGGTTTTTGCCGCCGATGCTGACGAGACCGAAATAGCCGCCAGGCCCGTGAAGGGGCACCGACAATCCATTTTCCCATCCGTTGGCGTTAGCCGCTTTCCAAAGCTCTTTCTCCGCGAGGGACAAAGTGCGCTCGGCTCTCGCGTCCAGCCAGGTGAACGGGGCCATCCGCCGCCGGGCCTCGGCTACGGAAAAATCGACCACGACGAAATTCTTTCTCTGGTAGAGCGCGATCCAGTCGCTTGGCCAATTCTGGAAAAAGAAGTGGGTTAACGGTCCCCTTTCACTGGGTAAAAATGCGCCGCACGCAGACACCGTAAAGCCCAACGGCCTGATTGCATCGACGAAAAAACGGCTGACATCGTCGATGCTTCGACAATTCGATAAAGCGGCCTCATCTGCATCCTGCATTGGCACGATCTCGTCCGGTTCGCGGACCGCAGAAGTTTGATCTCTCGCGGTGGTTTCTCGAACCTCGGGCGATTGCGTGACGAATGCAACACTCGTCTGAAATGAGAACCGACCCCTCCTTTCAGAGGGGTGCCCCCTGCACGTCACCCGAAGTACCCTAGATGTACCGCCTCGATCTTATTTTGCAAAGGTATCCTGTGCCTTGCAGAGGGCGGCTCTCGGTCTTTTTGGGGGAGTGCGCATGCCGATCAACGTGTCCGACAATCAGACCTATACGGTCGTCAACGGCACCTATAGCGGTGAGATCATCACCGTCCAGTCAGCCGGCAATTACACGACGCTGTCGGTCGGCACAGGCGGCTCGGTCGTCTTTACGGGCGGCACGCAAATCACGCTCAATGACTCCCCCTACAATCGCATTCTGGCAGCGACGGCGGGATCGGTTCTCAACAACGAGAATGCGACAATCAAAGGCGCCGGCGAAATCTTCTCGAATGCCGGCCTGACCCTTGTGAACGGTGTGAACGGCGTGATCGACGGCAACGCCGCCAACAACGCGCTGGTGATTCACGACATCGCGACGACCAACCACGGTATTTTCCAAAGCACCGGTGCGGGCGGCCTGCGCTTGCAGTCGGTCACGGTCGACAATACGGACGGCACGATCCGCGCTCTCGTCGACGCGGGCCGGATCCTGCTGAACGGCAACACCGTCATCCGGGGCGGCACGCTCACGACCGCCAATGGCGGCTCGATCGAGGCGACGTCCGGGTACAATCTGCTTGACGGCACGAACGATCATCAGGTGCTGATCTCCGCCGGATCGACGGTGACGGTGAACGACAGCCAGTCTCTGAACCTGACCGGGGCGATCGAAAACGACGGCACGATCTCCGTTGTTTCGGCCGGTAATTTTACCAATCTGCGCATCGACGGCGACACAACGCTGACCGGCGGCGGCACGGTGTTGCTCGACAGTTATGCGCGCATCTATGCGGACAATGCCGGCGCAACGCTCGTCAATGCCGACAACCAGATCGTCGGCCAGGGCGAGATCTTCTCAAACGCGGGTCTGTCGTTCACCAACGAAGCGCTCGGTATCGTCGATGGCAACGACGCGAACGGCGCGCTCGTGCTGCGCAACATCGCCGTCACCAACCACGGCAACCTGCAGAGCAGCGGCGCAGGCGGGCTGCTGTTTTCGAACCTCACCGTGGACAACACCGACGGCGTGATCCGCGCCCTGTCCGGCGGCCACGTCTATCTCGGCGGCGGCGCGGTTATCCAGGGCGGCACCTTGACCGCAGCCGGAACCGGCACTGTTGAAGTGACTGCGAGCTTCAACCTTCTCGACGGGACGAACGCTCATCCCGTGCTGATCTCGTCGGGCACGACAGTCACCGTCCGGGACAGCCAGTCGTTGAACCTCACGGGCACGATCGACAACCGCGGCACGATCAGCCTTCTGTCGGCCGGCAACTACACCAATCTGCGCATCGACGGCGCGACCACGCTGACCGGCGGCGGCACGGTGCTGCTCGACAGCTTCGCGCGCATCTACGCGGACAATGCCGGCGCGACGCTGGAGAACGTCAACAATACGATCCTGGGTGAGGGCGAGATTTTCGCGAACGCCGGACTCGGCGTGACCAATCGCGCCACGGTTCGAGCGGATGGCGGCACGCTGTCGATCCACGACATCGGCGGCTTTCAGAACCGGGGCGTGCTGGAGGCCAGCGGCACCGGCGCGCTGCAGATTTACAGCGCCACCCTCGACAATGTCGGCGGCGTGATCCGGTCGACCGTTGCCGGCGGGCAAGTGTCGCTCGCCGGCGGCAGCGGCGCGATCATCCAGGGCGGCACGCTGCTCACGGCAAATGGCGGTGCGATCGCCGCCACCGGCGGTTTCAACCAACTCGATGGCTCCAACAATCATGTCGTCCAGATTGCGTCCGGTTCGACGGTCCGGGTCAACGACAGCCAGTCGTTGAACCTCACCGGCACGATCGACAACCGCGGCACGATCAACGTCGCGTCGGTCGGCAATTACACCAATCTGCGGATCGATGGCGCGGCCACACTGACCGGCGGCGGCACGGTGTTGTTCGACAGCTTTGCGCGCATCTACACGGACAATCCCGGCGCGACGCTGGAGAACGTCAACAACACGATCCTGGGCGAGGGGGAGATCTTTTCGAGCGCAGGGCTTGCCTTCACCAACCGGGCGGTGGTCCGCGCCGATGGCGGCCGGCTGTCCGTTCATGACAATGGCACCTTCGTCAATCGCGGCGTGATGGAGGCCAGCGCGACCGGAACGCTGCAGTTCTACAGCACCACGGTCGACAATGTCGGCGGTGTGATCCGGTCGGTGGTTGCGGGCGGGCGAGTCGCGCTCGACGGCGGCTCCGGGGCGATCATTCAGGGCGGAACGCTGACGACCGCGGGCGGCGGCCGGATCGAGGTCAGCAGCGGCCTCAACAGGCTCGACGGCTCGGCCGGTCATGCGGTGACGGTCTCGTCCGGCTCGACGGTCACGGTCAACGACAGCCAGTTTTTGAACCTCACCGGCACGATCGACAACCGCGGCACGATCAACGTCGCGTCGGCCGGCAATTACACCAATCTGCGGATCGATGGCGCCACCACACTGACCGGCGGCGGCACGGTGTTGCTCGACAGCTTCGCACGCATCTACACGGACAATGCCGGCGCGACGCTCGGCAACGGCATCACGATCAAAGGCGAAGGCGAAATCTTCTCCAGCGCCGGCCTGACCTTCAGCAACGCGGCATCCGGCGTGGTCCAGGCCGATGGCGGCACGCTGACAATTCGCGACATCAACGTGGCGAACAGCGGCACCTTCGGCGCCACCGCGACCGGCATCTTGAATGTGAAAGCCGCCGGATTCGCCAACTTCTCCGGCAGCGGCACGCTGTCTGGCGGCAACTATGCCGTGGCGGACGGCGGCGCGGTCCGCATTTATGACGCGCCCTCCACCCTCAAGACGCTGGCGGCAAACGCCTCGCTCGGCGCCAACTCGTTCCTCGGCACCCGCACCGGCAGCACCGACACCTCGATCGATCAGAGCCTGACGGCGATTTCGAGCGGCGCGACGCTGACGCTCAACAATCATGACGGGACATGGTCGAACCGGGTCACGGTGTCTGGCGCGCTGACGCTCAATGACGACGTCTATACGAGCAGCGCCGGCCTCACGATCGCGGCGGGCGGCGTCGCAACGGGCAACGGAACGTTCGCGACCGCCGTCACCAACAATGGTGTCATCACGGCGAACGGGACGATGTCGTTCACGCTAAACGTGACGGGCGCCGGCACGGTGACGATGCTGAACGGCGGAACCGTCGACTTCACCCGCGCTGTCGCGGCGTCGGAACGGGTGGCCTTCGACGGTGCGGTCGACGCGATCGCGGAGACGCTCGTCATCCGGACCGCCGGTCTTTTCAACGGCTCGATCGCCAACCTGCAGACCGACGACCGGGTCGATCTCCGCGGCCTCGTGGCGACGTCCGCAACGCTGTCCGGCACGAGCGACATCCAGGTCAAGAATGCCAGCGGCACCGTCCTGACGACGCTGCATCTCGCCGGGGATTACACCGGCAGCGTGTTCGGGGTCGCCAGCGACGGGCTGGGCGGGACATTCGTGAAGCTGTTGCCGTCGGGGACCAACGTCGCCCCGAACGGCACGGCGGATGCCTACAGCGTGGTCGCAGGACAGACGCTGACGGTCGCCGCCAATGCCGGCGTGCTCGCCAACGATTCCGATCCGAACGGCGACCCGTTGAGTGCGGCGCTGGTCAACGGGCCGACCCACGGGACGTTGTCGCTGACGAGCAGCGGCGCGTTCACCTACACCCCGACGGCCGGCTATACGGGTGCCGACGCCTTTACCTATCGCGACAGCGACGGGCGTGGTGGCCAGTCCGGTGAAGTCACGGTCGGCCTGACGGTGACGCCGGCGAACCGGGCGCCGGTCGGCACCGGAGAAGAATACGGCAACCGGCTCGCCGATCCGACCAAGGTCGAATTTCTCGCGATTCGCGGCGAGACGATTTACGTGTCGCCGACCGCCGGCGTGCTCGCCAACAACAGCGATCCGGACGGCAACCCGCTGACCGTCACGCTGGCGCCCGGCGGCGGCCCCACCCACGGCACGCTGAACCTCAACGCGGACGGCAGTTTCAGCTACACCGCGGCGCTCGGCGACAATGCCGGCCGCGATCAGTTCGTCTACATTGTCAGCGACGGCGAACTGACGCGGACCGAGACTGCGATCCTCAATCTCGACGCGCGCCCGGTGGCCAATCAGGACGGCCCCTATTTCTACAAGCCCGGCTCGGAGCTGCACGTCGGATATCAGGCGCACAACATCGGGAACCCGTTTATCGACGGGACTTACACCGACGCCGACATCGACAGCCCCTACACCCTTCTGTTCAACGACACCGACGCAGATGACGGCAACATGGCGTTGCGCGCGCGCGTGGTCGAGAACCTCTACACCAAGGGCCCCAATGGGGTGCATGTCAGCGACACGCAATTCTCGAGCCTCGCGTTCGATCCGAGCGGCAACGGCGCGTTCTTCTTCACCACCAGCCACACGACGGAAAGCGTGTTCTTCCGCTACGTCGCCTACGATCCCCATGTCGACAGCAATCCGCCCAGCGGGATCATCGACTCCGACGATTATGTCGATTCGAACGTCATCGAAGTCGAGATCAAGCCGCTCGGCGGTGGAGGCGGCGGCGGCGGCGGCGGCGGGGGTGGCGACCCGGGAGGTCCGGGCGGGACCGGCGGGCCGGGTGGCGGCGCAGGCGGGACCGGCGGCTTCGGCGGCGGTTATGGCGGCGGCTATAGCGGCTACAGCGAAGGATGGGGCGACATTCACATCACGTCCTATGACGGGCTCGCTTATGACTTCCAGGCGGCCGGCGAATTCGTCTACGCCCGCGCGATCGCCGGTTCGGACTTCCAGGTGCAGTTCCGGACATTCGCCTCGGGAGACCGCGTCTCGCTGACCAGCGCGGTCGCGACCGTCGTCGACGGCCATCGGGTCAGCTACGAGGCGCAGGACAACGTGCTGCGCATCGACGGTGTCGTCACGGTAATCGATCCGGCGGCCGGCCAGATCGCGGTCGGCGCGGGCAAGGTCTTCAAGATCGGCGATCAGGTCACAGTGGTCTATCCGGGCCTCGAGCAGAATCTGACGATCACCGATCGCGGCAGCTATCTCGATTTCCGCGTCGGCGCGGACGCCGCGCGCGCGGCGCAGTTCGAGGGACTGATCGGCAACGGCAACGGCAATGCCGCCGACGACATCCGCTTGAGCGACGGCACTGCGCTCGGCACGTCGCCGACCTTCCAGCAACTCTACGGGACCGGCGGCCTTGCCGATTCCTGGCGCATCACCGACGCCACCTCGCTGTTCACCTACGCGCCCGGCCAGGGCACCGCGGACTTCATCGACAACACCTTCCCGCACCGGCCGGTGACGGTGGAGAACCTGCCGCAGTCGGTGATCGACGCGGCCGCCGCCCGGGTCGATGCCGCAGGCATCTCCGACCCGGCGCTGCGCGAGCGTGCGATCCTCGACCTCGCTTTGACCGGCGACACAACGCTTCTGGCCAGCGCCGCCAATGCCGTCAATCCCGGCGCCAGCGCCAATGATCCGACCGACACCGGCGCAAAGCTGCTTGGCATTGCGGCGCTGTCATACAGCCGCCCGGAGGGCAGTGCCGGGCAGACCGATTACGACTTCCGCATCTACCGCACCACAGGAACGGGCGCCCTCGACGTCGCCTATTCGGTCGGCACGGCGGGCACCAACATCCAGAACCCGGCGAATGCGGCCGACTTCGTCGGCGGCGCGTTGGCATCGGGCATGGTCCATTTCGCGGCGGGCCAGACCGAAGCCACCATCACCGTTTCGGTCGCGGGCGATACGACGGTCGAGCGCAATGAGCAGTTCGCCGTCAGCCTCGGCACGGTGTCGGATGCGACCTACTCGATCATCGCGCCGAGCGCCCAGGCCACGATCCTGGACGACGACGCCGCACTGCCGGTCAGCGTCGGCGAAACCTATTCGGTGCTGCAAGGCCGTGTCGTCTCGGGCAATGTCCTGACCAACGACACCGGCACCAACGGCGAGGCGCTGAGCGCGTTCGTCTCCACCGGGCCCGCGCACGGCGCCGTGGTGATGAACACCGACGGCTCGTTCACCTACAAGCCGAATGTCGGCTTCACGGGCACCGACCACTTCTACTACCGCGCCTATGACAGCTATGCCGTCGGCAATCCGACCAGCGTCGACATCTCGATCCCGAACCGGCCGCCGAAAGCCGTCGACGATGCGTTCTCGACGACGCTCGGGACTCCGTTGGTCGTCGCAGCGCCGGGCGTCCTCGCCAATGATTTCGATCCGGACGGGTCGACGCTGTCGGCGGTGCTCGTCGGCAATCCGGGACACGGCCTGGTGACGCTCGGCGCCGACGGTTCGTTCGTCTACCGCGCCACCGGCGGCTACACCGGGACGGACAGCTTCACCTATCGCAACAATGACGGCAGCGGCCAAAGCCGGCTCGCCACGGTCGTGGTGACGGTCGGCGCGCTGGTGCCGACCAAGCAGGGCGACGATAACGCAAATTCGCTGACCGGGACGGGCGGTGCAGACCGGATCGCCGGCCTTGGCGGCAACGACACCCTGCACGGGCTCGCAGGCTCGGATTACCTCGACGGCGGTGCCGGTGCGGACAAGCTGGACGGCGGCGATGGCGCCGACCACATGTTCGGCGGCGAGGGCGACGACAGCTATACTGTGAATAATGCCGGCGACATCGTCGATGAGGGTGGCGCCAGCACCGGCATCGACCGGGTGCATAGCTATGTGTCGTTCGACCTGCGCCCGTCATCGACCGTCATCGGCGCGGTCGAAAAGCTGTTCCTGCTGGGCGCGGCGAACATCGACGGCACCGGCAATGGGCTCGACAACGTCGTGTACGGCAACAGCGGTATCAACGTGCTCAAGGGCGGCGGCGGCTCCGACACGATATCCGGCTTCAACGGCAACGACGACCTGTTCGGTGACGCCGGGAACGACCGGCTGAACGGCGGAGCCGGCGCCGACACCATGCATGGCGGGACGGGCAACGACGCCTACACGGTCGACAACGCCGGCGACGTCGTCGACGAAAGCGGCGACGCGACCGGAATCGATGTCGTCAATGCCTATGTCAACTTCGATCTGAACGATTCGGCTCACGCCATCGGCGGAATCGAGAACTTGCAGCTATTCGGCAGCGCCGTGAACGGAGCCGGCAACAACCTCGCCAACAAGATCACGGGCAACGGGCTTGCCAACCTGCTGACCGGCGGCGGCGGCAACGACACGCTGTCCGGCGGCGGCGGAAACGATACGCTGTCCGGCGGCGAAGGCAACGATACGCTGACCGGCGGGTCGGGGGCCGACACGATGGACGGCGGCGAAGGGTCCGACACCTACAATGTCGACGGGACCGACATCCTCAGCGACAGCGGCACGACCGGCATCGATACGATCATCGCCGTCGGCACCTATACGCTGACCGACGCCAGCGGCATCGAAAACCTGACGCTGAAGACGGTCATCAATATATCGACCGGCCTGCCGGCCAACGTCAACGGCACCGGCAACAGCCTCGCCAACCGCATCACCGGCAGCGACGGCAACAACACGCTCAGCGGGATGGCCAACAACGATACCATCCTCGGCGGCGCGGGGTCCGACAAGATAGATGGCGGCGCAGGAGCGGATATTCTGAATGGCGGCGCCGGCGCAGACAGCTTCATCTACCGTTTTGCGACTGATTCACAGGTCGGCGCGCGCGATACCATCCAGGATTTCGTGACAACCGCCGCCAATGGCGGCATGCACGATCAGATCGATCTGCGATTGATCGATGCCAGCACCGCGGCGGGCAAGCAGGCTTTCAATTGGGTCGGGTCGTCGGCCTTCACCGGGGTCGCCGGCGAGTTGCACCAGAAGATCACCGGGCAGTTCACATTGCTCGAAGGCGACATCAACGGCGACGCGACGGCGGATTTCCAGATCGCGCTCAACGGCGTTCTTGCATTCCAGCCGGGGAGCGATCTGCTGCTGGTATGACATATGGACAGCGATTTTTTCTCGAAAGTTCGACGCTCATCGGATGCAGGCATAGAGCAGGCCGGAAAGCGCTTCGATGAGAGCGTGTCGTCCGAATTTACAGACGGCTGCGCGATTGCTCGTCGAATTGCGGAAACCCCGATACCAATTGCGCGCGTAATCTTCTGAATGCCAATTCCGCCGGCTCGCGGACGCGCGAGTCTTGATACGACTCCTTCCCGAATGATGGCACGCTCGAATCCCGCGAACCCTCGCATCATTTGAAACACGGCGCGAACGGCGGGTTGTGTTGGTGTCGAGCCCTTGCTGATGAAGACAGAGGTTATGGGATCCTCTGATTCAGTTCGTACTTTAGGGCTCGAAATGGGTCTCGAGTAAATCTGGACATATCGAACCAGCCGCAACTCTTTGTCTCAGCAGGTCTCGAAGTCTCAGCAGGTCTCGAAGTCTGAGCAGGTCTCGATGCAATTTTCGGAACCGCCGTTCCGATTTGGTGCCCCTGGCCGGAATCGAACCAGCACTCCTTGCGGAACTCGATTTTGAGTCGAGCGCGTCTACCAATTCCGCCACAGGGGCGCTCGCAGTCCCGGCGAAGCGGCGGGGCACGAAGCGGGCGGAATATAGCGGCCGTTCGCCTGCGGTCAACCGGATCATGCGGTCGTGATAGGGCGATGCCTCGACAGCCGCCAGATCCGGCGATACGACGCGCAGTATTCCGGAGACGCCTGTGACCTCAGCCGCCATTTCCTCACCGACTGCCGACCCGTCCGCTCGCATCGCGCTGGCGATTGCAGCCGTCGCCGCGCTGACGCTCGGCGGGGCGTGGTTCTTCGAGCTGGTGCTCGACATCAGGCCGTGCCCGCTGTGCCTCGAACAGCGATACGCTTATTATCTGGCGGCGCCGCTGGCGCTGCTGGTTGCCTTCGTCGCGGCACGCGATGCGCCGCGAAACGTCATTCTCGCCGGCTTCGGGCTGTTGTTCCTGGCAGCCGTCGCGAATGCGTGGCTCGGCGGCTACCATGCCGGCGTCGAATGGCAATTCTGGGCCGGTCCGACCGAGTGCAGCGGTGGCGGCGGTCTTGATTTCGGCAAGGCCGGCAGCCTGTTGCAGCAGCTCGATACGGTCAAGGTGGTCCGTTGCGACGAGGTGCAGTGGCGGTTTCTCGGCCTCTCGCTGGCCGGCTACAACGTGCTGATCTCGCTGCTGATGGCGGCGATGGCGGTGGGTGGGCTCAGCCTCGCCGCGAAGCGCTAATCGTCAATATCGTCCCGCGCGCGGCCGAACCAGTGCACGATGCCCGGCGTCGCGATCGAGACGTAGACGAAGCGCGACAGATGATGCGCGCCGACGAACACCGGATCGATATGCAATGTCAGCGCCAGCGCCAGCATCGCATCCATCGCGCCGGGCGCGAAGGCGACGATGACGTCGCTCGGCCGGACATGCAGCGTCAGCACGATGATCGCGACGAACGCGGCCGAGATCGCAATCGCCACAGCAAACGAGCCGAGCGCCGCGCGGACGTGACCGAGAATCGTGCGCGGTCTGATTTTTCCGAAGCGCGAGCCGATCAAGGTTCCGATGCCGATCAACGCCGCCAGATAGGCCCATTGCGGCAGGCCGCCATCGATGAGGCCGGCGCCATGCAACACGGACGACGCCAGCATCGCGCCGAACATCCAGCTTGCCGGAAAGCTCACCCATTTGAAAAACAGCGACACCAGAATGCCGGCGGCGGCAAGTTCGGCCAGCGCCAGCAGCGTCGCCGGCGGGCCGCGGTCGGGAATGCCGCCATGGCCGCCGAGCCCGAACGCGGCGAGCAGCAGCGGGATCGCAGCCGTAAGAATGATCACGCGCATGATCTGAACGACGGCGATGCCCGGCACGTCGGCATTGCGCTCGGTCGCCAGCATGATGATTTGCGACAATGCGCCGGGGCTGCCGGCGAGCAGCGCCGAGGTGCGGTCCCAGCCATGGACGCGTTGCAGATAAAGGCTGGAGCCGAAGGTCGAGCAGAATGTCGCGGCGGCCAGCAGCGCGATCGTGACGGGATAGGCGCTGAGGTTCTTCACCAGGGTGGGCGACACCATCGAGCCCAGCGACAGGCCCAATGTCATCAGGATCACATGCGCCAGCGGTTGCGGCAGGCCGACCGGGCGGCCAAGCATGCCGGCAGCGCCGACCGCGATCATCGCACCGGAAATCAGCCCGCCGGGCAGCGACGCGCCATAGAACACCAGGCCGCCGACCGCACCGATGAGCAGCGTCTCGATGGTCTTGAAGACGTCGGATCTTGCAGGAAGTGCGAAAGGCATCGGCGCGCAGGCTGGAGGACGCTTGCCTTATGGCAAATTGCCGCCGGCTCCACAAATGCGCGGACGGTCGTCCCGCCAACGGATTTCGCGACATGATCCGGACAAAATTTCTTAACAAATTATAAACACTTAGCGGCCGGTGGGCGTCAGGCCGCATGAAACAGATATTCAGCTTCGCTGTCTTCTCATGAAGGGGACCATCATGTCGTCCGAGACGTCCGCCACCGCATTTCCGCCCGCGGTCAGCCTGTCGCCGCGCGCGGCCCCTTCGCTGCAATTGTCGAAAGGCGTCGCGCGGCTGGAGGTGATGCTGAAGATCACCACCGCGATCCTCGCGCTTGCCGCCGGCGTTTATACCTATCTTGGCGTCCGCGAGTTGCTGAACGGCAGTCCGACCACGGTCTTCTTTGCCGCGGTGATCTATTCCGTCGCGGTGTCGGTCGGCATCTACGCCTTCTGGGTGTTCCTGATGCAGTTCATGCCGCATGTGGTCGACCGCACCGGCCGCGCGCTGATGTTCGGCTGCATGCTGCTGGGCTCGCTGATGATCGTGGCGATGTCGTCCTGGCTGAACGCCTCGGCGCTCGCGGGGGCCGCCGCGATCCAGCAACACCTCGCGATCACCGTGCAGAACTACACGCGCGATCTCGATACCGCGAACACCAACGCCATCGCCGCGCAGAGCTTGCTGCCGGACATCCAGATGGCGTCGTCGCGGTTTTCCAAGCTCGCCGATGCCGAACGCGCGGGCTCCCTGACCGGCACGTCCGGCTCCGGCACGGTGGTGCAGTTGATGACGCAGATGTCGGGGCAACTCGACAGCCTCGGGCAGGAGGTGCAGGCGTCAGGAAAGCGCGTCACGGCGTTGTTCGAGGAGGGCGGCAAGCACCTCGCCAAGATGCGCAATCTGATTTCGGACCGTGGGCCGATCTCGGCGCGCAGCGATGCCTTCGCCAGCGAATCCCTCGCCCTGATGGGCGTCATCGCCAATCTTCAACAACAATCCGTTGCGCCCGCCGTGAAGCGTGCGGCAACGTCGTTGAGTTCGGGCTTCATCGCCCCGGCGGCCGGCGGACGCAGCGTTGAGCTTGCCGAGCGCCAGTCCGCCGTCGTCGGCAAGGTCGAAGGCGCGATCGCGGCGCAATCCGCGTCGCTGGCGGATGCCGCCGACAAATTCCTGCAGACGCCGCGCGTCGAGCCGGCGCGTTTCCAGTCGATTTCGCCGGCCGAGGCCGTCTTGCGTTATGCCGGCGATTTCATTCCAAGCTGGGCCGGCGCGATCTCGATCGATCTGATGCCGGCCGTGCTGGTGCTGATCCTTTGCGTCGTCCATGCCGCGATCCGCCGCGAGGGCCTGCCGGATGCACGCGCCGTCGATCTCACGGCGGGCGAGATGCTGGCGGCTCTGCGGATGGCGCGCGAGGTCGAGACGGCGCGGCGGGATATTCCGGGCGAGGCGACGACGCCCGATATCGCCGTGCCGGTCGAGGCGCCGGCTGCGGCCCGCAACGAGGCGGATGAGAACGTGACGCCGCTGTCGTCGGCCCGGCATCCGAAGTAATCGCCGAGGTCCGGTCATGGCGCGCCAGCAAATCGTCTCGCAACGGCAGACGCTGTCGCAGCGCTTTCAGGCGTGGCTCGCCGACAATCCCGACGACGCCGTTTTGCGTTTCATCTTCCGCACGGTGGTGGTCGTGACGATCGCCGTGCTCGGCGTCGATCTGGCCGGCATGAACGGCTGGACCAATCCGCTCGACGGCAAGCCCGATGCGCCAGCGTCGTCGCCGGCGCCCACATTGCCGTCGCTTCCCGCAATCCTGGCGCCGCTGCTGCCCGGCAGCGACCGCCGGCTCTCGCCGATGCCGCAAACCGATGGCGCGCTCGGCAAGCCGATGACGTTTGAATTGGTCAGCGGCGGCAAGTTGATGGCGACCGGCACGATCACGCCGGGCATCAGCGAAGCCTTTACGGCCGAAATCGCCAAGCGCGCCGATTACATCAAGACGGTCGTGCTAAATTCGCCCGGCGGTTCGGTGAGCGACGCCTTGGCGATGGGCCGGCTGATCCGGGAGAGGAAGTTTGCCACCGAGGTCGAGGCCAACAAATATTGCGCCTCGTCCTGTCCGCTCATGTTCATGGGCGGCGTCGAGCGCCGCGTCGGCGACAAGGCCGCGATCGGCGTGCATCAGGTTTTCGCGATGACGTCTGCGGACAACGCCGCGCCGCGCGACGACATGAGCGAGGCCCAGCGTATCTCGGCGAAGTGCCAGCGCTATCTCGGCGACATGGGAATCAATCTGCAGGTCTGGGTCCATGCGATGGAGACGCCGAAGGACCGGCTGTTCATCTTCAGGCCCGACGAATTGAAGTCGCTCAATGTGGTGACGTCCGAGCCCGTCTTGCCGCCGATACCTCCGCCGCCGGCGGCGGCGCCGACATTGCCGCCTGCCGCACCACCTGTGCCGGGAAAATCGCGGGCTTAACCATCCGGATCGCGTCAGCGGAACAAATCGCGAGACGGCCGCGTTGTCCGGCGTCTTACACAGGAGGTCGCGATGCGCACATTATTTGGAATGATCCTCGGCTGCCTCTTCACCATCGGCGGCGCCTACATCTACGATTCGATGAATACGTCGCGCGTCGCCACCGGCGAAGTCGCAACTGCGAACCGCACCATCGTCAACTGGGATGTGGCGGCAACCGACTGGAATTCGCTGAAAACCAAAACCCGTGAGAAGTGGGTCGAACTTTCCGAGAAGTAAACGATTGCACGATCATCTGTTTGAACGGCGTCATGCGAAAGCATGACGCCGTTTTTTTTTCGATCAGATCTTCTTCGTCATCGATGCCGCCTTGCGGGCATCAAGCACTGCACGTTCAAACTGAATGGCGATCAGCGGGCTGTTGACGCGGAACTTGCCGATGATAAAGGCCGGCGTGCCGCGAAAGCCGAATGCCTTGGCTTGCCCGTTGTTGCGCGTCAAAATCTCATCGATCTTGGCCTTATTGGTCTCGAGGTCTTTCGCCGCGCGCCCGACATCGATGCCAGCGGCGGCCAGACGCTCTCTGACGATATCGTCGGTCAAGCGCGACGTCGCGGTGATCAGCGCCTCATGCGCCTGAATGTATTTGTCCTGATATTTTGCCGCGAGCACCATTCTGGCCGCCGACACGGAGGCTGGGCCGAGCACCGGCCAATCCTTGAAGATCAAACGAATCTTGCCGTCGTCCTTCACCACCTTCCGCAGATCGACATCGCTCTTGCGGCAATAGGGGCATTGATAATCGGTGTAATTGACGATCGAAATGTCGCCCGCCGGATTGCCCGCGACGAACAGGTCCGGGTCGCGCAGCACCGCGTCCTCGCTGAGGACATTGTCCATCGGAAGCACGTCGTTCTTCGGCGCGGCGTTTGCGGTCTGCGCCGGCAGTCCGATCAGCAAGGCGCTGCTGGCGAATGTCGTAAGCGCGTCGCGGCGGCTCAGTTGATCGTGTTTCATCATGGTCGTCTCCGCGTGTCTGACGGTCATCTATAAAGCTCCGCCGGGCAAATGACAGTCATAATCCGCAGGATTTCAACGCACCAGCAGCGTCGCCAACGCCGGCACCAGCAACGATGTGACCAGCGCGTTGAGGCTCATCGCGATGGCCGCGAAGGCTCCGGCGATCTCGTTGACCTGAAACGCCCGCGCTGTGCCGATGCCGTGCGAGGCAAGCCCAACGGCGAAGCCGCGGGCGCGAAAATCCGTGATGCCGAGCCGGTTCATCAGCGGCGTGACGATGATCGCGCCGATGATGCCCGTCATGACGACGGCAACCGCGGCGAGCGACGGATTTGCGTGAAGCGACTCCGCGATGCCCATCGCAACGCCGGCCGTCACCGATTTCGGCGCGAGGGACAAGATCACATCGCGCGGCAGGCCGGCCATCTGCGATAGCATCATGACAGAAAGGATCGCGGTCAACGAGCCGATCACCAAGGCCGCCAGCATCGGCAGCATCGCGGCGACCACCAGCCGACGGTTCTCGTAAAGCGGGATCGCCAGCGCGACGGTGGCCGGGCCGAGCAGGAAATGCACGAACTGCGCGCCGCTGAAATAGGTCGGGTAGCCGGTACCGGTCAGCACAAGAAAGAAGGCGATGATCCACATCGCATGCGGCACCGGATTAGCGAGCGGGTGTCGTCCGGTTTTCAAGGAGATCGCGTCGGCGACGGCATAGACAACCAGCGTAACCGCCAGCCAGAGCAGCGGCGTCTGCGACAGGTAGACCCACAACGAGAACGGGTTAGCGGTCATGGCGTGCGCCCGCGCGACATGAGCCGGCTGAACAGGAGGAACGTGCCGACCGTCACCAGCATCGTGATCAGCACGGAGGCGGCCAGCACCAATGCGATCGCGAACCCGCGGTCGGCGATCAGATCGAGTTGCTGCACCACGCCGACGCCGGCCGGAACGAACATCAGCGACAGATGTGCGAGCAGGCCCTTGGCGATGGTTTCGACGCGGCCGTCGCGCAACGGGCCGATCGCCATGGCCTGCGTGCGATCCCGCAGCATCAAAAGGATCAGCAGCAGGACGAGGCCGATGACCGGGCCGGGCACTGGCAAAGCGATCCCGCGCGCGACGGCTTCGCCGGCCAGTTGGCAGCACAGGATCAATGCCAGGCCTGCAATCATTCGCTTGCAATCATCGGCCTGCGTTCATCCGTGCGCCGGACTGTCCCGAGATGAAGATCAGGCCGTGCCCTTCAGTTTCTTGGTGCATTCGCTGTAATAGCCGCCGCCCTTCTGAATCCATTTCAGGCCGCCATTGGCATTGGTCTCCTTGTTGGCGTTGTATTGATCGACGCAGGTGTGCATCCGCGCCTTTCCGGCGGATTCTTTGGCGTATTTGGCGTCGACCGCTGTCGGGAATTTCGCCGGGCCCGAAGGCGCGGCCGGAGCGGCGGCGGTCGGCGCCGGCGCTGCTTTGGGAGCCGCCGCTGGTTTGGCGTCGGCCGGTTTCGCCTGCGCGGTGGTCGTCGTCGCGGCCGGCGTCGCGGCGGCGTCCGTGCCGCATTCGGCCTTGCGGAAGTCGTTCCACTTCTGGCCGTTCAGCGTGCCGGCGGTCTTCGCAGCCGAGTATTTCGCGCTGCATTCCTGCATCGTCAGCGCCTGGGCGGGGGCCGCGAGCGCAAGCCCGAACGCGGCGAGTGATCCAAGAACGGCAATTCTGGTGACAGTCATGACGGCTCTCCCTTGACATCAGCGGTTTTGACATGGCCCTCGTGCCGGGCATCCTAGCGCTGCTGCTGCCGCTGACAATGGGGCAGGCCGATCAGCCTTCCACGAGCCGGGGCCTCTGCCGGAATTCGAGCCCGGCATAGATGTCGGCCAGCAAGAGCCGGACTCCGAGCTTCGGGATCTCGATTGCCGCGCCAGGGTTTCGGATCAGAGTGTCTGTCCAGCGGGCTTCGGGATCGCGCGCGTAGAGGTGTACGCTTGGTGTTTCTGTATCGAGCAGCAGGATGTACTCAACCGAACCGAGCGCCTGGTATTCGGCGAGCTTGACCGTCGTATCGAAGCCGCTCGTCGTCGGCGACAACACCTCGACGAGCAGCATCGGCCGGTCGGCAACCATCGACTCATCGGCGGGCTTGCCACAATCGACGCCGAGGTCCGGCATGCGCCGGGTGGTCGGCGAGACCGCAATATAGGTATCGCCGGTAAAGGTCTGGCACGGCCCCTTTTTGATCTGCGGATGAAGCGCCGCCGTGAGGTTGACGACGATCCGGTCGTGGCGGCGCCCCGCGCCGGCCATCATGACGATCTGGCCGTCCACCAATTCAAAGCGCTGCTCGCGTCCGACCACCCAATTCAGGAATTGGTCGGCGCTGACGGGCCTGATCGAGATCGCATCCATCCGGAAAAACTAACACTCGGCCTGGACAGCGACAAGCCGATCAAGGATTGCGGTTTTCCGGAATAATCATCGGCACGAAGCCGAAGACGCCGGCGCTGTCGGGATCGACGAGAACACGAATGGCATGGACGTCGCCGTCGCCGTAGACCATGAGCCGCAGCACGTTCGGGATCGGCTGGCCTTTGCTGTTCTTCAGCGGCGTCAATTCGATGAAATGTTCGTCGCCGTTGACGACGAGAACCGGCTTCCCGAAAGCCTTGGCGCCTGCCTCGATCGCATCAAGCACGCGGGTGAAGCCGGATTGGCGCGGCATCGATCCGTTGGGAAACCGCGCCTGATCGAACTCGGCCTGCATGAACAGCACGACGGCCTTGGCGTTTTCCGCCTTGGCCTTGGCGAAACTGGCCTCGACCCAGGCGGCATTGGCCTTGTCGCGGGCGAAGAACTCGACGGCGGACTCCGGATCCTGCGCCTCGAAGCCGTTGTTCGATCCGACGACATGGACGCTGATGAAGCGCACGCCGTTTTTCGCAAAACGCGCATTCTCGACATAGGTCTTGAAGTCCGGCATCGACCGCGACTGGCTTTCAACGCTCAGCGGCGCTTGTCCGAGGGATTTTTCGGGATCGGCAAAAAACATCTCTCGCAATTTGGCGAGGCGCTCACGCGGATCGAAACCGCCGGCTGCTTTGCGGTGGCAATCCGTCCATTCATTATCGCCGATCGTATAGACCAGCGCACCCGCGAAGCTATGCAGTTGGTCGTAAGCCTGCTTGAGGACGGCATCGCTGCACGGGATGCTGCCGGATTTGATGTCGCCCATATGCAGCGTGAAGGCTGGCTTCATCCGGTTGATCGCCGCGATCAGCCGGTCGAGTTTCACGATGTCGCCGGGAAGGTTGTAGGGCATGTCGCCGAGCGCCACGAACGAGAAGGCGTTGTCGCCGCCGACGCTCTCTGCGCTCCATGCTGGCGTCGACGCGACGAAGAGGGTCGCGGCGAGCGCGATTGAGCGGAAGATCGGCATGATGAAGCTCTCGCGATGCGGCAGACAGGCTGAAAAGCCCTACGGCTCCAACTCGGTGTCCCAATACAGATAATCCAGCCAGCTATCGTGCAGATAGTTCGGCGGGAAGGCGCGGCCGTTGCGGTGCAGTTGATGGACGGTCGGCGCGAAGGCGGTCTGGCGCGGGAACATCCGCGCCTGCGCCGTCGTCATGTTGCCCTTGCGCAGATTGCACGGCGAGCAGGCGGCGACGACGTTCTCCCACGTCGTCTGGCCGCCTTTCGAGCGCGGTACGATGTGGTCGAAGGTCAGATCGTCTGGCGCACCGCAGTACTGGCACGAGAAGCGATCGCGCAGAAAGACGTTGAACCGCGTGAAGGCTGGATGCGTGGACGGCTTGATGAACGATTTGAGCGAGACGACGCTCGGCAACTGAATTTCAAATGTGGGACTGCGCACCGCCCGATCATAATGCTCGACGATGTTCACGCGATCCAGGAACACGGCTTTGACCGCATCCTGCCATGACCATAGCGAGAGCGGGTAATAACTCAGCGGCCGGAAATCCGCGTTCAACACCAGTACCGGCCAACCGCCTTGCGAGACATGTGCGTTCAAAAGACGCTCCCGGCCCCCATGTTCGGCTGCGAAGCAGCTTGAGCCCGTATACTACAGGCAGCACGACGGGAATGTGAAGGGGCTTGCGCTTGGGGTGGGCGGCGATCCATGGCGGTCATGCGGCGAGCGAGACCATATGGGCATGATCCGGCGGGACGCGGCCGGCCAGCGTATCGAGATAGACCTGCCGTAGTGCGTCCGGACCTTCGCTTTCGACCACGTCGAGCCATCTGTCGAGGTTCGGCACCAAACCGGTCCAGGCCGCGCCGAACCGGCTGTCGATGCCGCCGGGGCCCCAGTCCCTGGCGCGTTTGCGGATCTGGTCCGGAGCGAAAAACCATTGCGGCTTCGCACCGGGCAGCGTTTCGTCCTCAGCCGACATGCTTTGGTGCGTGAGGCCGACGCGGCCGCTATAGACGAGCTTGTCCCCGAAATGCCGGTGCAAGGCGGCGCGCAGCTCGGCCTTGCCGGCCATGTCGACAAAAGCCGACGGCGTATTGGCCGCCAGCGTCGCGATAGCATCATAGCTCACGATGTCGTCATAGCAGCCGAGCGACTGGACGAAGGCGACATTGGATTTGGACGTGAGGCCGATCACGCGGATCGGTTTGCGCTGGCTGTGGATCAGATAAGCGAGGCCGAAGGCGGTCTTGCTCGACGCGCTCGAGACGATCACTTGCTCGGCAGCGAAGAACTGGTTCTCGGCAAGGTAGTCGTCGACCAGAAACGACAGCATGAACAGCGGCCGCAGGAGCGCCTGATAGTCTCCCTGCTTGCCGGCAAAGGCGAGGTCGCCGGCGACGCGGGCATAGGCGTTGTAGACAGGTGCGACGCCCTGCCGGTGTGCCGCGCCGTCGCGCAATCCGCGCTTTGAAACATTGTCCGCCTCGATGACCAGATGCGTCGCCATCGGGAAGTAGCCGAACAGCATTTCGCCCTGGCCGACGCCGTCGTGCTTCGAGGCGATCACCTCGCCGAACCCCCAGACCGGAATATTGCCGAAGCCTTCCGGCGCGGGAAACAACTGCCAGTATTTCATCGCGTCGCCGAGCAGCGCATAGGTGATGTTGTTGGCCGTGAAGGCGAAACGATCAACGCGCACCAGAAGCGCGCCGTCAGGCAGTTGGTCGGCGGACGGAAGGGCCGTTTCGATGAATTTGCAGCGTGTGAGGTCGTCCCGGGCGACGACGAAGTCCGTGCGCATTGGCGTCATGTTCAAAGTGTCGCTTGGCCCCGTGAAACAAATGTGACGCTCATCTCCGGATCTTACCAGGGCAGCGATTGGCCGAAACGGTCGAAGAACCCGCCGGACTGCTCGGGCGCAAAGCCATCGATCGCGGCGAGCAATTGCTTGGCAGCGATCTCCGGCGTTTGCACGTCGAGGCCGGATTTGGAGAACGGCGACGACAATCCGGTATCGACCGTGCCGGGATGCAGCGCCACGCAGATCGCCTGCGGGCGGCGGCGCTTCAACTCGATTGCGGCGGTTCTGACGAATTGGTTGAGGGCTGCTTTCGAGGCGCGATAGGCGTACCAGCCGCCGAGGCTGTTGTCGCCGATGCTGCCGACCTTGGCGGACAGCGTTGCGAACACCGCTTTGCCGTCAGCGGCGAGCAGCGGCAGGAGATGCTTCATGAGCAGCATCGGCCCCGTTGCGTTGACGGCGAAGGATCGTTGCAGATGCGCCGGGTCGATGTCGCGAAAGGTCTTTTCCGGGGTAAGGTTGCCCTCTTGCAGCACGCCGGCGGCATTGAAAATCAATCGCAGCGGCAGATCGGTGGCCTTGATGTCGGCGGCGGCGCGGATGATGGACGGCTCGTCGGTGAGATCGAGCGACGGTTCGCCGCTGCGCGACAGCCGTAACGCGCAGGCGAAACGTCGATCCGCCTCGAGCCGGTCGGCGATCGCGCGGCCGATGCCGCCGGATGCGCCGATCACGACGGCAAGGCCGCCCGCGTTGAAAGACGTCATGGCCCGGTCGTTGCTTTCTTTGCGATCTTCTTGGCAGGCGACGTGTCGCCGATCACGCCCGCGCGCTTTTTAAGCGCATGATAATAACTCCACCACAGATGCGCTGCCGCGCCGCGCCGCGGCCGCCACGGCTCGGCAAGAGGAGCCATCTGTTTGACGGTGGGGCGGTCTTTCAAGCCCAGTCCGACCCGCATTGCTTCCTGGATCGCAAGATCGCCCGCCGGCCAGGCATCGCCATGGCCGAGGCAAAACAACAGATAGATATCGGCTGTCCATGGCCCGATGCCGGGCAGCGCCGTCAGCGTGTTGTGCGCGGCGTCGGCATCCTCTTCGGCGAGCACGTCGAGATTGAGCCGTTCCGAACGGAGTTCTTTCGCGATGTGTTTCAGCGTCTTGATCTTGGCGACCGACAGGCCGAGCCGGCCGAGTCGATCGGCGCGGGCGCGGCTGATCGTGTCGTGGTGGAACGGATCATAGGCGGTGCTGACGCGGCCCCAGATCGCGGCGGCGGCCGAGACCGACAATTGCTGGCCGCAGACGATGGCGGCAATTCCCGCGAAGCCTGGCTGGCGCTGCCGTAGCGTCGGCATGCCGGCGACGTCCAGCACCGGTTTCAAGCGCCGGTCGGACTTGACCAGCCACATGACGGCGTCGTCGAGATCGGACTGGCTGTTGAGATGGACGGTCATTGGGCTGCAAATCCATTGAGAGCCGTCATACGCGGGCGACAGCGCGACGCGCGCGTCTGACTTGACCCGCGCATCCATCTCCTATCGTAACAGAGTCTTCCGAACGATGGATTGCCGGGTCAAGCCCGGCAATGACACAAATGCCGCCCGTTTTCCGTTTTGCCCCAAGCCCGAACGGCTATCTGCATCTCGGCCATGCGCGCTCCGCGCTGCTCAATGCCGATCTGGCCGAGGCCAGCGGCGGAAAGATGCTGCTGCGGATCGAGGATATCGACAGGGCGCGCTGCCGGCCCGCATTCGAGCAGGCGATCTACGATGATTTGAACTGGCTCGGCATCGCATGGGAAACGCCGGTGCGGCGGCAGTCCGAGCACATGGCCGCCTATCGCGACGCGCTGGGCCGGATCGAGGCGATGGGACTGCTCTATCCGGCGTTCGAGAGCCGCAGCGAGATTGCGAAGATGATCGCGTCCCGCGACGAGGGATGGCCGTTCGATCCCGACGGCGCGCCACTGTATCCCGGCTCGATCGATGCGATGACGCCGGACGAACGAACGGCATTGGTCGCAACCGGCGCGCCGTTCGCGCTGCGGCTGGATATGGCGGCAGCCATCGCGAAAGCCTTTGAAAAGGTCGACGATCTCAACTGGAGTGAACATAGCGAGGGCCTTGTAACGGCCAGGCCGCAGGATTGGGGCGACATCATCCTCGCGCGCAAGGAGATTCCGACCAGCTATCATCTGGCGGTGGTGATCGACGACGCGCTGGAGGGCGTCAGCCAGGTCGTGCGTGGCCGTGATTTGTACTGGTCGACCAGCGTGCATCGCTTGTTGCAGGTGCTGCTCGGTCTGCCGGGGCCCGCCTATCGGCACCATGATCTCGTGCTGGATGATGCCGGGCGCAAACTCTCGAAATCGACCAACGCCACGGCGCTGCGAATGCTGCGCGCGGACGGGATGTCGCCGGACGACATTCGCGGCCGCGTGGCCTTGTCTGTGGACTGACGCATCTCAACCATATTCGCATTCGCACTATGAGCTTGCGTGACTCCGCGCGCGGCGTCGTTCAAGATATCGCCGGCCGGGTTGGGGGACATATGGCAAGACTTTCGCGCAAACCGCATCCATCGCGGCCGCGCAAATCCAGGATTCGAAAATCGAAAGAGCCTGCGATGGTGGAGACCGCACTGGCGGCGTTCGCGCATGAGGTGCGCACGCCGCTAACCGGGATTCTTGCGATCAGCGATTTATTGGCGACGTCCGACCTGGGCGAGCGCGAGCGGCGCTGGGTCGATACGATCAAGGCCGGAGCGGAGCATCTGGCGGACCTCGCCACCCTGTTCGTCGATGCGGCGCGCAGTCATTCGGCATCAAACCTCCCGATTCGCAACGACGTCTTCGACCTTCGCGCCCTGGCGCTCAGTGCCGGCGATTCTCTTGCCGGTCGCGCCACCGCCAAGGGGCTCGCCAGCAAAGTCGAGATCGCCAGGACATTGCCCATCTATGTGACAGGCGACGCGATCCGGCTGCGGGCGGCGCTGGAGAACCTGATCGACAACGCCGTGAAGTTCACAGCGTCGGGTCGGGTGTCGCTAAAGGTCTCGCGCAAGAGGCGAGACAAGAGCCAGACCAAAGGCCGTCTCGAGATCGTCTTTGCCGTGTCGGACAGCGGCATCGGTCTCACGCTGCCGGAAATCAAGCGGCTGTTCAAACCGTTCTCGCAGGCCAATGTCAGCATCGCATCGCGCTTCGGCGGGGCCGGGCTCGGTCTGTCGTCGGTCCGGCAATTGGCCCGTGCGATGGGCGGCGACATCAAGGTCGAGCCCCGGCGCGGCGGCGGCGCGATCTTCCTGTTGACGGTTCTGGTGCAAGCGGCGTCGGCGCCCGACGGCCAAGCGGAGGCCGGCGACGGTGCGCTCGTTGCTTTGCGGCCGCTGAAAATTCTGAGCGTCGAGGACAATCCGTTCGGCCGCGTCGTGCTCAACACCATCCTCACCGAACTTGGCCATCAGACCGAGTTCATCGGCCGGGGCGAGGCCGCGGCGGCGCGCATCACGGACGGGGCGTTCGACGCCGTGCTCATGGACATGGTGCTGCCGGGCATCGACGGCATCGAGGCGATCCGCCGGATCCGCGCGCTCGACCGCCCCTACAGAAGCATTGCCATCGTCGGCGTGTCCGGGCGCGGCGAGGACGAGGCCACGGCGCGGGAGGCGGGGGCCGGGGCCTTCGTGATCAAGCCCGTTTCTCCACGGGCTCTAGCAACTGCGCTGCTTGAAGCGAGACGCCTTTCGGCAACCGCGCCTTGATGATGGCGGCGTTCAACTCGCCGCCATAGACGAAAATCGCCGCCACCGCATAGAGAAACACCAGGGCGATGATGATCGACGACAGGCCGGCATACATGGACACGTAATTGCTGGCGAAGCGCGCCAGATACTGGCCGAACACGATGCCGGAGATCAGCGACGCCACCAGCGTGAACAGGATGCCGGGCAGGATCTGCGTGAAGCTGCGGCGCCCGGCGGGCAACAGCGCGTGCAGGATGAACAACGCGGCCACCATCGCGGTAAATGCGATCCCGTAGCGGGCGACGTTCAGCATCGCCTCGTTGGTGTCCATCATCAGCGGAAAATACAGCCGCGCAGTCTGCAGGATCAGCGGACCCAGCACGATCAGGAAACCCATGACCAGCGACATGAAGGCCGCCACCAGCGTGTAGCCGATCGATTCCAGCCGCAGCCAGTACCAGCGGCGAGGCTCGATCACGGCATAGGCCCGATTCAAGGCGACGCGCAGGCTCTCGACGCCGTTCGACGCGAAATACAAGGCAAGCACCAGACCGATCGTCAGCGCATCGCCGCGCGGCGTCGTCAGCACGTCATGGATCACGCCGGACAGCGTGTCGGCAACCTGGATTGGCCAGATTTCCAGCATGATCTGCGCGGCCTGGTCGGCGAGATCTTTGGAGCCAAAAAATCCCGCCAGCGCGGTCAGCACGATCAAAAACGGGAAGAGCGCCATCAACGTCGACAATGCGATGTGGCTCGCGATCGCCCAACCGTCATCCGCCAGAAAGGTGTAAAACGCGTCGAGGACAATCTCGTAAGCCGAACGTAATTGCCTCACGTAACACCCTGCCGGAAACGGATATATGATGGATGCAATGAATCTAGCATCATTCAGATACGCGACAAAGAAGCAGACGTTGCGCTGTCTGAGGCATCGCCGCCATGCGCGGCGACAATGGCATCGGCGGGACTGCGGTGTTATATCGCGACCATGACATCCACCCTCAGCTACGTCATTTTGCCGGTTGCGGTCGGCGCGGTGGCCATCGTGCTTCTGCTCGGCCTCTTCAACATGATGAAGGGCGGCTCGCCGAATCGGTCGCAGACCTTGATGCGCTGGCGCGTCGTGCTTCAGTTTATCGCCATTGCGATTACGATGTTCACTGTCTGGGTGATGGGGAAGTAGGGTGGCGCCAAGGGCGCTCGGTCATTCTGAAAGGCGCGCTTTTTTTACTGTCACGCGTCTCGACGGATGGATGCCCGGGTTGACTCGCAGCCCTCCTTCGAGGCTCCTCCGCGCCGCAAGCGTTGCTCGGACGAGCACGCCACGCTGACGGATCGCCTGACGAAAAGCCGAAGGAAATTTCAAATGGTCGTTCTCAACCGCATCTACACCCGCACCGGCGACGACGGATCGACGGCGCTCGGTTCCGGAGAGCGCCGGCCGAAATACGACCTCCGCGTCGCTGCTTACGGAACCGTGGACGAAGCCAATGCCGCGCTGGGCGTCGTTCGGCTGCATACCGCTGGATTGCCCGACCTCGACGCGATGCTCGGCCGCATCCAGAACGACCTGTTCGATCTGGGAGCCGATTTGGCCGTTCCGCAGCGCGAGGGCAAAGCCGAACGGTTGCGGGTCCTGTCGAGTCAGGTCGAGCGACTCGAGAGCGAAATCGACCAACTCAACGCGGCGCTGGCGCCGCTGAATTCCTTCGTGCTGCCGGGCGGCAAGCCGGCCGCCGCTTATCTTCATGTGGCGCGAACGATCTGCCGCCGCGCGGAACGCATGATCGTGGAACTGGCCGCCAAGCCGGACGAGCCGGTCAGCGAGGCGGCGATCCGCTACATGAACCGTCTGTCGGACTTCCTCTTTGTCGCCAGCCGGACGGTGAACGACAACGGCGCGGGCGACGTGCTTTGGGTGCCCGGCGCAAACCGCTGACGGCTTCCATGCGGCGAAATCGGTTTGCCGCGTTGACCGGGGGTAGCCGGAGCATTAGGTTCCGCGCCCAAGCTGACGATTGAGCTTCTCCCAACCCCAATTCTGATGACGAAAGAGGATCGATGAAGGTTCTGGTGCCGGTAAAGCGGGTGGTCGATTATAACGTCAAGGTTCGCGTCAAAAGCGATGGTTCCGGCGTCGAATTGTCCAACGTCAAGATGTCGATGAATCCCTTCGATGAAATCGCCGTCGAGGAAGCCCTGCGCCTGAGAGAGGCCGGCAAGGCGACCGAAGTGGTGGTGGTTTCGATCGGTCCCGCGCAAGCGGCGGAAACCATCCGCACGGGTCTGGCAATGGGCGCCGATCGCGGCATCCTCGTAAAGGCCGACGGCATCGTCGAACCGCTCGCGGTCGCCAAGATCCTCAAGGCTATCGTCGATGAAGAACAGCCGGGTCTTGTCATTCTCGGCAAGCAGGCGATCGATGACGACAGCAACCAGACCGGCCAGATGCTGGCCGCCTTGCTCGGCTGGTCGCAGGCGACCTTCGCCAACAAGCTGGTCGTCGAGGGCAGCGATGTCACTGTCACCCGCGAGGTCGATGGCGGCTTGCAGACCGTCAAACTGAAGGGCCCCGCTATCGTAACGACCGATCTGCGTCTCAACGAGCCGCGTTATGCGAGCTTGCCGAACATCATGAAGGCGAAGAAGAAGCCGATCGCCGACAAGACCGCGTCGGATTACGGCGTCGATATCTCGCCGCGTCTCGAAATCGTCAAGACGTCCGAACCTGCGGGCCGCAAGGCCGGCGTGAAGGTGAAGGACGTTGCCGAACTGGTGTCGAAGCTCAAGACCGAAGCCGGAGTGATCTAATGCCGACATTGCTGCTTGCCGATCACGACAACGCGACGCTGAAGGATTCCACAAACAAGGCGCTGACCGCCGCGACCGAAATCGGGGGCGAGGTGCATGTTCTCGTGGCCGGCGAAAACGCCAAGCCCGCTGCGGAAGCCGCTGCCAAACTTGCCGGCGTCACCAAGGTGCTGCTGGCCGACGACGCTGCCTATGCTCATGATCTCGCGGAGCCGCTGGCGGCGCTGATCGTGTCGCTGGCGACGAACTACGACGTTCTGATCGCCGCCGCGACCACGCGCTCGAAGAATGTAATGCCGCGCGTTGCGGCTCTGCTCGACGTGATGCAGATCTCGGAGATCATCAAGGTTGTCGCGCCCGACACGTTCGAGCGGCCGATTTACGCCGGCAACGCGATCCAGACCGTCAAGTCGAAAGACGCCAAGAAGGTCATCACGGTCCGCACCTCGACTTTCGCCGCAGCCGGCGAAGGTGGCAGTGCCGCGGTCGAGGACGCAAAGGCGGCCGAAAATCCGGGCTTGTCGACCTTCGTCGGCGAGGACATGGCCAAGAGCGATCGTCCCGAATTGACCTCGGCGAAGATCATCGTCTCCGGTGGTCGTGCCATGCAGAGCCGCGAGAACTTCACGAAGTACATCGAGCCGCTCGCCGACAAGCTCGGCGCCGGCGTCGGCGCGTCCCGCGCCGCGGTCGATGCCGGATACGCACCGAACGACTGGCAGGTCGGCCAGACCGGAAAGGTCGTGGCGCCCGAACTTTACATCGCGATCGGTATTTCAGGCGCCATTCAGCATCTGGCCGGCATGAAGGACTCCAAGGTGATCGTCGCGATCAACAAGGACGAGGACGCGCCGATTTTCCAGGTCGCGGATTATGGGCTGGTCGCGGATCTTTACCAGGCGGTGCCGGAACTGACCGACGCGCTCAAGTAACGATAATCAAAACACCGGCCGGGCCTTTAGGGATTTCGGCCGGCGTTTGTGCGATAATCCGGAACGCGATGTTCGCTGGCTCCGGTTCAACGAAGACAAGATGGCTGTGATGATAAAGAAGGTCGGCGTGATCGGCTCGGGCCAGATGGGCAACGGCATCGCGCATGTGGCGGCGCTGGGCGGCTTCGAGGTCGTGCTCAACGATCTGTCGTCGGAGCGGCTGAAATCCGGAATGGCGACCATCAACGGCAACCTGTCGCGGCAGGTGTCGAAGAAGATCATCACCGAAGAGGCCCGCCAGCAGGCCCTTGCTAAAATTTCCTCGACCGACAGATTGGATGGACTCGCCGATTGCGATCTCGTCATCGAGAGCGCGGTCGAGAAGGAAGAGACCAAGCGCAAGATTTTCCACGATCTCTGTGCGGTGCTGAAGCCTGAAGCGATCGTCGCCTCCAACACCTCCTCGATTTCGATCACACGTCTCGCTGCTTCGACCGACCGCCCCGAACGCTTCATCGGCATTCACTTCATGAATCCGGTGCCGCTGATGGAATTGGTCGAACTGATCCGCGGCATCGCCACGGATGACGCCACATTCGATGCGTCGAAGGAATTCGTCACCAAGCTCGGCAAGCAGATTGCCGTCTCCGAGGATTTCCCGGCCTTCATCGTCAACCGCATCTTGCTGCCGATGATCAACGAGGCGATCTACACCCTGTATGAGGGCGTCGGCAATGTCGAGGCGATCGACGCCGCGATGAAGCTCGGCGCGCATCACCCGATGGGGCCGCTGGAACTGGCGGATTTCATCGGTCTCGACACCTGTCTGTCGATCATGCAAGTCCTGCATGAAGGGCTCGCCGATTCCAAATACCGGCCGTGCCCGCTGCTGGTGAAATATGTCGAGGCCGGCTGGCTCGGCCGCAAGACCCAGCGCGGGTTCTACGACTACCGCGGCGAGAAGCCGGTTCCGACGCGGTAGTCGAATCCTTCGCTCACAAATACGCCCGCAGCAGCATGATCGCGGCGGGGATCAGTCCGATGGTCATCGCGATGGCGATGACCAGACCGAGCAGATGCACGGTCAGCATGATGGGGATGCTGTCGATCGGGGGCGACTGCGGCGCTGGCGCGACGTCGCTCGCCGTTGTGATTGAAACATCCATCGCCGTCACCTCGCATACTGCGCGATGCCGTTACCGAACGACCAGTTCTCCGGCAACACCTCGACCAGATTGATCAAGATGTCTTCCGGGCGCAGGCCGGGATCGGCGGTCAGCCGCCGCACGATCTCGCGGTACAGTGCCTGCTTCTTTTCCAGAGGCCGCGTGTTGTTGACGGTCAGCTGGATAAAGACGGCGTCCGGGCTGCGATGAATGCCGAGATAGTTCTCGCCATAGACGAACTCGTCCGCGTCGTGCTGCGAGACGGTCATGAAGCGATCGTCTTCGGGAACGTCGAAGGTTGCGCGTAGCGCGCCATAGAGGCCTTCGATGATCGCCTTGCGATAGGCGGCGGATTTTCCCTGCCTCAACGAAATGTGTGCCAGCGGCATAATACTCTCCCTCGGTTGCCTTGATGTGCAGGACCAATCTAAATCGGGCCTTGCCATATTGAAATGCCATGATATGGTATTTCAATGATATCAAATTCAAATGGCAAATCATGAAAGCGCTCGATCTCGAAGCCGTTCAGGCCTTTGTCCTGACTGCCGATCTGAACAGCTTCACCCGTGCGGCCGAGGCCATGGACTCGACGCAATCCGCAGTGAGTTTGAAGATCAAGCGCCTCGAGGACGGTCTTGGACGCCGTCTGCTTGAGCGCACGCCGCGACTGGTGCGGTTGTCCGCCGAGGGCAGCGCATTTCTCGACGCCGCACGCGCGCTGGTTGCCGCGCATCAATCCGCGATCGGCGCGTTCTCGGTCGAGCATCGGCGGCTCACGGTCGGCATCAGCCATCACATCATCGGCGCCGACTTGCCGCTGTTGCTGAAGCGTATGAACGGCACCGATCCGGGCCTTGTGATCGAATTGCACGTCGAGACGTCGCGGGCGGTGCTGGAGGCGTTTGACGGCGGCCGGCTGGATGCCGCCATTGTCTTGCGGCACGATGCCAAGCGACGCGACGGAGAGGCATTGTTCGACGAAGGCTTCGGCTGGATGGCTGCGCCCGATTTCATGCAGCGTGCCGGCGAGCCGCTGCGGCTGGCGACGCAAGCCGAGCCGTGCAGCGTCCGCGCCATGGCGATCGGCGCGCTCGACGCGGCCGACATTCCCTGGACCGAAGTGTTCGTCGGCGGCGGCATCGCGACGATCGGGGCCGCGGTCATCGCCGGGCTTGCGGTGGCGGCCCTGGCACGCCGCGTCGCACCGACCGGCAGTGTCGATATCGGGGCGCGGTTGGGACTGCCGCCGCTGCCGACGCGCGAGATCGTGCTCTATTCAAGCGCATCGGATCACCGGGCGCGCGGGGCATTGCGGACGCTGGGTGCGGCCTTCAAGGCTGGGTCGATCTGATTGCATCTGGCGCAATTCCGTTAAGCGGCCGCCGTATCACCGCCGGGTCGGCGTGTTGCGTATGGAGATAAGTCTTGTGATGTCAGCGCTGCCGGCGACAGCCGGCGCGACGCAGACGCAGATCGCGACGATGGTGCTGAAGCACAACGCCGATGCCGAGCGATCGATGGTCCAGACGCTGCTCGGCGGCGGCCAGCCGGGCAGCCATTCGCTGGCCAATGTCGCATCCGGCGTCGGCGGACAAGTGGATGTTTCAGCCTGAAAAAGCTTTCTCGATGTCGGCGATAACGATCTTCTGCATCTTCAACATCGCCTGCATCGCGCGATCGGCTTTTTCGCGGTCGGGATCGCTCAGATAACGGCCAAGACTTGCAGGCACGACCTGCCACGACAGGCCGAACTTGTCTTTCAGCCAGCCGCAACGCGATTCCTGGCCGCCGTCGGCGGTCAGTCGGGTCCAGAAGTAGTCCACCTCTGCCTGGGTCTCGACGCTGATGAAGAACGAGACGGCCTCGTTGAACTTGTATTGCGGCCCGCCATTGAGGGCGTTGAAACGCTGCCCCTCCAGTTCAAAGGTCGCCATGAAGTCGTTGACGGTGTCGACCTTGGCATTGGGAAACACCGATTTGTAAAAGGCGACTGCCTCGGGAACGTTGTTATCGAACCACAGAAACGGCGTGATGGACGTCATGAGATACCTTTGCTGCTGGTGTTGAATTGTCGTCGCCGGGCGAGCTATCCCTGCGCAACAGGCGTGATCCATCCGACGCCGACGCCGCCGGGCTGCATCAGGATCGCCAGCCGTCCGACATCGGGGACGTCGAAGATCGGGCGCATCAGTTGCGCGCCGGCTGCGACGGCCTTTGTGACGCGCGCATCGACGTCGTCGACGGCGAGGTAAGGCATCCATCCGTCCGGCACGGTCTCGAAGCCTGGGCGGTTGGTCGGGAAAATGCCGCCGACGCGCTCGCCGTTTGAAAGGACAATCCAGTAGCACGCGCCATCCGGCTGCAACTGGGCCTCGTAGGTCCAGCCGACCGTATCCGCGTAGAACGTCTTGAAGCGCTCCGGATCGCGGGTGATGAATTCCGTCCAGTTGAAATGGCCATGCGGGGTCATGACTGGCTCCGAGACTTGGTTCAAACCGATACGATCGTCTTGAAGCCGCCGTAGAACATGCGCTTGGCGTCGAACGGCATTGTCTTCGGGTTCATCAACTTGGCCAGCCGCGGGTCGGCCATCACCTTGGCGTTGATGCGGTCGCGGTCCTTGCGCGACTTGAAGACGATATAGGCGAACACCACCGTCTCGTCGGGCTTCAGCTTCACGCTGCGAGGAAACGATGTCACCTTGCCGACGTCGACATCGTCGGCGAGGCATTCGCGATAGTCCAGCGCGCCGTACTCGCGCCAGACCTTGCCGGCCTTGCGCGACATTCGGGTATACGCGGCGATGTTGGTCTTCGGCACCGGCACCACAAAGCCATCGACATACATGCTGGTCTCTCTTCTGGTTGAGTAGGTCAGGCGGCCTTGGCAGGCGCGGCCGGGAACGGATCGCGCCACGCCGGCAGCGCGTTGAGCCGGTCGTGCCAGCGCGCGATGTGCGGATACGGCTCAAGCGGCAGCTTCATCTGCTCGGCATAAGGCAGCGACGCCGCGACGATGAAGTCGGCGGCGCTGAGTTGGTCGCCAACGAGATAATCACGGCCGTTCAGATGGTCGTCCAGCACGCGGCCGAATTTGCGGAATTGCTCCATCGCCGGTTCGATCTCTTTCGCATCGGGCGCGCCGATGCCGAACATCGCCTTGATGACGTGCTCGAAATACAAGGCACCGGTGGCGCGCGTGAAATGGTTCGCGTTCCAGCTCGACCAGCGCAGGATCTCGATCTTGTGCGCGTCGTCGGCGGGCCATAGCGGCGAACCGGCCTTGCGCGCGAGATGGCAGATGATGGCATCGGCCTCCCATAGCGTGAGATCGCCATCGGTCAGCACCGGCACCTTGCCGTTCGGATTGACAGCGAGAAAGTCCGGTGCAGAGGTACCGCCTTTGGCGAGATTGACGTAGACATAGTCAACCGGCGAATTCAGATGCTTCGCGACCGCGCAGACTTTGCGCGGATTGAGAACTTTTGCGTAATAGAGTTTCATCACCGTCTCCGTCGAATGGGCTGACCGGGCGCCAGGCCTCTCGCCGCATCTTGAAGACGCGGGACGCGACCGGCAACCGACATCGGCGGAGAAAAAGATTTGGTTATTCCGGGCTCGCTCGCTGCTCGCGCTGTGGAATGACGCTGCGCGTCAATTCTTCGACGCCGCCTCGATCAGCTTGACCGCGTCGCCGGAATCCCATTCGGCGGGGCCGGCGATGGTGGCGATCTCGCAACCCTGGCCGTCGATCAGCACCGAGGTCGGCATGCCCAATGCGCGGCCGACGCCCTTGAGATCCTGAAACACCTTGGCGCTCTTGTCGGTAAAATATTGCAGCGCCGTCAGGTTGCCGTCGGCCAGGAAGGCCTTCGGCTTTTCGGCGTTGCGGGTATCGATATTGATCGCCACAACCTGAAAGGCATCGCCGCCGAGCCTGGTTTGCAGATTGTTCAGCGCGGGCATCTCTTTTCGACATGGCACGCACCACGTCGCCCACAGGTTTAACAGCACGGTCTTGCCGCGAAAATCCGCCAGCGTTCTGGCATTGCCGTTGCCGTCGTCGAAAGCAAGGTTCGGCACTTCGAGCGGCCTTGTCGCAGCGGTCAATGCGGCGACGTCGCCCTTGATCAACGGCGAAATCCGTTTGGCGGTCGTCACGGCCGACGCACAAGGCCCGACCGTCACGACAGGGCGATCAAACCCCATGAATTGCGTGACGCCGACATAACCCATCCCGACGCCGACCACAGCCGCGACGGCAATGATCGGCCATTTGCGGGCGGGCTTGGTGACGGCATCTGGCGGCGGGTTTGTCATCGGGGGGCGTAACCAGTTAAGCAGGGACGAACAATCGCATTCAAGAGAAGCACGACATGAGCAATTCGATGTGGGGCGGCCGGTTCGACCAGAGCCCCGACGCGATCATGGAAGAAATCAACGTCTCGATCGATGTCGATCGCCATCTCTATGCCCAAGACATCATGGCGTCCAAGGCCCATGCCGCAATGCTCGCCGCGCAGGGGATCATTACCGCCGGTGATGCGAAAAATATCGCCAGGGGTCTAGACACGATTTTGTCAGAGATCGCCAAGGGGTCGTTCACCTTCAAGCGCTCGCTGGAAGACATTCACATGAATGTCGAGAGCCGGCTAACCGATCTGATCGGGCCGGCGGCCGGGCGGCTGCACACCGCGCGCTCGCGCAACGATCAGGTCGCGACTGATTTCCGGCTTTATGTCCGCGACACGCTGGACGAGATCGATGCGGCGTTCGCGGCCTATCAGCATGCGCTGGCGAGCCGCGCGCTGGACCATGCCGACACGGTGATGCCGGGCTTCACCCATCTGCAGACCGCGCAACCGGTGACGTTCGGGCATCATCTGATGGCCTATGTCGAGATGGCCGCGCGGGATCGCGGCCGGTTTGCCGATGCACGCAAGCGCCTCAACGAAAGTCCGCTCGGGGCGGCCGCGCTGGCCGGGACGTCGTTTCCGATCGACCGTCATGCCACGGCATCGGCGCTGGGCTTCGACCGGCCGATGGCCAACTCGCTCGATGCGGTCTCCGACCGCGATTTCGTGCTGGAGGTGCTGTCGGCCGCGTCGATCGCGGCCGTACATTTGTCGCGCTTCGCCGAGGAGATCGTGATCTGGACCTCGCCGCTGGTCGGACTGATCCGGCTGTCGGACAAGTTCACCACCGGCTCCTCGATCATGCCGCAGAAGCGCAACCCGGATGCCGCCGAACTGGTCCGCGCGAAAACGGGCCGCGTCATCGGCGCGCTCAACGGCCTCCTGATTGTCATGAAGGGTCTGCCGCTAGCCTATCAAAAGGACATGCAGGAGGACAAGGCCGGCGCGATGGAGGCTTTTTCCGCGCTGTCGCTGGCGGTGCGGGCGATGACCGGCATGGTGCGCGACATGGTGCCGGACGAGAAGCGCATGCACGCCGCCGCCGGCGAAGGATATGCGACGGCGACGGATCTCGCCGATTGGCTGGTGCGGACGCTGAAAATGCCGTTCCGCGATGCCCATCACGTCACGGGGCGGATCGTCGGCCTCGCCGCCAAGAAAGGCGTCGCTCTGCACGAATTGCCGCTGGCCGAGATGCAATCTGTCGAATCGAAGATCACCGCCGAGGCGCTGGCGGTGCTGGCGGTCGAATCGTCGGTCAAAAGCCGGGTCAGCTACGGCGGCACCGCGCCCAAGAATGTCCGTTCGCAGGCCAAGGCGTGGCTGAAGCGGCTGGAAAAGCCCGCGAAAAAGACCTGAGCGTCCCTCTTTTGCCACGCTTCCACAAAACCACCGATCTATCCGGGCCACCGGGTCTCGCCAGAGCCGGGCAATCTTTGTATGGTGCCGCCCAATTGGGGATTTTGCCGTGAATCGTTCGCGCCGCGCTGGCTCTTCGACATCGACCGTTCTTGTGCTCGCCGCCATCACGCTGGCGCTGGCCGGATGCGGCCGCAAGGGCGGCCTCGACCTTCCGCCATCGGCCGGCGTCCAGCCCAATCCCGATGTCGCGCAATCGTCATCAGCGCCGAATGCGGGCACGATTTTCGATCCGGGCTACCGCGCTGAACCGATGCCCGAGGCGCAGGTCCGCGCCGAGCGCGCCAAACGCGGGTTTATCCTCGATCCGTTGCTCGGCAACTAAGAACCTCGCCATGCGTCATTTCGACTACCGCAACGGCGTGCTGCACGCCGAGGACGTCAGCTTGGCCGCTTTGGCCGAAGCCGTCGGTACGCCGTTTTACTGCTATTCGACGGCGACGCTGGAGCGGCATTACCGCGTCTTCGCCGACGCGTTCGCCGGCGTGGATTCGCTGGTCTGCTACGCGATGAAGGCCAATTCCAACCAGTCGGTGCTGCGGACCTTGGCGAAACTCGGCGCGGGCGCGGATGTCGTCTCGGGCGGCGAATTGCAGCGCGCGCTTCAAGCCGGCATTCCAGCGAGCAAGATCTTGTTTTCCGGCGTCGGCAAGACCGAGGACGAATTGCGCGCGGCGCTGTCGCACGACATCCTCTGCCTCAACGTCGAATCCGAGCCCGAGCTGGAGTTGCTGTCGCGCGTCGCGATGCAGATGGGCCGCGTCGCGCGGGTCTCGGTTCGCGTCAATCCGGATGTCGATGCCGGCACCCACGCCAAGATATCGACCGGCAAATCGGAGAACAAGTTCGGCATTCCGTTGAGCCGCGCGCGCGAGGTTTATGCCCGCGCCGCAGCGCTTCCCGGCATTCAAGTCACCGGCGTCGACGTCCATATCGGCAGCCAGATCACCGATCTGGCGCCGATGGAGATCGCGTTCCGCAAGCTCACCGAATTCGTGCATGTGTTGCGCGGCGACGGCCACGTCATCGATCATGTCGATTTCGGCGGCGGCCTCGGCATTCCCTATTACGAGGATCGCGCCGCGCCGCCCGAGCCGATGGTCTATGCGGCGATGGTCAAGCGTGTCGCGCATAATCTCGGCTGCACGCTGATGTTCGAGCCGGGTCGGATGATCGTCGGCAACGCCGGAATTTTGGTGTCGCGCGTCACTTACGTGAAGCCGGGCGACGCCAGGAATTTCATCATCATCGACGCAGCGATGAACGATCTGATCCGGCCGACCTTGTACGAGGCCTATCACGAGATTCTGCCTGTCGCTGAACCGGGCATCGATGCGCCGACGATGGTGGCGGATGTCGTCGGTCCCGTCTGCGAAACCGGCGATTATCTAGCGCTGGATCGCCGTCTGCCGCAGCCCAAGGCCGGCGATCTGCTCGCCGTGATGACCGCCGGCGCCTATGGCGCGGTTCAGGCCGGAACTTACAACACCCGCGCGCTGGTGCCCGAAGTCCTCGTCAGTGGCGCCCAATATGCCGTCGTGCGCCCGCGCATCGAGGTCGAGGCCTTGATCGCGATGGACCGCATCGCGCCGTGGCTGTGAAATTCGTCATAGCGAGCCTGATCAAGCGTCGGCCACCGGCCGGCGTTTGAGAAGCCGCTCGAAGTCGAGCGACTGATTCTCCTCGCAATGACGCCGAGGCGCTTCTCACGCATTCGTGACACGGCACGCGCGGATATGGCGCGTGGGATGCATTGCTGCCGCAGGTGCCACACCGTCGCCGTCATGCTAAGCTCACATCAGGCAACCCGGAGAGTTTGTTGACCGCGAACACGCCCGATCCGTCCAACAGCCCAAATGATCCGCGACTGAATCTGTCGCAAGCGCTGCAGCGTGCGCAGACGGCGATCGCCTGGGAGCGGCTATGGCCGCATCTGGCTCGCATTCTCAGCGTTATCGGCCTGTTCCTGATCGCGTCCTGGGCCGGGCTATGGCTGGTGTTGCCGTCGACCGGACGCGCCGTCGGGCTTGGATTATTCGCGCTGCTGGTCCTCGCTGCGCTTGTCCCGCTCTCTAAATTTCGATGGCCGAGCCGCGAGGCGGCGCTGTCGAGGCTTGATCGCGGGACGGGCGTCAAGCATCGTCCTGCCACCGCGCTCGCCGATACTGTCTTGACCAAAGACCCCGTTTCGCTGGCGCTTTGGCAGGTGCAGCGCGAACGCACGCTGGCCTCGATCAAGAACATCAAGGCCGGACTGCCGTCGCCGCGACTGGCGCTGCATGACCGCTTTGCCGTCCGCGCGCTGGTGATCGTCCTGACTGTCGCAACGTTTTTTGCCGCTGGCGGCGAACGGACCGCGCGCGTCGCCGCCGCCTTTGAATGGGATGGCGCACTGGCCGCAACGCCGGTGCGGCTCGACGCCTGGATCACGCCGCCGCTCTACACCGGCAAGCCGCCGATCATTCTCACCGCCGCACGTGATGCCGCGACGACGAACGCGCCCCTCGCGGTGCCGGCCGGGAGCATGCTGACCGTCCGCACGTCGGGCGCGTCGCTGGATGTCGCGCTGACCGGCGGCGTCGCGGAAGCGCCCGCCACGGCCGACGCGCCGAAGGGGACCAGCGAGAAGCATTTTACGGTCGCAGGTAACGGCACGGCTCAGGTGCGTTCGCCGTCCGGTCAGCCGTTGTGGACGCTCAATGCGACACCGGACCGCGCGCCGACCATTGCGCTCGCCAAGGATCCCGAACGGCAGGCGCGCGGCTCGCTGCAACTGGCCTACAAGCTCGACGACGATTACGGCGTCACCGAAGCCCATGCGCACTTCGTCGCGCGCGCGCCTGAAACCCAGGACGCGACGCCGCCAAAGCCCTTGTTCAAGGCGCCAGAATTTCAACTGACATTGCCGAATGCGCGGACCCGCGCCGGCGTCGGCCAGACAGTGAAAGACCTCAGCGAAGATCCATATGCCGGCGCGGACGTCACGTTGACGCTGACGGCGAAGGACGAGGCCGGCAACGAGGGCAAGAGCGACGCGATCAACACCAGGCTGCCGGAGCGGCTGTTCACGAAGTCGCTGCCGCGCGCGCTGATCGAACAGCGCCGCAATCTGGCGCTCGACGCCAACCAGGCAGGCCAGGTTCGCACCGCACTCGACGCGCTGCTGATCGCGCCGGAAGTCTTCACGCCGGAATCCGGGCAATATCTCGGGCTGTCCAGCGTCAACCGGCAACTCGCGGCCGCGCGCACCGACGACGCGCTGCGCGAGGTCGTGGCCTCGCTGTGGGCGCTCGCGGTGACGATCGAGGACGGCAATATCACCGATGTCGACAAGGCTTTGCGCGCGGCGCAGGACGCCTTGAAGGAAGCGCTGGAGCGCGGCGCCAGCGACGAGGAGATCAAGCAGCTCACAGATAACCTGCGCGCGGCTCTGGACAATTTCCTGAAGCAGCTTGCCGAGCAGATGAAGAACAATCCGCAGCAACTGGCGCGGCCGCTCGATCCGAATACGAAGACGATGCGCCAGCAGGATCTCAACAACATGATCCAGCGCATGGAGCGGCTGTCGCGCTCCGGCGACAAGGATGCCGCCAAGCAGTTGCTCGAACAGATGCAGCGCATGCTTGAAAACCTGCAGATGGCGCAGCCTCAGCAAGGCGGCGACGGCGACGGACAGCAGGCGCTGAACGAGCTTGGCGACATGATCCGCAAGCAACAGCAACTGCGCGACAAGACATTCCAGCAGGGACAGGACCAGCGCCGCGAGCGTGGCCGCAACAAGCCGCAGCCCGGCGACAAGAGCATGGGCGATCTGCAGCAGGACCAGCAAGGCCTGCGCGATCGTTTGAAGCAATTGCAGGATCAACTCGCCAAACGCGGCATGGGGCAGAACCCCGGCAAGGGCCAGAAGGGCGAACGCGGACAGAAAGGTCAGCAAGGCGAACAGGGCCAAGGCGGACAAGGCCAGCAGAGCGGCCAAGGCGAGGACGGCGACGATGGTCTCGGCGATGCCGACAATGCCATGGGCGATGCCGGCGGCCGGCTCGGTGACGGCAATGCCGATGGCGCGGTGGACTCACAGGGCAAGGCGCTCGACGCGCTGCGGAAGGGCGCGCAGAAGCTCGCGGACTCGATGCAGCCCGGCGAGGGCGAAGGCGACGGCGATGGTCCGGGCGATCGCCCCGGCCGCCAGCAGAGCGGCGGCAACCAGAGCGATCCGCTCGGACGGCCGCTGCGCGGCCGCGAATTCGGCGAGGATTTCTCGGTCAAGATTCCAGGCGAGATCGACGTCCAGCGCGTACGGCGAATCCTTGAGGAATTGCGCCGTCGGCTCGGCGATACGCAGCGACCGCAGATCGAACTCGATTATATCGAGCGGTTGCTGAAGGATTATTGAGAATTCGTCATTCCCGGGCGAGCGCGTTCTTACGCGATCGAACCCGGAATCTGGTCGAGATGAACATGATGAGATTCCGGGTCCGCTCGCACCAAGCGGTGCTCGCGCTCCGGAATGACGTTTTCAATTCGTCCCCGCCGCCAACGCGTCCGTCACCGCCGCGCGAATATCCGCCACGGAAAACGGTTTCGTCACAACATCACGCACGATCGCGTTCAAACCCGATGCGCGTTCGCGCTGGTCGGCAAAGCCGGTCATCAGGAGAATCGTCAATTGCGGAAAGTCGCGCGCCGCGGCCAATGCCAGCGCGATGCCGTCCATTACCGGCATCTTGATGTCCGTCAGCAACAGATCGAATGCGCCGTTCTCACGGGTCAGCATATCGAGGGCTTCCGCGCCGTCTTCGACTGTGACCGTATCGTGGCCGTCGAGCGAAAGCGCGCGTGCGACCAGCTTGCGCATCGAGTCCTCGTCATCGGCGATCAGAATACGCGCCACCTCAGGCGGCGCCTGCCGCGATATCGCGCTTGTTGAAAAAGCGGATGTCGAGCGTGTGGCCCTCTGGCGGCGGCGCGGCCAGCCGCGACCGGAACCAGGCCTTGTCGCCGGGATTGAGCCCGGCCTGTTCGAGCACGGTGTTCCAGCCGTAGATTTCGGTGCCGCTGGCGTCGCGCACGACGAAGCGGATGCGCGGCATTTCGACCGGCTTCCTCGCGACGCTGACGATGGCGCCCTCGATCACCAGCACCGATTTGCCATCGACCATTTCGTTCGTCAGCTTGACGTCCTTGACGGCCAGGCCGCGCAGATTCACGTCAAGTCCGAATGCCTTGTAGAATGTCGCCGTCTGCGGCAGCAACCGCACCACATCGGCGCGCCAGATCACGAGGGCTGCAACGAGCGCCGCCATGGCAAGGCAGGCGGAGCGAAGCCCGAACAGCGCGGGGCGTTTTGATCCGCCGGTCCGATCCCTTGCGCGGCGACCGGGACGTTTCGCGCGGCGGTTGACCGGCGCGTGCACGGGCAATTCGTCGGCCCGCACATCGATGATGCTCCTTTGCGGCGCGGCCGGCGTCCAGATCGGCTCGGCAGGCATGTCCCCGGCGATGGAAGGGCTTTCGATATGCGGAGGGTGCTGCATATCCTCCTGCGGTGGGGATTGCCAATCCGCCTCAGGCGGAGCGGCGCGCTGACCGGCGGCCATCGCCGGCACGAGAATGCGGGCGGCATCAAGCATCGCGTCGTCGGGCCGGGCGATCCACACTTCCTTGCAGCGGGCGCAACGCACGGTGCGGCCGTCCGGCCCCAATTTGCTGGCATCGACGGCGTAGGATGTGGCGCAATGCGGACAGACGATGGGCATCGAATCAAACCGTCAGCGTGGGATCTGCCGCAAGGCTAGCGGGCGACCGTTAACGAATCGGAAACCATAAACGCCGCAAAACAGTTTTCTCAATGACAAGGGCAAGTTGCCGCCGTGGTCCGCTTTGAAAATGTAGGCCTGCGCTACGGGCTCGGTCCGGAGATTTTGCGCGACCTCAGTTTCAGCATCCCGAAGGGCTCGTTCCAGTTCCTGACCGGCCCCTCCGGCGCCGGCAAGACCTCGTTGCTGCGACTGCTGTTTCTGTCGCTGCGGCCGACCCGCGGGCTGGTCAATCTGTTCGGTCAGGATGTCTCGTTGCTCGGCAAGGACGAGGTCGCCGATCTGCGCAGGCGAATCGGGATCGTGCTGCAGGATTTCCGCCTGCTCGACCACATGACGACCTATGAGAACGTGGCGCTGCCGTTCCGCGTGATGGGCAAGGACGAGACGAGCTATCGCCGCGAGGTGATCGACCTGCTGAAATGGGTCGGCCTCGGCGAGCGGATGGACGCGTTGCCGCCGATCCTGTCGGGCGGCGAAAAGCAACGCGCCGCCATTGCCCGCGCCGTGATCGCGCGGCCTCAATTGCTGCTGGCCGACGAGCCGACCGGCAATGTCGATCCGACGCTCGGCCGGCGGCTGTTGCGTTTGTTCATCGAACTGAACAAATCCGGCACCGCGATCATTATCGCCACGCACGACATGACGCTGATGGATCAACTCGATGCGCGCCGCATGGTGCTGCATCAGGGACGGCTGCATTTCTATGAATAGCCCCAAAGCCAAGCCCGATCGCGATGCGCTGATGGATCTCGGGCATGACCGCCCGCAGGTGCCGATGAAGGCGCGCAACGTCTCGCCGATCGTGCCGCGCGGGCAGGTCGCCGGCCGTGCGCTGGTTGCCGTGGTCGCGATCATGACGTTTCTGGCGTCGCTGACGACCGGCGCGGTGCTGCTGGTCAGCGCATCCGCCAGCGAATGGCAATCGGATGTGTCGAGCGAAATCACCATTCAGGTGCGCCCCGCGCAAGGCCGCGATCTGGAGCGCGACAGCACGGCGGCAGCCGACGCGGTGCGCGCACAGCCCGGCATCATCGAAACGCGCATCTACAGCAAACAGGAATCCGCAGGCTTGCTTGAGCCGTGGCTCGGCACCGGGCTGTCGCTGGATGAGTTGCCCGTGCCGCGCGTCGTGGTGGCGCGGATGCAGCCCGGCACGACGCTCGATCTGGCGCAGATGCGCGCCCGCGTGGTGCAGGCCTCGCCGACCGCAACGGTGGACGACCACCGCGCCTGGATCGAACGGATGCGCGCGATGACGGGCGCGACGGTGCTCGCGGGCATCGGGATCCTCGCGCTGGTGGTGATCGCGACAATCATCTCGGTGTCGTTCGCGACGCGCGGCGCGATGGCCGCCAACAAGCCGATCGTCGAGGTGCTGCATTTCGTCGGTGCGGGCGATCGTTACATCGCCAATCGGTTTTTCAGACATTTCCTGCGACTGGGCTTGCAGGGCGGCGTCATCGGCGGCGGCATCGCGATGCTGGCTTTCGGATTTTCGGAATCGATCGCAGGCTGGTTTTCCGGAACTCCGGTCGGCGATCAGTTCGTGGCGCTGCTCGGCACCTTCGCTCTGCGGCCGTCGGGCTATCTGGTGCTGGCGGCGCAGGCGCTGGTGATCGCGGCGATCACCGCCTGGGCGTCACGGCAGACCCTGTTCGCGACGCTGAGCGATATCGACTAGACTGGAAGAATGAAGGGACGATCCCACGACTCATGACCATGCCCGACCAACCATCCGCCGACGGACCACCCGCGCGCGCGAGGCGCGGCTGGGTCGGCGCTGCCATCGTGATGGGCGTTGCATTGTCGTTTGTCGGCGCGGGCATCGGCTTTGTTGCGTTTCTTTCACAATTGCGCGCCACCGAAATGAGGCCGTCGAGCAATGCCGACGGCATCGTGGTTCTGACCGGCGGCTCGTCGCGCGTCTCCGATGCGATGGAATTGCTCGCGTCGGGCTACGGCAAGCGGCTGCTGATTTCGGGCGTGCATCCGACCAACGGCGTCACCGCGATCACGCGCTCGCTGCGGGACGACAGCGAAGGCCTCATGACCTGCTGCGTCGATCTCGACCGCTCGGCGGTCAACACCCGCAGCAATGCCGCCGAGACCCGGCGCTGGGCGCAGGAGCGCGGTTTTCATTCGCTGATCGTCGTGACATCGAACTATCACATGCCGCGCGCCATCGTTGAGATGAGCCACGCTATGCCCGGCGTGCAGCTCATTCCGTTTTCGGTGATCGGCGAGAAATGGCGAGACGAGCCGTGGTGGACGTCGGGCGGAACGCTTCGCTTGCTGCTGTCGGAATATGTCAAATACATCGCAGCCGAAGCCCGTGTGCGACTTGCACATGCCGGGCTCGATGTGCCTGATTTCGCCGAGCAGCCCGTGCCGCATCCGCACCGCGCGGCGGCGAACTGATCGGATCCTGGATGACGTCGATATTTCTGCGCTCGCTGGTCTTCAACGTGTTGTTTTACCTGCTGCTGGCGTTCTGGTTCGTCGTCGCGATCCCGACCTTCGTTCTGCCGATGTCGACGACATTCCGGATCGCGCGAATCTGGGCGCGCAACAGCGAGTGGTTGATGGGCGTGGTCTGCAACATCCATATCGAATATCGCGGACTCGAGAAGATTCCCAAAGGGCCGCTGATCGTGGCGTCGAAGCATCAGTCGATGTGGGAAACGTTCACGCTGATGCGGTTCTTCGATGAGCCGCTCTACATCTACAAACGCGAGCTGAGCCGGATTCCGCTGTTCGGCTGGTATCTCGTCAAGACGCGTATGATCGGGATCGACCGCGACGCCGGCGCGCGGGCGTTGATCACGATGGCGAAGCGGGCACGCGAGGAAGTGCTGCGCGGCCGTCAGTTGATCATTTTCCCGGAGGGCACGCGGCGGCCGGTCGGCGCACCGCCGTCCTACAAAACCGGCATCGCGCAGATCTACACCGACAGCGGCGCGCCCTGCATCCCGGTGGCGCTGAACTCCGGGCTGTTCTGGCCGCGACGGACGTTCATGCGCTATCCCGGCACGCTGGTGGTCGAGTTTCTCGACGTATTGCCGCCGGGCCTGAAGCGCCGCGCGTTCATCGCGCAAATCAGCGCGAGCATCGAGACCGCGACCGACCGGCTGGTCGCGACCGCCCGCGCCGAGCAGGCGGAGTTGTTCGGCCGGGTGCCGACGAAAGCGGAGGTCGTGGAGGAGGAGTAGGACAGCGTCATTCCGGGGCGCTTGAACGAACGGCAGCGTGCCCCCTCCCCCGCAAGAGCGGGAGAGGGAGCACGCACTGCCTGTTGATCTGCTGTGTTTTAGTCATGCCTAAAGTGACGAGAGCTACTTCACCTTCCCCGCCCGGCTCAGCAGAAACACGCCCTGTTCGCCGAACATGTTCCAGAACCACCACGGCGCGTTGAGGCGCAGCGGGCGGCCGTAGAGATCGAGCGCCACGGCGCGCTCCATCTTGACGTTGATCTCGTCGCACAACTGGACGAAATCCTTGATCGTGCAGAAGTGGATGTTCGGCGTGTCGTACCAGGTCGCCGGCAGGTTTTCGGTGCGCGGCATGTGGCCGCCGACGAGCAGTTGCAGCCGCATCCGCCAGAAGCCGAAATTCGGAAACGACACGATCGCGCGGCGGCCGATCCGCAACAGATTCTCAAGCACCACGCGCGGCTGCCGGGTCGCTTGCAGCGTCTGCGACAGGATCACATAGTCGAAGGCGTCGTCGGGATAGTTCACAAGGTCGGTGTCGGCGTCGCCCTGCACGACGGCGAGGCCGCGCGCGACACACGAATTGACGCCTTCGCGCGACAATTCGATGCCGCGCCCGTCGATGCCGCGCGTCTCCAGCAGGCGCAGCAGATCGCCTTCGCCGCAGCCGACGTCGAGCACTTTCGAGCCGCGCGCCACCATGTCGGCGACCAGGAGATGATCGCCGCGCGGCGTCGCGGCCGGCTGCGCGGCGGCGGGGAGTGGTAGTTGTTGTATTGAATCGGTCATGTTGAAGAGTCCACCACCCTCGATTCTTGCTGATACAAGTCGATTTGCGAGCTGTGAGTGAACATCCCCCCACCCCCGACCCCTCCCCACCGCAAGAGCGGGGGGAGGGGAGTAGCGTTGCCGCCTGCTCCCCTCCCCCCATTCTTCATGGTGGGGTCGAGACGAGCGAAGCTCGCTCTCTGGGGTCGGGGGTGGGGGGTCCGGACATGGATGAGCCGGAGCCTTGCCTGTCCCGTCATGACCCCAATCCGCGCGCGAGGCTCGCGGATTCCATGAAGCCTCCAGCGATGTCGATGAACTGCGGTTCGTCGAGCAGGAAGGCGTCGTGGCCCTTGTCGGTCTCGATCTCGGCGAACGACACCCGCGCGCTGGAGGCGTTCAGCGCGTGAACGATGGCGCGCGATTCCGAGGTCGGAAACAGCCAGTCGGACGTGAACGAGACCACGCAGAAGCGGGTCTTGATGTCGCGGAACGCATGCGCCAGCACGCCGTCATGATCGGCGGCGATGTCGAAGTAATCCATCGCGCGCGTGAGATAGAGATATGAGTTCGCGTCGAAGCGCTCGACAAAGGACGAGCCCTGATAGCGCAGATAGCTCTCGACCTGGAAATCCGCGTCGAACGAGAATGTCGGCAAGTCGCGGTCCTGCATCCGCCGACCGAACTTGCGATGCAACGCGGCGTCCGAGAGATAGGTGATGTGTGCGGCCATGCGGGCGACGCCGAGGCCGCGATGCGGGTGCGCGCCATGCTCGAAATAGCGGCCGCCGCGCCACTCGGGGTCAGCCATCACGGCCTGACGGCCGAGTTCGTGAAACGCGATGTTCTGCGCCGAATGACGCGGCGCGCAGGCGATCGCGAAGGCCGAGAAGACACGCTGCGGATAGGCGACGGTCCATTGCAGCACCTGCATGCCGCCCATCGAACCGCCGACGACCGAGAACAGCGTGTCGATGCCGAGCCGGTCCAGCAGCATCGCCTGCGCGCGGACCATGTCGGGAATCGTGACGATCGGAAATTCGAGGCCCCACGGTTGGCCGGTGGCAGGGTTGGTCGAGGCCGGGCCGGTCGAGCCCATGCAACCGCCGATGACATTGCTGCAAATCACGAAAAAGCGGTCGGTATCGATCGGCTTGCCGGGGCCGACCAAAGTGAGCCAGCCGCCGGGCTTGCCGGTAAGCGGATGGGTGTTGAAGACGTGCTGGTCCATCGTCAGCGCGTGGCAGATCAGGATCGCGTTGGATTTGTCCGCGTTCAGCGTGCCGTACGCCTGATAGGCGATCTGGAACGGCGCCAGATCGACGCCGCAATCGAGCCGCAACGGCTCGTCCGCGCCGAAGGCGGCGACAAGCGAGGTCGGGTGATCCGCCTCATTCGCGCGCCCGGCGCCCGGCGCGGGAGTCTTCACCGTCTGGAATTGACCCATTTGATAGCGCCTCCGCAGGAGGTCTTCCGGCGCGACATCCCGTGTCGCGGCACAAAAAACCCGGCCTGAACATCTAGGTTCGGCCGGGATCAGGTTCGTTCTGTCCCCGGCCTGTTTAGCGAGTTGTTTAACGTGGCTGCAAGCCGGCCGGCTCAAATGACCACGAAGTCGATCAGATATTAGGCGCGGCGGCGCTTTCGTCAAGGGTTGCCCCTGATGCTGAGATGGCGCTCTCCCTTACTCTTGCGCCGTCTCGAACCATGAGGGACATATGCGACCTCGCACCGTCATTGCGAGCCGGGACCGCGCCGCCAAGAGGCTGGCTTGGTCCCGGCTCGCAATGACGAAGTTTCGGTCTGACTGTTTCGGTTCGTCTCATGTCCCAAACACCGCCCGCGCCGCCGTCCTTGCAGACCTTGCGCGACGAGATCGACGCCATCGACGCCCAGGTCCACAGCCTGCTGATGCAGCGCGGCGACATCATCGACCGGCTGATCTCCGTGAAGCAGACCCAGGAGGTCGGCTCGGCCTTCCGCCCGGCGCGCGAGGCCGACATGATGCGCCGGTTGGTGCAGCGCCATCGCGGCATCCTGCCGCTCGACACCGTCGAGAGCATCTGGCGCGTCATCATCGCGACCTTCACTTACGTTCAGGCGCCGTTTTCGGTCCACGCCGACCTCTCATTGGGCGAGTCGGCGATGCGCGATTCCGCCCGGTTCCACTTCGGCTTCACGGTACCCTATGTGGCGCATTTCTCGGCCGCCGCCGCGGTCGAGGCCGTCGCCAGATCGAAGGGCGATCTGGCGCTGGTCTCGGCGACCTCCAGCCGGACGCCGTGGTGGCTCGCCCTCGAGGCCGGGGGCGCGCCGAAAATCATCGCGCGATTGCCGTTCGTCGAGCGCGCCGACCACCCGGCGGCGCTCCCTGTGTTTGTCGTCTCCCGCGTCGCCGACAGCGCGATGGTCACGGAGGTGGAGATGTGGAGCGTCCGCGTCTCCGGCTGGAATGCGCAGGTCGCGCGGGCGCTGTCGCCGCTGGCCGAGATCGTTGCGGTGCCCGATACGGCCTTCGACGGCGCGGCGCTGCTGATCTCGGCCACCGGCGACACCCGCCTCGCCGCCATCAGCTCTGCGCTGGTCGCCGCCGGGGCCTCGGTGCGCTCGTCGGCCCTCGTCGGCAGCCACGCGACGCGCTATACGGTGCCGGCAAATTCGTTTCGGATTGAATCGTAATGCGGGAGGTCTTCACCTCTCCCCATGGGAGAGGTCGCGCTCCCCGCTCGGTGCGACCGTTTCCGTGAAAATCTAAAATCGCTCTTAATAGCCTTTCGTTCTCGGAGTTACCCATGTCCCGCCCCGTGCCGAAGCCCGGCATTCTCGATATCGCGCCCTACACGCCCGGCAAAAGCCCCGTTCCGGTGGCCGGCCGCAAGCTGTTCAAGCTCTCCGCCAACGAGACGCCGTTCGGCGCGTCGCCGCAGGCGATCGAGGTCTATCGCGCCGCCGCCGCGCATCTCGAGGATTATCCGGAGGGCACCTCACGGGTGCTGCGCGAGGCCATTGGAAAGTCGTTCGGGCTCGACCCCGATCGCATCGTTTGCGGTGCGGGTTCGGATGAAATCCTTAATCTGCTGGCGCATGCCTATCTCGGGCCCGGCGACGAGGCGATCTCGACCACCCACGGCTTTCTGGTCTATCCGATCGCGACGATGGCGAACGGCGCGACCAATGTGGTCGCCGCCGAGAAGGATTTCACCACCGACGTCGATGCGATCCTGGATTGTGTCACGGCCAACACCAGACTGGTCTGGCTCGCCAATCCGAACAATCCGACAGGCACCTACATTCCGTTCGACGAGGTGCGCCGGCTGCGCGCGGGTCTGCCCGGCAACGTGCTGCTGGTGCTTGACGCCGCCTATTCGGATTACGTCTCGCGCAATGATTACGAGCTTGGCATCGAGCTGGTCTCGACCACCGACAATACGGTGCTGACGCATACGTTCTCGAAGATCCACGGCCTCGCGGCGCTGCGCATCGGCTGGATGTTCGGCCCCGCGCACATCGTCGATGCGGTGAACCGGATTCGCGGCCCGTTCAACGTCTCGACGCCGGCAATGCTGGCCGCCAAGGCAGCGATCGAGGATGTCGCGCATATCCGCATGTCGCAGCGGCACACGCAGCAATGGATCAGCGTGCTCAGCGAGGAGTTCACGAAACTCGGTATCAAGGTGACGCCGAGCGTTGCGAATTTCATCCTGATGCATTTCCCGGAGACCGGAGCCAAGACCGCCGCGGCCGCCGATGCGTTCCTGACCGAGCGCGGCCTCGTGCTGCGCGCGCTCGCCAACTACAAGCTGCCGCACGCGCTGCGGCTGACCATCGGTTCCGACGAGGCCAACGAACTTGTCCGCGATGCGCTGCGCGACTTCATGGCCCAGCCGTGAGCGATCGCGTGATCTTCGATCGCGTCGCGATCATCGGGGCGGGTTTGATCGGCGGCTCGATTGCGCGCGCCGCCCGACAGCAAGGCATCGTGCGGTCGATCGTCGTGACCGCGCGCTCGGCCGAGTCTCGCGCGCGCGTCGTTGAACTTGGTTTCGCCGACGACGTCGTCGCGGCAAATGCGGAGGGCGTCGCGAATGCGGACCTCGTGATTCTCTGCGTGCCGGTCGGCATTTGCGGCGATGTCGCGAAAGAGATCGCGCCGCATCTGAAGGCGGGCGCCGTCGTCTCCGACGTCGGTTCGGTCAAGGGCAGCGTGCTCAAGGACATGGCCGCGCATCTGCCGGAAAGCGTGCATCTGATCCCGGCCCATCCCGTCGCCGGCACGGAGAATTCCGGCCCCGATGCCGGTTTCGCCGAACTCTTCATCAACCGCTGGTGCATCCTGACGCCGCCGCCCGGCGCCGATGCCGTGCAGGTCGAGCGACTGGCGAAATTCTGGCGCGCGATCGGCGCAAATGTCGAGACGATGACCGCCGAGCATCACGACAAGGTGCTCGCGGTGACGAGCCATCTGCCGCATCTGATCGCCTATACGATCGTCGGCACGGCGGACGAACTCGAAGGCGTCACCGAATCCGAGGTGCTGAAATTCTCCGCCGGCGGCTTTCGCGATTTCACCCGGATCGCCGCCTCCGATCCGACGATGTGGCGCGATGTGTTCCTGACCAACAAGGATGCCGTGCTGGACATGCTCGGCGAGTTTCAGGAGGACCTGTCGAAGCTGACGCGCGCGATCCGCCGCGGCGACGGCGAGGCCTTGTTCGAGCACTTCACCCGCACGCGGGCGATCCGCCGCGGCATCGTGAATATCGGACAGGACGAGGCGGCGGCGGATTTCGGCCGCAAGCATGCGAGTTTGGCGAAGGCAAGATCGGATCAGTAGGCGCTGCGCGTCGCCGGCATCGGATGGCACGCGCCCTATCGAACGATCGGCCTAATGGATTCCGACGCCGACCATCCGGTCGATCAAGGCGCGGTCCGAGAGCAGCTCGCTTGGCGAACCGGCCCAACCGGTGCGGCCGCGTTCCATCACCATCACGCTGCTGGCAAAATCCAGAGCGCGTTCGATCTGCTGCTCGACCAGGATGATCGTCACTTCGTTGCTGGCGGAAAGCGTCGTCAACGTCGCCATCAACTCGTCGCAGATCACCGGCGCCAGGCCTTCCAGCGGCTCGTCGAGCAGCAGGACCGACGGCTTGCCCAGCAACGTACGCGCCATCGACAGCATCTGTTGCTCGCCGCCCGACAGTTGTTTGCCGAAATTGCCGCGTCGGTCGCGCAAGCGTGGAAACATCTGATAGGCTTCTGCGAGCGCGGCCGGCGGCCGGCCCTTCAGCCCGGTGCGGAGATTTTCTTCGACGGTCAGCGAGGCGAAAATATCACGGGTCTGCGGCACATAGCCCAGGCCCATCGCCGCGCGCGCCGATGTGCGGCGGCCCGCGATCGGCTGATCCGCTACAAATATTTCGCCGCCGTGATGGGTCGTGAGCCCCATAAGACTTGCGAGCAAGGTCGTCTTGCCCATGCCGTTGCGGCCGAGGATCGCGAGGCGGTCGCCAGCGCTCAGCGTGAACGAGACGTCTTCGACGATGCGGGAGGGACCGTAGCCGGCGCAGAGTCCGCGGGCTTCAAAGGGCGCGGCGGGCATCGGCATAGCTTCCCAGATAGGCGCGGCGGACCTCGTGATCGGCGGTCACGTCGGCAGGCGAACCTTCAAAAATCAGGCGGCCGCTTGCCAGCACCAGCACCCGCCGGGCGAACTTGAACACAAGGTCCATGTCGTGCTCGATCATCAGCACGGCGATGTCAGGCGGCAGCCGATTGATTGCGTCGAGAATCCTCGGCGCTTCGTCGTGCGGCACGCCAGCGGCCGGCTCGTCGAGCAGCAGCACTTTCGGCTTCAGCGCCAGTCCGATCGCCAGTTCGATCAGCCGCTGCTGGCCATAAGCGAGTTCGACGACCTTACGATAGGCCAGATGATCAAGGCCGAGATGGCCGAGAATGTCGCGCCACTCCGCTCGGACGTCCGGCCGCTCGGTCGCGACCGAGAAGAAGCGCCGCGTGATCCGCCGGCGTTGCATGATCGCCAGCGCGACGTTGTCGGCCACGGTGAGCGTCAGAAACAATCGCGTTGTCTGAAAGGTTCGCACGAGGCCGCGCCGAACCCGATCCGGGATGCTCGCACGTGTGATGTCATCGCCCGCCATCCGGAAGCGCCCGCTGTCCGGCGCGATATCGCCCGTCATGAGATTGACCAATGTGGTCTTGCCGGCGCCGTTCGGCCCGATCAGCGCAACGCGGTCGCTGGCGGCAAGCCTGAAACTCACCTCGTTGGTGACTTGCAACCCGCCGAACGCGCGGGAGACAGCGCAGGCTTCGAGCAGCGCCGTCATCGCCGTCGCTCCTGCCGCGCCAGTCGATCGGACCAGTCGATCAGCGGCGCGACCAGGCCGCGCGGCGCAAACACGACGATCAGGATCAGCAACAGGCCCACCAAAGTCATCCAGTGAAACGGATTGGCGGCCGAGACGATATGCTCGAAGACCTGAAAAACAAGCGCGCCAGCGAGCGCACCCCACAGATGACCCGCGCCACCGAGCACGAGCATGACCAGCACTTCCGCCGAACGCTCGAAGCTGACGCTGTCAAGTCCAACGACGCCCGTGGAAATCGCCATCAGCGCGCCGCCGATCCCGGCGACCGCACCTGAGACGCCGTACATGACAACAAGGCGTGGATAGACCGAGACTCCGATCATCCGGGCGCGTAGATCGTCATCCTTGATGCCGCGGCACATCAGGCCGAAGGGCGAGCGGATGACGCGCGACAGCACGACGAACACAATGAGCAACACCGCGAGTGAAAACAGATAGCCGGTGCGGCTGAACATGTCGAAGCCGTAGATGCCGAAAACCTTGGTCGGCGTGATGCCGGAGAGGCCGTCGCTGCCGCCCGTGAGCCATGACAATTTATTCGCAAGCGCCGCGACCATCTGCCCGACCGCGATCGACAGGACGAGCTGCGGCAGCCCATGAAACCGCGCGATCAGAAGGCCTGAGATCAGCCCCATCACCGTGCCTGCGACGAGGCCGACGCCAAGCAGCGCAATCGGGTCGGTGAGTCCGCGCAGGCATGCGATGCCGGCGGCATAGGCGGCGACGCCGAACTGCGCGGCATGGCCGAGCGTGGCGATGCCGCAATAGCCGGTGACAAGATCGAGCGACAGCACGAGGAACGAGATGCAGATCAGCCGGGTGAGAAACGCCAGATCATCAGGAAACAGAAAATAGCCGACCGCGCCGATGGCCGCGATCGTCAGCGTGCCGAAGGCTTCATGCGCGAAGGGGATCGTGCGGCGATCCGGCAGCGGCGTCGCAAGACTGTCGGTCATGCGTGGGCCCGTCCGAACAGGCCGTGTGGAAACAGGAAAACGATGACGATGACAGTCAGATAGAAAAAGAAGTCGCCGAATTCCGGCATCAGATATTTGCCTGTGGTGTCGGCGAGGCCGAGCAGCAGCGACGCCGACAGCGCGCCCGTGATCGAGCCCGCGCCGCCAACGGAGACGACGACGAGAAACGTCACCATGTAGCGGAGCGCGTAATAGGGTTCGATCGGCAGGATCTCCGCGCCGACTACGCCGCCGAACGCGCCGAGTCCGATGGCGAGCGCAAAGGTCACGGCGTAGATGATCTCGGTGCGGATGCCGAGCGCGTCAGCCATGCCGCTGTGATCGACGGATGCGCGCAGCTTGATGCCGAATTCGGTCTTTTCGATCAGCAACCACAGCAGCAGCGCCGTCAAGAGGCCACAGGCGATGACGAAGACGCGGTGCGTCGGCAGCATCCGAAAACCGATGTCGAGCGGACCGCTCAGGCTGCTGGGCAGCGGGATCGATTTCAGCGATGGACCGAAGATGAAGTTCACGACGCCGATGATGAAGAAGGTGATGCCGATCGTTAGCAGCACCTGAATCAATGGATCGGATTTGCGATAGATGCGGCGATACAGCAGCCATTCGAACGGAATGGAGACGATGATGGCGCCGATGACGGCGATCACGATCGCAACGCCGTAATTCACGTCGAGCACGCGGATGGCGTAGGAGGCGAGATAGCCGCCGATCATCGCGAACGCGCCGTGCGCAAGATTCACCACGCGCATCAGCCCCATCATGATCGACAGGCCGATCGAGATGATGAACAGCACCATACCGTAGGCGAGGGCGTCGGTTGCGATGCTGAGGACGATGCGCATGGTGAGTTTGCGGCCCTTGAACATTTTAGCTTTGGTGGAAACACCCGCGTCGGCGCGATCCGCGCTCCCTCTCCCATGGGGAGAGGGTTAGGGGTGCGGGGGTACGGTCTCTCGATAGAGCCGCGCCCCCTCACCCGGATTTCGTTTCGCCCAATCCGACCTTTCCCCGTCGGGAGAGGTGAGGCCAACTTTGCGACCCAGTAAAAACAGACGTCACCTAGAGGCCGTCTCAATCCGCCTTCAGTCTTTGCTCAAGGCCCAGTCCGGCTGCGCCTCGAACGTCTGGATTTCCTTGTTGATCAACTTGCCGTCGACCTTCTCGACGCTGCGCAGATAGACGTCCTGGCGAATATGGCGCGTCGCCGGATCGATCGACACCGGGCCGCGTGGGCTCGTCCATTTCATGTCCTTGACGCTGGCAAGCGCCTTGTCGGGATCGCGCTTGCCGCCGGTCGCTTCAATCATCTTGTAGATCAATCGCGCGCCGTCATAGGCCGCGACCGAGGTCATCGTCACCTCGTCGAGATTACCGCCGCCCGTCTTGATCGTCGCCAGAAACGCGTCGTTCTCGGGCGACTTGTGCGACACCGAATAGTGATAGGTCGAGAGAATGCCGATGCCGGGATCGCCGATGTTCGGCAAATCGGGCTCGGTGACGACGTCGCCGGTCGACATCAGCTTGACGCCGCCGGCCTTGAGGCCGTTGTCGAGATAGGCCTTCACGAAACCAAGCGTCGGTGGGCCCGATGGCAAGAAGGTGAAGATGGTGTCCGCGCCCGAGTTCTTGATCCGCTGCATGATCGGGCTGAAATCGGTGGTCGCGAGCGGAATCCGAATCGACTCGACGATCGCGCCGCCGTCGCCCTCGAACGTCTTCTTAAACGCGGCCTCGGCGTCGATGCCCGGACCGTAGTCGCTGACGGCGATGGCGACTTTCTTGGCGCCGTTCCTGGCGACGACTTTTGCAGCCGGCACTGTGTTCTGCCACATCGTGAAGGAGGTGCGGACAATATAGGGGCTCTTCTCGACGATCGACGAGGTTGCCGCGTTCATGACGATCAACGGCGTCCTGGATTCGTCGAGCAGCGGCGCAATCGCCATCGCGTTCGGCGTGAAATAGACGCCGGCGAGGTATTGCACCTTGTCCTTCACCAGCAATTCCTGGGCGATCGCCTTCGACTTCGCCGGGTTCGGCGCTTCCTCGTCGCGATAGATGAACTCGACTTCGTGCGGGCCGACCTTGTTGCCGTGCTCGGCGACCCAGGCGTCGATGCCCATCTTGAAGTTCTTTCCGAACAATGCGTAGGGACCGGACATCGTGCCGATGACGCCGACCTTGATGACGTCGGCCGAGGCCGCGCCTGTCATCAGGCAGAGAAACGCCAGTGCCGAAACCGATTGTATGCGTGATGTCATTGCCGTTGTCCCTTGCTGCTGTTGGCGTTGGATACAAATCTCGTGCCGCATGGACAAAATGTCGATGCGTCAGAACATCTCGAAATACTCGCGTTGCTCCCAGTCGGAGACGTCCGCCTGGAAGCGCTCGATCTCGGCGAGCTTGATGTGACTATAATAGTCCACCATCGTTGCACCCATCGCTTCCCGGAAGAACGGATCGTCCTTGAGTGCGAAGACAGCTTCTCGAAGCGATTTCGGCAGCAAATCCGCGTTCGTCTCGTAAGGCGTATCGGCCGATGGGCCGGGATCCAGCTTGCGATCGACGCCATCGAGACCTGACAGAATTTGCGACGCCATATACAGATAGGGGTTGGCAGCGGGTTCTCCGACGCGGTTTTCGATGCGCGTCGCGGGATCGTTGGGCCCACCGAGCACACGCAACATCGCGCCGCGATTGTCGCGGCCCCAGATCGCGCGATCCGGCGCGAGCGAATAAGAGCGGTAGCGCTTGTAGCCGTTGATGGTCGGCGTCGTGAACGCCGTCGCCGCACGGGCATGCTGCATGAGGCCGGCGAGATAATGTCGTCCGAACTGCGACAGCGGATGGCCGGGCTCGTTCGGCATGAAGACGTTCTGGCCGCTGGCGCGGGACACCAGCGATTGATGCAGATGCCAGCCGGACGAGACGACGTTGGGAATTTTCGGCCGGCACATGAAGGTCGCGTGATAACCGTGGCGATAACAGATTTGCTTCACGGCGCTGCGAAACAGGATCATGTTATCGGCGGGGACAAGCCCCGGACTCGGTTGAAATGTGAATTCGCACTGGCTCGGCCCGAATTCGACTTCCATCGAGCGCAGCGGCAGACCGAGCGCCATCACGTCGCGCCGGATGATCTCCAGCACCGGTTGAAGTTGGTCGTAGCGCTGCTCGGTGAGATATTGATAGCCGTGCGACAGCAGGCTGACATCGGGCGGCGTACCCGGTTGCCCCGCATCGACCGGCGACATCCGGCGATTCTCGACCTTGAAGACATGGAATTCGACTTCGAGTCCGGCGATGAAGTCATAACCGCGGCGGCCGAGATCGGCGAGCACCTTGCGATAGAGATGGCGCGTCGCGAACGGCACCGGGCGGCCGTCGGCGAAATGGACGTCGCACAACAGCCAGCCTGTTTTCGGCGCCCAGGGCAGAACGCGAAACGTCGTCGGGTCCGGCACCATCAGGACGTCGGCCGCGCCTTCCATCTCCGGAATGCCGAAGCCGCCGCCGGCGGTGAAAACCGGAAACACCGTTTTGTGCGATGTGTCCTTGGCGAACATCGTCGTCGTAATGGTGCAGCCGTTTTCAAGGCCGCGCAGTGCCTCGCTTGCGATCAAGGTCTTGCCGCGCAGAATGCCGTGCTGATCGGGAAACGACAGCCGGATGCTGTCGAGGCCTTGCTCGTCGCAGATCTGACGCAGCCGAACGGCAGCATCGATCTGCTCGGCAGACCACAGGCCGTGGCGCGCGACGAAACTCACCACACGCTCCGCCTATTCGGTTGCGCGAAGTTCACTCGGCGGCCGTCATGCGGCTGACGTTGCTGCCGGGTTCGGCCGGCACGGGCGCGGCCCACGGTGCGCCGCGACGGCGCGCGACGTCGACTTCCATCCAGTAGGTTTCCCAGCCGCGTGTCGGCCCGATGCCGTCCATTGTCGCCGGGCCTTGTATGCTGCGCGCATTGTCGACGCCGAGATGCATCATCGGCGTCTGGCCACCGACGGCCTTTTCGATTTCCTGCCGCAGCAGTTTGCGATAGCGGATGATCGCCTTGTCCGACGTCCCGAGGTGCTCGCGCGTGCGATCCTGAATCTTGCCCATCGACTCCACCGCCCACTGATCGTGGACGTTGATGTCCGCGCCCATTCCCGTATAGGTCTCGTGCGCCTGTTCGTGCGGGTCGAAACCATAATCGTTGCTGCGATTTTTGCGCGATTTGTAATCCGGCAGCTCATAGAGTTCGAGGCGCTGCTCGCGCATCTTGGTCTTGTCGACCGGCTTGGTATAGCTGGTGAAGATCGCGTACCAGTAGCAACTCTCGTCATCGATCGGGACGTGCCACTGGGTGATCGTCATCTCCGTGCTCATCGGAATGACAAAGCCGTGCGGAAACAGTTGGTTGGTGACGCGAACATGCGTGCGCGTTTCATCCAGCTCGCGCAAAGCGATCAGGCGCAAACCATATTCGGTATTCTCGACATTGATGATCGGGCGGTCATATTCGCGCAGGATCTTGGTCATCGGCATGTTGCTGCCGGCGGACGCGCCGCGGAATTGCTTGCCATAGGCAGCCGACGTGTCCTCGTCATCGAAGAAGCGATGCAGGAACGACGCATGAGCGGGGTCGATGCCGACTTCGAGCGCCTGCAGCCAGTTGCATTCATAGAGACCCTTGAACGCGAAGGTGTACGCGCCGGGCGCGGTGAAGCAGTCGATGTCCGGGAATGCCGGCGGCTCGCCTTCGCCCAAATAGGCCCAGAGGATTCCGCCTTTTTCGACGACCGGAAATGCGCGCTGCATGAGCTTGCTGCAGAAATTTGAATTCGCCGGTTCGGCCGGCGTTTCGAGACACTTGCCTTCGACATCGAACAGCCAGCCGTGAAAGGCGCAGCGCAGGCCGCCATGTTCGAGACGGCCGAAGGCCAGATCAGCGCCGCGATGCGGGCAGTCGCGGTCGAGCAGGCCGTAACGGCCGGCTTCGTCACGAAACAAAACGAAGTCCTCGCCGAGCAGCTTCACCGGGCGGATCGGCCGCTCGCTTTCGAGTTCGTCGACCAGCGCGGCCGGCTGCCAATACATCCGCATCAATTGGCCGGCCGGCGTCTTTGGTCCGATCCGCGTGATCAGGTCGTTCTGCTCTTGGCTCATCATGGCTAGAAATCCCGAGAAGGCCGATGTTGCCGCGGCAACAAAAACAACAGAGAGGGTTTTGTTCGTCTATTGAACTTATGTTCGATTATAGCCTTAGATGAAGTCCAGACAAGTGGATTTGGCGGGCAACGGGCTGACGCATTGCTGTGCAGCCGATCGGGCCGAGGATTGCAATATGCCGAAGCTGAGACGAACAACCACGGCCGATGAGCGCGGCAAGACGGACGTCATCGAGAGCCTTGATCGCGGTCTGCGCGTGTTTGAAGTGTTCGGCCGTCAGGTCGGCCCGATGACGCTGAGCGATGTCGCCAAAGTCGCCGATCTGCCGCGCGCCACTGCGCGGCGAATCCTGTTCACATTGGAGCGCGCCGGTTATGTCGCGAACGATGGCAAGATGTTCGCGCTGACCCCGCGCGTGCTGGCGCTGGCGTCGTCGTTTCTGTCGTCCAATCAGATCGTGTCAGTTTTGCAGCCGGTGCTGGATCGCGTTTCGAGCGAGGCGCAGGAAATCAGTTCGCTGGCAGTTTTGGACGGTAGCGACGTGGTGTTCATCGCGCGCGCGAGCCCCGCGCGGGTGTTTTCGTCCGGCATCGAATTGGGCTACCGGCTTCCGGCGTTTTGCACGTCGGTCGGCCGCGCATTGCTCGGACAATATCAGGACGAGCAATTGCGCGCAGTCATCGACGCGATGGAGATCAAGGCGATGACGCCTTACACGGTCATCGAGAAACCAGCTTTGATCGCGACGATCGCCGCCGATCGCGAACAGGGCTATTCGTTGGTCGATCGCGAAGCCGAGCCGGGTTTTCGATCGATTTCCGTCCCGATCCGGCGCTATGACGGCGCCATCGTCGCGGCGATCAATATGGGCGCGCATATCGATCGCATTCCGACAAGCGAGATGATCGCACGCTTTCTGCCGTTGCTGCGAGACGGCGCGCAAGGGGTAAGGCCATTATTGCTGTGAGCATCGATCAGCAGGCGACGATCACATGCAGCAGCCTGCCGCCTCATAGTGCTGCGCGACGGCGTGGTCGAGGAATGAGAGGGCCGTCATGAGCGTATCGCTCGACGCCAGGCCAGCGCGCATTTGCGCGAGAAGTTCTTGCCGCACGATCGATAAATCGATGCCGGTGACGCGGCCGTCCTTTACGATACTGCGTCCACCGACAATCAACTCGTGGATGTGGGCGGCAGTCGCGCGAGAAAACACCAGATTGACCGGATCGATGTCGCTTCGCAGCGCGTCGTCATCGAGTGCGGCCCAATCGAGCAGCAACAAATCCGCTGATGCGCCGGCGCGTAGTGCGCCGCCGTCATTGCTGTTCGTGACGGCGAAGCGACCGTTTCGCACCGTCGAACAAAGGGTCTCAAGCCGCGTGGCGTCGAGGGCGAAACCGGTCCCGGCGTGAAGCAGGTAGGACAGGCGCAACTCACGCAACGAATCGTCGTCATCGTCGAGCGCCTTGCTGTCGATTCCGAGCGCGACCTTGCAGCCTGAATGGCGCATCCGGGTTGCCGGCGCGATGCCGGAATGCAGATGCAGATTCGAACTGGTGTTGACCGAGATGACGACACCGCGCTCGGCGAGCAATTCGAGTTCGTCCGGGCGGGCCCAGACGCAATGCGCGAGTGTCAGACGATCAGACAGCAGCCCGATCTCGTCGAGCATGCGGACGATGCCGCCGGGATAATTCGCATCGGCCCATCGGCGCTGATACCTGGTCTCCAAGAGATGCATATGAACGCGGCGGCCGGTGCGGGCCGAGCCCTCCGCGATTGCTTGCAGCAGCGCGTCGCTACACCATTGCACGCCGTTGGGGCCGTACTGCACGTCGAAGGTCGGACCGTGGGCGGCCGCGGCGACCTCATCGACCAATGTCATGTAGTCGGCCGGAGACAGAGGCGGCCGCAGCAGGCGCTTCTCGATCTCGACGCGTGCTGCAGTCGGCAGTGCCGCGAGGATCGGCTCCGACGGGCCATAGATCAGCGGGTTGCGATCTTTCATCGAGACCGCGAAGCCCGCGCGGACGCCGACGTCACGGGCGGCGCGCGCGACCTCGGCGGCCTCGGTCGGCAGATCGGTAAATCCTTGCGCGCGCGTATAGTGATTCATCACGGCGCCCGCGCCGCCGAGAGCGCTGTTGGCGAAGGCCATCGCAGCCGCGAGATACGGATCGACGGATGGAAACAGTGCAAGGTATTGCAACCAGGATTCCAGCGGCTTGGCATCGGCGCCGATCGAGCTGGTGCGGATCGCGCGGCCATGATCATGCGCATTCACAAGCGCCGGCATCGCCAGAAGCGGCGCGGCGGCTGATCCGTCAGCAGGTGTAATCGATGCGATGCGCTGATTGTCGATCGCAATCGATTGCGCGCCGGTCAGCGGCCCGTCGGGGCCGATGACATGTCTGCAGGAAATGGTGCGTCCGTCGTCATGCATCAGGGCGCGACCGTCGGCGCGACGCGCTCGTCCTTCGGCGGCAGAAACGATCGATTGAAGATCTCGCTCGCGACCGGCGTTCGCGGCAATTCAAAGGAGGAGGCGATGGTCGCGATCGCCGCCGTCAGCCTCGTCTCATTGAGATCGCCAAGGCCGACATCGCGCACTTCAGGCGTGTTGATCAGGTTCGTGTAAACATATCCGATGCGGCGCTTTTCGAGATCCTTCTTGATCAGCGATTCCTCGGCGGCGAGAACGTCGACCGCGGCGTCCGGATTTTGCACGGTCTCCTTCAAGGCGCGATTGATGGCGCGCAGCAGGCCCTTCACGGCCTCCGGGTTTTCCCTTATCAGCTTCGGCGACACCATCACGCCGTTCGAGTAGAGATCGAGGCCCAGATCCGAATAATAGAACCAGCGAAAATCCTTGTCCGGATCGAGCTTGAGCGAGACCAGATTGAGATAGCTGGTGGCGGCGAAGACGGCGACGGAATCGACCTGGCCCTGCAGAAGCATCTGCTCTTGTATCGCCGGCGAAACTTGCGTGATGCTGATCTTCGTGTAATCGACGCCGTTCTGCTTTGCGAGCAAGGGCAGCAGCTTGAACGATGCGCCGCCAGCCGGCGTGCCGAGCTTCGAGCCTTCCAGATCCTTGAGCGTCTTGATCGGGCCGTTCGCCTTGGCGAGCAGCGCAAACGGGGCCTTGTTGTAGATCATATAAACCATGACCGGCGCCTCGCCGGGCTTGGTCGCCGCGTTCTGGATGATCGCGTTGATGTCTCCGAAGCCGGCATCGTAGGCGCCCGACATCACGCGGGTCACGGCCGCCGCCGAGCCTTCGCCTTGATCGATGGTGACGTCGAGATTTTCGGCGGCGAAATACCCTTTGGCCTTGGCCCAGTAATACCAGGCATGCAGGCCCTGGATTTTCCAATCGAGCGTGAAACGCATCTTCACCGGGGCTGCGACCGCGGAGACCGGCAGGACGAGGCTGGTCGCGACTGCGAAAATAGTCAGAAGGCGGCGCATGGCTTAAAATCCCCTTGGAAATCAAATCTCGACGCGAGCTTGCTGCGTCCGAGTGCGGCGATCAACAGCTAAGAATTTGGTACAGCGGTGCCAAAACGGCGTCACTCGAATCGGTCGCCGAGCAAGGCGCGTGGAAGCATCGCGTGAATGCCCTTTTTGCGATTGACCACCTGGGTCACGCGCAGATCGACCGCGATGCTGCAGAGCCGATAGGCGTCGTCGGCCGTAAGCCCGGTTCGTGCGCGGATCAGAACAATCATCCGGCGCAGCGCCGCCCGCATCGCCTCGTTCAAATCCTCCTCGAAAGCCATTGCGATCAGATGCGTCTTGGTCTCCGCATGGGGCGCGTCGAGATCGGCGCTCTTGAGAAGATCAATCTTGAATGTGCCGGCCAGTCCGGTCTCGACGGCGGTGAGGCAGACCTCGCCGTCGCCTTGCGCGGCGTGTCCGTCACCGGCCGAGAACAATGCGCCGGCGACCGCGACCGGCAGATACAGCACGGCGCCTGCACCCAGTTCCTTATTGTCGATATTGCCGCCGAATGATCCAGGTTCGACCGACGTGATGCGACCGGCGTCCAGCGCCGGCGCGACACCCATCACGCCGAAAAACGGATGCGCCGGCAGGTCCATCCCCCACGGCGTATGCACGATGCCGCTCGCACGATCGATCCCGAAATGAACGCGGCGCTCATACGGAAAATCATCCGGCAACGCGCCGAGACCGGGCTTGATGACGTTGAAGCCCCAATCGTCCGCCAGTTGCACGTCGACGATTTCGACCCGCAGCGCATCGCCCGGTTCTGCGCCGCGAATGGCGACCGGCCCCGTGAGAATGTGCGGGCCGAGTTCGGGCGCAATGGCCGCCTGGATCGCCGCCAATTCGGGGCGGACGGTGAAACCGTCCCTGGGCGGCAGATCTTCGCGCGCGCCGCTGACGCTGTTCAGGACAAACGTCTCGCCGGGATCGATCGTCGCGACGGGTTTGAGAGTCGCATCGAAATAGCCCCAGTGAACGGTGTCCGGTTTCGGGACAATCTGTTGAGTCGTCATTGCGAATTATCCGCCGGCTGCAAAGCTGTCACCGCGCACGGCCCAGCCCGTGACGCGGCTTTCGATCAGCGAGAAGATGACATAGAGCCCGACGCCGAGAGCGGCCAGAATGAACAGGCCGGCGAAGACCAACGGCACGTCGAAACTCGAGCTTGCGATCATCATCAGGTTGCCGATGCCGCGATTGGAGGCAACGGTTTCGGAAATGACCGTGCCGACGAAGGCGAGCGTGGCCGCGACTTTCAGCGACGCGAAGAAGTAAGGCATCGTGCGCGGCAGGCCGACATTCCACAAGATTTCCATCTTGGTCGCGCGGAGCGTCTTCATCACGTCCTGCAATTCGGGCTCGGTGGCGGCAAGCCCGGTCGCCACATTCACAACGATTGGAAAGATGCACATGATCATCGCGGTGAGAATGGCGGGCACCGTCCCTGAACCGAACCACAGCACAAGGATCGGCACCACCGCGACCTTGGGGATGGACGAAAATCCGACCAGCAAGGGATAGGCGACGTCATAAGCGAGGCGCGACGAGCCGATCAACATGCCGAGCAGAATGCCGATGACGATGCCGAATCCGAAACCGACCAGCGTGGTGTAAAGCGTTTGCACGGCGTGCGGCCAGATCGCGGGGAACCGCGTCCATAGCGTCGCGATCACCTGACTGGGGCGCGGCAGCACGATGTCGGAAATGTTGAAGGCGAGGCAGAACAACTCCCAGGCGACGAAAAAGCCGACGATGCATGTCACGGATAGAATGCGGCGCTTCAGGCGTTCGTTCATGATGTCGGCTCCTGAATGGCGCGCGCCGCGACGATGCGCCGGCGAAGCTGCTGGGTGAGCGTGACGAAATCCGGCTCGTAGGAAATGTCGATCGTGCGTGGCCGGGCGAAGGGCACGACGCTGTCATCGACGATGCGTCCGGGCCGCGCCTGCATCACGCAGATCCGCGAGGCGAGATAGGCCGCTTCCTTGAGATCATGCGTGACCAGCAGCACCGTTGGCCGCTTGTCGATCCACAAGGTCTGCATGATTTCCCACAATTCCTCGCGGGTGAATTGATCCAGCGCGCCGAATGGCTCGTCGAGGAGCAGCAAGGTCGGATCATGGATCAAAGCCCGGCACAGGGACGCGCGCTGCTGCATGCCGCCGGACAACTGCCACGGAAACTTGTCGCCGAATCCTTTGAGCCCGACCTGCGCCAACGAAGCCTCGACGCGGTCGCGATAGTCGGTTTTGCGCTTCTGGGAAAAGGTCTGCTTGAACGGCGGCACGATCTTCAGCGGCAGCATGACATTGTCGCGGATGTTCAGCCACGGCAGCAGCGTCGGATTCTGGAACGCCATCCCGATCCGCACGTCGTTGGCGCCGATCTCGCGGCCGGCGACAAACACATGACCCTGCGACGCGCTCAGCGTGCCCGCGACAAGTTTCAGGATTGTCGATTTGCCGCAGCCAGACGGACCGACCAGCGCGACAAATTCGCCATGGGCGATGCGCAGCGACGTCTCCGCCAATGCCGTCACCTTGCTGTCGCCGTCGCCAAATGTGACGCCGACCTTTTCGAGGTTGATGACCTTGTCGGTTCGCACGAACGGCTGGTCGGCTGTACTGTCCATCGCCTAGCTTTCTCTGGTCGATGTGATCACAGCCATCGTGCTGTCGGTATTGCAGGGCGCTGGCGTCGGCATCTGCTGGATCGCATGAACCGAACGGCCGGTGCCGCGCGCTGTCTCCTGCAAGATCCGGTCCTTCATCGCGAAGCGGCCGCGCACGATGGTGTGAATCGGCAGCGCCGTGGCCTGCCGACCATGCCATGGCGAAATCTTCGCCCGCGACTGGATCATGGCATCGTCGACAGTCCAGGATCGGTTCAGATCGACGATGGCGATGTCGGCGTCCGAGCCGACTGTGAGTGTGCCCTTGCGCGGATACAGACCCCAGATCCTGGCGGGGTTCTCAGCGCTCCAGCGCACGTAGTCCTCGATCGTCGCGCGGCCGCGATTGATCTCGCTCAACATCAGCGGCATCTGCGTCTCGACGCCGGGAAACCCGCAATCGACCGTCCAGATATCGGGCCGCGTCTTTTCATCCGGGGCATGCGGCGCATGGTCGGTCGCGATCAAGTCGATCGTGCCGTCCATCAAGGCGTCCCACAGCGGCTGCTTGTTGACCGCCTCGCGCACCGGCGGATTGACGCGGACGACGCCGCCGAATTTTTCATAGTCGGTCTCGTCGAGCAAAAGATACTGCGGACAGGTCTCGCCGGTGATGTCCACGCCACGCGCCTTGGCGTCCGCGAGCGGCTGCAATTCGGCGGCCGACGAGATGTGCAATACATGGATGCGGGCGCCGGTCCATTCGGCGAGAATGGCAGCGCGGGCGACGGCCTCGACCGCGACGACGGCGGGGCGGGCGGCGAGATGCGCGATCGCCTCGGTGCGACCGGCGGCGCGCAGCCGCGATTCCCGACGCTCCATGATCGAGTTGGTCTCGGCATGCAACGAGATGCGCTTGCCGGTCGGGGCGACGACCTCGAAGGCTTCGAGCATCGCACCTGTTGTCGGCGACGGAATCCGTCCGAAGGTGTTGCCCATATAGAGCTTGAAGCCGATCACGCCGCCGTCGATCAGCGCATCGACGTTGCCGATGCTGTCTTCGCCCAACACCGCATAGAGGCCATAATCGACATAGGCTTTCGCTGACGCGATCCTGTGCTTCTCGGCGAGGGACTTTGCATCATTGATCGTCGGCAACGTGTTCGGCATGTCGAAGATGCAGGTCACGCCGCCGAAGGCCGCGGCAGCGGTGCCGCTCGCGAAGTCTTCCTTCTGTGGGTAGCCGGGATCGCGGAAATGCACATGAACATCGATCGCGCCCGGCAGGACGTGCAAACCGGTCGCGTCGAGCGTTTCCAACGCGGGCGGCATCGCGTCGGCCGCGCCGATCGCGTGGATCAGGCCGTCCTTGATCGCGATGCTGGCGCGATAGGATGCATCGGGCGAGACGACGGTGCCGTTATGGATGACGAGATCGACTGTGTCCATTGTCATGGCGGCGCTCACAGCATGGCCCAGCCGCCATCGACGGGGAGATCGACGCCGGTGACTTGGCGCGATACGTCGCTGGCGAGGAACAGGCAGGCATTGGCGACGTCGTCATCGACCGTGACGCGCTTCAAGGCATAGTCGGCGGCGTGACGCTCGGCGGCTTCCGCCTCGGAGATGCCGAGCTTCAGCGCCATGTCGCGGCAGACCTTGTCGCGAAAGCGAGGGCCGTCGACCATGCCGGGCGCGACGCAGTTGACGTTGATGTTGAACTGTCCAACCTCGAGCGCGAAGCTTTTGGTGATGCCGCGCAAGCCCCATTTCGAGGCGGAGTACGCGACGCGGCCGGCACGACCGCGCATCCCGAAGGTGCCGCCGACATTCACCACCTTGCCGTAACGCTGCTCGATCATCGTCGGCAGCGCCGCGCGCATCGTGTGGAAGCAGCCGTTCATGTTGAGCGTGATGATCTCGTCGAATTCGTCCGGCGTCGTCTGCACGCCCGTTTTGCCGATCGGACCCGAACCGCCCGCCACATTGACGAGGATGTCGATGCGGCCGCCGAATTCGGCCTTCGCGGTCTCGACCGCGGAGTCGCATTGTTTAGCGTCTGTGAGATCGCAGGGGATAATGATGGCTTCGCCGCCCTTGGCCTTCACCTCGGCGGCGACCGGCGCGATGGCGGCGGTGTCGCGCCCTATCAGCGCCAGCTTGCAGCCCTCGGCGGCGAAGGCATGGGTAATGGACGCGCCCATGCCTTTAGCCGGTCCGGTGATGAGGACGACGCGGTTTTCGAGTGACAGTTTCATGAAGTGAGTCCGTTGTGAGTTGACGGGGTCGATGGCGGAACTACATCGCGGGCTTGATCGATGTCGGCCGCTCGCTGAGGGGCGGCAGGAAGTTGCGGTCGAACACTTCGCCGAGCGGTGGCCGGCGCGGCAGGTCCCTGGCCGACACGAGAATGTCGATTGCCTTGTTCATGCGGTCGTCGCTGACATCGCCAAGCCCGATCGTCGCGATCTCCGGAGCATTCATGTCGTCCGACAACGTCGCTTCCAGCCGGGCGCGTTCGAGATCCGCCTTGATCAGGGGCTCGCGCTTGGCGACGGCCTCGATCGCGGCTTTCGGATCGGCCATTGCATCCTTCACGCCGCGCGTCAGCGCCCTGAGGAAGCCCTTCACCGCCGCAGGATTGTCTTTCATGAATTTGCGCGAGACGATGATGGCATTGGAATAGAGGTCCATGCCGTAATCCCCGAACCGGATGACGCGCAGTTGTTTGTCGGGATCGACGCCGATGCCTTTGGCGCTGAAGCGAAGGGTCGTCACGTAGCCGAACACGCCATCGACCTGTCCCTGCATCAGCATCTGCTCGCGCAGGCCGGGCTGCATGCTGGTGAGTTCGACCTTGCTGCAGTCGATCTTCGCGACGGTGCAGAACGCGGGAAACAGCTTCAGCGCCGCGTCGTTGGCAGGGCCGCCGAGCTTGCGCCCGACAAAATCCGCAGGCGTCTTGATGGCGCTCTCGGCCTTCACGGCGACGGCGAACGGCGAACGGTTGTAGAGCATATAAACGCCGACCGGCGCGTCGTTCGGCTTCCTGGCCGCGAGTTCGATCAGCGCGTTGATATCGCCGAAGCCCATGTCGTAGGCGCCGTTGGCAACCTGCGGCACGGCCGCCCCTGAGCCGTTGCCTTGGTCGAAGGTGACGTCGAGCCCTTCCTGTTTGAAATAGCCGCGGTCGTCCGCGAGGAAGAACATGCCCTGGGGGCCCTCATACTTCCAGTTCAGGATCATCTTGATTCTGGTCTGGGCCTGCGCGGAGACCAGCGAGGCCGCCGTTACCGCGAAGCCAAGCGCGAGCACCCGCAGCCCACGAAATCCATGGTGTCCGATCATCGATGCCGTCCTGCTGGAAGTGTGAGACCAATGTCCGGTCATCGTTGGCTGCGCCAAACCCGACCGCCTTCGGAACCAGCCTAGACCTATCGAGTGAGCTTATCTGCTGCTATATTTCTTCATGATCGGTGCAAAAAAGGCTTCACTCGAACTGTCATATCCGGAGCAGCGATGAGACATCTGAAACTGCTGACCCATGTCGTGGAAGTCGCCCGCACCGGTTCGATCCGGCGCGCCGCGGAACTGTTGAACCTGACGCCGTCGGCGATGAACCGCCGGATTCAGGATCTCGAACTCGAAGTCGGGACCCCTTTATTCGAGCGTCGGCCGCGCGGCGTCAAGCTTACGACGGCAGGCGAGATGTTCGTGCGCTATGCGCGCAGCCAGATTGCCGATGCCGAACGGATGAAATCGCAGGTCGAGGATTTGCGCGGTTTGCGACGCGGCCCGATCCAGATCGCCTGCAGCCAGGCGCTGGCGCATGATTTCATGGCGCTGCGCATCGCGACGTTCCAGAAAAAGCATCCCAAGGTCGTCTTCGATCTGAAAGTGATGGATCACGACCGGGCGCTGATTGCACTCGCTGCCTATGACGTTGATCTCGCGCTGGTGCATCGTCCCGCGATGTGGCCATCGCTGCGCGTCATCACGAGCATTCCGCAACGCCTTGTGGTGATCGCGCGCGCGGATCATCCGCTGGCCAGGAAGAAGATTGTGCGACTGTCGGATTGCATCGATTGCCCGGCGGCGCTGCCGGATCGCACTTTGAGCGGCCGGCAGATTCTTGACGAGATCACCACGCGGCGCGATCTGCATCTGAACATGGTCGCGGAATCCAATTCGTTCGAAATGCTGCGCGGACTGGTTTTTCGCTGCGACATGATCTCGTTCCAGATCGAGATCGGCGCCCCGACCGGTAATCTCGGTATGGGCCTTGTCGGCCGCTCGATCGATACGCGCGACGTGCCGACGGCCGATCTGGTGTTGTGCCAATTGCGCGGGCGCACGCTGCCAGTCGCCGCGGCAACCTTCGCCGAGATCCTGTCGAAGAGCCTCAATGATCTCAAAGCCACGTCCGAGAAATGACGGGGTAACGACCGGCCGGGTCGTAAGCCTCGTCGTCGTGTTCGTCAGCAACGCGGGCTGTTGCGTTTCATCCGTCGCGTCGCACCGGCTCCGTCATCTGCGTCGTCGTCCCGTAGGTCACGCCCTTTTCCTTGAGCCAGCGGCGATAGGCGATCGAGGACGCATCGGCGCGCGTGGGAATCTCGGCACGGGGCGTCAGGGGCAGCAATGCCGGTCGCTGGTTCTCCAGAATGATGCGGTCCTGAAGGAAGATCAGTTGCTGAAAATGAATGAGGTCTGTGGGCGGCGAGATGTCGTCGATCAGAAACATCACGGGATGCGCACGGCAGCGATCCGGATCGAGCGGCTGCACGAACAGGCAAATCACGTCCCAGCGATTTGCGGCGTTCGGGCATGTCTTGTACAGCACCGTCGCGAACGGATTGGCGACCCGGTAGGTGTACTGCGTCATGATCCCGCCGTCTGCCGACAGGGCGGCTTGCGGCTGGAAGAACTGGCAATTGGTCGCCCAGACCTCATCGACGTCGCGGCGGATTTCCGTGGTGTAATGCATCACTTCGGTGTGCGGCTCCGCACCGAGAATATCGGTATGGACGAAGGGGAAATGCGCCATGTCGAGAAAATTCTCGACAATCCGCAAACCCGATGTTTTCACCGTGATCGCGCCGCACATCACGACACGACGGTCGCTTTCCTCGGCCTCCGGGATGGGAAGCAGATCCGTCTCGGGACGTCCAAGCGTGGTCCAGAGACAGCCATAGCGTCCGCGCATCGGCAGCGGATCGTCGCGACCTTCGGCCGTGACGGCGATCACGCCGTCGGATGCGCGCGTCACGACGAGATCGATGCCGAGCAAACGGCTGGCCGTGGTGCCGACAGCAAGATCATTCAGGGCCGCGATGCAGTACCACTGATCGAGTGCGGGCTTGTCTGCGGATTTGTCCACGCGATTCTCTCTCCCAGATGTTTACCGGGTTTTCTCATAGATGCGTTTCATCACGCCCGCATGATCGGCCAAGGCGGATTCGACATCGAAGTTGCGAAACGTACTCTTACCGATAATCTCGACGCCGTTGATGAACGAATAATCGACGCGGAACGGTCCGCACATGACCAAAGCCGCCAGCGGATCGCGCTGCGTGCCCGACAGGCCAAGCTGATTGAGCTTTACCGCGATGAAGTCGGCGCTCATGCCCGGAGCAATATATCCGATATCGTCGCGGCCGAGAATGGCGGCGCCGCCGCGCGTCGCCATCTCCAGGGCCTCGCGGGCCGACAGCGCTTTCGGCGTGCCGCCAAAGCCGCCCCGACCGCCGGGTTGTTCCGATAGATAATGATCCGGCGCGACGCGCTGCAACATCATCGCCAGACGGGCTTCCATGAACATGTTCGACGTGTCATTCGACGCCGAGCCATCGACGCCGAGGCCGACCTTCACGCCGCAATCCAGCATTTCACGAATTTTCGCGATGCCTTGGCCACATCGCATGTTCGCGGACGGGCAATGCGCCACGCCCGTACCGGTGTCCGCGAAGCGCTTGATTTCCTCCGATGTGAGGAAGATCGAATGCGCGAACCAGACGTCGGGACCGAGCCAGCCGACGGAGTCGGCGAAGTCCACCGACCGCATGCCGTAAATAGTCTTGCAATAGGTCTCCTCGAATAGATCTTCGGCGAGGTGGGAATGCAGATGTACGCCGTTGTGGGTCCGCGCGAGCGCGGCGGCGTCGCGCATCAGGCCGGGCGTCACCGAAAACGGCGAGCAGGGCGCGACGATGATGCGGTTCATCGCGTGGCGTGAATTGTCGTGGTAGCGATGGATCAATCGTTCGGCGTCCTTCAGGATCGCGTTTTCGTTTTCGACGCATCGGTCGGGCGGCAATCCGCCCAGGCTTTCACCCCTCGACATCGCGCCGCGCGCCGCATGAAATCGCAGGCCGATGTCACGCGCCGCATCGATGGTGCTGTCGAGCGTGCAATTGTTCGGCAGAATATACAGATGATCCGAACTCGTGGTGCAACCGGATGCGATCAACTCCGCCATCGCGACGCTCGCTGAAATACGGATCGCATCGTCGTCGAGTTCGGTCCATATCGGATAAAGCGTTTTCAGCCAGACCAGCAGTTCGTCGTCCTGTACCATCACCCGCGTGAGATTCTGGTACATGTGGTGATGTATGTTGACCATGCCTGGCATCACGATATGGCCGGTGAGATCGAGCACGGCGTCGGCGGCAAGCGAGCCGAGCTCGGCGGTGGTGCCGACGGACTCGATCACATTGTCCCGGACGAAGATGGCGCCGTCCGTTAGCTCACGTCGTCCATTGTCGAAGGTCGCGAGGTGATCGATGTTCTTGACCAGCAGCGTCGCCATCAGCGGACATCCCTGTAGTAAGGCTCGCCGAGCGCCGCGGGCGCCGCCATCAGTCGCCGCATGCGACGCCACGTCAGCACAGGCACGATGATGAGCGCGATGGTGCCAAGATAAGGCAGCATCGACAGGATCGGCGCGGCGATCGGCCAGTTGCGCGCCTGGCCGACAAAGCCGAGCGATGTGATACAGCCGAACAGCAATGCGGCGAGCACCGCGTTGACGGGGCGATAGCCGGCGAAGATCACCAGCGCGACGGCAATCCAGCCGCGCCCGGCGACGACGCCCTCGGACCATGACGGCACGAAAGCGAGTGTCAGATAGGCGCCGGCCGCCGCCGCCAGCGCCGACCCTGCCGTGACGTACCAGAAGCGGAATTTCCGCACGGGAATGCCGGCGGCATCGGCGGCTGCGGGATTTTCGCCGACGGCGCGCAGATTGAGACCGTGACGGGTTCGGAACATCACATAATGTAGCGCGATGGGAAGCACGACGTAGATGACATAGACTGGAATGTTCTGCGTGAAGAGCGCGCGTCCGAGCAGGGGGATGTCGCTGAGATACGGAATGGCGACGATCGTGAACGTCGCCGGGGCCGGCATGCCCGAATAGGCTTTGCCGAGGGTTGCAGCGAGGCCGGTGCCCATCAGCGTCAGCGCCAGACCGCAGAGCACCTGGTTGGCCCGCAGGATGACCGTCGCGGTCGCGAAGATCATGCCGACGATGGTACCGACGCCGAGCGCGCAGATCATGCCAAGCGTCGCATTCGGCGTCGCGACGACGGTGGCGATGCCGGTGATCGCGCCCAACGCCATCAGGCCCTCGACGCCGAGATTGACGACGCCGACGCGCTCCGCCAGCACCTCGCCGAGGGCCGCCAGCGCCAGCACGCCACCGGCAAGGATCGATGTCTGCAGCAATCCCGCGAGGATCTCCATCAGCGTATCCTAAACCGCGGCTGTCTGGACGCGCACGATGCTGTAATGCGCGAGCTCGTCACCAACCGCCGTGAAGAACAAGATCAACCCGGTGATCGCGAGCACGGTCGAGACATTGAGGCCCTGTGTCTGCAGAATGATTCCGGAGTTGAGGATCACGGCCATCAGCGCCGCGCCCGCCAGCACGCCAAGCGCCGCGCCGCGGGCCAGCACGGCAACCATGATGCCGAGATAGCCGAAATTATTGGAGATGCCGCCCTGCAGGCGGTGCACGGTGCCCGCGACCTCCAGCATGCCGGCAATGCCTGCGATCGCACCCGACAACAGCATGACCGCGATCAGATGCCGGCGAAACGGCATGCCCGCATATTTCGCGGCCTGCGGGTTCGAGCCGGCAATGCCGATCTCATAGCCCCAGCGCGTGAAATTCAGGACGCCTGCAATAAGGATTGTCATCGACACCGCAATCGGCAGGCCCCAATGCACCGTTCCCCAGATTTCCGGGACGTCGTGGCGGATACGCGCGGTCGCGCCCAGGGTGCGTCCGCCGGCATCGAGCCAGGGGCCGGTGGCGACATAATAGACCAGCAGCGTACCGACGAAATTCAAGAGCAGCGTCGTGATCAACTCGCTGACATTGGCGTAAGCGCGCGCCAGCGTCGGAATGAGGATCCAGATTACGCCGCCAAGCGCTCCCGCGACGAACATCAGCGGCAGGATGATGACAGTCGGACCGGGAATGAACAGGCCAACAGCCGTCGCCGCAAATGCACCGGCATAGAATTGTCCTTCCGCCCCGATATTCCATGCACCGATCTTGAGCGCGACCGACACCGCCAATCCGGTCAGGATCAACGGCGTGACCAGAAGTGCGACATCTTCGAGACCGAAGCTGGAGCCGAAGGTCGAACCGATGACCTGCGACGCCAGCGCGATCGGGTTGGCGCCATTGGCCGCAAGCAACAGTCCCGCGCAGAGCAGCGCCAGCAATATGGCCAGCGCCCGAGCGGCCACGGCGACAGCGGGCCGCGGCGAGGGCAGATACTGAACGCGAAACGCCACGATCAATGTCCCGCCTGTTCGAGCGGTATCGTTGTCGTGCGCTGTCCACCCATCAAGAGGCCGATCGATTCGACGTCGGTGGAAGCGGTCTGCACGATGCCCATGATTTCGCCCTGGAACATCACCGCGATCCGGTCCGAAATGTTGAGAAGCTCTTCAAGTTCTTCCGAGATCACCATGACGGCGACGCCGGCGTCGCGCAGTTCAACGAAGTAGCGCATCATCATGTTGATCGCGCCGACATCCAGCCCGCGACTGGGATAGGCCGCGATCAAAACCTTGTTGGCGATCCGCATCTCGCGGCGTGCGACGAGGCGCTGCTGGTTGCCGCCCGACAAATTCCGCACCGGCATGGCAAAATCCGGCACCGCGACGGCGGCGGCCTCCGCAATGGTTTGGGCCAAGGCCTTGGCCGCGCGTGGACGAAACCACGGCCCTGCGGAAACCGGCCCCTTGTCATATTCGCGCAGCACGGCATTTTCGGAGATGCTGAGCGCCGGTGCGAGCCCGCTATGCAGTCGATCTTCCGGGATATGCCCGACACCGAAATCCGCAAAGGCGCGCGCGCCGGCCGCGGTGAAATCCTTGCCGCCGACCACGATGCGACCGGCAGTCGTGGGGCGCATGCCGGTCAAGACCTGGCTCAGTTCCTTCTGGCCGTTGCCCGCGACGCCGGCGATGCCGAGAATCTCGCCGGCCCGCATATCGAGCGAGACGTTTCGCACGGCGCTGTTGCCAAGGTCGTTCTGCGCCGCGACGTTGTGCAGGCTGAGCACGGGATCGTCTGAAACGGCGGCGCCGGCGCTTCGGCCGCGCAGATTGTTGAGCACGATCTCACGGCCGACCATCAGCCTCGCCAGAAATTTCTGGTCGCAATCCCTGGTGTTCTCCGTCGTGACCTTGCGGCCGCCGCGCAGCACGCTGATGCGGTCGGAGATCTCCAGCACCTCATCCAGCTTGTGGCTGATGAAGATCACTGCGTTGCCGCGCGAGACGAAGTCACGCAGCGCCTTGAACAGATCGCGCGCCTCTGCCGGCGTCAGCACGGCGGTCGGCTCGTCGAGGATCAGGACGCGCGCCTGACGCGCCAGCACGCGCAAAATCTCCACCCGCTGCTGCTCGCCGGTCGACAGATCGTCGATCCGTGCGCCGGGCTTCACATCGAGATTGAGCGAGGCGGCGAGCTTCGCGGTCCGAATTTCAAGCGTGTCGCGCGTGATGACGGCCGGTGTTTCGGACCAGCCGAGATGAATATTCTCCGCAACAGTGAAGGCTTTCACCAGTTTGAAGTGCTGGTGCACCATGCCGATGCCGGCCGCGATGGCCTCGATCGGCGACGCGAAGCTTTTCGCATAGCCATCGATGATGATCTCACCGGCGTCCGGCGTGTAGATGCCGGTAAGGATATTCATCAGCGTCGATTTGCCCGCCCCGTTCTCGCCCAGCAGCGCGTGGATTTCCCCGGCCCAGACTTCGAGCGTCACGTCCTCATTGGCGACGACGCCGGGGAAATACTTGGCGATGCCTTGCAGCAGGACGATTGGCGGCGTTCCGGGGGGATTGACGCCGGCTTGATGCGACATCGCCGTCATTTGCGGCCCCTCAACCGGCTTCTCGGCGCAACGATCAAATGCCCTTCACGCCTTCGATTGACCAGTCCCAGTTGTAGAGATCGGTCTCCGACATTTTCTGTCCGGCCGCGACCTTCACATTGCCTTTGGCGTCCTTGATTTCACCCACGAATGGGCTCCAGCCAGTGGCGATCTTGTCGCGCACGGCGTCGGCCTGCTTGCGGACCTCCTCGGGCACGGTGTCGCCCCATGCATCGCGATCGATGCCCGTACCCATCGGCAGAATGGTCTGCGACGGCGTCCACTTTCCCTCGAGGCGCAAACGGACTTGATCGACATAGAACGTCTTGAAGTCGATCACGATCGACGAGATGTAGGCCTTCGGTCCGAAGCGGCGGATGTCGGTGTTCCACATCACGGCCTTGGCGCCGCGCTTTTCGGCGACCTGAAGATAGCCGGCCTCGTCCATAATGCCGAACAGCAAATCCGCTCCGTTGTCGAGCAGTGCCGTACCGGCCTGCGTTGCCGCCTGCGGATCAAACCAAGAGTTGATCGCGATCACCTGAATGGTCGCATTCGGATTGACGCTGCGCGCGCCCATCAGAAAGGCGTTTGTGCCGGAAAACACGGACGGCACGGGAAACGACGCGACATAGCCAAGCTTGCCGGTCTTGCTCATCAGCCCCGCCGCCACGCCGGTCACATAGGTCGGATACCAATGGGCGAGATAATAGGTGCTGAGGTTGTCGAGCGGATTGCGGCCGTCGCATTCATAGAATGCAACATTGGGCGATCGCTTGGCGACATCATAGAGGAAATCGCCATAGTTCGACGTGGCAAAGACCATATTCGCGCCCTGCGACACGAATTGACGGAAGGTGCGCCCCGCATCGGCCGAATAGGGAATGCTCTCGACGAATACGGTCTTCAATTTCGGGAAGGCGGCTTGCACCGCTTTCATGCCTTGGTCGTGACTCCAGGTCCAGCCCTCATCGGTCACTGGTCCGGTGTGCCCGAAAGCGATGACGGCCTTTTCTTCCGCGATGGCAGGCAACGGACCGGCGGCATGGGCCGGCTGAATCAATTGTCTCGGCAGCATCAACGATGTGCCGGCGGCGGCGCCAAGATTGAGCAAGCCGCGGCGAGACAGATGGCGCAAATCGATCATTGTAAAGCCTTTCAGTTCCGCATTGGTCTCGCAACGAAAATATGACTTGCAAAAATGGCAGCAACAATTGTGCCATGGCGGATGTCAGTGCGTCGTTGCGTTGCTGGAGGCGCGATGTTGCAAAAGGACAATCGCCCTCGACGCGATCGATGCGCGGGCCGCATTCTGGAACTGCCTCTTTTTGTGCGCCGGTGCCCAAGCAAACTGAACTTTTAATGTGCAGGAAGTCGAAGATTGAGACAATGCAGTGCGCGTTCAAACTGGTTCAATACGACAAGGCCTCACCACTTGCAGACGACGCCGATCTCGTTTTCCATATTGCCGATGAACATCATCCAAAGCGCACACTTCACCTTTGTCGGACGGCTGTGCGCGGATTCGTTCATTGCATTCGCGCGCCACCGCGCGGCGCGGCTCGATCTGGCGGTGGACGTCGGAGCGGCCAGCAATGACGCGATCACGCTGACGGTCCGCGGCGATGCCGATCTCGTCGACGCCTTCGAGATGGCCTGCAGCCTCGGGCCGCAAGAGTGTTTGATACTGGACGTGAAGCGAAATGCACCTGATGCGACTTGGCAGGAGAGGATGATGAGCAATGCAGATGATTGGTACCCTCTTGCATTGTCGGCATCGATCGATCCCGCGACCTCGGCCGGTACACGCCTGCAGGATCGGGAATTAGTGATCTGGCGCGATGCGAGCGGTGTTGCGCATGTCTGGGAGGATCGCTGCCCGCATCGCGGCATGAAGCTGAGCTTCGGCTTCGTGCGCGGCGACCACATCGCCTGCCTCTATCACGGTTGGCAGTACGATCGCGGCGGCTATTGCCAGTATATTCCGGCTCACCCGGATCTGGATGTGCCGAAGTCAATCACGGTTTCGGCCTATCCGGCGCGAGAACATTGCGGGATGATCTGGACGGCGCTGTCGGATACGTCGGCAACTCCGCCGGGGGATGACGCTCAAACGTTGCCGCTGCGCAGCATTCATCTCGGGTGCAGCGTCGAGGCTGCAGTCGCGGCGCTTAAAATGTCGCTGGCGCCGTTCGCGCCAGATCGTTCGGCTGACACGGTCGTCGATCGCGTTTCGGCCCATCTCTACGCGGTGTCGTGCGGGCACGATCGGTTGCTGGTCGGCGTGCAGGCGATCTCGAACACGCGCACGGCGTTGCATCTCGTAATCAGCGGAGCCCCCTCAGTTTATGAAGGTGCCGGGCAACACCACTTTATGACCTGGGTGCTGGCATTGCGCCACGCGATCGAACATCCCCGCAAGCTGACCAACCCGATGCCGAGCATCGCTGCGATGGCAGCCGTCTGATGGGAAGAGTCTGATGTCTGCGCCGCTCGTTCTCTACAATTACGACCTTGACGACGATTGCTACAGGGTGCGGCTGGCGCTGTCGCTGCTCGGTCTCGACTGGCAGGCCATGTCGGTCGATGCGTTTCCGGGCAAGGAGCACCTGACGCCGCCTTATCTCGCGCTCAATCCGACGGGACGCTTGCCGATTCTGCGCGACGGCGACTTTATCATGCACGGCACGGAGGCAATTCTCTGCCACTTGGCGCGCAACCATCAGGCGTCCGGCGCATGGTTGCCTGCCGAGGGCGAAGGCTTTGCCGTCGTGATGCAGTGGCTGAATTTCTCGGCGCGCGATCTCGACGCCACGATCGCGGCGCGCCAGCAATCGCTATTCGGCGCTCCGGGCGATGAGGCGACACTCCGCGCGGCATCGCTCAAGGCCATCCGGGTGATGGACGACCACATGACCGATCGGCAACTTCGGCGGCACGACTGGTTCGCCGCACCGCATCCCACCATCGCCGACATCGCCCTGTTTCCGGCCTTCGCGCTCAGCCGCGATTTTGGCATCGACCATGACGAGTTTCCGGCGCTGCGCCGTTGGGCCCGACGATTTCGCGGATTGCCCGGTTTCAAGACGATGCCGGGTATTCCGGATTACTATTGACGACAATCGCGCGATGCACTGAACGGAGGATTGAATCGATGACAGCATTGACGCGATTTTCGGTTGCGAACTTGTCCACCATGACGCGGAGTCTTGCGGCCGTGGCTTCGGGGCGCAAAGACCCTGATCTCGTGATAAAGGGCGCGCGCGTGCTCTCAACCTATTCCGAGCGGATTTTGCCCGACCGCGAGATATGGTTGACGGGTGGCCGCATCGCCGCGGTCAAACCGTCCGGCAGCTACCGGGACCGGGGGAAGGCCGCGACAATCCATGACGCGAAGGGGGGCCTCATTGCGCCGGGTCTGGTCGATCCGCACATCCACATCGAGTCGAGCATGGTCACGGCCTGCGCCTATGCCGAGGCTGCCTTGCTGAACGGCACGACGACGATCTTCTGCGACAGTCATGAGATCGGCAATGTGATGGACGTCGCCGGGGTCGAGGCCATGCTGGAGGATGCGCGGCAAGCGCCGCTGTCGATTTTCCTGACGGTGCCGAGCACCGTGCCTGCGACCTCGCCGCAACTCGAAACTGCGGGCGGCGATCTCACCGCCGCCAAGATTGCGGCCCTGTTCGACAAATGGCCGGAGGCCGTCGCCCTCGGCGAGAAGATGGACTTCGTTCCGGTGACGATGGGCGACGAACGCAGCCACGCCATCCTCGCGGCGGCGCTGGAGCGCGGACGCCCCGTGTCCGGTCATGTCTATGGCCGAGAATTCGTCGCGGCCTATGCGGCGTCAGGCGTGACCGATACGCATGAGGCAATCGACCGCGACATCGCCGACGACATGCTCGAAGCCGGCATCTGGCTGTTTCTGCGCGGCGGCCCGCCGACGACGCCTTGGCACAGCCTGCCGGAAGCGATCAAGACCATTACCGAACTCGGCGCATCTCATAAGCGTGTTGCGCTCTGCACCGATGATCGCGATGCGCAAGATCTGATGAGTTTCGGGCTCGACTGGGTGACGCGCGAAGCGATCAAGGCCGGCATGGCGCCGCAGCGAGCCTGGGCAATGGGATCGTTGCACGGCGCGACCCGCTTCGGCATGGACGGCGAGATCGGCGGTCTTGGCGGTGGACGCCGGGCCGATCTCGTCCTGCTCGACGACGACTGCAGACCGGTCAACACCTGGTATGGCGGCGAACTCGTCGTCGAAGACCGAAAGATCACGCCGCTGCTCGATGCGGCGTTGTCTGCCCGTTATCGTTATCCGGAGGCGGCCTATCATACGGTGACGCTCCCGAAAGATGTGAAGTTGATCCCGGAGCTGCCGACGGAAGCGGTCACGGCCCATACGATCAAGACCGAACTGCCGGGCATCACGCTCGGGCATGTCACCGTCAAGCTCGATCCCGCGAATGACTGGCAAAGTCATTTCGACAAGCACGGCCTCTGCTTCGTCAGCGTCGTCGAGCGCCACGGCAAATCGCACGGCAACGTGGCGCATGGGCTGCTGAGTCATTTCAGCCTCAAGCGTGGCGCGGTCGCGTCGTCCGTTGGCCACGACAGTCACAACATCATCATCGCCGGCACCAATGAGGCGGATATGCAGATCGCGCTGCGCGCGATCGAAGCCATCCAGGGCGGTGCGTGTGTTGTCGCCGACGGCAAGGTCACGGCGATGGTGCCGCTGCCGGTTGCCGGGCTTTTGTCCGACCGGCGCGTCACGGAAGTGGCCGAGCAGGTCAAGGCTTTGAAGGTCGAATGGGACAAGGCCGGATGCAGCATTCCCTATATGGGCTTCAATCTGATCCCGCTCTCCGTGATCCCGGAAATCCGCATCACCGACAAGGGTCTGGTGCTGGTACCCGAGATGACAATCCAGCCATTGTTCGAGACGGCGTAAGCGATGGAGCCGGTGACGGTCGAGAGGCGGCCGCTGAAGGCCGGCTATGATTACATCGTGGTCGGCGCCGGCTCCGGCGGCTGTGCCGTGGCGCGCCGGCTGGTCGATGCCGGCGCCGACGTCTTGTTGATCGAAGCGGGTCCGGCTGGCGTCGGGATCGCCGACATCGATGATCCGACCCGATGGATGGCGCTCGGTCGTGGGGCCTTTGACTGGGGCTATGACTATGCGCCGACCGCCTATGTCAACGGCCGCGCCATCGGCATTCCGCGTGGCAAGGTGCTCGGCGGATCGTCGGCAATCAACGCCATGATGTGGTATCGCGGCCATCCCGCCGATTACGATGCATGGCAGGCGTCCGGAGCGAAAGGCTGGGCCTTTGCCGACGTGCTGCCTTATTTTAGACGATGCGAAGATTGGGAGGGCGGTGCCAGCCAGTGGCGCGGCGCATGCGGGCCGCTACGGATCGCGCGCAGCCCCGACCTGCATCCGCTTGCGATTGCGCTCAGCGCGTCGGCGGTCGCAAACGGCATCCCCGCGATCGACGATCCCAACGGGCCGACCAACGAGGGTGCGGCGCCGTCCAACTTTAACATCGTCAACGGCCGGCGCTGGAGCTCGGCGCGCGGCTATCTATGGCCGGTGCTGGACAAGGACAATCTGACCATCCTCACGCAGTCGCTAGCGGTCCGGCTCAATTTCGAGACCACCCGCTGTATCTCGGTCGCGCATCTGGTCGACGGTGACGTGGTCGAGACCCGCGCGACGTGCGAGATCATCCTTGCGCTCGGTGCCATCGATACGCCGCGCCTGCTCTGGATGTCCGGACTGGGCGATCCGTCCGATCTGAAACGACTCGGTATTGCCGTTCAAGCTGCGCTTCCCGGCGTCGGACATAATTTGCAAGACCATCCGCTTGTGCGCGCTGTCAACGTCAGGTCCAGGCGAGCGTTGGGTGCGCCGCGCGACAATGGCGGCGGTACGATGGTCAACTGGAAAACGCAGCCCGGCCTGCCGCAGCCCAACGCGCATGCTTTCCCGGTGCAAGGCCGCAGCGCGACGGCGGAAGTGGCGCAAGCCTACGATCTCAGCGGCGATGTCTTCGCCATTGGTACGGGCCTGATGCGCTCGCGCAGTCGCGGCTATTTGCGATTGCTTGCGGCGGAGCCTCATTCTCCGATGGAGATTCAGCCGAACTTGCTCAGCGAGCCCGACGACCTCGACGATCTCGTCGATGCAACGCGCGATGTCATGGACTGGGCGACGAGCGCTGCGTTTACCGATTGGTTCGGCGGCTTTGCCGCTCCCGACAGGCGCCTTGATCGCGCCGGGCTCGTGCAGTTCGTCCGCACCGCGTGCTCGACATTCTTTCACACTTGCGGGACCGCCAGGATGGGAGACGACGACATGTCCGTGGTCGATCATCGCCTGTCCGTGCGCGGCATCGACGGACTGCGGATCGCCGATGCGTCCGTGATCCCCATCATTCCCAGTTGCAACACGCACGCGCCGGTGACGATGATCGGCGAGCGCGCGTCCGATTTCGTATTGCGAGTAGCTTGAGTCTGAAAATTCCCGACGAGAGAACCGACATGATGACAACCGACGTGATCCTCGCGGGCGACTATATGGTGACAATGGATCCGCAGAACCGCGTGATTGCCGGCGGCGCGGTGCATATCGCGGACGGACGCATCGTGGCCGTCGATACGTTGGACGCGCTCATGGCCGCACAACCGCACGTCGCAGTGAAATCAATCCGGAATTCCGTGTTGATGCCGGGGTTGATCAACGCGCACGCGCATTCCGGTTTTCTGCGCGGCACGGCCGAGCATTTGCCGGTCTGGGACTGGCTGACGCTGCACATCAACCCGATGCACCGGGTGCTTCGACCGCATGAAGCTGAAGCCGCTTCATGGCTGTGCTACGCCGAGTCCGTGCTGGGCGGCACGACCACGATCGTCGACATGTGGCGATTCATGGACGGCAGCGCCAAGGCCGCGCAGGCGATCGGCAATCGACTGGTGGCCGTGCCCTATGTCGGCGAGCATCCGGAATATGATTATTTCGATCGACTCGACATGAACGAAGCGCTGATCGAAGGCTGGCACCGCGGCGCGAACGGTCGCGTCAATGTCTGGGTCGGTCTTGAGCATCTATTCTATGCCGACGAGGTCGGACAGCGGCGTGCGATAGACATGGCCAAGAGGCACAAGACCGGCTTCCACACCCATTGCAGCGAGGCGGAGATCGAGGTCGCCGAATTCGCAACGCGCTATGGCAAACGGCCGATGGCGGCGCTCGATGACCTCGGCTTCTTCGAGACGCCGCGCGCGCTGATCGCCCATGCGGTCTGGCTCGATGAATCCGAGATCGATCTGATCTCGCGACGGTCGGTGTCCGTGGCCCACAATCCCGTCAGCAACATGAAGCTGGCGAGCGGCATCGCGCGCGTCGGCGAGATGCTTGCCGCGGGGATACCCGTCGGCATCGGGACCGATGGCGAAAAGGAAAACAACAATTTCGATATGTTCGAGGAGATGAAGGTGACGTCGCTGCTCGGCAAGCTGAAGGATCTCGATGCTGCGGCGATGGATAGCTGGCAGGTGCTTCGGATGGCAACGATTACGGGCGCGCGCGCCATTGGCCTCGATCATGAAATCGGGTCGATCGAGACCGGAAAACGCGCCGACATCATCGCCGTGCGGACCGACACGCCGCGCATGACGCCCTTGTTCGGGGAGGGGCCTTACTTCAATCTGCAGCATAATCTCGTTCACGCGGTCAGGGGCTGCGACGTCGCCATGACGATGGTGGACGGCCAGATCGTGGTCGAGGACGGCGTATTGAAAACGGCCGACCTGCACGATCTCATCGCGCAGGTCAGGGTGCTCGCGCCCGCACATTTTGCGCGCCGCGCCGCGTTCCTGGCCGACCATGCCGGCGGCACTGTGCAATGGACGCAGAAAAACCAATAGCGCCATGCGGAGGCTCGATGACGAAGACGACTGATTCCGTTGCCCTCGATCAATGGTATGCGGTGGAAACGATCGCCGACCTTGCCGTGACGCCTGTCCGGACGCGCTTGCTTGGCCAGACCATTGAACTGTTTCGCGACGCGGACGGCACGCCGATGATCACCGAGCAACGCGACGACGGCGCTCGGCCATTGCCGTTTCGCGAACGCTATGGCTGCGCCTGGACCACGCTGGGGCAGACCCGCGCGCGAGATATTCGACATCCCCGAGGCGGCCGAGCCCGATCGCCGTTTCGTGCCGTGCGGCTGGGTGACGATGCGCGCTTCGGGCCTGCGCGTCGTCGAGAACTTTCTCGACATGGCGCATTTCCCCTTTGTGCATAAGGATGTTCTCGGCTGCGAAGATCACGCGGACGTGCCGGCCTATATCAGCGAAATTCGCCGCGACGTTGATGAGGTCTGGGCCAGCAATTGCAGCTTCTTCCAGCCACGGATCGCGGCGACCGAATCCGAGGGCGCGTTCGTGCAACTGACCTACCGCGTGCCGACGCCTTTCACAGTGATGCTGTATCGCGTCTGTCCGACCTCGCCGAACCGGCTCGACGCCATCGCGCTGTTCATTCAGCCGCTGGAAGAAGATCTTTGTCGGGCCCAGCCGGTGATGTATCTGGTGGATGACATCTCGACCCACACCTCGCTGTTGAATTTCGAGCAGATGATCTTTCTGCAGGACCGGATCATTCTGGAAAACCAGCGACCGCTGTTGCTGCCGCTGGAACCGCGCTACGAAATTCCGACCCGTGCCGACAGCTCGTCGATCGCCTATCGTCGCTGGCTCAAGGAAAAAGGCCTCCGCTTCGGGACCTGGACCGCGCAAAAGCGAAGCGGTCCAGACTCAACGAGAAATTAAGGCGGACATCTTCATGACCTTCTTGCCAGTGGATGCCTTTGCGACTGATGCGTCTGTCGTCATCCGGAACGCGCGCGTCCCGCTGCCGTTTTTACCGGACACGTTTTCTGCAGCGTCGGTTGATCGAGACGGCGTGGCGATGGTCGATATCAGCCTGGCCAGCGGGCGCGTCACCGCGATAACACCAGCATCCGATGTGATCTCGGCTGGTGAGATCGATTTCGGCGGCCGGCATGTCTGGCCGACGCTGGTGGACGTTCACACGCATCTGGACAAGGGCCACACGGTCGATCGCGCGCCTAATCCCAGCGGCACCCATCCGGGCGCGCGGGATGCGACCTCTGCCGATCGCAAGGCCTACTGGCGGCATGATGATCTGGTGCGCCGGATGAATTTCGGGCTGCGGTGTGCGCATGCACATGGCGTCTCGGCTTTGCGGACCCATCTCGATTCGCACGAAGGCCAGGGACCGGAAACGTGGGGCGCATTCGCCGATATCCGTGATGCGTGGGAGTCGCGAGTAACACTGCAGGCCGTGGCCTTGGTGCCGATGGATGTCTATCATACGCCGTATGCGCGTGAGCTTGCCGATATCGTCATGCAAGGCGGCGGATTGCTCGGCGGCGTGACGCGCGCCAGCGGCGGCCGACACGAAGACGGTCTGGCCGGTCTCGACGACTTGCTCGATCGCCTCTTTACGCTGGCCCAGGAGCGCAATCTCGACATCGACCTGCATGTCGATGAGTCCGGCTTCCCCGAGACGGCGGCGCTGCCGTCGGTGGCGCGCGCCACGATCCGCCATCGCTATGAGGGCCGCGTCACCTGCGGCCACTGCTGTAGTCTCGCGCTGCAGGACGACGCCACGCTTGTGCAGCATATCGCGCTTGTCAAAGACGCAGGCATCGCGATCGTCAGCCTGCCGACCGTCAACATGTATCTGCAGGATCGCGTCCCTTGCCGGACGCCGCGTTGGCGCGGCGTGGCGCCGGTGAAGGAATTGCGCGCCGCCGGTGTCCGCGTCGCTGTCGCCGGCGATAACTGCCGCGATTCGTTTTATGCCTATGGCGACCATGACATGCTCGACACGTTCCGCCAGAGCGTTCGCATCGCGCATCTCGACCATCCCTTCGCGGACACGACAGCGTTGGCGGGGCCGGCGCCAGCGGCGATCATGGGCCTTGCCGACGCAGGCCGCCTCAGCATCGGCGGGCCGGCTGATCTGATCGTCATGAATGCGCGCAGCATGGATCAAGTGATCGCCCGCCCGCAAAGCGACCGCATCGTGATCCGTAACGGCCGGCGGCTGGATGCGAAGGTCCCGGCCTATGATGAACTCGACCCTGCGATCCGTTAGCTGGAAGGACCGCGTTCTGATATCCCGGTCATTCAACAAGACTTTCCATCCATATCGCGCAGGGCCGACCTATGCCTCACTCCTCGACGACAGACTGGCGTTCGCTCGATCAGGCGCAGCTCGATGCCGGGCTGAACAACAATGCGGCCGTCGCTGGGGCCGGTGCGATGGTCGACGGGTGGGAAGCGCTGTCGGCCGAGATGCGTGCGCGCCACCCGCAGCATCTCAACCTGCGTTACGGACCGCGCGAGCGCAACCGCGTCGACTTTCTGAAGGCCGCCGACCACGCGCCGACGCTGGTGCTGATTCATGGTGGCTACTGGCAGATGCGATCGAAGGAAACGTTCACGCATTTTGCCTCCGGCCCAATGGCGTGGGGTATCAACGTCGCGCCGATCGGCTACTCGCTCGCCCCGGACGCGACACTCGACGAGATCGTGCAGGAAATTCACGCGGGGATCAGCGTGCTCGCCGACCAAATGCCGGCGCTGGGCGGCGATCCGGAACGGATCGTGGTGTCAGGCTGGTCTGCGGGCGGCCACCTCGCGGCGATGGCCTTGTCGCATCCGCGCATCAAGGGCGCGGTTGCGATCAGCGGCATATTCGATCTCGAGCCGGTGCGGCGCAGCTATCTCAACGCGAAACTCAAGCTCGACGAATCGATATCGTTGCGGAATTCGCCGATGAACGAACATGACGGAGCTGACAAGCCGCTCGCTCTTGTGGTCGGCGCAAGCGAACTGCCGATGCTTCGCGATCAGACCGCGAATTACGCGGCGCACCGCGCACGTCATCGGCTGCCCGTGACCTACGAAGAGATCCGTGGCGCGGATCATTTCTCAATTATGGAGCACCTCGCGTCGCCGGCTGGTCGCATTACGACGCTCATCCGCCAGATTGTCGATTGTATCGGAGATCAAAGGACGATTGTCGCTTCGGATGGGTTTGATTAACCGGTGATGGCCGCTGACAGGAGAAGCAGGCCGGTGTCTGCTAGTCCGCACCGCTTGTCTGGCTATGGCGACCGGCGTCGGCCACAACAATTCGCTGCATCAGGGCGATCAATGTCGTTTGCTCTGCCTTGGTGAGATTGCCGAGCGTTGCGCGATGAGCCGCGCGGGCGTCGCCTTCGATTTTGTCGAGCAATGCGGCGCCCGATGGCGTTAGCTTGCAGAGTTGCGCGCGGCGGTCGTCGGCACTCACCTTGCGCTCGACAAGATCGCGTGCCGCCAACCGTTTCAGTACGCCGGTCGTGGTGGTCCGGTCCAGAGCGATGTCGGTCGCCAAGGTGGTCTGGTCGGCATGTCCGCGAAGCGCAAGCGCCGACAGCAGGCTGTATTGCAATGGGGTGATGTCAAACGCGCCGCAGGCCTCCTGAAACAGCGCGACATGAATCTGGTGCAGCCGCCGGATCAGGAAGCCCGGCCGTTGAGGCAACGGCCAGGCCTTGTACGGTTTGGTCTCGCCGCCCGTCTTCATCTTTCGCATCGCTGTCCTCAAAAATCCGCGGGCCTTTATGTGCCATGCATGTGTTCCCTAATCCAGGTGCGGAAAATGAACCGGGGAACGACCCAAGTCTAAGATGGCCCGTCGCTCACATCGATCCAAACCACGCCGTCGACAACGCGCACCGGATAGCGCCTGAGATCGCGGCTCGACCATCCCCGTGAAATCCTGCCGTCGTCGAGCCCGAACGACGCCAGATGGCGCGGGCAATGCAGCCGGCCGTCGGCGACGTGGCCGAGACACAGATCGGCCTGCTCGTGCGGACAGGCGCGCTCGCAGGCCTGGATCGTATCGCCGTCGCGCAGCAGAACGAGGTCGCGGCCATCGGCTCGGACGGCGACGATCTCGCGGCGGTCGAGGCGGCCCACAGGCCCGGCCGCGATCCACATCACGAACCCCTGTGTCCCGGGTCCGCATCGCACCACGGCGCCATGCGGCAAAGCCTCGCATTGCGCAGGCTTGTGATGCGCTGCGCCCCGGACACGGCCATCATTTCAATCCAAGCATTCTCTCACCCACCGAGATAGGCGCGGCGGACGTGTTCGTTCTCGATCAGCTCCGCGCCCGGACCGGACAGGACGACGCGGCCCTGCTCCAGAAGATAGGCGTGGTCGCACATCTCCAGCGCCGCGAAGGCGTTCTGCTCGACCAGCAAAACCGTCGTGCCGGCGTCGCGGATGCCGCGAATGATGTCGAAGGTCTGATCGACGATGTTGGGCGCGAGCCCAAGCGACGGCTCGTCGAATAGAATGAGGCGCGGCCGCGACATCAGCGCGCGGCCGATCGCCAGCATCTGCTGCTCGCCGCCCGACAGCGTGCCGGCGACTTGCTTGCGGCGTTCCTTCAGGCGTGGAAACTCGCCATAGATGCGTGCGAGATCAAGGGCGATCTCGGCCGTGTCGGAGCGCAGATACGCGCCCATGTCGAGATTTTCCTCAACGCTCAACTGCGGGAATACCCGCCGGCCTTCCGGGCAATGCGCGATGCCGCGCGCCAGAATCCTTTGCGGGCTGGCGGCGGTGATGTCCTCGCCGTCGAACGTGATGCGTCCGCTGCGGGCGGCGATCAGGCCGGAGATCGCGCGCAAGGTCGTGCTCTTGCCGGCGCCGTTGGTGCCGATCAGCGCCACGAGCTGGCCCTGGCCGACCGACACGGTGACGCCCTTCAGCGCGTCGATCCGGCCGTAGGTGCAGACGATGTCGCTGATCTCAAGCATGGCGCGCGCTCCGGCCGAGATAGGCCTCGATGACGGCGGGATTGTTGCGGATCTCGTTCGGCGTGCCCTCCGCAATGATGCGCCCGTAGTTGAGCACGACGATGCGGTCCGACACCTCCATCACCATCGGCATGTCGTGCTCGACGAGGAGGATGGTGACGCCCCGGTCGCGGACGGCGCGGATCAGCCGCACGAAGGCATGCGTCTCCGAGGCGTTCATGCCGGACACCGGCTCGTCGAGCAGCAACATCGTCGGCTCCGCCGCCAGCGCGAGGCCGACGCCGACGAGGCGCTGCTCGCCATAGGACAGCGAGCCCGCAAGATCGTGCGCACGCGCGGACAGCCCGATCCATGAGACGATCTCGTCGGCCTGCGCCCGCAGCGCGCGCTCGGAGGCACGCGAACGCGGCAAGCCAAGAATCGACTCGAACAGATTGGCGCGGCCGCGGCGATGCAGGCCGATCAGGACGTTGTCATAGACCGTGTCGTTCGGAAACACGCTGGTGCGCTGGAAGGTGCGGATCAGGCCGAGGTCCGCGATCTCGTGCGGCTTGCGCCCGGCAAGCGGCGCGCCGCGATAGCGCACCTCGCCTTTGGTCGGATTGAGGAACCCTGTGACGACGTTGAATGCCGTCGTCTTGCCCGCGCCGTTCGGTCCGATCAGGCTGACGATCTCGCCTTCGCCGACGCTGAAATTCAGGTCGGACAGCGCGACGAGGCCACCGAACTGCACGCCGACATGGGCAATGTCGAGCACGGGCGCTGATGCTGTCGTCATCATGCGCGCTCCTTCGCCACCTGATCGCCCAGCGCGACCGAGGCGTGCTGCGCGCGCGGACGCCTCAGCGTCAGCCGCGCTGCGAGCGACGGCACAATGCCCCGCGGCATCACGAACAGGATCACGATCAGCACCACGCCGTAAGCGATCCACTGCGCTTCGGGGGCCATGATCGGCCGCAGGAATACCGGCAGCAGGCCGAAGATCAATCCGCCGACCACCGGGCCTGCGAGCGAGCCCTTGCCGCCGCTGATCACCATGATGACCATCGTCACGGTGTTGATGAAGGCGAAGACATCGGGATCGATGATACGGATGTAATGCGCGTAGAGGCTGCCCGCCGCGCCGGCCATGCCGGCGGAGATCACCGCCGCCAATGTCAGCGTGCGCGTGACGTTGATGCCGACCGAGACGGCGAGCGTCTCGTTCTCCTTCAGCGCGCGCATCGTGCGGCCGACATGCGACTGGACAATGCGCGCGACCAGCACATAGGCCAGAGCGCCGACGACGAGCACCATGTAATAGCTCTGCAGCTTGGTGCGCAGCGTGAGTTCGCCAAGGCCCGGCAAACCGATGGTGATCGGCGGAATGCCGGTCAGCGCCAGCGGGCCTTGCGTGAGTTCGACCCAGTTCAGCGCGACGAGCCGCACGACTTCCGCGAACGAAATGGTGACGATGACGAAATACGCGCCGCGCACGCGGAACGACAGTTTGCCGACGAGATAGCCGCAAAAGCCCGACAGCACGATCGCGAGCACAAATCCAACGATCGGCGGCCACGGCTCATGCACGATGCGCAAGCCGCCGGGCAGCCCGACATCGAAGCCGAGCGCCGTCAGCGCACTCACATACGCCCCGATGCCGAAGAACGCGACATGGCCGAGGCTCAACTGTCCGGTGAAGCCGAGCAGCAGGTTGAGGCTCATCGCGGCGATGATGAAGATGCCGGTCGTAATCAGCGCGTTGAGCAGATAGGGATCGCGCAGCCAGAGCGGCACGGAGGCGAGCGCGAGGGTGATGATGGCGGCGATCAGCCAGTTCATCCGACGCGCTCCGTTCGCGAGAACAGCCCGGTCGGCTTGTAGACGAGAACGGCGATGATGATGAGGAAGCCCATCGCGTCGCGATAGCCGGACGAGACGTAGCCCGCGCCCAACTCCTCAGCGAGCGCGAGAATGAAACCGCCGATCACCGCGCCGCCCACATTGCCGAGGCCGCCGAGGATGACGATGGCGAAGGCCTTTACCGCGGCGAGATCGCCCATCTGCGGGAAGATCACATAGACAGGGCCCAGCAATGCGCCGGCCGCCGCCGCAAGGCTCGATCCGATCGCGAAGGTCGAGGTGTAGATGAAGTTGACGTTGACGCCCATCAGCGACGCCGTGTCGCTGTCCTGGAACGTCGCGCGCATCGCCTTGCCGAGCTTGGTGCGATTGATGAGACCGTAGGTGGCGGCGATCAGCAGAGCGGCCGCGGCCAGCACGAACAGGCGCAGCCACGACACCGACACCGGACCCAGTTCGAGCGGCGCATCCGGAAACGGGCTGGCGACGGATTTCGCGACGCCGCCCCAGATCCACAGCGCGCCGGATTGCATCGCGATCCACGCGCCGATCATCACCAGCATCGTGGTGTCGATGTCGGAGCCGCGCAGCGGCCGCAGCAAGGTGAGTTCGATCGCGGCCCCGAGCAGCCAGCCGAGCATGACCGCCAGCGGCAGCGCGACGAAAAAATTGACGCCCAGTTCGTTGACGATCAGGAACATCATATAGGCGCCGAACGTGTAAAGGATGCCGTGCGTGAAGTTCACGACATTCATGATGCCGAAGATCAGCGTCAGTCCGATCCCCAGCAGCGCGTAGGTGCCGCCAAGGATCAGGGTGTTGACGAGGTGCTGCAGGAATTGGGTCATGTGAAATTCTCTCCGTCATTCCGGGATTCGCCATGGCCGGCTCTTGCCGGCTGTGGCGAAGGCCCGGAATCCATACTCCCTGCGGGGGTTATGGATTCCGGGCTCGCTTCGCACTGGCGACAAAGATGTCGCCGGTGACTCGCGCCCCGGAATGACAACACGGGGAATGTCGCCATCTTCACAGCACCGGCATGTCGATCCTGCCGTCCTTGATCTCGATCATGTAGACGTTCGGCTTGCTCTGGCCGCTTTCCTTGCCCGCCGGGCCCGACTTCTGGAACACGATGTCGCCGTTGAGGCCCTTGATCTGAATGTCCCACAGCGCGGCCTTGATCGCCGCCGGCTCGGCCTTGCCGGCCTTCTCGATGGCGGCAGCAACGGTCCGAATGCCGTCATAGCCGCGAAAACTCTCGGTCACGCCGGCAAATTTGAAGCCGCGGTTCTTCCACTCGGCGATGAAATACTTCGTCGCCTCGGGGTTCGGCGTCTTGTCGGGAAACCATGGCAGGAACGTCGTCAGATGCATCGTGCCGTTGGCGGCGGCGCCTGCCTGCTCGATGATCTGGTCCGGGTTCTGCGAGCCGCCCGTGGTGATGATGCGCTTCTTCAAGCCGACCGCCGCAGCCTGCTTGAAGATCAGCGTGAGCTGATCGACCGCCGTCGTGACGATGATCGTATCCGCATCGGATGCCTTCAGCTTGGAGAGCTGCGCGCTCATGTCCTGCGCCGACTGGTCCATCATCTCGGCCATGCCGATGGTGACACCCTTTTCCTTCAGCATCTTGCCGAAGTCCTCGACCGTGCCGCGGCCCCAGTCGTTGTTGATGGCGAGGAAGTCGACCTTCTTCATGCCGATCTTCTCGACCATCGGCGCGAAGGCGACGGCCTCGACCGACGACGGCGGCGAGATGCGGAAGATATAGGGATTGCCGGAGGTCGTGATCTTGCCGGACGACGAGGTCTCGACCACCATCGCGGTCTCGTAGTCCATCAACTTCGGCATCACGGCGAGCGTCAGGCTCGATCCCCAGGCGCCCATCATCACCGGCGTCTTGTCGCTGGTGATGAGCTTTTCCGCGACGGCGGCGGCTTCGGTCGGGTTCGACTTGTTGTCCTCGATGACGAGTTCGATCTTCTTGCCGAGGACGCCGCCCTTGGCGTTGATCTCGTCGGCGGCGATCTTCGCGCCGTTGACGACATAGGTGCCGGACGCGGCGAACGCGCCGGTCAGCGGTTCGTTGACGCCGATCTTGATGTTTTGCGCATACGCCGTGCTGGCGAGCAGGGCGACGGTGAGCGCGGCGAGCGAGAGGCGAGTGAGCGATCCAGTCATGGTGGTCTCCATTGTGACGCGGTTGATCCAAAAGTAGCAAACACGTCGCCGCGCTCTGTGGCGCGATCGCCGATTCCTATGCCTCGTCGCGAGGCTTGCCGCGCAGGCGGCGCAGCAGTGCCGCCGCCCGCGCGCGCATCAGACCGGCGACGAGCGAAACGAGATTGAGATCGGACGCAGGCGCGTCTGTCGTGGCGTGCGGTGCGCCGGCCAGTCGTCGATCGAGATTGGTCGCGAACGCCGCGATCAGCCGCGCCGCGAGATCGCGGATCAGGCCGGAGCGGCCGACCTGCGCCAGCATGCCGCGCAAGCTGTAGCCGATCGACAATTCCACGCGCGTCGCAGCGCCGTTGTCGATCGGCCGCACGCGGTAGCGAATCTCGCCCTGGGTCTGCGAGCGGCTGCGCCGGTCGCGGCCGATGCCGACGATGCGGCCGGACTGCGTCGCTGGATCGCGCTCGACGCGGGCCGCGCCCTCGAAGATCGCGGCGATGGGTCCGATCTTCGCGCGGAACGCGCCGTCGATGCGTTGCGGCGTCGGCGTTCCGGTGAGCGACGCGCCGGGCAGGCAGGCGGCGACCGCGGCGATGTCGTCGAAGAAGGCGAACACCTTGTCCGGCGCGTGCGGCACGGTGAAGCTCTGTTCCATGACCGTCGCGGGCGTGAAGTCGGGAATGTCGGCGATAACAGCCGCCGTGTCCGCCGCGACACCTGCAACAGGCGTGGACGCCGCCGCCGCAACGGCATGGCCCGATCCGGCGGAGCCGATCATCTTGCGGCCGCCATCGGGCTCGGCCGCAATGCCGCGCGCGCGGCGCGCGGCGATCACCGACGTCACGGCGCGGACGATGCCGACATAGCCCGTGCAGCGGCAGAGGTTGCCGCTCAGGCCGACGCGGATGCGACGATCGTCCGGTGCGTCCAGCCGCAGCACGAGATCGCGCGCGGACACCAGCATGCCCGGCGTGCAATAGCCGCATTGCAGCGCGTGCTCGCGCGTGAACGCCGCGCGCAATTCGCCCGTGATGGCGTCGTCGTCGAGGCCTTCGATGGTGGTGATGGCAGCGCCGCCGCAGGTGACGGCGAAGGTGATGCAGGACCGCGCCGGCACGTTGTCGATCAGCACGGTGCAGGCGCCGCAGACGCCGTGTTCGCAGCCGAGATGCGTGCCGGTGAGGTCGAGGGTATCGCGCAGGAAGTCCGCCAGATGCGTGCGCGGCTCGATCTCCTTGCGAACCGCGCGGGCGTTGACGGTGAGCGCGAGCGCGGTCATGCCGCAGCCTCCGCGACGGCGCGGCGCAAGATTGCGACGTGGATTTGCCGGCCGGCGGCATCGGAGAGACCGGCAGCCGCGAGGATGCGATCCGCGACGTGCGCATCGAAGTGTTGCGCGAAGTTGCCGGCGATCCGGCCGCCGAACAACTCGCGCGCATCGGCAATCACGATCGGCGCGGCTTCGATCGCGCCGATGACCACGCGCGCCGTTGCGGCTTCCCGATCGATCAGCACCGCGCCGATGGCATGCGCGAACTCGCCGGGCTTGCGGCAGGATTTGACGTAGCCCCAGCGCGCGCTCGCGGCCATCGCCGGCACGCGGATGGACTCGATCATTTCGGCGGGACGTAACGACGTCTCGAGCGCGCCGAGCACGAAATCGGCCATCGCGACATTGCGTGTGGCGGCCGCGCTGCGCAGCGTCAACACAGCGCCGAGCGCGGCCAGCGCCGAGACCCAGTCGGCGGAGGGATCGGCATGACTGAGCGAGCCGCCGACGGTGCCGCGGTTGCGCACCGCGCGATAGGCGATGGCGGAGGCGACGCGCTGCATCGCGCCGCGCGTCACGTCGGGCACGCGGCCGTCCTCGATGTCGGCATGGGTGACGCATGCGCCGAGCACGAGGTCGCCATTATCTGTGTCCGCGCGCTTCAGGTCGGACAGCGCGGTGATGTCCACGATGATGTCGGGCGCGGCAAGCCGCAGGTTCAGCATCGGGCCAAGCGACTGCCCGCCGGCCATGATCTTGGTGGACACGTCAGGCATCGCCATCAGCGCCAATGCCTCGTCCAGGGCGGTCGGGCGCTCGTAACTGAAGGGCGCGGATTTCATGCCGCCGGCCTCACGGCGTCACGCGCGGCCAATATCGCCGACACGATACGGTGCGGCGTGATCGGCGATTGCAGCAGCTCCACGCCCAGCGGACGCAGCGCGTCGTTGACGGCATTGGCGATCGCGGCGGGCGGTGCGATCGCGCCGCCTTCGCCGATGCCCTTGACGCCGAACTGCGTGTAGGGCGACGGCGTCTCCATATGATCGAGCCGCGGCTCCGGCACTTCGCTCGGTCCGGGCAGCAGATAATCCGCCAGCGTCGTCGCCAGAGGCTGGCCGGCGCGGTCGAACGGCATCTCCTCATAGAGCGCCGTGCCGATGCCCTGCGCGAGGCCGCCGAAAATCTGTCCGTCCACGATCATCGGATTGACCAGCACGCCGCCGTCCTCGACGATCACGTAGTCGAGGATCTCCACGTCGCCGAGTTCGGGGTCGACCGCGACGATCACGGCATGCGCGGCATAGCTGAAGGTGCCGCTGTCACGTTGCGGCTTGTAACCGCCGGTCACTTCCAAGCCCGCCGGATCGACATCGCCGGGCAGATCCTGCGGGCGGCGATACCAGGTGTGGGCGATCTCCTTGAGACTCACATCACCGTTCGCGGATGTGACGCGGCCGTCTTGCAATACGACGTCGTCCTCCGTCACCTGCAACAGCTTTGCGCCGATGCGTTTCGCGCGCTCGCCGAGTTCGCTGCAGGCCGCGGCGACCGCGCCGCCGGCCATCACCATCGCGCGCGAACCCCAGGTGCCGGTCGAATAGGGCGTCATCGCGGTGTCGCCGTGGACGAGGCGAACTTTCGCGACATCGACGCCGAGAATTTCATGCGCGACCTGCGCCAGCGTGGTCTCCATGCCCTGGCTGTGCGAATGGACGCCGACCCGTAACTCAAGCCCGCCGTCCGGCGTCAGCCGCGCATGGGCCTGCTCGTGTCCGGGCACCATCGGGATGCCCCAGCCCGCATAGACCGACGTGCCGTGCGCGGCCTGCTCGCAATAGATCGACAGGCCGACGCCGATCCTGCGGCCGTCGGGCTCGCCTTTGCGCTGCCGTGAACGGACCGCGCCGATGTCGATCGACGCCAAAGCGCGGCGCATCGCCTCGGGGTAGTCGCCGCTGTCGAAGTGCTTGTTGGTGATGTTGTCGAACGGCATCTGCTCGGGCCGCACCAGATTGCGCAACCGAATCTCGCCGGGTTCGAGCCCGGTCTCGACGCCAATCGCGTCGAGCATCAGTTCGAGCGCGAAGCAGACGCCGGTGCGGGCGACGCCGCGATAGGGCAGGATCGGGCATTTGTTGGTGGCGACCGAATAGGTCCGGCAGCGATAGGCCGGCATCCGGTAGGGACCGGGCAGGATGCTGGCGATCTGCGCGGCTTCAAGGCAGGCCGAAAACGGATAGGACGAATAGGCGCCGGAATCGACGGTCGCCTCGCAGTCGATGCCGCGCAAGGTGCCGTCGCGGTCGGCGTAGACGGTGATGCTGTAATGATGCTCGCGGCAATTGGCGCTGGCCACAAGATGTTCGCGGCGGTCCTCGATCCAGCGCAGCGGATGGCCGAGTCTCATGGTCAACCAGGACAGGCAGACTTCCTCCGGCAGCAGGATGCCCTTATGCCCGAAGCCGCCACCGACATCCGGCGACACGATCCTGATCTGGCCCTGTTCGAGCCCGAGACAATCAGACAGGCCGTTGCGCACGATGTGCGGCATCTGGCTGCCGGTATATAGCGTCAACTGGTCGAGCCGGTGGTCGAAGGTGGCGATGACGCAGCGGCCTTCCAGCGGCGACATGCACTGCCGCGCTGTCGAAATCTCTTTGGTGATCGTGATCGGCGCGTCGAGCGCGGAGGATATATCGACCTCAAAGAACGTTTCGAGGAAAACGTTGTCGCCCCAGTGTTCGTGAACCAGTGCGGAGCCGGGCAGGCGCGCCTCCAGCATGTCGTGGACCGCCGGCAGCTCCTCGAGGTCTAATGTCACGGACGCCGCGATGTCCTCGGCTTCCGCGCGCGTCGGCGCCACGCACATCGCGACCAACTCGCCGACCTGACGCACTTTTTCCGTGGCCAAGATAGGCTGCTCGGACACCTTGAAGCCGGCGAGACCCGATACGGCACGAATTGGCTTGACGCCCGCGAGGTCGGCGGCCGTGAATACCGAACCGCGATAGCGTTCGGGAATATGGATCGCCGTGATCCGCGCATGCGCCAGCGGGCTGCGCACGAAGGCTATGTCCTGCAAACCGGCGAGACGAATGTCTGCGACGAACTGACCTCTGCCGCGCATAAGACGGTCGTCTTCCTTGCGCGGCAGCCGCGCACCGACGCCTTGCGCGACTTTGGCGGCGTGGCTGTCATGACGCTGGAATGTTTCACGCAACATGGATGGTCCGATCGAACGGATACGTTACGCCGCAACCGCTTGCGGCAGGATCGACGCGACGGCGTCGTGGCGCGTGCCGGCGCGCAGGCAGAACGCCGGCTGCAACAGGCCGTTGGCGACGACTTCGGTGTTTTCGTTGTCGCGCAAAATGAAACGGCCGGCCATCTGGTTGATGACGGTGACGTCGGCATCCATGCCCACTTTCAATGCGCCGATCTCGTGCGACAGGCCGAGCATCTGCGCCGGATGCGACGTCACCATCGGCACCACCTGTTCAAGTGTAAGACCAAGCGCCAGCATCGAACTCATCGCTTGCACCAGGCTGAACTTGGCCTGCCCGGCGAACGGATGATTTTCCTCGTCGTCATGTTCGTCCGGCGTGCCGGCGGGCGCGGGGACATGGGTGTTGTAGCCGTGAATATCCGCGCCGAGCGTGTTCGGCACGATGCCGGCGGCGATCGCCTTTTTCGCCAGCCGATAGGAGAAGTGGCTGCCGTGGCCGACATCGACCTTGAGGCCGCGGTCGAGCGCGGCGCGGATCACCGGATGCACCTCGCCCTCGCGGTTGACGAAGCCGCCGGGATGCCGCGTGAACGGATGCGCCAGCACGTCGCCTTCCTTCAGCAGCGGGATCACGCGCTCCAGAATCGTATCGACGTCCTCGCCATTGTTGCCGCTCTCGGGCAGGCCCCAGAGCTGGCCGAAATGCACGTAGACCGGCAACTGCGTGCGGCGGCCGATCTCGGCCGACATCTCCATCACGCGAATGCCCCAGCGCGCGAAGCCGCCGATCTCGGCATGCGCCTTGATGCCCTTGACGATGTCGCGATTGGCGTTGGCGGATATCACCGTGGCGTCGACATCGACGCCGTCGGGGCTGTAGAGCATCGGATAGAAGTGGCCTTCGAGACCGCCGACGAGATAGGCCGACAGGAACGCATAGACGCGCGACGTCGCGGTCTCCGCGACGAAGTGGCGAAAGCCGGGGAGCGTCATGCACGACGCGCCGCCCTGATCGATCAGCGTGGTGACGCCGGATTGCACGCCGACCATTTCGGCGTTCATGCCGAAACGCCCGGTAACGTATTGATACACATGGCCGTGGGTATCGATCAGGCCGGGCAACACGAGCTTGCCGCCGACGTCGATCACCTCCTTGGCGCTGCTCGGCAGGATGTCGGCCTGCACGGCGGCGATCTTGCCGCTGCGGATCGCGACATCCTTGATGCCGTCGATGCCGGAGGCCGGACAGATCACGCGACCGCCGCGCAGCAAAATATCGAATGTCGAACCTGCGGACATGAACTTATCTCCCGAACCAGCGCGGCGTCTCGTCGCTAAATACGAAGCATGCTTCGCATTTACGTAAGCAAGGCTTATGCCATTGGCTGACAGCGCGATGCCGCAGCATGTCGCAGCCGTCGGGGAATGATCCGGACGTGAGAATGGATTGGGATCATCGACGACGCCGCGTCATCCAGAGGCGCGAGCGTTCACTTGATCCTTGGCCGTTCCCTGGGGCGAGCGGTTCCGTCGATCAAGCCACTCTATGCGCGGGTGTTTTTGATCGGACGATGACGGGAGCGCTCAGAAGGCTTGCGTCAAGCAAGCCGGTCGAGCGCGCTATCAATTTGAAGGATCGTCGCGCTTGCGCCTCTCGTGGAACGCCAGCAGGCCTGAAACTGATTCCGAAAATGCAGACTGCGGCACGGTCCGCTCACCTGGAGACCGTCGCGCATCTGCCGAAGCGCGACCTAAAATCCTGATCGCAATCATGCAACGGCGCGTCGCCAGATATTCTGGGCGTGAGACGCGATCGCTTCAGTTTTGAATAAGGTCTTAAAATATGCACATCGCTCACTCTTTGAGCAGAACCTTATCGGTTCGCGATGTGCCGCTGCGGTCTGCGATCCAGTATGATTTGCCGCCCACGGTTTGAAGATTTTTTTGCAAATTCAAGACATCAAACCGCTTTGGTTGCCCTTGCGAGCCACGCACCTGCCGGGACCGGCGTTTTCGAGGCAACGATCCTGATCGGCCTTGGTGATGATTTCAAACGCTCGCTGATTGCCGCGCTCTTGATATTCAGACTGCCAAACGATTTGGCCCCATTGGCGATCGCGGCTCCAATGGCAGCGCCAAGACCGCATATTGCACGTAACCGCGAAACGGACGTTCAAATTTCAACATGGCGCCGGCAACATCGGCCATGCCGGTCAATACCGGCTGAATGTCATCGCGCGGTGTGACATCGAACAGAGCAAGCCAGCGCCGTAACAAGGCGCGCGGCATCCGCGGCCATTGCTCCTGCTGGCCGAAGTCCACGACATGCAGACGACCGCCGGGCTCGAGATGACCCAAGGCCATCTCAAGAACGAGACGCCAGTCGGGGATCATCGAAAGACTGTAAGAGATGAAAATGTGATCAAATGACCTGATCCCAAACAGGGCCTGTGCATCGAACCCGGTCGCATCACCGTGCGCGACGCTCACGCGGTCGGTCAATCGGTCGCGCGAGATGGCCGACGTCGCGGACGCCAACATTTCTGTCGATACGTCGATTCCAAAAAATCGCGCCTTCGGGTACCGGCCTGCCGCCAGCACGAGATTTCGCCCGGTTCCGCAGCCGATTTCCAGAACCGTCGCATCGTCGGAGGGCTGCAGATTTGAAATCATCCCGTCGCGGCCGAGCAAGTAATAACGTCGGGTGCCGTCGTAGATGTAACGCTGCAGCCGATACATCCGGTTCATCCGCCGCGTCGCCTCGGCAGGCGGTGATGTTGCTGCGCCGACACCAGATGAACTTGCAGACATCAATGCCTCGTCGAATTGGCTGGAACCGCTGTGTCTGCAACGACGTCACGACAATGGTGTGACGTAGCTATGCATGAACGTTTGAGGTGACGGGACCGATTGCGACGATCGGCTCTGTCAATGTCGCAAAACCGCATTGAGTCCGAAATACGGTTGTCGAATTGCTGATTCGAGGAACGTATGAAAACGCAACTGATCACGGACGCCGTTCGCAACAGTCGCGAACGAGACGAGACGACGTTTTGGGATCGTCTGTTTGCGTTCTGGTTTCGACGTCTGGTCTACACCCAGATATGGGAAGATCCCGAAGCAGATCTTCAAGCGCTTCAGTTGCCGGTCGGCTCGACAATCGTCACGATTTCATCCGGCGGCTGTAATGCGTTGTCCTACCTTACGGCCAAGCCATCCCAAATCTATGCGGTCGACCTGAACGAAGCGCATCTTTCTCTGCTCAAGCTGAAGCTTGCAGGCTTTCGCGCACTTTCCGATTATGGCCAGTTCTGGCAGTACTTTGGTGAAGCGACGTCGCGGTCAAACGCCGAGATCTATAACAAGCAGCTTCGGCCGGCGCTCGACTCAAACGCACGTTCCTATTGGGAGAAAGGCAATCTCGTTGGACGGGCACGACATCTGTATTTCACGAACGGATTCTACCGGCACGGCATGCTGGGCCGATTCATCGGCTTTGCTCATATTGTCGCGAAGGTTGGCCGGATCGATCTGAACGCGCTGCTGACGGGCCAAAGAGATGCACCCGAACGCATCGCTGCACTCGCACGCCTGCACAAGGTTTTTCACTCGTCCCTGGCGCGCGCTATCACATCGATGCCTGCTTTGCTGTTCAGTCTCGGCATTCCACCGCAACAACGCGTTCTGCTTGGCGGCGGCGCGCCGATCAACGAGGTGCTGCACGACAGGTTGCTGCGCCTGATCGACGGTCATCCGAACGATACCAATTATTTTGCATGGCAGGCCTTGCGGCGAGCGTACCCCGGCCCTGGCGACAAATGCCTGCCGCTTTATTTGCAGCATAGCCAGTTTGAACAAATGCGTGCAGGTGCGGGATTGGTCATTCCGGTCCATGCCAACCTGCGCGTATTTCTGGAAAGCCTTCCGGCGCGAGAGGTTGATGCCGTCGTGCTTCTGGATTCTCAAGACTGGATGGCCAGTAACGAGATCCACGCACTCTGGAGTGCGATTGACCGCGCCGGCAGCGATGGTGTTCGCGTCATTTTTCGCACAGCCGGCACGGCATCGCCGCTGGACAATCCGGAGCTTGCATCGCTGCGTCAGGACTGGCGGCGCGACGCCGAAAGAAGCGCCGCCGGTTTGAAGCAGGACCGCTCAGGCATCTATGGCGGGTTTCATTGCTACGTCCGGTGCGAGCAACAAGACGTCTCAGTGTGCTGAAGACCTTGACGCCGGCGACATCGACAACCGCCGGGCGGCGTCAGACGCGCTGAAACGGGCTGAATGGAATGTTTGTTTCGAGACCTCATATCGCAAGGCTCTAAATGCGCATACTGATCGCGACCGATGCGTGGCATCCGCAAGTGAACGGCGTGGTCCGAACGCTGACGTCGCTGACGCAAAGTGCGTCACGGCTTAACGCCGATATCAGCTTTCTGACACCTGATGGTTTTCCCTCCGTCGCGCTTCCGACCTATCCGGGTCTACGGATCGCGCTCCCGAGTCGTCGTGAAATCGCGCGCCGAATCGAGACGGCATCGCCGGACGCCATTCATATCGCGACGGAAGGCCCGATTGGATGGGCGACACGGGCTTATTGCCGGCGCCGGAAGCTAGCCTTTACGACGTCCTATACCACGCGATTTCCGGAATACATCGCGGTTCGCTCGATCATTCCAGCGGCACTGAGCTACGCCGTGTTGCGGCGCTTTCATGCGGCTGCTGCAATGACGATGGTCGCGACCGCATCGCTTGAGCAGGATCTTCGCGCCAAAGGATTTCAGAAGCTCGGTCACTGGACGCGCGGCGTGGATACCGACTTGTTCACGCCCGACCATCCCGCCGAACTCCGTCTGCCACGCCCCATATTCATGACCATGGGCCGTGTCGCGGTGGAGAAAAATCTCGAGGCCTTTCTGACTCTCGATTTGCCTGGTTCCAAGGTTGTGATTGGGGATGGTCCGCAACGGGCGGAATTGGAACGCAAGTTTCCGAAAGTCCGATTCCTGGGTGAGAAGACCGGCCGAGATCTGGCTTCTCATCTGGCGGCCGCAGACGTCTTCGTATTTCCAAGCCGAACCGATACGTTCGGGGTCGTTCAGCTCGAGGCCTTGGCCTGCGGCACGCCCGTTGCCGCCTTCCCGGTGATGGGCCCGCTTGATGTCATCGGAAATCATCCTGTTGGAGCGCTAGACGAGGATTTGAGAGAGGCTTGCATGCGGGCCCTCAGCGTGTCCCGAGCGTCATGCCGACTGTTTGCGCTTGAACGTTCGTGGGACAATAGCGCAAGGCAATTCATCTCTAATCTCACTGCGCTGCAGCCAAATCTTTCATGGCGGCATCTGCGGCCTCCGCCAAGCCGAGGCGCAGTGCCGGACACGTCTCGTGGTTAGCCCAGATACAATAGAGAGTAAAAATCGCATGACGGGAATTGTAAAACTCAACGATCGCGGCCGGATGGAGTTCGATACCGAGATCGTCGGCCGGGCCTATGACCGCTGGGCTCCGGTCTATGATTTTGTCTTCGGGAAGGTCTTCGGAAAAGGACGCCGGGCTGCAATTGCCGCCACGAATAGTATCGGCGGCCGGGTTCTTGAAGTTGGGGTCGGAACAGGCATTTCGTTGCCGCAATACGGATCGAATCTCAGCATTCTCGGCATCGATATTTCCGAAGCCATGTTGAACAAGGCAAAGCAGCGGGTCGCCGATCTGCAATTGCGGAACGTCGAGGGGCTCGCCATCATGGACGCCGAAAAGCTCGATTTTCCGAATGACTCATTTGACGTCGTGATGGCGCAATATGTTGTGACGGCGGTTGCTGATCCCGAGGCGACGCTGACCGAGTTTGCGCGGGTGCTGCGGCCGGGAGGCGAAATCATTCTGCTCAGCAGGGTCAGCGCAGAGGCGGGTCTGCGCTGTTTTATTGAAAAGAAACTGGCGCCGATCGTGAGGCCGCTGGGCTGGCGGACCGAATTCTCATGGTCGCGTTACGTGCAATGGGCGGACCGCGCCGATGGTATCCAACTTGTCGAACGCATCGCCGTGCCGCCCTTCGGTCACTTCTCGCTCATTCGTTTCGGCAAGCCTGTTGTCGCCTCGTTGTCACAGCCGGGCGTCTGACCCGATTCGCAGGTTCCGCGTCCACTCCTTTGCGCTATGTCAATATCGTGTCGTCACACACCGGACATCGACCCGTTGTACTCAGGATCAACCTTATCCAGGAGTTAGTCGATGAAAAGCTTCTTGGCTGCGCTGCGAACCCAAAGGTGGGACGATCACCGCTACTATCACCACAGCCGCATCAATCAAAGTTTGCACTTTGTGAGTGCGTTCAGTTTTCTCGTGGGTTACGGGCTGCTGTTCGTTGATCCCGTCGCCGCCGCGCTGGTCGGCTGGCTGATTTCTATGACCACTCGCCAGTGCGGGCACCTGTTTTTCGAGCCCAAGGGCTACGATCACGTCAATCAGGCGACGCACGAATACAAGGAAGAAATCAAGGTCGGATACAATCTGCAGCGGAAGATCGTGCTTCTGGTGATTTGGGCCCTTTCACCGCTGGTGTTGTATGTCGATCCGACGCTGCTGGGCATGTTGACGCCATGGAACTCGCCGACGGACTTCGCGCGACAGGTTGCAAAGATCTGGCTTGCCATCGGCATCGGCGGCCTGCTGTTCCGAACCTTCCAACTCTTCTTCATTCGCGATGTCGAGACCGGACTCGTCTGGATGACGAAGATTTTGACGGATCCCTTCAGCGATCTCCGGCTTTACTACAAGGCGCCCCTGTACCTGTTTCGCGGCGAGCTGATCGATCCCGGGCTTGAGAAGCACGCTTGATCAGGCCCGATGGAAGGGACGGCTGCGATCAGCGCGGCCGTCTTTTTGTGATCATTTCCGTCAGGATGGTCCGGCGGATGCGTTTGTCGGTGAGCGAGGCATCGTGCCACCACCATCCGTCACGCTGCATGTGCTCGGCGGCCGCAAGGAACCGATCGGCGACTTTCAAAAAATCGGTGTCTGTGTAATTCAGATTGAAGATGAGACGGCCGGTGCCGACCCAGCTCAACGCCAAATGCTCGGCGCGCAGATAATATTGGAACATCCAGTTGTAGCGCGACGGCGTCGTGTACTCGACCATCCAGATCGACGACAGATGGCTCACCCGGACGGGAAGACCTCGCGCGGTCAGCATGTCGTTGAGACATCGCGCGCGGCTGTCCCAAATCTCGTCGAGGCCGCGATAGAGCGCGCGGACCGAGGGATCGCCAAGCCGGGTGAGGAATTCGTCCATTGCCATCATGACATAGGGATGCGAGTTGAACGTACCGCGTGCAAAACAGATGTCGACCGGATGATCGTCGCGGAAACGGCGCATCAAGTCGCTGCGCCCACAGACGACGCCGACCGGCAAACCGCCCGCGAGACTTTTGCCATAGGTGACGATATCGGCGCGGACGCCGAAATACTCCTGAGCGCCGCCCGGAGCGATGCGAAAGCCGACGAAAACCTCGTCGAAGATCAAGACGATCTTGCGTTCGGTGCAGACGTCTCGCAATTGCTTCAGCCAAAGGCTGTACGCGGCACGATCGAAACGCCCCTTTCGCGAACTGTCGACCAGGGCCGAGTCTGCGGGCGCGTTGGCGTTGGGGTGAAGCGCCTGCAACGGATTCACGAGGACGCACGCAATGTCATGCCGCGTCCGCAACACGCGAAGCGTGCGTTCGGACATCTCGGCAAGCGTATAGGTCTCGTGTGGCGCGATCGGATTGCCGACGCCGGGCTGCACGTCACCCCACCATCCATGATAGGCGCCGGCGAACCGGACCAGATGCGACCGGCCGCTGTGATACCGGGCGAGCCGCACGGCCTGCATGACGGCTTCGGTCCCCGACATGTGGAACGACACTTCGTCGAGGCCCGAAATCGCGCACAGACGTTTCACATTGTCGACGATGACGGGATGATAGGGACCGAGGACCGGGCCGACCACGTTGGCGCGGCTTTCGGCCTTCGCAATACAATCCTTGTAAAAATCATTACCGAAAATGTTGACGCCGTAAGACCCGGTCAGGTCGAAGGACGTATTGTCGTCGATGTCGGTGACGGTACTGCCGGCGGAAGAGCGTATGAATACCCCGGCACCCAGATGCTCGCGGACCATCCGGCTATATTGAAACGGCACCCGGTAGCTCTCCGTGAACTTCAGATCGGAGATCGTCTCGGACGCCTGCAACGTCATCTGACGGCCTCTAACGTAGCGGTCCGCGTAAAGTTGGGCGAGCCGGAAGAATCCCTCCGAACGCGCCATGGCTATTTCGGACGGCGCGCCATCGGATCGGAAAAACTCATCGATGCCGAATTCGTAAAACGGGATCAGGCGCGCGAACCGTTGCGATATTTTCGAGTGACCCGCGAGCGAACGGTGCTTGGCGCGCGACAGCGTCAACCGCACCCACAATTTTCGCAAGATAGCCGCGACGGCCACGAACCACACGGCAGACAGAATCAGAAAAGGCAAATTCATGCCGTCAACCGCTATTCAATCCCGCTGACAGCCTCATGACAATTCGCGAGATTGTCGGCGGTTTGTCGCGGCAGGAAAATCTCAACTTCTTGTTGACCAACCGTATCCCGAGGGCGGCCCTGACGCGATTCATGGGCTGGTTCAGCAAGGTCGAACACCCACTCGTCCGCGATGCGTCGATTGCGTGCTGGCGGCTTTTTTCCGACCTCGATCTGACCGAGGCACGTAAGACCCATTTCAAGAGCATGCATGATTGCTTCACGCGTGAGCTTCGCCCCGGCCTACGTCCGGTCGATCCGGAGCCGTCAATCGTCGTCAGCCCGTGCGATGCCATTGTTGGCGCCTTCGGCGCAATCAAGGATACGGAACTGTTCCAGATCAAGGGCGCGGGCTATTCGCTTGCGGAGCTAGTCGGCGATCAGCAACTCGTAAACGCTCACCGGGCCGGGCGTTTCGTTACATTGCGACTGACGTCCAGCATGTATCACCGCTTTCATGCGCCGCACGATTGCCGGATCGAGCAAGTCACATTGATTCATGGCGATACATGGAACGTCAACCCGATCGCCTTGAAGCGAATTGAACGGCTGTTTTGCAAGAACGAACGTGCCGTGATCCGAACTCGACTTCACACCGGCGAGGCCATAACCCTGGTGCCTGTCGCCGCAATTCTGGTTGCGAGCATCAAGCTGCATTTTCTGGACGTCTGCCTGAATGCCAGACATAAGGGCCCGTCGTCGTTCCCGTGTGATGTCAGCTTCAGCAAAGGCGACGAACTTGGCTGGTTCGAGCACGGTTCGACGATTATCGTGTTAGCACCGGACAATTTCGAGTTTTGCGACAACGTCTCGGACTCAGGCCGCATTCGGATGGGACAGCCCCTGATGCGGCGATCGACGCAACCGACGCCTCACCCGCAGACGATTGAGCACTCAGAATGTCTGGACGGCAGCGACAGCCATCAATAACGCGATTTCACGTACATTTCTGACGGCACCGGACTGCGAATATAATCAGGATTGTGGACCCGCTCGGGCAAAACAACGTGTTCCTGCGCAGTCTCTTCGTACGGAATCTGTTCGAGCAGATGCGCGATGCAATTAAGCCGCGCTCTCTTTTTATCGTCAGCCTCAACGACATGCCACGGCGCCTCGGCAATATGCGTATGCTGGAGCATCGCTTCCTTGGCCTTGGTATATTGCTCCCAGCGGCTGCGCGCCTGCACGTCCATCGGACTGAGTTTCCATTGCTTCAGCGGATCGGCGATCCGCATCATGAAGCGCAGATGCTGTTCCTCATCGGTGATCGAGAACCAGTATTTCACCAGAACGATGCCGGAGCGAACCAGCATGCGCTCGAACTCCGGAACTGAGCGAAAAAATTCCTGAACATCATCTTCGGTGCAAAATCCCATCACGCGCTCGACGCCAGCGCGATTGTACCAGCTCCGGTCGAACAGCACGATCTCCCCGCCAGCCGGCAGATGCGACACGTAACGCTGAAAATACCATTGGCTGCGCTCACGCTCGCTTGGCGCCGGCAGCGCGGCGACGCGACAAACGCGCGGGTTGAGCCTCTGCGTTATGCGCTTGATGACGCCGCCCTTGCCAGCGGAATCCCGACCTTCAAAAATCACGACGACCTTGAGCTTGTGATGCTGCACCCAGGTCTGCAGCTTGACGAGTTCGCCTTGAAGACGAAACAGCTCGCGAAAATAGACGCGACGATCGACAGTCTCCCGCGACGTGTGGCCCGCGAACTCTTTGGTCAGCGCATCTAGCCGCTCATCGTCCAGCTCAAGTTCCAGCTCTTCATCGAAGCCGTCTCGCAGGTCTTCTTTCATTCGGTCGTGAACATTCGAGCTAGGGACGGACGTTCCGGTCATTTGTTTTCCTCAGATTTCGTGCCCATTCCACGGAGGGTCAGCGAAGCTGCGACACTGCGCTCAAAACGTGCTGCACCATTCGTGACATCATCGTTCCGACCTCAACTCCGGGATGGCCTCGGAATAACCGCTGCGTAGTCATACCCACGTTATTCATTGCCAATACGAACCCAGTCGATGAAGACCAATGCGGGCATACTGACATGAGCGTAGCTTTTGATCCGGCAACCCTTGCGCTGTTGCGCACGACGCTTGACGATATTCTACGAAGCCCTTGTTTTCAGCGCTCTCGATCGATGTCTAAGCTGGCGATTGCAGAGCATCTCCTATCGCAAGCCTCGCTTGGCGAGCGCGATGCAAAACGACTGATCGCTTCCGCACTTGGCCTGATCGAAGAGACCAATACCGGAGCGGTGTAGCAAGCAGGTGCCGCTTCGATAAAAGATGATGACGGGGCCGCTGCCGTCTGGCAGCCGCCCCCTCAATCGTCAGAATAAACTCGAGAACAGGACGTAAAGTCCGGCCGAGAGCATGATCGCCGCCGGTAACGTCAGTACCCATGCCATCAGCAGATTGCGGATCGTGGACATCTGCAATCCAGATCCATTGGCCGCCATCGTGCCAGCGACGCCCGACGACAGGACATGGGTCGTCGAGACCGGCAGGCCAAAAACGTCGGCAGCTCCGATTGTTGCGGCAGCGACGAGTTCGGCTGATGCGCCTTGTGCGTAGGTCAGATGAGTTTTCCCAATCTTTTCGCCGACGGTGACGACAATGCGTTTCCATCCAACCATTGTCCCAAGGCCCAATGCGATTGCGACCGCGATCTTGACCCAGGTCGGAATGAATTTCGTCGCGGCGTCCAACGAGCCCTTGTAGGCCGTCAGCGTCGCCACATCGTCCTTGTTCAGATCGTTGGCCTTGTCTTTCATCAGGAAGCGAATGGCTTCGGATGTCAGATACATGTCGTTACGGGTGTTGCCCACGGCCTCGGCAGGCACCTTGTCGAGCGTGCCGTATCGCTGCACTTGTTCGCCGACGTCTTTCACCAAAACGGCCAGGGCAGGGTACGTGCCCTCGGTGATTTGATGCTGGGAGACGTATTGGGTCACAACCGAACGCGGGTCGCCGATAATGTTGTAGCCGGCGCCCTTCGCCGCGATAACCTGCGATGCGGCAAGGGAGCTTTGGTTGAATTGCTGTACCTGCGAAGCCGGCAATGCGCGATTGAGTGCGTAAGCCGTGGGGACAGTCCCGATCAGAACGAGCATGATAAGACCCATGCCTTTCTGGCCGTCATTGGAGCCGTGAGCGAAGCTGACGCCGGTACAGGTCGCGATCAACAATCCGCGGATCCAGAGCGGCGGCGGCTTGTTTCCATCGGGAGCGGTGTAAAGCGCGGGATTGCGTACAACCACCTTCAACAAAAGCAACAGCGCGCCCGCTGCGACAAAGCCGACCAACGGCGAGAGCAGCAATGCGTAGCCGATCTCGGTGGCTTTGCCCCAATCGACGCCGGACGTGCCGTCGCGGCCGCGCATCATGGCATTGGCAATGCCGACGCCGATGATCGAGCCGATCAGCGTATGCGAGCTCGATGCCGGCAAGCCGAGATACCAGGTGCCGAGATTCCAGATGATCGCGGCGATCAGCAGCGCAAAAACCATGGCGAAACCGGCACTGCTGCCGACCTGAAGGATCAATTCGACCGGCAGAAGCGACACGATGCCGAACGCGACCGCACCGGACGAGAACAGAACGCCAAGAAAGTTGAAAAAACCGGACCACATCACGGCGACTTCAGCAGGAAGCGAATGCGTGTAGATCACGGTCGCAACGGCATTCGCCGTGTCGTGAAAGCCGTTGACGAACTCGAAACCGAGCGCGATCAGCAAAGCAACAAACAGAAGCAGATAAGGCAGATAGCTTGTAACCCTGGTTCCAGTCGCCTCGACATCCTGATAAATGCTGTAAGCAACGAACAGCGCGCCAGCCGCCAGAATTCCAAAAAACAGAATCATCGTCAGGGGATTAAATCCCTTGTCAAGATTGGGCCGTGAAGCCGGTTCAATCGGCCGATGACCTATACCGCTATCATTGATGGAAAAATCTGACATCAAACGCCCCCTAAAAGTTAAGGAGCGTTAGTATTTGCCTGACTGATTTGAACATTGGATGACAGCCGCGACATTTTGACATTGCGGTGCATGACCAAATGAGCGGAATTTCTAGCGGATCAGCCGTGCCGCGCAAAAGTTGACGACGCTGGGATTGTTTTGCGTCTGCCGTCGTTCAAAACGACATCGACGTCCGTACTCCGACTACGAGCGCGTCCTTGATGCGCTTCGTATTTGACGGATCGTTCGGATCAACCGCACCTCCGGCAGGGTGCCTGACATATTGGAGGAGAGGCTGGACTGTGACCCCTTGTCTAAGCTCGGCGGAGTAGTTCATTTCAAGGATGGCCTCATAGTCGCGGATCGGTGTTGCGATGCCGGTAAACATCTGGACATCGCGATCAAACTGACGCGCGCCGTCGGAAATCCGTGCATAGGTGAAGGCTGCGCCAATCTTGTCGTTCGGCCGGCTCGCGCTGAAACCAGTGATCTGGACTCCGCCGTCGACATAGAGACTTATGAGATTCCGGTCGGATGGGCTGACGGAGCCACGGAGGAATAGTCCAACGCCCTTTTCCGCATCCAATGCGCTGCGCAACAATCTTTGCTCGTAGACGGCGAAGATGCCCCGGTTGCGTCGCAGGCTCGCAGGCTCGCCCGACGCCGCCGGATTGGCCAGTGACAGGCCGTCACTTGCCCGCCGTTGATCATCGAATGAGCCGAAATGATACCATGTGCCGCCCGTGATCGAACCCGGCAAGGATGCATCGCCGACTTCAAAGCCATATTTGAGCTGCCCGATCAGCCAGGGCGGATCATGGACGCGAAACAGGAGCCCATACGGATTCTTGATCTGCGGATCCTCCGGACCGGGCGGGGCGGCGTCGCCGTCGAATACCGCGAAGTAAGCCGTGATGCGATCAGACAGGAGCGCCTTGACGCGAATGCCGGGCACCGCCAGCGGCGGCGATGGCCCGCCGCTTGGAAGAATGACACCGGTGATGCCGGGCCAACCCAGCGCCGAATTGACGAAGATGTCGTCATACTTGCTATCAATAAACTCAATGTCCGAAGGTTGTTGCCCGACTTTGATGAGCAACTTGCCGCCGAGTAAGGATTGTTCGATCCACATTTCATAAAGCCGCGTCGCCGGAAGCGCCTCAATACCGCTGACCAGCATCAAATTACCGATGTAATCGCGCGACAGCCCGTTGCCGTGAATCTGGAAAATATTGGCGTGGAAGGTGGCGCCGGTCCAGCCAACAAGTCGCTCAAGTTCGACGTCGGCGCCGAGATCCAGTCGCCCGGTATAGATTGCGCCGCGGCGAATCCCGCCTGACGGATTAGCCAGCACTTCACCGATATAAGTCCGCGTGATCGTGACGCCCCAATCGGCGAGAACGGACTGTGCGTCCCGCGATGTCCCCACGGGCACGAGATCGGCAGCACGTGCCGGATGCGTCAAAAAGAGGCTCAGCACCAGGCTGGCCAAACCTATCGTGCGGATGCCGAACTTTCCCCACGACGAATTGGCCATGACAACCTATCGGATCAAGCCAATGCGTTTCATGACCAAGAACGCCGCGATTGACGACGATACGAGCAGCACGGCCGCGATGGCGAAGCCGGACTCGACATCCGTCAACGGCAGGCCCTTGGTGTTCATTCCAAAAATGCCTGTGACGAGCGTGGGTGGCAGTAATAGCGCCGTCAAGATCGACAAGACCCGCAGGCTGTCATTCCCCTGTTCTTCGATCTGCAGATGCAGCTCTTCCTGCAACAGGCGACTGCGCTCGCGCATCTCCACAACGCGGTGATCATGTCCGTCGAGACGTTGGGCCAGTCGGCCCGCCCGCAATTGCAGCGCAGGCTTCAACTGTTCAATGCCTTTCTGTTCGAGACGGTGAAACACCGTTCGCAGCCCGGACAATTGACGATGCAGCCGCACGCAGGTTCGGCGCAATTTTCCCAGTTTTTGCAGCATATCCTTGGAATTGCCCGAGAGCATGTCTTCCTCGATTTCATCGAGAGCCAGCGCGATCCGGTCGGCGACGCCATCCATCGTATCCGCAACATGCTCGACGATCGTTTCCAGGAGCATGCCCACGCCGTCGATGCGGTGGCCGCCTTCCAGCGCGCGGCGGGTCGCATCCACGGCGCATAAGGCATGATGACGGCCACTCACGAGCAGATGCTCGCTCATCACGAAACGCAGGTGGCCGGTATCGTCCGTCGCAACATCGATGTCGCGCAGCAAATCAGCAAACACCCCATAGACGCTTTGATCCGCTGTGTGGAGCTGTTGATACGTATCTTTCGACAGCATCAGCGTGCGGGCTTGCTGCGGCGCGTGAAGCTCTGCATGCGCAAGCCATAGCAATGCGCGGCTGTCCGCCAGGTTGAAATGCAGCCAAAGCAGACCGCCTTGAACGGTATCGATCGGCTGATCGATTGGAAGCGATTGCGGCTTTCCGTCGGGATGAATGAGAAAAGCCCAAACCAATCCAGGAATTATTTTTGCTGCGCCCGTCGAAAGGCGATCATCGTCCGCGACGTTCGACACCGACGAAAGATCGGACATTCCCCACCTGACACTTCCCACGCAACGCAAAACTCTCGCACCGTCCGCCGGGCCATTCGCAACGGCGACACGCTCGCCTGGTTGTCTCGACCCGCGCCGGGCGGGTACCCCAGGCGAAATACTTGATGTCATGCATGCGACAGTGAGATGTCGGCCAGATTACTCAGCCGCGTCGGCGAGGCTGTTATTCTCCTTGTTGTAATCATGCACCACACGGCCATACGGCAGCGTCAGATCCGCCACGAAATGGTGTGCCCCAACCATTCGCCGAACCGGAAAATCCGCGACGGGCGCGTTGACGTGCGGAATGAGATGGAGGCGACCCGGTCCGAACCAGGAGCCCTTTACCGTGATGTCGCACAGATTGATTGCAACGAGTTGGCAGACTTCGGCGCTGCCATCGACGCCCGGGATCAATTTCAGATTGATTTGTGTCTTCGATAGAGTGGCGTGGGTCGCCTCTCCGTTGCCGGCCATGGCGCCATGCTTGTAAGCCATCGTTCCCATCGCGACCTGCTGCCCGGCATATTCCAGGGTGCCGGTCAGCGTGTCCTTGATCACTTCCAGCTTGGGGTGAGCATATTTTTTAGGAAACCCCCAAATCTCGCGGCCTGCGGCGATCGGCGGATCGTCGTCGAGATACATCTGGGAAACGAAGTTGACGTCTTCGCCGTTGAAGCGCGCCGGAATCACCAGTCCAGATTCGGTATAGCTGCCGAAACCCGAGCTGTCGGGCATCTTGATCCATTCATAATGCACGATCGGCTGATCGAGCGGCTCCAGCGGCTCGGGCAGGCCCATCCGGATCAACTCCGGGTCGGTCTCATAGCTGATGACGAGAAACTCGCGGTTGATGAAACGGTATGGTCCCGCTGGATAGCTCGGACCAGCCATCGGCATGGATGGCAGCCGGAGAATGTCACTCTTGCGCATCGGATGTCCTCTCGTTAGTGAGCCGTCCAGCCGCCATCGACGGGCAAAGTCATACCGGTGATGAAGCGCTTTGCCGGCTGCGCTGCAAGCAGCACATCGCAGATCACCCGTTGCTCGGTGATGCCACGGGCTTTCGCGTGGTCCGGCCGGTCAACCTGCTTGCCGCTCCAGGAAGGGATGCAGCGGCATAGCTAATGGTGTTGTTTGACGACGGTGTGAGATTTTTCCGTCAGCCGCATGACGGCTTGCCGATCGTCGCTCCGACATGGCTTCGGACTGACGGCTGTCACAACACCGTCACTGCTCATCTGAAGTGTGCGAGCAAGTTTCATAGCCATTGCAAGGACCGCACAAGATGGACGCGCGCGCACCGGCGGGATCAGACTCCAACGCCCAGCCCCACTGGCGTCCCGATCGCTGCGATCGCGTCGCGCTGGTGCTACAGGGCGGCGGCGCGCTCGGTGCATATCAAGCGGGCGTCTATCAAGCTCTGCACGAAGAAGGCATGGAGCCGGATTGGGTGTGCGGCGTCTCGATCGGTGCGATCAATTCCGCGATCATCGCCGGCAACCCTCCGGAGCTTCGGCTCGAACGGCTCCGCACGTTTTGGGATCGCATCACGGCGCGAAAGGTCTGGCACTACACACCCGACGGGGACGTGTTTCGCAAGGCGCGCAACCTGACAAGTTCGATGATGACGACCGCACTCGGCCAGCCAGGATTCTTCAAGCCGCACGATGTCAATCCGTGGTTCAGCCCGGCGGGCGCAAAAACCGCGACGAGCTATTACGACACGGCCCCCTTGCGCGAGACGCTGCTTGAGCTGGTCGATTTTGATCTTATCAATCAACAAAGGATGCATTTCGCCGTCGGTGCGGTGAATGTGCTGACGGGCAATTTCCTGTACTTCGACAATAAAAAGGAAGTCATCGCGCCGGAACATGTGATGGCGAGTGGAGCGCTACCCCCGGCGTTACCGATGGTGAGAGTCGGCACCGACTATTTTTGGGATGGCGGTATCGTCTCCAACACGCCGTTGCAGCATCTGCTCGATCAGGACGATCGGTTGAACTCGCTGGTGTTTCAGGTCGATCTGTTCAGCGCGCGGGGTCCGCTGCCGCGCGACATTCAAGAGGTTCTGGCACGGCAGAAGGACATCGTTTATTCGTCTCGCACGCGTTACAATACCGACGTCTACAAGCGTATGAATGATCTGAAGTCCGAGCTTTTCAGAGCGCTGTCAAAAGTGCCGGACGACCAGTTGAGCGAGCGCGAGCGAGGCCTGCGGGACAATTTGGCGGATCTGCCGGAAATTACGATTCTGCAAATGATCTACCAGCAGAAATCATACGAGGGCGATTCGAAAGACCACGAATTCTCTGCGACGTCGATGCGCGAGCACTGGCAAAGCGGTCTTGAAGACACGCGTCGAACTTTGAAGCGCAGGGATTGGCTCGCATTGCCGGACCAAGGCATGGGAATTGTTATTCACGACGTTCATCGTGAGAATTACTGATCTAACGCAGATCCCGGCCGATCTCAGCTTTGTCAAACGAAGACGCGTCTGTGCGATCGTGCCGACGTTCTTGAGAACGCCGCGTTTGTTTTGCGCGGGCGGGCATACGGCTGACGGACAATCGCCTCGTCAAGGCGGCCAATCTGGGTCTTTAATGGACAGGTGTCGACCACGCGTCGTAACCATAGACCCAGTCGGCGTTGCCGCCGTCCTTGAGCCATTCATTGCCCCGCGATCCCAGTTGCACCCGCGCGGTCCGATCCTTGCGTGCGGTTTCATAGCGACCGAGCGCGGATGACAGCCCGCTTGCGTCGACATCTTGTAGCGCGCGGGCCAGCACGACGGCATCCTCGATCGCCATTGCCGATCCCTGCGCCATGAACGGCGTCATCGGATGGCAGGCATCGCCCAATAACGTCGCGCGCTTTTTCGACCATTGCGGCAGAGGATCGCGGACATAAAGCGCTGACTTGGTGATGTGAGTGCAGGCGTCCAGCAATGCGCGGGCTTCGGGATGAAACGCCACATAGGCCGTGCGCAATTCATCGACATCGCCTTCCATCGTCCAGGATTCGTGCAACCAGTCGGTCTGCGGTGTCGTTGCAAACACGAATGTCTCGCGTCCGCGATTGAGCGGAAAGGTGACGATCTGATAGTCCGGGGTTGGACCCCACCATTTCGTAAACGCGTTGAGATTCGGAACCGACAGCAGCGCGCTGTCGATCACGCTGCGATAGGAGACGAGCCCGGTGAATTGCGGATGCTCCGCGCCGAACAAGGCTTGCCGCGTCGGTGAATGAATGCCGTCAGCGCCGATCATGAGATCGACCGTCCGGCTGGCGCCGTCCACGAACGTCGCCGTGGCGTTGTCGTCTCCGATGTCGAGCAAGTCGATGCGGTGGCCGAGCTTGATAACCTCAGCCGGCAGTTGCTGGCGCAACGCGTTCAGCAAATCCGCGCGGTGAATGGTGAATTGCGGCGCGCCATACTTTTCTTCCGCAACGTTCTCAAGTTCGAGCCGCGATGTTTCCGCGCCGGTGTCCCACATCCGGCTGATGCGATGGGTTGGCCGGGCAGCGGTTTCTTCAAGAGCTGGAACCACGCCGAGACCAGCGAGCGCGCGCACTGCATTCGGCGTCAGATTGATGTCTGCTCCGACCCGTTGGAAAGACTTCGCCTGCTCGAACACTTCGACGTCATGGCCGGCCTGCCGCAATGCGATCGCCGCCGCCAGCCCGCCGGGACCGCCACCGTTGATTCCGATCGTCAAACCAACCATCGCGAAAGATCCTCAACCTCGTCTTCAATGCAACGAGAAGCCGCCATCCACTGCGAGTGTCTGGCCGGTGATAAATTTCGAATCGTCAGACAACAAAAATGCAACCACGCCGTCGAGGTCGTCGGTCTGTTGGTTGCGTTTCAGGATCGAGCGCTCGGCGTAATCGTTCCAGCGCGCTTGCGGGATGTCTTTGGTCGCCTCGCCTTTTGTGAGGCCGGGCAACAGGCAATTCACACGGATCATCCGGTCGCCCAATTCACGGGCCAGCGAGCGCGTCATCCCGACGATCGCCGATTTGCTGGTCACGTAATGCAACAGGCGCGGCGCGCCCCAATAGATCGAGTCAGACGAGACGGTGACGATCGCGCCGCCGTCACGCATCAGCGGTCCGAGCGCGCGGATCGTCAGCCATGTGCCGCGCACGTTGATCGCCATCATGCGGTCCCAGGCATCCGGCGTGATCTCGTCATAGGTCTTTCCGCCGACATTGTTGGCCCATCCGGCATTGGCGACGACGCCGTGAATGCCGTCGCAGCCTCTCGCGGCTTCGACCGCCATGGCCTGCACGGAGTCGTCCGACGAAATATCGGTTTGCACGAAACGCGCATCGATCCCGGCGGCATTTAGTTTCTGTTCGGCATCGGTGCCCAGCGCTGCATCGATCTCGGCAATGATGACGCTGCCACCTTCGCGCCCGATCCGTTCGGCAAAAGCGTAGCCGAGGCCGCGGCCCGAACCCGTCACGACAATTCGCTTGCCCGAAAATCTCTGTGTCATGATGCTCTTAAATCCGCTCGTCTTCAGCCGCGACGGCATACTGAAAATACTCGTGCCGATGGCGATCGTAGAGCGTCACGGACGCGCCGCCGCCGGCGCGTCCGGAAAACGGCTCATTTGTGTTGTGATCGACGCCATCGAAGCCGACATCGCCGGTCAAGATGAGATTGAGCGGCCCAAGACCATCAGAGAGCATGATCTGCGATCCGCTGACCCGCACAGACAGGCCGGAGGTGACATCGCGAAAGCCGTCATCGGTTGGCTCGATCGTGAATGTCTCCCCCGTGCCGAGCGAGTGGACGCGGACCGGACAACGCCCCGAGCGCCGTCGGTGCGCCTCGACGATCACGATACGGCGCAGATCGCTATGCATCGCTAGATCCCGTCACGCGTGACCACGGCCGCTGGCGTCGAGGCCCTTGGCCTGCCGCCGCGTGGTGCCGTCGATGCCGCCGGTGATCGCCCATTCGGCGAACAACTCCGGCTTGCGCTCGAAGGTGCTCGGCTTCCACTCCTCCGTGCAGTAATCCTCGTCCGTATAATATTCGAGAGGGGCCGCCAGTGGATTGTCGAAGTACCAGAAATAGGCCGACGAAATCGGATGTCGGCCAGGACCGATCTCGGTTTGCCAGCCCTTCTTGCTCATGGCGATGCCGCCGCCGATCAACTCGTGCACGTCGGTCACGGTAAACGCGACATGATTGACGCCGGCTTTGCCCGGCCGGTTGAGCATGAACAGATTATGATGATCGCCGACTTGCTGGCAGCGGGTGAACACGCCGTGATTGGGGTATTCGTCGCTGATAACGAAGCCGAGTTTCTCCAGATAGAAGGCTCGCATGGCGGCGAAGTCGGCTGCGAACAGAACGACGTGGCCGATATTGATCGGATGCGCCTGCGTGTGGATCGGCGAGCGTTGATTGACGCGCTGATGCGTGCCAGGTGCGTTCGGCAGCGTCGGATGCACGACGATCGGCGTGCGCTGGCTGACGCGGAAGGCGAGGCTGAGCCCGTTTGGATCGGTCACGCGCGGCATCCCGTCGGCGCCGGTGCGGAAGTTATCGACAGTGAGCAACGTCGCGAGCGTCGTATCGAGGGCGGTCTGATCGGCGGCGCCCCAAATCACCTCACGCACAGTGTTGCCCGGCTCGATGGCCGGCGGCAAATCCGCCGCGTCTCTGGGGCGCACGATCGCCTGCGTGCCGTCGCGGGTGCGGAACACCAGCCGGTCGGCGTCTTCGGACACTCTTGTCAAACCCCAGTCGGTCAGAAAGCGTCCAGCCTCAGCCAGATCGGCGACCCCAAATACAACCGCATCGATGCCATTCAATGCCATGAACCAAAACTCCTTGAGCAACCGCGATGCGCGCAACGGCGCGCATCAAGTCAAAACGGATGCCGCGACACCTGTCGCGGAATCCGGCGCGCTTAGCGCTTGACCTTCGAGAGCGGATGCTCAGGCGGATAGGTTGGCGTGACCGGCTTCGGCGAACCGATCATCACCATCATGACAGCTTCTTCTTCACCGATATTGATCTCGCCGCGATAAACGCCGGGCGGGACGGAAATGCAGTCGCGCTCGCCGAGAACGGCTTCCCAATAGTCGCCGTCCTTTTCCACCATCACTTTCACCTTGCCGCGCAGAACGAAGAACACTTCCTCGGCGTCGGTATGCAGGTGCATCGGGCCTTCCGCGCCGGCCGGCAAAATCATGTTCGATAGCGTGAAGTGCTCGGCCGCAATGACATTCGTGTCCTTCGCGACACCGGTGCCGCCTGTGCCGATAAAGCGCTTCTGCGCACGCCGATACTTCGGATCGAAGTCGGCCTGAAACTTCAGCGCGTTCCAATCATAATTCCGGTCGGCGACGCGCGCGACGCGGCTTTCCATCCAGTTGTCGAAGCTCGCGCCTTCGGGCCGGTCCCAAGAATGACCCGTCGTGGTCTGTGGCTGTCGGGTGATATCGTCCATGATGTCCTCCATTTTCTGGTCTCGGTTCGTCAATCTACGGCTTGGAAAGTCGTGCAGGCGGCCGTTCGTTGCCATCCTCGCCACGGGCCACGTGACCAAGGTCGCGTGAAATTGCAGCGGCGGCGGCTAAAACCTCCGCCTTTAATGGACCGTTCAATTCCGCATCATTTGTGAACAGCGCGACAACCGAAATATTGACGGCGGCGACGACGCGGCCGCTCATGTCATGAATCGGGGCCGCGATGCTGGCAACGCCAGGCTCGAAGCTCGAATTCTGCACGACGACCTGTCTTGCACGGTCGCCGGCGAGTTGTTCGGTCAGGGCCGAAAGCGTCCCCGGCGACTGACCGCCGATAACCGGCGTGACGTCGTCGTGATAAAGCTCCCTGACTTCGTCGTCCGACAGATTCGATAACAGAATACGTCCCATCGCGGTCGTCCGCGCCGGCAGCCGCGTGCCGACATGCACGGTGCTTGCGATCGAGCGTCGCGTCGCCACGCGCGCGAGATAGATAACGTCGCGCCCGTGCAATTCGCCGAGATGGGCCGACCAGCCGGTGCGATCTCGAAGCCTCATGAGATAGGGCGTCGCGACCTCCGCCAAATCGCGACCTGCAAGATAGGCATAGCCGAGCCGCAACACTTGCGGGCCGAGCGAGTATGTCTTGGTCGCCGTGTCGAGCACAACATAGCCAAGATGACACAGCGTGAAGAGCAATCGATAGGCTGACGACCGTGTCACGCCGAGTGAGGTCGCGACCTCCGACAAAGTGAGCCGCCTGCGTTCTACCGACAAGTCCTGCAGCACCTGCATTCCACGGAGCAAAGCAGGCACCAGATAGCGCTCGTCGACCTGTTCGGTCCGCGCAGAGGAGTTGTCTGGCAGGCCGCCCGTGAGGCCGCCGTCGATGGCGGGATCGGCTTTGGACCGCGTGGCTGGCTGCCGCCGTGATTTGACCTGTTTCGTCATGTCGCGCTTGCTCGTCCAACACGCCTAATGTTTCGTCTGCGAAACATTAAATACCATACGAACTAAGCCATGGGAAGATGGTGGTGCTTTTCCTGAGCGGGAAATGATTGCGCAACCGTTCGGTGATCGACGATTTGCATCAATATCAAGCGCAGCACGTCGGGTTTTCGCCGACCTCGTGCGTGTTGATTTTGCTTCGTTCGTTGACTTATCGGAGTTTCTGGCGACCGGCCTGTGACTAGGACATAGCCGCCGTCGCGTTGGTAGGCAGCCTGCAGATGTTTCTTGCACCCTGCGCCCAAAGTTGATGCGGAGGCTCAATTGACTCTCAATGGGATCGCGGGTCTATTGTCTGAACTACGAACATAGAGTTCATATTAGAACGATTAACAGGAGGCTTGGTCGTGTTGGCCGGACAGCCGCAGGTGCTGGAATTACGCAATGTCGCGCGCCGATTTCCAGCGCGTGCCGCAGGCGCACTTCCATTCACCGCAGTCAAGAATCTGTCTTTCAACGTCGGGGCCGGCGAGTTCGTTTCCGTTGTCGGGCCGTCCGGTTGCGGAAAGAGCACGTTGCTCAATCTGATCGCCGGCCTCGACCGTCCAAGCGAAGGGACGGTCTCGCTGCAGGGCGTCGACGTGTCAGGCCCGAGTTCGAGCGTCGGCTTCATGTTGCAGAAGGATTTGTTGCTGCCGTGGCGCACGGTGCTAGACAATGTCGAGTTCGGTCTCGAGGCGCGCAACATCGGCGCCGCTGAACGACGCGAACGCGCATTGAAGGAACTCAAGCGTTGCCGGCTCGGCGAATTTGCCGACCGCTACCCGTATCAGATATCGGGCGGCCAGCGCCAACGCGCGGCGCTTGCGCGGACGCTCGCCATTGATCCCGATGTCGTCCTGCTGGACGAGCCGTTCTCGGCGCTCGACGCACAGACCAAGCTTGTCCTGCAAATGAACTTCGCCCAGACGATCGCTGGCTCCGGGCTGACCACGCTGCTGATCACGCATGACCTGTCGGAGGCGGTCGCGATGTCCGATCGCATTCTGGTCATGAGCGACGGTCCTGGTCGCATCATCGAGGAGATCGATCTCGGCCTTCCTGATCGCGACAATCCGATTGCCCGGCTTGCAACTCCTCGCGCAAGCGAGATCGTCAAGCACCTGTTCCACGCCCTTCACATTGATAATCAGCTTGACGCTTGATCGCGGACCATTTCACGGAGACTGAAAATGAAGATGACGCGACGCACGGCCCTGGGTGGTCTTCTGGCCGCCGCTGCCATTCGACCCGCTTTTGCTGCCCCCGAATCCGTCACCTATTTGTTTCCAGCGCCTCCGTTTCTCCCCGCCTTCATGCCGTTTCACATCGCGACGAAGCGCGGCTATTTTGCCAAGAACAATGTCGCGCCGACCTTTCAGACCGGACGCGGCGGCGCGGATGTCGCCATTCAGGTCGGCGCGGGGAATGCCGACATCGGCGGCGGCATCGGTGAGACCTCGATGATCGTTCGCCCGAACGACGTCAAGGTTCGCGCGGTCGCGCAGCTTGGTTCGCATCCGCTGTTTCAAATCTGCACGCGCAAGGACAGCAACGTCAAATCCTTTGCCGATCTGCGCGGCAAGAAGATCGGCGTCATCGGTTATCAGGACACGAGCTATTATTCGCTTCTCGGCGTTCTTGCCGCAAGCGGGCTGAAGCGCTCCGACCTTGAAGTTCAGGCGGTCGGGCCGGCCGGCGTCACCCAGTTGATGATTTCCAAATCGCTCGACGGCATCATGGCGACGCCGGAATGGGCCGATATGATCGAAGCCGCAGGCATTCCGCTCGACTACTACCCGTTTGAATCGGTTTTTCCGGCGATGGCGCAGGCCATCCTCGCGTCCGATAAGATGGTCGCAACGCGTCCGGCGGCGGTCGGCGGTTTCGTCAAGTCGGTGCTACAGGCGGTCCGCGATTGCATGGACGACCCGGCGTCGGCGGCGCGCGATTTCGTCTCGGTCGTGCCGCAGCACACCGGCAAGGAAGTCGACATGGAGCGCATTCTGCGCCGCTACGTGACGGAAGTTTACGCCACGACACCAATCGCCGCGCTCGGCGCCTATGATCCGGAGCGGCTGAAGAAGGTCCAGACCTTCTACGTCGAGAACAAGATCATCCAGACCGCCGTCCCGGTTCAAGACCTCTACACCAATGAGTTCACCAAGTAGAGGCGGGCTCCGCGATGTCCAACCCGTCCACCACGCAGGCCTCTGATCCGGCCGGGCTGCCTGCCGTCCCGCCGCCCGGCGCATGGGGACGCGGCGCAATCGCGCCGATCGCCAGCTTTGCTTTGCTGGTCGTCGTCATGCTCGCATGGCAGTTTCTGCCGCCGATGTTCGGCGTGCCGAAATATATCATTCCCAAGATTTCCGATTTGTGGAGTGAGGCCGTCCGAATGTGGACGCAGGAAAATCTGCTCAAGCATTTCATCTCGACGGCGTCGATGTCGATTCTCGGCTTCATTCTTGGCGGTCTGTTCGGTGCAGTCGCGGGCTACACGCTGGGGCTTTTGCCGACGTGGGAGAGGGTGCTGTCGCCGTACATTCTCGCTCTGCAAATCGCGCCCAAGGTCGCGTTCGCGCCGCTGTTCATTTTGTGGTTCGGCTACAATGCGTGGCCGAAGTTGATCGTCACCATCCTTGTGGTTTTCTTCCCGATCCTCGTCAATATTCTACAGGCGATGCGGGTGATGGATCGGGATTTTATCAATCTGGCGCGGGCCTATAATATGAGCCCTGCGAAGATATTCTTCAAAATCATGCTTCCGTTTTCGATGCCCAATCTTCTCGCCGGCCTGCGGATCGGCGCGACGCTGGCCGTGATCGGCATCACCGTCGGTGAATTGGTGGGAGGTGAAGTCGGCCTTGGCTATCTCATCAGCTTCGGGCAGGGACAGGCCAACACTGCGATGGTGTTCGACGCTATCGGCCTTTTGACGCTGATCGGAATCGCGATGTACTGGGCCGTCGCCGCTGTCGAGAACCGCGTGTTGCATTACGTGCCCCGCGCGATCGATACGCCACGAGCGGCCCAGACATGAGTGACTTCGTCGACATCGCGGCATTGAAGTCGGGTCATTGCGCGGGCATCGACTATCTGGAACGCGGACAGGGGGGCCAAGGTGAGCCGCTCGTTCTGCTGCACGGCATCGGCAGCCATGCGCGAAGCTTCGAGCCATTGATGATGGCACTTCCGGAATCGCTGCGAACGATCGCGTGGAATGCGCCGGGCTATGGCGCGTCGCGGCCGCTGCCGATGGCCGCGCCGCATCCGCGCGATTATGCAGATGCGTTGCTGCGTCTGCTCGACGGACTCGGCATCGACCGGATCGTGCTGGCGGGGCATTCGCTGGGATGTCTGTTTGCGGCGAACTTCGCGGCCCATCAAGCGTCACGGGTGAGTGCGCTGATGCTGACATCGCCGGCGTTGGGCTATCAGGTGTCCTCCGGCGGCGTCTTGCCGCCGGCCGTCCAGGCCCGGATTGATGACCTCGACGCGCTGGGTCCCGCTGCCTTTGCCGCGAAGCGCGCTGCGCGGTTGGTGTTCGAGCCGGCGCGCAAACCCGCTGTGATCGCAGGCGTGCGGCAGGCGATGGCTGCGCTTGATCCGGCCGGCTACGCGCAAGCGGTTCGTGCGCTCGGCTCGGGCGACTTGCTCGCCGATGCAGCAGTGATTGCCGCGCCGACGCTTGTAGCCGTCGGTACAGAGGACGTCGTGACGCCGCCCGACAATGCGCGGGCCACCTACGCCGCGTTGTCCAACCGGATCGGCTATCGCGAGATTCCCGATGCCGGCCATGCGCTCGCACAGGAAAATCCAGCGGCGGTCGCCGACCTTCTTTTGCAACTCATCGATCGCACTCATGACTAAGCGCACCGACGACGACATCGGCGAAGGCGGCGACGATCTCTATCTGTCGCCGCCGGTGCAGCGCGCCGCACGACTGTTGCGCCATATCGCCGAAGGCGACGGCGTGACCAACATGTCGCGCACCGCCCGTCAACTCGGCATCAACCGCACAACTCTGCTTCGATTGTTGCGCACGCTGGAATCCGAACGCTTCATCGAGCAACGGTCGAACGATCAGGGATGGCGCATCGGCGTCGGTCTGGTCGGGTTGGCTGCTCAGGCGTTCTTCTCGGAAGACCTCGTTCAGACCTCTGTGCCGGTGCTGACGCGTCTGGCGGAAGACCTCAGCCTCTCGGCGCATCTCGGCGTGCTCGACGGCCTGGAAATCGTCTATATCGTGCGCCGCGTACCGAACCACACCTTTGCCAGCAATATCCGCATTGGCAGCCGGTTGCCCGCGCATGCCGCCAATATGGGTCGGATCATCATGGCGCACCTGCCGCCCGAACGGATCGACCGCATGTATGCCGGCGCCGTGCTGCGCGCAGTGACGCCGCATACGGCGGTGACGCCGGCGCAACTGCACACCCAACTCGAAGCCGACCGGGCGTCGGGACTGGCCTGGAGCGACGGTAATTATGAGGCCGGCATCAGCTCGGTCGCCGGAGCTGTTTTCGACGCGACCGGTGCGCCGATTGCTGCGCTGAATGTGAGCGGACATGCTGCGGATTTTGTGGGTGCCGCGCGTCGTGCCGCGATCGGGGACAGGGTCAAGGCCGCAGCGGAAGATATTTCAATGCGGCTCGGTTGGCGCGGCGCGACTGCCGCGACGTTCACGTCGCAGCACACGACCCTCCTGGCGCGCAAGTCTGCGCGCTCCGGCAGCTAGGATCGTCTCGTGGATCTCGGACTCGTCAATGGCATCGCGGTTGTCACCGGAGGAAGCTCCGGCATCGGGCTAGCGACCGCCCGTTTGCTGCTCGCCGAGGGCGCGCGTGTCGCAATCTGCGGCCGCAATGCTGAACGTCTTGATGCGGCGACGGCCGCGCTCGAAACGGTCGGGCCGGGCCGCGTCATGGCAAAAATCTGCGACGTGCTCGATGCGGATGCCGTGAGCGCCTTCGCGCAGGATGTGACAGCGTGGAGCGGTGGCCGCATCGATCTACTGGTCAACAATGCGGGCGAGGGGCGCGTTTCGACGTTCGCCAACACGACGGACGCGCAATGGCGCACCGAACTCGAGCTGAAATTCTTCAGCCAGATTTTACCGATTCGCGCATTTCGCGCGCTGCTCGACGCGTCACCCACGCCCGCCATTGTCGCCGTGAACTCGCTTCTGTCGCTGCAACCCGAGCCGCATATGGTCTGCACCTCGGCGGCGCGCGCCGGTGTGCAGAGCCTCATGAAGTCGCTTGCCGCTGAATTCGCGCCGCGCATCCGCGTCAACACGATCTTGCTTGGGCTGGTCGATTCGGGCCAATGGCAGCGGCGGTTCGAGGCCCGCATCGATCAGAAGCAAACCCGCGAGCAATGGTATGGCGCGCTCGCTCGCGACAAGCATATTCCGCTCGGACGTCTCGGCACGCCGGACGAACCCGCCCGCGCGATCGCCTTTCTTGGATCGCCGGCCGCCAGCTTCATTACCGGTGCAAGCCTCGAAGTCTCGGGCGGCGTATCGCGATTCATCTAAGCGTTGGATTGGACGATCTATGAAACATGCAGTCATCACAGCAGATACTGCTGCAACCCTATCCCGGCCCACGAGTGAGCCCGTTGGCGACGCCATCGCCCGTGCGCTGGCGGATATCGGCGTCACCACCGTCTTCGGCGTCATCTCGATCCACAATATGCCGATCCTCGACGCCATCGCGCGTCATAGGCGCATCGTCTTCGTGCCGGCGCGAGGCGAGGCAGGCGCGATGAATATGGCGGACGCCTATGCGCGCGTGTCGCGCTCGTTGGGTGTCGTGATCACGTCGACGGGTACGGCTGCGGGCAACGCCGCCGGATCGCAGGTCGAAGCGCTCACCGCAGGCTCGTCCGTCTTGCACATTACGACCCAGGTGGATCGCGAATTCGTCGATCGTGATCGCGCAGCAATTCATGACGTCCCGCGCCAGCCTGATATGCTCAAGGCGATCAGCAAATCCTATCATCGCATCTGGGAGCCTGCGGCGGCGATCGATACGCTGCTCGCGGCGGCGCGCGATGCGCTGACCGCGCCGATGGGCCCGGTGACGCTGGAAATTCCGGTCGATGTCCAGCGTACAGAGATTCCGACGCGCCCGCTGAATGGCCTGCCGGAGGTCGTGCGCCGGACTCCTGATCCCGCGCAACTTGACGCGCTTGCCGATCGTATTCGTGGCGCAAGGCGTCCGATGCTGTGGCTCGGCGGCGGCGCGCGTGATGCGGCCGATGCAGCCACCACGCTGGTCGAGCGCGGCTTCGCGGCGGTGACGAGTACCAATGGACGCGCCGTCGTGCCGGAAGGCCATGCGCGCAGCCTCGGCGCGTTCAACATGACGCCTGCCGCAATGGAAATTTACGCACGCGCCGATCTTTTGATCGTGGTTGGCTCGCGGCTGCGCGGCAACGAAACCCAGAACAACGGCATGAAACTGCCGCCGATCGTGCAGATCGACGCCGAGCCCGGACAGGCTGCGCGCAACTATCCGGTCGATCAGTTCATCCTCGGCGATTCGCGCCTTGCGCTCGAGGGGATTGTGGCGCGGCTGCCCAACATGCCCGACATCGACGAAGCGTTTCTCGCCGACATTGCCCCCGCGCGCGCAAAATCCGAAGCGGCCTTGTTGGCGGGTCTCGGCCCCTATACGTCGCTTGCCGGCGTGCTTAGCGAACGCGTCCACAGCGCAGGTCATCCCTGGGTGCGCGACGTGACAGTGTCGAACAGCACTTTCGGCAATCGCTATGTGCGCCTGAAAGCGCCGCATCTCGGTGTCCACGCGCTGGGCGGTGGCATCGGGCAGGGCATCGCGATGGGCATCGGGGCTTCGATGGCCAACATCGCCGCCAAGACCATCACGCTGCTCGGCGACGGCGGTGCGCAATTGATGATCGGTGAACTTGCGACAGCCGTGGAAATGCAAGCGGAGATCGTCTTTGTGCTCATGAACGACAAGGGCTATGGCGTGATCCGCAACATACAGGACGCGCAATATGGCGGCCGCCGCGTCTATGCAGATATTCTGACGCCCAACTTCGCCCTGCTGTGCCAGTCGGTCGGCCTGCCGCATCAGCGCATCAGCGATCTCGCCGAATTCGAGGCCGCGCTCGATGGCGCAATCGCTGCGTCGGGACCGCGCATGATCGAGATCGACATGGGTGCGATCGGCCCCTTTAGTCAAAGTTTTGCCGGTCCGCCGGCCGGTGCCGCAGGAAAGTCGGCATGACGCTGCAACGGCTTGGCATCATTGGCTCCGGCGGCATCGCCGACCTTGTTCTGACGACACTGGCGCGCGAGTTGCCAGCGCCGCTGGCACAAGTCTCGCTGCTTGCGTCGGAGCGCTCACGCGAAACAGCGCAGGCGCTGCTCGATCGCCTCGGTGACGGCCTCGCGATATCGCGGACGGCGCACACGAGCTTCGATCGATTTCTCGCCGACAAGCTCGAGACTGTGGCGGAATGTGCCTCGCACGTCGCGGTGCGCGACCACGGCCCGGCGATCCTGCAAGCCGGATGCGATTTTGTCGTGATCTCGATCGGCGCGCTGGCCGACGATGACCTTCGCGGCCGCCTGATTGACGCGGCGACAGGCGGCGGTGCGCGATTGGTGCTGCCGTCCGGTGCTGTCGGCGGGGTCGATGCCTTGTCGGCCGCGCGACTTTCGGGACTGGAGTCCGTGGTCTATTCCGGCAGCAAACCGCCGAAAGCCTGGCGCGGCACGCAGGCCGAAACGGTTCTCGACCTTGATGCTCTGACGCAGCCGACCGTGTTCTTTGAGGGCAGTGCGCGTGCTGCCGCGCTGACCTATCCGTTCAACGCCAATGTCGCGGCGACCCTGGCGCTGGCTGGACTCGGTCTTGATACAACTCAGGTGCGGCTGATCGCCGATCCGACCATCACCAACAACGTCCACGAATTTACAGCGCGATCGGCTTGCGGCGATACCACGATCCGTCTGGATGGACGGGTGTCGCCGGTAAATCCGAAGACCTCGTTGATGGCCGGCTACAGCATCGCGCGCGAACTCATCAACCGCGCCGGCGCGGTCGTGATTTAGGACCGGTTCATGGGACAGACAAGCACATTCGACGGCAGGCTCTATCTCGGCGGCGAATGGCGTCGCGGCCGTGGCGCCGAGATCGCGTCGCATTTCCCCGCCGACGGATCGTTGATCTCAGTCAGGCGCCGCATCCCTGGGCCGCGAGCGCTGTGAGGAATTGAGCCATGCCAGATCTAGCGAGCCCCGCACGCGATCAGACCATGCAAGTCCGCACCCGTGCGTTGATCTGGGAAGCACCGGGTGTCGTCACACTCGAACTGGCGATGCCAGACGGCAGCGCGTTGCCTCCGTTTACGCCTGGCGCGCATATCGACCTGAAGCTGCCGGACGGCACGCTCCGTCAATATTCGCTGTGGGGCGATCCGTCCGACACCTCGCACTACCGGGTCGGCATCCGCGCTGTTGCGGACGGCGCGTCATCCTCCTTCGTGCATCACAAATTACGACCGGGCGAACTCGTCACGGTCAGCTCGCCGCGCAATCATTTTCCGCTGGTCGATGCGTCGCGTTATATTTTCGTCGCCGGCGGCATAGGCATCACGCCGCTGATCCCGATGATGCGCGACGCCACATCAAACGGCCGGCCGTGGAAGCTGTTGTATTGCAACCGTCGCAATGAAGATGCGCCGTTCCTGAAACAGATCGGGGCGCTTGGCGGCAAGATTTCGATGCATGCGTCGGATCACACCCGGCTCAACGTGATGCAGCGCTTTGCCGCCGTCGAACCAGATACGATGGTCTATTGCTGTGGGCCGGAAAGATTGATGAAGGCTGTCGAGGAGGCTACTGCCGCCTGGCCGGCCGGCACCGTGCATTTCGAATGGTTCACGCCGCGCGGCAGGCCTGCCAACGAAGTCAGTGACGGCTTCGAGGTGGTGTGTCAGCAATCCGGCCTGACGCTGACCGTGCCGCCGGACAAATCGATCCTCGATGTGCTCAGCGAGGCTGGCATCGAGGTGCCGCGCTCGTGCGAGCAGGGCATCTGCGGCACCTGCGAGATCCGCGTCGTCTCCGGCGAGGTCGATCACCGCGACAGTATCCTGTCCGCGGGTGAGCGCGCCGCCAGCCAGTCCATGATGATCTGCGTGTCGCGGGCGCGCGGCGCGCAACTCGTGCTCGATATCTGATTTGGAGATGTCATGATAACAAGGGGAGGTCTTCCGTGAGCAGCTATCAATATCCCTATCTCAGCCCGCATCAATCGCGGACACAGGAACCGACGCAGTGGCAAAACGATCTGGCCTCGGCGATCGAAGGCATCTTTTCCAAAGGCGCAACGACGCTCGACGAGGTGGTCGAGGGCCTCAACGCCTCGCGGGTTCGCCCGCTCGATGGCAACCAATGGACCATCGAGGGATACACCGCGCTGATGCGTGAACTCGGCCAGTAGAACGCGCCGCCGTTCAGCGCGTTCTGTCCTCAACCGAACAGGCCATTGATGGTCTGAAACAACGGAGATTGACCATGGCAAGCGTCGTCGATGCCCCCGAAACCGTCGTGAGGTCTGTCACATCCGTGCGCCCCGCCGTTGCGCGTCCGGCGGCGTCCGGACCGACCGACCAGCAGGTACAGGCCTATCTGCGCACTGGCTTGCGCAATCGGTGGTGGCCGATCCTGCCGTCGCGTTTTGTCTCGACCGGCGGCAAGCCGCTCGGGATCAAACGGTTGAACGAGCCGCTGGTGTTGTGGCGTGACAGCAAGGGCGCCATTCACGTCCAGGTCGACCGCTGTCCGCATCGTGCGGTGCCGCTGTCGCGCGGCATTAACGAGGGTGATCGGTTGCGCTGCAACTATCACGGCGTGGAAGTCTCTCCCGACGGCACCGTGTTGCGTGTGCCTGGTCAGCCGGGCTGTCCGCTCGAAGGCAAGAAGGCCGTCAAGACTTTTCCGTCATGCGAGATCGCCGGCGCAATTTTCGTCTGGTTTGGTGACGCCTTGCATGAAAACGCGCCGGTTCTCGTGCCGCCGCCTGAATTGAGCGCGCCGGAGTATTCAAATTTTCTGTGTTACGCGGACTGGGAGATGCCTTGGCGCTATTCTTTCGACAACCTCATGGACCCGATGCACGGCACGTTTTTGCACGCCAATTCGCACACGATGTTTCAGGGCGAGACGAAAGCCCAATTTGCCACGCGCGACACGCCAACCGGCTTCTTCTTCGAGAAGATCGGGCAACGCGACGTCAATTTCGACTGGAGCGAAATGGTCGATGACGGCGTGCTCTATGTGCGGCTCGAAATCCCGTATCCGGCCTCGGGCGGACCGGGCGGCAATTTCGGGATCGTCGGCATGGGCACACCGATCGACGAGAACACGATGGCGTCGTTTTTCTGGCGCACGCGCAAGGTCAGCGGCTGGCTGCGCGACACGTGGCGTTTCCTCTACAAGACCAAGCTCGAACCGCGCCACTGGGCCGTGCTCGAACAGGATCGCGAGATGCTGGAGGGTCTGAAGCCGGGTCTGGAAAAATATGAAATGCTGTATCAGCACGACGCCGGCGTGATCCGTCTGCGGCGATATCTCGCGCAACAGGCTCGCGCGCAACTGACGGAGTTGCAAGCCGGAGGTAAAATATGACGATGCGCAAGGAGCGCACAACTGCGGGACTGACGCGGCGGACTGCACTTGGTCTGCTGACCTCCGTTACGGTCGCTGGCCTGACTCCGGCGCGTGCGGCAAATGTGCCTCCGGCCTTTCCCAAGCGCAGACTCACTCTGATCGTGCCGTTCAGCCCGGGCGGCCCTGTCGATGTGCTCGGCCGCCTGCTGGCGCAAGACTACGGCACGCGGTCCGGGCTACCGGCGGTGGTTGATAATCGCACTGGCGGCTCCGGCAATATCGGCATCGAGGCGGTGCGCAAGGCTCCGCCCGACGGTGCGACGTTGCTGCTGATCCCGGCGGGCAATCTCACCATTAATCCGACGTTGATGGCGGACGTGTCGTTCGACGTGGAGCGCGATTTCGCGCCGATCGCGTTGCTGGCCAGTGCGCCGAACGTGATCGTGGCGTCGCCGAAACTCGGTGTCGGCTCGATGAAGGAGTTGATCGAGAAAGCGAAGACGCAGAAGTTGAGTTATGGATCGCCGGGCGTCGGCAGCCAGTTGCATCTCGCGATGGAGCTGATCAAGGGCAAGACCGGCAGCGATATTTTGCACGTCCCGTATCGCGGCTCGACCCAGGCCTTGAGCGACTTGCTCGGCGACCATATCGACGTGCTCGCGACCAATCTTCCCGCCGTGCTGGCAGCGATCAAGGGCGGTCTCGTGGCGCCGCTGGCGATGACCACGCTCAAGCGCAGCCCGCTCGTGCCTGACGTGCCGACTCTGGCCGAGGCGGGTATCGACGGGCTCGATGTCACGTCATGGTACGGGCTGTTGGCGCCACGCGCGATTCCGAACGATGTGCGAGATGCCGTCTTCTCCGTGACGAGAGAGATCATGAATATGCAGGCCGTGCAGGACTCTCTGCTCGCACAAGGGCTGGCTGTCATGATCGAGCCGCCGGATGACTTCGCCGCGCGGATCAAACGGGAAACGATCTTTTGGGCCGATGTGATCAAGACACGGCACATTGCTGGGCCGTGACGGAACGCTGCCCGCATTCTGTTCGACAAGCAGGCAGGACATGCCGTGATCGCGCAGATCGCTCAGGCCCATGAGCCCGCTCAACAGCGTGGTCTTGCCCCGCCCGTTCGGGCCGACGATCGCAACGGTCTCGCCCGGCTTGATCGACAGCCTCACCTTCCGGACGGCCGGGTTCGATTGGATCTCGCACGGCGCGCCCTCGGCAAGTGTCTCGCCGAATTGCATCACGACGAGGCGGTCGACGATCGTCGTGACGAAATCCAGGTCGTGCGCGACGATGAAGATGCTTTCCGACCGCAATGGCGGCAGGATCGGTCATTCGGTCGCAGACATCATCGGCTTCGGAACGATGCCGGTACCCGGCTTCATCTGAAAATCATAGGTCATGACATGCCATGGTCCCTGCGCCGCTTCACCGTTCGGCATCACGGGCTCGTCGTGGCGTTGAACGGTCGCGACGAGTTCGGGCTTCACGCCGAACACCACGTCGGAATCGAGATAGGCGTCTCCTTCGATGAAGACATGCGTGACCAATGGCTCGTAGCCTGCGGCCTTGACGAGGAAGTGGATATGCGCCGGCCGCATCGGATGACGATGGGTCGCGGCGATCAATTCGCCGACCGGCCCATCCATGGGAATGGGATAGCTGCATGGCAGGATCGTGCGAAATGCAAAACGTCCATCGGCATCGGCGATAAATCTTGCGCGGAGCGAGGGGCCTTGCTCTTGGTAGGCCTCCTTCTGTGAATCGTAGAAGCCGTCGCCATCGGCGTGCCAGACGTCGATCTCGGCATTCGCCAATGGTTGCCCGGCGAGATCCGTCACGCGGCTGCTGACGAACATCGGCTCGCCGGAAATGCCTGCGGCGATGTTCGCGCCATGGGGCGCCGGTCGATGTTCACCGACATAGAACGGGCCGAGCACGGTCGTCTCCGTCGCGCCGTCGCGTTCACGGTGGTTCACGGCATCGACCAACATCGATACGCCGAGCACGTCGGACAGGAGGATGAATTCCTGCCGGACCGGCGTGCAGGCCTGACCCGTTCGGGTCAGGAATTCGACGAGGGCATGCCATTCCTCGAATGTCAGATCGGTCTGGCGCACGAGATCGTGCACAGCGGTTACAGTCTTCTCAAGCAAGAATTTGAGCCGCGCGTTTCGCGTGTCCGCGAGACTATGGATCACGTCCGCGGTGAGGGTTTTGTCGTCGAATGCCGTCATGGTCGGATCCTTGTCAGAAGCGCGGTCGCTCTTGGTTGCGGTCGGCCGCGAAAGGTCGGGCTTCGCCCACAACGATGAACTCCGGCATTCAAGACAGCCTTGTTCGATGGAAATCTATCGGAACGGCCGCATGGTGGTGGCCAAACTATTACGGATATTGCATAAGAATAAACTTCTAACATTCTTCGTATAGGCGCGGAGGTCATACATCGTTTACTTTAAGGCAAGCGTTGGAAGGCATTAACCAACAACTCAAACGGATTGCTTGACATCCTTATCTGGAGATACGACCTCCGGTAGATTCAACCAAAAATTGACTATTTCTCTTATGTTGCGTTGATATGCGGCATGCCCGCAAATAGATCGATCGCAGGCGGGGCTCGTGCAAAGCAAGGTATTATTATTATCCCAACGAAAGATTTCAAACCTCGTCGCATATTGCCTCGCTTATGAATTCGAGGACGTCCTTCAAGCCGTCACCGATTCCGAGCGCATCGATGCAAACGATTTTGCGTCTCTCGAGTTCAGCCGACGCACATACAAGCTGATCCGCGCAGCAACCAAATCTCGCGGGCTTGCAGCGCGGCTGACGCCGCCGCCGCGCGGGCAAGTCGTTCTCGACCGGGATTTCGAGCTGTTTTTCCCGGTTTTCAGCCACGCGTTTGAACTGCATTCGCTATGGACGATCGCAAACTGGCGCCGTCGCAGCCGCAAGGCGGCGTGTTTCATTACCGAAGTCTGGACAGACCAACTTCCTGAATACCTTGTCGAACTGTTATCCGAGTTCGACCACATCTTTTTGGGAGTTCGAGACGGCGTTGACGAGGTGGCCCGCATCACCGGGCGACCGTGCAGCTATCTGCCGCTCGCAGCCGATGTCATCCGCTTTGCGCCTTCTTCACTTGATCAGGCCCGGCCAATCGACCTTTGCAACATCGGCAGGCGGTCAGCGGTGACGCATCGGGCCTTGCTCGAGGAGGCCAAGCGCCAAAAGCTCTTTTACTATTACGACACCGTGGCTGCCAGCGGGGCGGACTTGAAGCAGCGGACGTTCCGCGTCGACGCACCTCACGAACATCGGTTTATGCTGGCGCAACTTCTCAAGCACAGCGGTTATTTCATCGCCAACCGCAGCCACGTCAACAATCCCGAATTCATGGCGGGTCGCGACGAAATCTCAGCCAGATTTTACGAAGGAGCCGCAGCGGGGACGATCATGATCGGCGAGGCCACGCGCACGGATGAGTTCAAGCGGCAGTTCGATTGGCCAGATGCCGTGATCCATCTTCCGTTCGATTCTCCTGATATCGGCAATATCCTTGCAGACCTGAACACCGATCAGGGGCGGTTGCGAGCCATCCGACGCAACAATATTCGCGAAGCTGCACGCAGGCACGATTGGCTGCATCGCATTCAAACGGTGTTCGAGGTTCTCGACCTGACGCCGACCGAAAGCATGGCTGCGCGCGGTGATCAACTCGACCAGATTGCTTCGCGGTCGTAGATGGCTCGCGAGCTGTCCGCGCGAAGGATCGTTAACGATGACGTTCAATCGCAGTGAACTTTCCGCGGACACCGTCTTTATTCGAGGATTTCTAGTCAGGAGTCATGGTCGGATGAGACGCCCGATTAACTACGGTTCCATGAAGCGGGAGCTTTTTCACCAGGCGATAGTGTACAAGGCCTTTGAAGACGACTTCTGAAACAATCGCAAAAAGGTGTGTAACGATGCGCGTTTTGCTGACCGGACATTTGGGATATATTGGATCCGTACTCACACCCATGTTGGTGAAAGCCGGTCATGATGTCATCGGCCTTGACAGTGACCTCTATGAGCGCTGCACGTTTTCACAGGGTGGCGACATCTGCAACGTCCCGACCTTGCTCAAGGACACTCGCGACGCCGAGATCGCCGATTTCAAGGGCATCGATGCAGTCTTGCATCTTGCGGCATTATCCAACGATCCGCTCGGCAACCTCAAAGCGGGCCTGACGGACGATATCAATCATCGGGCCAGCGTGCGTATTGCCGAACTCGCCAAGAAAGCCGGCGTCAAACGTTTTGTGTTCGCCTCGTCATGCAGCAATTATGGAAAAGCCGGCGAAGGCATGATCGATGAAACCGGCGCACTCAATCCGGTGACGGCTTATGGCGAGTCCAAAGTCAATTCCGAGCGCGGCATCGCTCGAATCGCCGGCGACGGTTTCTGCCCGGTCTATCTGCGGCCGGCGACGGCCTATGGCGTGTCGCCGCGCTTGCGTTTCGACGTCGTCTTGAACAATCTCGTAGCCTGGGCCGTGACGACCAAGAAGATTCACTTGAAATCGGACGGGACGCCTTGGCGGCCGATCGTGCATATCGAAGATATCTCGCGCGCGTTTATCGCGGCGATGGAAGCCCCTGTCGAGGCCGTATTCAACGAGGCTTTCAATGTCGGTCAGACAGATCACAATTATCAGATCAAGGATCTGGCCCGGATCGTTGCCGACGTCGTGCCGGGATGCCAGCTAGATTTCGCGGACGGTGCCGGGCCTGATACACGCTCCTACCGCGTGAGTTTTGAGAAGATTCGAACGAAGCTGCCGGGTTTCAAACCGCAATGGGATGCCAGACAAGGCGCCGTGCAGCTTTACGCGGCATATCGCGCGTCAAACGTCACGCTGGACGAGTTTGAAGGCCCCCGCTACCAGCGCATCGGGCACGTCAACAAGCTCCTCGCCGACGGGATTCTCGATCAGGATCTGCGGCACCGGTTATCGCGAAGCCAAGTCGAAGCGTCAGCCGGAAAAGCCGACGCCATGGCCGGCTCCTAAGCCAGCCCGATCTGGCGCTGAATAAGCCATGAGAGCCACGCGATGTCGCTAGATGGTCCTATCATCGACGGCATCGGCGGCGAGATCCTTGCGATTGCGGCGACCATTTTTCCGTTTTGCCGCAGCATCACGGGCGACGGCGTCCGGCAGACGCTGCGCGAAATCGGCGCGCATATCGATCTTGATATCCACGAAGTGCAGAGCGGCACGCCAGTGCTCGATTGGACTATCCCCAGCGAGTGGAATATCCGCGACGCCTACATCAAAAACGAGCGCGGCGAGAAGATCGTCGATTTCAAACGATCGAACCTGCACGTTATGGGCTATAGCGTTCCGGTGCACCGCCACATGTCGCTCGCAGAACTGAAGTCCCACATCCATACATTGCGCGATCAGCCCGATCTGATCCCATACCGAACGTCGTATTACGCAGAGAACTGGGCGTTCTGTATGCCTCATCGCCAGTTTGAGGCCTTGCAAGAGGCAACCTACGAGGTCGTGATCGATTCCACCCTCGCAGACGGTCATCTCACTTACGGCGAGTATCTGCATAAGGGCGACACGCCGGATGAAGTCCTGTTATCGGCCCATGTCTGCCATCCTTCGCTGGCGAACGACAATTGTTCGGGCATTGCACTTCTCACACAGCTCGCCAAAAGGCTATCTCGGATACGAACGCGATACAGCTATCGTTTTTTGTTCGCGCCGGGCACGATCGGCGCGATTACGTGGCTCGCGCGTAACGAGGACAAGGTGTCTCGGATCAAGCACGGCCTCGTCATCTCGATGGTTGGCGACGCGGGCGGTCCGACATACAAAAGAAGTCGGCGAGGAGACGCGGTCGTCGATCGAGCGATGATTCATTCGCTTGCGCAGATGGGGTTGTCGTCAACCGTCGAGGATTTCTCACCGTATGGTTATGACGAGCGCCAATACTGTTCACCAGGATTCAATCTGCCCGTCGGCCTATTTCAGCGCAGCAAATATGGTGCGATTCCCGAGTATCACACATCAGCCGACAACCTTGACTTCATTAGCGCCGACGCGCTCGCCATGTCCTATCGACTGATCCGCGAGGCAATCGGCGTGATCGAAGGCAACGACACTTATCTCAACACAAAGCCGAAGGGCGAGCCGCAACTCGGCAAACGCGGCCTCTACCATGCGATCGGGGGCGACAAGGATGCCGCCGCGGCCAACATGGCGATGCTGTGGATCCTGAATTTCTCAGACGGAACCCATTCGTTGCTGGACATCGCGGAGCGCGCCAATCTGCCATTCGCCGTCATTAGGGCGACAGCCTCGATCCTTGTCGATCACGGCCTGCTGAAGCCGTTCGATAGCGTTTGATGGCGCAGACATCGAAGTCAATCGGACGACATCGGCCAAAGCAAATCCTTGTCCGAAATTGTCGTGACCGGCAACGGCCACGCAATGCCGAAAGCCGGATCGTCATGGCGCAGGCCGGTCGCCGCCGCGGGAGCGTGAAATTTCGAGATCAGATAGTTAACGTGGACATCGTCGGACAACGTTTGAAATCCGTGCGCGAAACCTGTCGGAATATAAAGCTGCAATCCGTTCTCAACTGACAGTTCAAAGCCGCGCCATTGCCGATAGGTCGGCGAGTGAGGCCGGACATCGATGATGACGTCCCAGATCGATCCTGTCAGGCAGCGAACGAGCTTTACCTCACCGTCCGGGTCACGTTGAAAATGCATCCCGCGAAGTGTTCCTTTGCGTTGTGAGAACGACACGCTGTGTTGCGGAAACTCGACGTCGAGCCCGTGCGCATGAAACTCGTTCACGCAAAACGTGCGTGCGAAAAAGCCGCGGCTGTCATGAATAGGCTCGGGATGAATAAGCCACGATCCGGCAAGCCCGATGGTTTCAAAACGCATGGTGTCAGCGGTGCTCCGATGGCTTCAGATGATACGCGGCAATTTAGTAAACTTTATCTTATCTCTTTACATCTCGTCCAATTTTACCATGAAACGCTACGATGCTTTAAATGACGCAGTGGTATGTACTAAATTGTCCAGACGATACGTAGCCCATATTCGACAGTCATTTTAATTCAGCGAAGCATAGGCCGATGAACGCACACTCATACTCAAAAGCGATGACGTCGAAGTCCGTGCAAGGTCATTGCAGGCTCTGCAACAAATCTCTCCGCACGAATTTCATCAATCTCGGGATGTCTCCGCTGTGCGAGAGTTTTCTAACCGCAGAGCAGATCGACACCATGGAGCCCTATTATCCGCTGCATGCCGTCGTATGCGATCATTGCTTTCTGGTGCAGTTGGGAGAGTACGTTAAGCCCGAGCATATTTTCACCGAATACGCCTACTTTTCCTCCTATTCGACGTCCTGGGTCAACCATGCGCAGCGATACTGCGAAATGATCACGGCCAGGCTTGATCTGGGAGCCAACAGTCAGGTCTACGAAATCGCCAGTAATGACGGCTATCTGCTGCAGCACTTTCTACCGCTCGGCGTGCCTGTCACGGGGATCGAACCCGCCGCCAACGTTGCCGAAGTCGCGCGACAAAAAAAAATTCCGACGCTTGTCGAATTCTTTGGGCTCAAGCTGGCGCATCAGATCGTGTCAGACGGCAAAAAGGCCGACCTGATCATCGGCAACAATGTGCTCGCACAGGTGCCGGATCTTAACGACTTCACCGCAGGCATGGCGCATCTATTGTCGCCGCAGGGCGTGGTCACGCTGGAATTCCCGCACCTCGAAAAGCTGATTGAGGAAAACCAGTTCGACACGATCTATCACGAGCATTTCTCGTATTTTTCGCTGGTCACGATCGATCGCCTCGCTCAGCGTCATGGGCTCAAAGTATTTGACGTCGATGAAATTCCGACACATGGCGGTTCGCTCAGGGTCTATCTCTGCCGCGCAGGCGCGACGCATTCGGTCTCCAAGAATGTCACCGCGCTGCTGGCCCATGAGCGCGCGATCGGTTTTGAGGATATCGCGAGCTACGCGCGTTTCGCCGCCGGCGTTCACCACACGAAGCGGCAGCTTTTGTCCTTCCTGATCGAATGCAAGGAAAAGGGTGCGCGTCTGTGCGGCTACGGCGCGCCCGGCAAGGGCAATACGCTTCTCAACTACTGCGCGATCGGCACCGATTTTCTTGACTTCACGGTCGACCGCAATCCGTACAAGCACGGCCGGTTTACACCGGGGATGCATATTCCGATTTACCCGGTCGAGGCCATCGACGAGATGAAGCCAGATTACGTGCTCATCTTGCCGTGGAACCTGAAGAAAGAGATCGTCGCGCAAATGCGGCATATCGGCGACTGGGGCGGCAAGTTTGTCGTGCCGATTCCAAGCGTACAAGTCATCGATCCGCGGGAGCTTGCATCATGAAGGTCGTTCTGTTCTGCGGCGGTCTCGGGACGCGCATCCGCGAATATTCGGAAAGCATTCCAAAGCCAATGGTGCCGGTCGGACCGCAGCCGATCCTGTGCCATGTCATGCAGTATTACAGCCAATACGGGCATGACGACTTTGTTCTTTGCCTTGGTTACAAGGCAAGCGTGATCAAGGACTACTTCCTCAATTACAGGCAGGCTGCGAACAGCGACTGCGTCATCTCGGATTTCGGCAAGAAGGTCGAGATCATCGGCAACCAGCGGCCGGACTGGCGCGTATCGCTGGTGGACACAGGCCCATGGCGCAACATCGGCGAGCGCCTGATGGCGGTCAAACACCTCGTCAAGGATGAAGAGATCTTTCTCGCAAACTACAGCGACGGGCTGACGGATGCGCCGTTGCCGGAGATGATCCAGGCATTCAAGGCAAGCGGAAAACTTGCCTGCTTCATCGCGATCCATCCTCCCATCAGCTTCCATCTCACCGAATTCGATGCGGATGGCTCGGTTCAGCAGATCCGATCAAGCCAGGAATCGAACATCTGGATCAATGGTGGCTTTTTCATTTTCCGAAAAGAGATCTTCGACTTCATCGAAGACGGTGAGGAGCTTGTGCTCGAGCCGTTCAATCGCCTGATCGAAGGCGGCCATCTGATGGCGTACAAGTACGAAGGTTTCTGGCGAGCGATGGATACGCTTCGGGACAGGCAGGTTCTTGAGGACATGGTGGAACGCGGCGAGACGCCGTGGCTGTTGCCCGCAGCGCCGGCCGTCAAAGTCGCGTGATGAGGCCACTTCAACTTGCGCAACCCGGCGATCGCATATCTGTGCTCTGCTTGGGTGCGCATCCGGACGACATCGAAATCGGCGCCGGCGCCACACTCCTCACCTTGCTCGAACGCGGCATACGTCTCGACGTGCATTGGTGCGTCCTGAGCGGCGACGGAGTCAGAGATGGCGAGGCCAAAAGGTCCGCCTCGGACTTTCTTGCAAATGCCGCGACCGCGCAGGTCGATGTGATGACATTTCGCGATGGCTTCTTTCCTGAGCAGGGCGACGCCATCAAGCGCTGGTTCGAGTCGCTCAAGCAGCAGATCGATCCCGATGTCATCTTGACTCATCGACGGGACGATGCCCATCAGGATCATCAAACTGTGAACCGCCTGACGTGGAACACGTTTCGCGACCATCAAATCCTCGAATATGAAATCCCGAAATGGGACGGCGACATCGGGCAACCCAATGTCTATGTGCCGATCTCGGCGGCTGCACTCACCCGCAAGATCGAGTTGTTGATGGCGCATTTTGGCAGCCAGCGATCGAAACAGTGGTTTGATGAAGAGACGTTCCGTGGTTTGGCGCGGATCAGGGGCATGGAATGCCGTGCGCCGGAGCGTTACGCCGAGGCGTTCGTCGGTCGGAAACTTGCCCTGATTTGAACCAGAACGAACTGGCCTGTTCGTTGCTCTGAGGGTCATTGCCACTTGGTCGTTCTCCCGATCGATCAAGCCTTAACTGGGAAGTTCTGATGACCGCCGCCATGACTGATGATTTCGCGCTGGGGCTGCACGCCGGCGAATGGGTGCAGGTCCGCTCAAAAGACGAGATTCTTGCAACGCTTGACGCCAACGGGCGTCTCGACGAGTTGCCCTTCATGCCGGAGATGATCAAATATTGCGGAGCACGCATGATGGTCGGCAAGCGGGCTCACAAGACCTGTGACCCGGCACTCGGCATCGGCGGCCGGAAAATGCACAACACGGTTCATCTTTCAAACGTCCGCTGCGATGGATCGGCGCATGATGGATGCGAAGCAGGATGTCTGGTGTTCTGGAAGGAAGCGTGGCTCAAGCGGATCGATCTCAAATCCGCGACTCCCAACGCAGCGATCGGACCCGGCAGGCGGTCTTGCGGTGCCGGTTGCACGGAAGATGTCCTTCACTCCAGCATCAGGACCGGCCCTGCCGCAGGTGAAACCGAGCCAACTTATGTTTGTCAGAACACGCAAATCAAACATGCCACCCAACCGCTGAAGTGGTGGGATCTCAGGCAATATGTCGAAGATTATACCTCGGGCAATGTCCGTTTGTCGGAACTCGCCGGAGGCTTGTTTTACTCCGTTTGGCGCACTGTCGCCGAGGCCGGCATCGGCATCGGATCACCGATGCGCTGGGTCTATGATCGCTTCGCGCTTGCGACCGGCAACACGCCCTACCCGGTGCGCGCTTACGGCGTGCCCGAGGGCACGCGCGTGCCGAAGGAACAACTCGATCTGCAAAAAGGCGAGATCGTTCGCGTCAAACCCTATGAGGAGATTCTGAAGACGCTGGATTCCAATTATCGCAATCGCGGGCTGTATTTCGACGCCGAGATGGTGCCGTTCACCGAACGTCAATACGAGGTCGATCGGCGGCAGAAGCAGATCATCGACGAGGCGACCTGCAAAATGATCCGCTTCAAGACCGACGCCATCATTCTCAAGGATGCTGTGTGCGAAGCGCGTTTCTCGGTTTGCCGCCGCTTTTGTCCACGCGCCATCTATCCGTATTGGCGGGAGATTTGGCTTGAGCGTGTGCCGAAAGACGAGATCGAAATAGGGCGCGTCTGAAGCCCCGCAAGGACATATGGCTTTGCCTGTGGATCGCAGCGTCGACCAGTATTTCGCTGAAAACAGGGCCTATTCGGGCCTTGGCCGCGCGTCGCTGCGCGGCGGCGTGACTGTCATTGCGGCGCGCGGCCTGAACATTTTTGTTCAGTTGGCGTCAACGATCGCGCTGGCGCGGTTACTTAGTCCGCACGATTTCGGACTTGTCGCCATGGTTCTGGCGCTGATCGGTTTCGCGCCGATGCTCATTGACTTTGGAACGAGCGAAGCATCCACGCAGAAGACGCATATCACGCGAGTCGAAATCAGTACTCTGTTCTGGTTCAATGTGTCGGTCAGCCTCGTCTTGACCGCGCTGCTCGCTGCCAGCAGCAATGCGATTGCGGGTTTTCTTGGCGAACCGTCGCTGACGCTCATTGTGTTGCTGTCGTCTACGACATTCTTGATGGCCGCTTTGTCGACCCAGCACTACGCGCTGATGCGACGGGCGATGCAGTTCCAGCGGATAGCGGCCATCGATATCTCAGCCAATGTGATCGGCAGCATTGTCAGCGTTGCCATGGCTCTCAACGGCTACGGCTATTGGGCGCTGGTTGCGAAGCCAATCGTAACAGCGGCTTTCACGGTGATCGGCGTATGGATGTGCTGCGCATGGTTGCCTGGTCGGCCGAAATTATCGTCGGAGCTCAAGGAACTGGTTGGGTTCGGAGTGGGCGTGACCGGGTTTACGATGACGGACTATCTCGCGCGATCGGCCGATCGATTGGCCATCGGCTTTTTTCAGGGCGCTGGCCCGCTCGGTTATTTCCAGAATGCGTTCACGATCTATAGCAACCTGCTGAGCATTCTTACCGAGCCGCTCCACAACATCGCGGCGTCCGGGTTAAGCAAATTGAGGAACGACGTTAAAGATCTTAAGCGGTCATGGGCGATGGCCCTGTCGGCGTTGAGCTTCTTTTCCGCACCAGCCTTTGCGATCGTGGCCGTGACGGGGCAGGATTTCGTGGTGCTGTTGCTGGGACAAAAATGGGCGCCTGCTGGCCCTTTGTTGTGTATCTTTGCAGTGAGGGGCATCGCGCACAGCGTCGAGCGTACGATGGGGTGGCTTCACGTCGCTGCGGGACGGTCGGATCGCTGGATGCGATGGGGGCTCGTCAGCGCCGTGGTTCAGCTCATGGCGTTAGCGGTCGGTTTGCCCTTCGGTGTCATTGGCGTCGCCACGACCTACACGATTGTCATGTTCGGCCTATTCATACCCGCGTTGGTTTATGCCGGACGTCCGCTCGGCATCGGCACCAAGGATGTGCTTCATGCTGTCGGTCCTCAGACCGTCGCGGGGCTGATTGCCGTGGCCGTCGGCTTCGCCACGCAATTGATGATCATGGCCGACATCTCGCAGGTGATGCGCTTTCTTGCTTCCATACCGATCTGCCTCGCCTCCTATCTTATGGTGGTGGTCGGTGTGTTCAGAGTCACCGCTCCACTGCAACTCGCTTTCTCTATGGTGCACGATTTCACCCGAACGCGATCATACGTCAGGTCTTGATCCAGATGCAGGTATCCCATGGCTTATCTTGAACGAATGTTGGTCAGGCTCGATAGCTGGCCCTGGAATATGGTGTGGCGTTTTGTGCTCGGCTTGAGCTTGCCGTCAATCTTCCACGCGGTCGCGGGCTATAGCGCGCCGGTGTGGGCGCCGTTGATGTTGTTTCTCTGCATCCTGGTCGGACTTTACCTAATCCCGGCCCTGCTGCGGCGTGCGCTCCCTTTTTCTTTTGAAGCCAGATCCATTTGGTCCGAGCGACGCAAGACGGCCAGAAAGCATGACTCGTTTCAATGGCAGAAGCTGCTTTGGGTTGGCCTCGGTTTAGCCGCCGATGCCGTCGTGGTCGGTGGCCTAAGAGAAGGAGAAGTTCTGCTGACGCTGATTTGTCTGATCGGCGGTGGCGCAGGACTGTTTTTCTGGCACCGGGGCGGCCACGTTTGGCCAGTGACACGCGCGCGTCCATGACGTCTCAACGGCTTGGCATTCGGCTGAATGATCGCAAAACATGTCCGGCTCCAGGTCGATGCGGACCGATGTTGTGAAAACGATTTCCAGTGGAATCAGCAGGCGAGCGGTGGTCGCCGGCCTCACCTCGGTCGGCTCGATCGCCGTTGTCCCGAGCCTTGCGCAAAAATCATCGATCGTGTCGATCGACGACCGCGAGCCGGGCCGCGCCATCAGCAAGCTGATCTATGGGTCCAATGAAATCGGCACCATGGACGGCGGAGCGCGCTCCGGAGATCTCGATCGCGTCGCCGGCGTGACCGCGCGGCGGCTCGGCGGCAATCTCATGACGAGCTATAATTGGGTCAACAACGCGTCGAACGCCGGTAAAGACTTTCAGAATGCGAATGGCGCATTCCTGCTCGATGCGCTCGGTATTCCCAAGGGCGAGTGGAGTAAGCCCGGCATCGTTGTCGAAACCATGCATGAGATGTCGCTCGCAATGGGTGCGGTCAGTCTTGTGACGGTGCCGATCGCAGGCTATGTGGCGGCCGACTTCAACGGAACGGTACCGCAGCGGGATGCGGCGCCGTCATCGCGCTTCGTGCCCGTGCGCTGGAGCGGTGGGACGCAGACCGAAATCGACCCGAAGGTCGCGAACATTCCGCAGTTCGTCAGGAGGTTGATCTCGCGTTACGGCAGCGCCGGAACGTCCCGCGGCATCTGGGGATATGCCCTCGACAATGAACCGGGATTATGGGCGGAAAATCATCCACGAATTGTCACGACGCCGCCAACAATTCGCTCGATGGTCGAGCGCTCGATCATCGCCGCGACGGCGATCAAGGCCATCGATCCGAAGGCCATGGTCTTCGGCCCCGCGTCCTGGGGCGCAACGGAAATGGTCAATTTCCAGAATGCGCCGGATTTCAATTTGTATAGCCGATTTGGCAGTTTTCTCGCGGCCTATCTTGACGCCTTTCGTGACGCGTCCGAGCGCGCCGGGTATCGTCTGCTCGATGCGTTGGACATTCATTGGTATGCCTTCAGCCGTCATGGCACCTTGTATCGGTCGAACGATCCAAAGCTGGCACGCTACATCCTCGATGCGCCTCGCTCGCTGACAGAGCCAATGTTTCGTGAAGAAAGCTGGGTGTCGGATGCACTGCCGTCTGGCGCAGGTGAAGGCGTTCGATTGCCGTTGCTGCCGAGCCTGACGAAGCTGACCGAGCGGTGGTTTGCAGGGACCGAACTGGCCGTGACCGAGTTCAACTATGGTGGCTCAGAGTCGTTGGCGGCTGGCCTTGCGACGGCGGATGCGCTAGGCCGCTTCGGCGATCAAAACGTCCGTTTGGCAACGCATTGGGGCAGCATCGCCGGATGGCTGGCGGAGGCTTATCGGCTCTATCGCGCGCCGGACGATGCAAACATATCGTTCGGCGACCTCAGCCTTGATGCCCAGCATCAAATGCCCGGTCTGGTTGTCTATGCCGCGCGGACGCGGCAGACTGATCGGATGCAGATCATTGCCATCAACAAGACTGAAAGCACGATAATCGCCGAACTCGCTTTGCGGTCAGGACGCAAATTCAAGCAAGTCCATATGCTGGGCTTCGACAAAGACCATCGCCAATCCATTCCGCCGGCGGATCAACTTCGCCCGAGTAACGGCGCAGCCATGACCGCGACTTTGCCGCCCCTGTCGGCGCGTCGCTTTTCGATCGTGCTCGGCGGCAAATAAATCTGCCTTCTGGCCGGCGGGCAAGAGGTGGACCTTTTGGCGCCAGCTCTTATGCTCGCGCCGGTGGCCTGCTTGCAAGAACCAACCGATAAGACGCCGCCGAAGAGCGTGGCCGGGAGGAGACTGATGCGCGATGAACCTATCATGGATGTGGCACATCTCGGTCATATCGAACTGCTGACCCCCAAACTCGACGACAGTCTGCGGTTTTTTATCGATGTCATGGGTATGACGGAGAGCGGTCGCAAAGGGAACTCGGTCTATCTGCGCGCCTGGGATGATTACGAAACCTATTCGCTTCAGTTGACGGCTGCTTCCATATCGGGCCTCGGCCATGCCGCGTTCCGCGCGCGCAGCGCACAGGCGCTGCAGCGCCGCGTTGCGGCGATTGAAAGCGCAGGGGCAGGGATCGGCTGGGTCGATGACGAACTTGGCCACGGACCCGGATATCGTTTTCATGATCCCGATGGGCATGTGATCGAAATCTATTACGAGACCGAATGGTACCAGGCCCCGCCGGCGCTGCGCCCGGCGTTGAAAAATCAGCCGCAGCGTTATCCCGCACGGGGCATCAACGTCCGGCGGCTCGACCACTTCAACTGCCTCGCCGTCGATGTAAAAGCCAACCGCGAATTCTTTGAACGCTATCTCGGCTTTCGCCTCACCGAGCAGATCGTGCTCGATTCAGGCGAGGAAGCCGGCATGTGGTTGACGGCGACCAACAAGAGTTATGATTTCGCCTATACGAAGGAAGCTCACGGCGTGAAGGGACGCTTCCACCACATCACCTACGCGCTGGATAGCCGCGAAGATGTGCTGCGTGCTGCCGATATCTTCCTCGAGGCCGGTGTCCATATCGAGACCGGCCCGCACAAGCACGCCGTTCAGCAGACATTCTTTCTCTACGTCTACGAGCCGGGCGGCCATCGCGTCGAGGTTGCCAACGCCGGCGCGCGGCTCGTTCTCGCGCCGGACTGGAAGCCGATCCGATGGACGGAGACAGAGCGCAAGAAGGGCCAGGCGTGGGGTCTCAAGACCATCGAGAGTTTCCACACCCACGGCACGCCGCCATTGCCCGGCCAATCGGACCAACATTAACGTCTGCAGACATCCGCTTGGAGACGCGCCGCGATGATCATCGACTGCCATGGCCATTACACCACTGCGCCAAAGCCGCTGGAAGACTGGCGAACCCGTCAGATTGCGGCCATTGCCGATCCTGCGGCAATGCCGCTTCCATCGGACCTTCGCATCAGCGACGACGAGTTGCGCGAATCGATCGAGACCAACCAGCTTCGCTTGATGACAGAGCGCGGCATCGATCTGACGATCTTCAGCCCGCGCGCCAGCTTCATGGCGCATCACATTGGCGATTTTACAATCTCGGCGGCGTGGACGTCGCTCTGCAACGAGCTTTGCCATCGTGTGGCGGAGCTGTTTCCTGACAACTTTGTCGGCGCGGCGATGCTGCCGCAAAGTCCGAGCGTGGACATCAAAACATGCGTGGCCGAACTCGAAAAATGTGTGACGGAATACGGCTTCGTGGGCATCAATCTCAATCCCGATCCGTCGGGTGGTCATTGGACGAGCCCGCCGCTGACGGATCGCACCTGGTATCCGATCTACGAGACGATGGTGGAGTATGACGTCCCCGCGATGATCCACGTCTCGACGAGCTGCAACGCCTGTTTCCACACCACGGGCGCGCATTACATCAACGCCGACACGACAGCCGTCATGCAATTGATCGAGGGCGATCTCTTCAAGGACTTTCCGGCGCTTCGTTTTGTCATCCCGCATGGCGGCGGGGCCGCGCCATATCATTGGGGGCGCTATCGCGGCCTCGCGCAGGCCTTGAACAAGCCGTTGCTTCGCGATCATCTGCTCAACAACGTTTTCTTCGATACCTGCGTCTATCACCAGCCCGGCATCGATCTGCTGACAAAGGTCATCCCCGTCGAGAACGTTTTGTTCGCGAGCGAAATGGTCGGCGCGGTGCGCGGCATCGACCCCGAGACGGGCTTTAATTTTGACGACACCAAGCGCTACATCGAGGCCGCAAGCAACTTGAGTACGCGTGACCGCTATCAGATTTACGAGGGCAACGCGCGTCGGGTCTATCCGCGGCTGGACGCCCGGCTGAAGGCGAATGCAAGGAAGGATCGGCCATGAGCGAGCTTGGAGTCGTTCGGCGAAACATCACGCGGGCAGATCGCGCGGCCGTCGATCAGATGTCGCAATTCGGTGTCGCGACGGTGCATGAGGCGATGGGCCGCCTCGGACTCATGAAGACCTGCATGCGGCCGATCTACACCGGCGCGCAAGCGGCGGGCACGGCCGTGACCGTGTTGCTGCATCCGGGCGACAACTGGATGATGCATGTCGCCGCCGAACAGATTCAGCCCGGCGATATCGTCGTGGCTGCGATCACCGCCGAGTGCAGCGACGGCTATTTCGGCGATCTTCTGGCGACAAGCTTCATGGCGCGCGGCGCCAAGGGACTGATCATCGACGCCGGCGTGCGCGACGTAAAAGCGTTGACGGAGATGGGCTTTCCGGTCTGGAGCAAATACGTATCGGCAAAGGGTACGGTCAAGGCGACCGTGGGCTCCGTCAACGTGCCAATCATCTGCGCCGGGGCGCTGGTTAACCCGGGCGACGCGGTCGTCGCCGACGATGATGGCGTTGTTGTCGTTCCCGCCGCCTTGGCGACGTCCACGGCGGAGGCGGCTGCGGCGCGCGAAGCCAATGAAGGTCACAAGCGGGCGACGCTGGGATCCGGCGTGCTCGGCCTTGATCTCTACGACATGCGCGCGTCGCTGGCCAAAGCTGGGCTCAGGTATATTGATTGATGGCAGCGCCTCGCCGGATCATCGGCCTGTCCTCGATGGCGACGCGACAGATTCTGGCCGAGCTTGCCAAGTCGTTCGACCGGCTCACCGGATGCGAGGTTGACATCACCTCGATCGGCGGCGTCGATGCTGCGCGCATGGTGCGCGCCGGGGAAGTGCTCGACGTTGTCGTGCTAGCATCGAATGTGATGGCGCAGTTGGAAGCCGAAGGGCGCATCGTTGCGGGAACGAGAACGGATATCGTCAGCTCCGGCATCGCGGTGGCGCTTCGTGCAGGCGCGCCGCGGCCCGACATCGCCACTGAGGACGACGTGAGGCAGGCGGTCATGGACGCCAGACGGATATGCTATTCGACAGGCCCGAGCGGACAGCATCTGACGCAATTGTTCGAGCGATGGGGTATCGCCGAACTGGTTGCGGTCCGACTCGTTCAGGCGTCCCCCGGCGTCTCCGTCGCATCCTTGGTGGCGCAAGGCGAGGCCGATCTCGGATTTCAGCAGCTCAGCGAGATGCTGCATGTGCCCGGCATCGAGATCATCGCGGAACTCCCGCCCCCGGTTCAGTCCACGACGGTTTTCACGGCCGGTATCGGCGCGGTATCGGCAAACCCGGATGATGCCCTTGCCTTCGTTGCCTATCTCGCGTCTCCGGAGACGCATGTGATGAAGCGCGACAACGGGATGGAACCTGTGGAGCCGCCGGAGCAAGACACGTAGCAAGTGTCGATAGGTGTGGTGGCTACGCGTCTCAGCGCTTTGGCAGATCCGCGCCGAAGAGGCGCCCGACCTCGCTTTAGCCGACGGGACGACGCGTTATTGCCTGGGATCAGGCGACGTAACCTTTCGCCTTTTCGCGGCTACTGCGTTTGGATGTTGGCCTCCTTGAGGATCGGTCCCCATTTGGCCGCCTCTGCCCGCATGAACGCATCGAACTCCTGCGGCGTGTTGCCGACCGGCGTCGCGCCGAGTTTGGACAAGGTCGCCAGTACGGCAGGGTTTTTCAGCGTTGCGACGATATCGGCGTTGAGTTTCGCCAACACGTCGGCGGACATGCCGGCTGGGCCGAGAAAACCCCACCACACCGCTGTTTCGTAACCGGTCACACCGGACTCGGCGACGGTCGGCACATCCGGCAGCAACTTGGCGCGATCCGCCGTGGTGACGGCAACGACGCGAACGAGGTCGCTTTCGACCTGACCCATCACTTCCGGCAATGGATTGATACTCACGGGAATGTCGCCTGCGATCACGGCTGTCAGCGCCGGTGCGCCGCCCTTGTAGGGAATGGACCGGATCTTGACCTGTGCCATATGGTTCAGCAATTCGCCGGCGAGATGCGCGGAGGTGCCGTTGCCGGACATGCCGTAGGACAGCGCGTCGGGCTTCTGCTTTGCGAGTTCGAGAAGATCCCGCAACGACTTTGCATCGTTCTTCTTGTCGACGACGATCGCCAATGGCGAATAGGCGATCTCCGTAATCGCCGTGAAATCCTTAAACGTGTCGTAGGGCAGCTTCGGATAGAAAAACTGGTTCAGCGGATGTCCACTGGCGACGAGGATGAGCTTGTAGCCGTCGGGCGGCGACTGCGCCAAGGCCTGCGACGCGATGGTGCCGCCGGCGCCGGGGCGGTTCTCGATCACCGGCTGCTGGCCCCAGGTCTTCGACACCGATTGCGCGATCGTGCGGGCCAGCGCGTCGACCGCGCCGCCGGCCTGATAGGGCACGTAGATCGTCACAGGCTTGGTCGGAAAGCCTTGCGCCTGCGCGGTCAGGCTCACGGCGCAACACGCCGCCGCGAGGCCGATCATTGCTGCGAATTTCGACAAGCCCTGCATGTGCTATTTCTCTCCAAAATGTTCCGATGCAGCGATCGTCGTCGCCGCGTTGCGTTACTGTTTGCCCGGCGCGACCACCCCGCGCAAGCCAGTGTGCGCGATTGAACTCAAGCGCGGCGTCCGAGCTTGCTTGCAGCTATCGCTGCTCGAGTTCCGGAATGACGTTTTTGAATTGGCCGGACGGGATCATGCGGAATCGCGCGATAAAAAAGGTCCGCCGGGACACCTCCTGGCGGACCTCTTTCGTGTCGTACTGCGCGGCGCGGCGTCAGGTCGCCTTGTTCGTGTCCTTCGCCGCGCCCTTGATCGCCTCCGCCGTAATCGGCAACGAGCGCACCCGCGCGCCGGTCGCGTTGAAGATCGCGTTGGCCAGCGCCGGCGCGACCACCGTCACAGCCGGCTCGCCGACGCCGGTGGCCTTTTCGCCGTTGGCGATGATGTGAACCGCCACCTCCGGCATCTGGCTCATCCGCAATGGCGTATAAGTATCGAAATTGGTCTGTTCGATACCGCCGTCCTTGAGCGTCGCCTTCTCATACAGCGCGAGCGAGAGGCCCCACAGCGCCGCGCCTTCGACTTGAGCGCGAATGTTGTCGGGATGCACCGCCGTGCCGACATCGGTGGCCACGGTGAGCTTTTTCACCTTGACCTCACCGGCATCCGACACCGCGACATGCGCGACGCAGGCGGTCCAGCTTGCCGTGGCGCGTTCCTGCGACGAGACGCAGGACACGCCCATGCCTTCGCCCTTCGGCAGCTTCTTGGTGCCGTAACCGGCGAGCCCCATCGCGGCAAGCAGCGTATTTCGCAACCGCTCGGCGCCACCGGCATTGGCGCCGGCACCGTCCAGCATCGCGATGCGATACTGTGCGGGATCCTTGCCGGCGGCATGGGCCAGTTCGTCGATCATGCTTTCGACGGCCCAGAACGTCCAGCCGGGTGCGACCGAGCGCAACTGCCCGGATGGCGTGGCCTGCTGCGCCATTTCGTTGAGAATGGCGCGGACGTTGTGGTTCGGCACGGTGTAGAAGAAGTCCGCGCCGTTGACGGTGAAGCCGTCGAGGCCGCCCTTCTTGTCGACCGAGGGCGTCAGGAAGTCGGGGATGCCCCAGCGCTTTGTCGGCCAGGCGCTGGCAACGTCGTGGTTCAGCGCGATGATTTTGCCGTCGGCGCCGAGCCCTGCCTTGATCTTCTGGAAGGTGAGCGGACGCGAGAAGTCCATCGTCATGTCGTCTTCGCGCGAATAGATCACCTTGACCGGTTTGCCAACGGCCTTCGCCGCAAGAACCGCCGGCACCATCATGTCGGCATCGAGCCTGCGGCCGAACCCGCCGCCGAGATAGGCCTGATGCATCACGATGAACTTCGGATCGACACCCAATGCCGCGGCGGCGATGCCGCCGGAGCGTGTGGCGAACTGGTTTCCGGAATACAGGTGCCAGATATCGCCTTTCAGTTCGGCGGTGGCGTTCATTGGCTCCATCGGCGCATGAATGTTGATGCTGGTGGTGTACTCAGCCTCCATCACCTTCGTCGCGTTGGCAAAAGCCGCTGCGGTGTCGCCGTTCTTGACGAAGAACAAGCCGGAGTCGTCGACGCCCTGCAGCCGTTTGCCTTCGGCGAGAAGAGATTCGCTGGTCGCGCTGGCATTGGGTCCGTTGTCCCATGTCACCTTCAAAGCGTCGGCCGCCTTCTTGGCGTTCTGATAGGTGTTGGCGACGGCGACCACCCAGCCGGTGGTGCTTCCGGTCTTGTCCTCCAGCGTCACGGCCTTGATGAAGCCCGGCACCTTTTTGGCGCCGGACTCGTCAACGGATTTCACGGTTGCACCATAGCGCACCGGCGGCATCACGATCTTGCCGTAGACCATGCCCGGCACGAAGGTGTCGATGCCGTATTTGGCTGACCCGTTGGTCTTGCCCGGAATATCGAGTTGCGGCACCGAGACGCCGATCATGGTGTATTGATCGGCGGTCTTCAGCTTGATTGCCTTGAGTTCATCGGCAGTGAACTTCTTCGTCGCCTTGCCGCTCTTGACGATGTCGGCGAAGCTCATCGACTTCTTCGACTTGGCGTGCGTGACCTTTGAATCGCGCACGGTCAGTTCGGCCGCCGGCACGCCCATGATGCCGGATGCGGCTTCGGTCAGCGCGATCCGCCCGGCAGCGCCGGCCCGGCTCATCGCGTCGAAGTTCATCATCGTCGACCAGCTACCGCCGGTGATCTGCGCGCCGAGCACGGGATCGTTGTATTTCGGATCGTTCGAGGCGAGCTGGATGCGCATGTCGCTCCAGTTGGAGCCGAGTTCTTCGCTGATGATCTGCGCCATCGTCGAGGCGATGTGCTGGCCCATATCGGCCTTGCCGCAGGTCACTGTGACGATGCCGTCCGGCGCGATCGAATACCACACGCTCGGATCGAACGCGGCGGCAGGAGCGGGCGCGGCGAGCGCCTGATCGAGGCCGACGATGCCGGAGTAACCGAGCGCGAGGCCGGTGACGGCGGTGCTCACCAGGAACGAGCGGCGGCTGAGATCGACTGACGGCGTGGTTTCGGCGGGGATTTTCACGTGCGTGTTCATGTCGCTCTCCGATCGTTCGGCGTGTTGGAGGCGGTGCGGATGTCGGAGGCGGCGCGCATGATCGCCTTCTGGATCCGCGAGTAGGTCATGCAGCGGCACAGGTTGCCGTCCATGTGGGCGACGACTTCGTCCTTGGTGGGGTTGTTGTTCCTGGCGAGCAATGACGCCGCCTGCATGATCTGCCCGGACTGGCAGTAACCGCATTGCGGCACCTGCTCGGCGATCCATGCCTTCTGCAACGGATGATCGCCCTTTGAGGACAGACCCTCGATGGTCGTGATCTTTTTGCCGGAGACGTCGCTCAGCGCCGTCTGGCAGGAGCGCACCGCTTCGCCGTTGACGTGAACCGTGCAGGCTCCGCATAGACCCGCGCCACACCCGAATTTGGTGCCGGTCATCTGCAATTGTTCGCGGATTACCCAGAGCAACGGCGTATCGGCCGTCGCCTCGACGGACATGGTCCGCCCATTGATGTTGAGATTGGCCATCGCTTCTTCCCTGCCGGTGCATGAAGCCGCTTACGGCGGCAGCTCACTTGAGGTCATAATCCGACACCCACCGGGTCGATGTCGGGTTAGTCGCAGGATGGTTGGGTTGGTGGAACTGCGCAATAAAATTTAGAACGGTTCGAGCAAAAATCGTTGCTGCAGTGCGAGCGCGGTCCGGCCGTGCCAAAAACGCGTGCAATTAACTCGCCGTCGATTTGGCTGCCCACGGTCAAACCTGCCGGCGTCTCAGGTGATCGCCGCCCGCCGCGTGTCGTCTCCGGACCGCAACGATTCGTATGATAAAAGTTTGACAAAATCATACTGTTGCTGACATCCTTTTTCGGCGCGCTTTCGGTGCCAGCGGCATCGACGGGCGTTGCGGCCAGGTGGTGGCCAAGCAAGGCGAACCGATGGACCGGATTTCTGCGCGCATTCTTGTTTCTCTGACCGTCGCGCCGTTGGTCGCGATCACGTCGGCCGCCGTCGCGCAAACCGGCCCAGGCGCAAATCCGTTGCCACCGGTCACTGTGATGTCGCCCGAAACGCGCCGCGCGCCATCGATCAGTCGGACATCGCGTCAGGCGCGGCCGTCTCGCGTGACCGCTCGACGTCGCAACGCGCCGCCTATCGCCGCAACGACATCGAATGTCGCCGTGCCTGTCGCGGGTCGCGGTGATGTCTCATCGTCAGTGACGGCGCTGCCGGCCGCGACCACCGTCGTCGATGCCGCCATGATCGCGCGCGCGCCGGTCGCAACCTATACGGACCTGTTTCGATCGCTCCCTGGTTTCAACGTCTCGAATTTCGGCCAGGGCGGCATTGCCTCCGGTATTTCACTGCGTGGCTACACCGAGTCCGAGCACGGCCGCGACATCGCCTATTTCATCGACGGCGTGCCGCTCAACGAGGTCTCCTCGTTGCACACGCCGAACTATGCCGATCTCAACATTTTGTTGCCGGAAAGCGTGAAGCGTATCGAAGTCGTCCGCGGGCCGTTTTCGGTCGAGGCCGGCGACAGCAATCTCGGCGGCGCTGTCTACATCACCACCAAGGATGCTGAGCCGTTTGGCAGTGCCGGCGTCTCCGGAGGCACTCAGGGAACGGTGCGCGGCGTCGCGACCTATTCGACAACGCAAAGCCTGCAAGGCATCGGTGGGTGGTCGCCTTATCTCGCGCTGGAAGGCTATCGAACCGACGGCTATCGCGATAACAGCTTCATTGAGCGCTATAACTCGTTTAACAAGATCGTAACGCGGCTGCCGGACGGCGCGACGTTTTCGATCCGCGCGCAGGCCTATGGCACGCAGTTCGGCGCGCCTGGCTATGCTAACCGCGAAGCGATGCAGTCGGGGTTGGTGTCGGAGCGGGCAGCGACCAATCCGACCGACGGCGGCAACAAGCAGCTTGAAAATATCGTCGCCAATTACGAGTCAGGAGCGGCCGGGCAGGAATTGAAGGGCGCGTTGTTCGTCAGCCACGATGCGTTCAATCGCTACGCTGATTTCGGCGGCGGCCAGCGCGTTCAGCACGACGAGCGCGTGACGGGCGGCGGCCGCGTGAGCAAGGTCTGGAGCGGCGCGATCGCGGACGAGATGCCGGTGCAGGTGCTGCTCGGCGGCAACTGGCGCACGGATGTGATCAACGCTTTCCAGGCGCCGACCACGGCGCGACAAGTGACTGGCGCACCGGTGATCGATCTCGGCGTGACGCAGCATAATCTCGCGGCCTTCGGACAGGTTCAGATCAAGCCGCTGCCATGGCTGAAGTTCACCGCCGGCGGCCGCTTCGACCAGCTTTACGACGACATCAGTGATCGGCTCACGCCCGGCGGCACGCCGAATATCGCGCCCGGCATCGCCAGCCCAAAATTCGGAATCGCCGTCACGCCGGTGTCCTGGCTCGAATTGTTCGCCAATTACGGGACGGGCTTTCGCAGCATCGACGTGCCGCTCGAACTGATCGGCAATCCGACGATCCGGCCGCTCAAGATCGTCAGCATCGAAAGCGGCGCGCAACTCACGATCGATCGTTTGCGCCTGCTCGGCAGTTACTGGACCACGGACTCCTCGAATGAGTCGTTTCAGGGCGCAGCCGGCCTGCCGCTGACTTTTCTGGGTCGCACGCGCCGGGACGGCATCGACCTCGATGGCCGGTTCGAGGCCGTCAGAGACCGCACCATGACGGTGTCGCTGTTCGCCAATTCGAGTCTCGTGCGCGCCGAGATACTGGATACGCCGTTGACGAACTTCGTGCCGAACGTGCCGCAATATGTCGCCAATGTCGGCGTCGATTTCGATCTGGCGACATTCAACGCGCAACGCTTGTCAGGTTCGGCCTACGTCACCTTCGTGGGCAAGAAATATCTGACGCAGGACGGCGCGATCACCACCTCGCCGCATCAGCGCGTCACCGGCAAACTTGCTTATACGTGGGCGGAGGGCTGGACGACGTTCACGCAGGCGACCTGGTATCCGGGCGACCGCCTCAGCGAGATCGCGGTCAATTTTGGCGATACGGTCAGCGCGACGCCCGCCGACATTTTCGTCAGTGCGCAGCCGCTCCTCGTCGTGCTTGGCGGCCTGACCTATCGATTCCCGACGACACTGGCCTCTGCCGCCCCCGCATTGGTGACGAAATGATCCGCGCATTGCTGGTCGCCATCACGGTGCTCGCGACGGGCCGGGCTTCGGCACACGACGTCTGGCTGACGCTGGATGGCGACGCCGCACATCGCCGCGTCCTCGTCAATTACGGCCATCCGGACGATCGGCCGCCGGCCTTTGCCGACAAGGTGCTCGATCTCGTCGCGATCGATGCCCATAAGGCGATGTCGCTATTGCCCGGTCTGACGGCGCTGGAAGCGGGTGGCCATCAGGTCGCGGCGTCCAAGTTTTTCAGAGATGACGGCCGGCTGCTGCTTGCAGCGCGTTACGACAATGGTTTCTGGACCAAGCTCGCCGACGGCGAAACGCGCAATGTCACGAAACGTCTCGTCGACGAGGCGGGCGAAAGCCTTTGGTCAGGCAAATTCGCGAAGGCGGTCAGTGGGCCCGGCGCGCCGTTTTCGCGCGTACTCGGCCACGATCTCGAATTGATGCCGTTATCCGATCCGGCGCTCGTCAAGCCGGGTGAGACTTTAAGATTACGCGTGCTGTTTCATGGCAAACCTTTGCCGGGCGCGGAGGTCGAGCGCGGCGACGGAGTCACAGCCGTGGCAGAACAAGACATCCCGAGGTTCACGACCGATACCGACGGAATTGCATCGGTACCGATCGTTGGAGATGGCGCGCACCTGATCGTGGTCGACCATCGCGTCACGCCGTCGCAGACGCCCGATCAGGCCAACGCGGATCTATTCAATGCCACGCTGTGGTTTCGATCCGGCACGTCAGCCCGGCGCTAGGCAACGTTGCCGATTGCGGGGCGCGTTCCAAACGAAACATCAAGCGCATAATTTTTCGGCTTCACAGGCCTTGTTTCGGCTCATGCATCGGGCAGCCGTTTTGGCTTCCACGAAATTCGGCTGCATGCCGGTAAACGTCGCGACGGACGCGCATGATCGACCCGAGCGGCTGATGCGCCGCCAGCCCGTGCCACGGACTGAACGACATGCCGTCATCGATCGATTTGACATGCGTTTCCGAAAACGAGTCCTGTGGCTGAGCCACGATCCGCCCGACCTTGACATAAGGGCTCTTGTCTTCCGGCCACGGCCTGGATGAATCCTCGACCGGCATCGTTTCGAGATCGGTACAAAGCTGCGCGCGCAATTCCCACTCGCCGCCTTTCGTCGAAAAGAATTCTCCGACTGCTTTGCGAAGCGGATTCGGCGTATCACCTTCTTCAAGCGGACTGTCGGTCAGCGCAGTCAATTCGGGTGAGATTGGCGCAAGCGATAGTTTGGCGATGTACTCGCCGAACCGCATCGGCGCTTGAGTGTAGAACGTCTCGCCGAGAATGTTCGTACGTGGGTGTCCACCGAGCGATTTCAGCGTGCCGCTCTCGCCTCCGAAAGCCTCGACGACCGACTCTGCACCGCGCAGCGCGGCGGATAGTACCTTCTTCAGGCCTTCGGCCTTGTCGGTCGTCTTGGCCAGCAGCTTGAGATTTCCGAGGAATTTTTTAGCGCTTGGCGCGTCAAACGCAGGTCCGTTCACCATCACGAAATCCTGTGTGGCTTCGTCTTCGGAGCCTGATAAACGCTCACCTTCGACGCCGATAATCTTGATGGCCAGACCGCGCGGCGTCGACACATCATCGTCGAGAATATCGCCGGGCGTGGTGGAAAAACGCATCACGACGGGGTAATTGCCCGGCTGGGCGAACAGGCCCTGTGCCAGTTCGGGCGGCAAGCCGTCGTCGATATGCAACTGCGCGCTGAGCAGCCCATGGCTTTTGGCATGAACGCCACGCAGCGCACGGCCGGAATCCTTGAAGGTTGTTTCGGCAATGTCGCGGAGAGCGTCGATCATGCCCTGGGTCGTCTCGGCCTCGTCGGCCTCCGTCGTCTCGACAGCGGAAGAGTAGCGCAATGGCGATATCGGCATGAATATCTCTGGGGTTTGTGACATCGGTGCCTAATGGCCCCGGATTGATATCGTTCCAATCATAATTCTGCGCGAAAGGAACCTGCACCTGCTCCGAGACTTTCTGACTTAAGTTGCGCCCGTCACGGAGCAACTGTTTGCGATGGATATGCCATGACCATTATCGACCGCGCCGATGTCGAAAACACGATCGATGAGACGACTCATCATTATGACGGCGCGGTCGGCGGCTGGGGGTCCTTGAAGGGCCTGGCAGAGGTTTCGCTGCGCGAGCAGCCCAATCCCGTCACGCTCACCGAGCAACTGCTGCGGCAGAACAAGCAACACGGCTTCGTCTGCGTCAGTTGCGCCTGGGGCAAACCAGAAAAGCCCAATGTCGCGGAATTCTGCGAGAACGGCGCGAAGGCGACCGCGTGGGACCTGACGCGGCACCGCTGCACGCCGGGTTTCTTCGCCAAGCATACATTGACGGAACTGCGGACGTGGAAAGATTTCGATCTGGAGCACGAAGGCCGGCTCACCGCGCCGATGCGCTACGACAATGCAAGCGACAAGTATCTCGAATGCGGATGGGACGAAGCCATTGCCGCGATTGCTCAGGAATTGAAGGCGCTCGAGCCGAAGTCTGTCGTGTTCTACGCCTCGGGCCGCGCATCGCTTGAAACATCCTATATGTATGGCCTGCTGGCGCGGATGTATGGCAACAACAATCTTCCCGACAGCTCGAACATGTGCCACGAATCGACATCCGTCGGATTGAAGCAAAGCCTCGGCGCGCCGGTCGGCACAGTGACGCTGGATGATTTCGAGCAGACCGACTGCATTCTGTTCTTCGGCCAGAACGTCGGCTCCAACAGCCCGCGGATGTTGCATGAATTGCAGCCGGCCGCGCAGCGCGGCGTGCCGATCATCACGTTCAACCCGCTGCGCGAGCGCGGGCTCGAGGCGTTCACCAATCCGCAATCGCCGCTCCAGATGGTGACGGGATCGTCCACCAGCATCAGCACGCAATATTATCAACTGCGCGCTGGCAGCGATATCGCCGCCATGACCGGCATGTGCAAATGGTTGATCGAGCAGGACGACCAGACGCACGATGTGCTCGACCACGCTTTCATCGCCGACCACACGCACGGGTTCGACGAGTTTGTCGCCTTCTGCCGGGCCGCCGACTGGGGCGCGATAGAAATTGAGACAGGACTTGCGCGTGAGGCGATCCAGACGGCGGCTGCGACCTACGCTAAATCAAAGGCCTGCATCCTCGTTTACGGCATGGGGTTAACGCAACATCGTTTCGGCGTGCAGAATGTCCACATGGCCTGCAATCTGCTGCTGCTGCGCGGCAATATCGGCAAGCCTGGTGCGGGCGCTTGTCCAGTGCGCGGCCATTCCAACGTGCAAGGCCAGCGCACTGTCGGCATTTCGGAAAAGCCTGAACTTGTGCCGCTCGACAAGCTTGCTGCGCAATTCGGATTTACGCCGCCGCGCGACAAGGGCCTTAACACAATCGAAGCTTGCGAGGGCATCCTCGATGGCAGCGTGCGCGGCTTCATCAGCCTTGGCGGAAACTTTATCCGTGCCATTCCCGACACGGAGCGGATGGAGCCGGCATGGCAAAAGCTGCATCTCTCCGTGCAGATCGCGACCAAATTGAACCGTGCGCATCTCGTGCCGGGCCAAGTCACTTATCTATTGCCGTGCCTGAGCCGAATCGAGCGCGATACGCAGGACGGCGTGGTGCAGACCTCAACGATGGAGGATTCCACCAGCGTCATCCATGCCTCGATCGGCAATGTCACACCAAGCAGTGATAAGCTGTTGTCCGAGACAGACATCGTTGCGCGGCTTGCCACGGCGCTGCTGACAGAAAATCCGAGGCCCGACTGGGGCGCGTGGACGCGGGATTACGGGAAGGTCCGCGACGCGATCGCGGAGACTTATCCGCAGTGGTTTGGCGACTTCAACATGAAGATCAAACAGCCCGGCGGCTTCCATCGCCCGAACAAGGCGCGCCAACGTGATTTTTCGGAAACGAAAACGGGCAAGGCGAATTTCTTCGCGCCATCCGGCCTATCCGCGGCGGGCTTTGCAGATGCGCCAGGTCTGTTGCGGTTGATCACGCTGCGCTCGAACGATCAATTCAACACGACGATCTACGGTTATGAAGATCGGATGCGCGACGTCCACGGCACCCGCGATATCGTCTTCATGAACCCGGACGATATCGCGGCTTTCGGATTGCGCGACGGCGCGGAGATCGGTCTTGCGACGCAGAGCGCGGACGGGTTGGCGCGCGAGAAGCACGGATTGAAAGTCTTCGCCTACAATATCCCGCGCGGCTGCATCGGCGCTTACTATCCCGAATGCAACGTTCTGATTCCGGTCGGCCATCATGCCGAAGAAAGCAAAGTGCCGGCGGCGAAATCCGTGCCTGTGCGGCTGGTCGTCGCGTAATCCAAAGCTAAAAATCAATTTCCAAGAATTGGAACGCAGGACATCAGAGAGCTTTGACCAGGTTTCAAACGGGTGGCGGCGTCTACGCGCGACGGCGATGATGACTGTCGGGTTGCGGCAGTCGTCGAGGCAAATGGCTTGACGGCACCAATCGCATCATGACAATCGCCATCAGCAATGCAGAATGATCATTTCACCACGGATCTATTCGGCGACGACCGCAAGGCGATGCCGCTTGATTCTGGCGCGTTGATCCTTGGCGGCTTCGCGCTTCCTGAAGCGCAAAGACTGCTGGACGACATAGCGACGATCGCGGCCGCCGCGCCGTTTCGCCATTTGGAAACGCCAGGTGGTCGCCGAATGTCGGTGGCGATGACCAATTGCGGTGAGCTGGGTTGGGTGTCGGATCGTGCCGGTTATCGTTACACGGCGCGTGATCCGACCACCGGCCTTGCATGGCCAGCAATACCAACCGTGTTCTCAGCGCTCGCAAAACTGGCCGCCGCAACGGCCGGCTTCGACAACTTCGCGCCTGAAGCATGCCTCGTTAATCGCTATGAGCCAGGCGCGCGGCTGACGATGCATCAGGATCGCGACGAGGCGACAACAAGCGCGCCGATCGTCTCCGTCTCGCTTGGTCTTCCGGCCACATTCCTTTGGGGCGGTCTCACGCGCAACATCAGGCCGAAGCGCGTCGTCCTGTATCACGGCGATGTCGTGGTATGGGGCGGACCGGCGCGCATGACGTTTCACGGGATTGATGCGCTGGCCGAGGGTGTGCATGAGAGAACCGGCCGGTTGCGGTACAATTTGACGTTCCCAAAGGCCGCATGACAGCGTTCTGGTGCAAGCAATGAACTGGCTGAAGACCGGCGTGCTGGATCCGCAAGGACCGATCGCGGCATCTCAATTGCAGATCCTGTTTAACGCGACCGCGATCATGCTGGCGGTGATCGTCCCGGTAATCCTGTTGACGTTGACGTTCGCATGGTGGTTTCGCGCCGGTAACACGCGAGCAGAGTACAAGCCCGAGTGGGCCTATTCCGGGCAGATCGAACTCGTGGTGTGGTCAATCCCGACACTCGTCGTTTTGTTTCTCGGCGGCATCGCGTGGCTCGGCTCTCATGATCTCGATCCGCGCAAGCCGATCATTTCGGCGACGCCGGCGATCACCGTGCAGGTTGTCTCGCTCGACTGGAAATGGTTGTTCATCTACCCGGCCCAGGAGGTCGCGAGCGTCAACCGCCTCGTGATTCCGGTCGGTACACCGGTCAAGTTTCAACTGACGTCGGCAACGGTCATGAACAGCTTCTTCGTGCCGCAGCTTGGCAGTCAGATTTATGCGATGGCCGGCATGGCGACCGAATTGAACCTGCAGGCCGATCGCGCCGGCAGCTATCCGGGTTTCTCGGCGCAGTTCAGCGGCGATGGCTTTTCTGCGATGCGATTCAACGCCGATGCGATGCCCATGCCTGAATTCGAGGCGTGGGTGGCGGCCGCGAAACAGGCTGGCCGAAAGCTTGATCCTGAGAGTTATGCGCAACTGACGAAACCAAGCTCGGCTGTTGGACCTGTGACATATGGCGAGGTTGCGCCGGACATGTTCGGCCATGCCGTGCGCGCGGTGCAACCGCTCGCCAGCGCGACCGGCGAGATATCGCAACCGATGCCGGTGCATCAGCACGGAAAATGACATGCTCGGAAAGCTGAACTGGGCTGCAATCCCCCTCGACCAGCCGATTGCGATGGTCGCTTCGGGGCTCATCGTCATCTCGGCGATCGTCGTGCTTGCCATCGTCGCGAAGGCCCGCGCTTTTCGCTATTTGTGGACGGAATGGATCACCAGCGTCGATCACAAGCGGATCGGCGTGATGTATGTGGTCCTGGCGCTGGTGATGCTGGTGCGCGGCTTTACCGATGCGATCATGATGCGGACGCAACTGGCGCTCGCTGCCGGCGGCGCACAGGGCTATCTGCCGCCGGAGCATTACAACCAGATCTTTTCGGCGCACGGCACAATCATGATTTTTTTTGTCGCCATGACGTTCATGGTTGGCTTGATGAATTTCGTCGTGCCGCTGCAACTCGGCATTCGCGATGTCGCCTTTCCTGTGTTGAACTCCGTCAGCTTCTGGCTCACGGCATCGGGCGTTCTTCTGATCAACGTCTCGCTGTTAATCGGCGAATTCGCAAAAACGGGATGGCTGGTCTATCCGCCGCTGTCGGAACTGGCCTATTCGCCCGGCGTCGGCGTCGATTATTATCTCTGGGCGCTGCAAATCTCCGGCTTCGGCACGCTGCTGTCTGGCATCAATCTCACCACGACGATCCTCAAGATGCGCGCGCCGGGCATGGGCTATACGCGCATGCCTATTTTCTGCTGGACCGCGTTGGCTTCAAACCTGCTCATCATTGCTGCGTTTCCCATCCTGACGGCGACGTTCACGATGTTGCTGCTCGATCGCTATCTCGGCTTTCACTTCTTCACAAACGATCTCGGCGGCAACGCCATGATGTATATCAATCTGATCTGGGCGTGGGGCCATCCGGAGGTCTACATCCTGATCCTGCCGGCATTCGGCGTTTTCTCCGAGGTCATCGCGACCTTCTCGGGCAAGCCCCTGTTCGGCTATCGTTCGATGGTGATCGCGACGATGGCGATCTGCGTGCTGTCCTTCATGGTCTGGCTGCATCACTTCTTCACGATGGGCGCGGGCGCGGACATCAACGGTTTCTTTGGCATCATGACGATGATCATCGCGGTACCGACCGGTGTGAAAGTTTTCAATTGGTTGTTCACGCTGTATGGCGGCCGCATCCGTTTCAGCACGCCTCTGCTGTGGGCATTGGGCTTCATGGTGACATTCGTGATCGGCGGCATGTCGGGCGTGCTGCTCGCGGTCCCGCCTGCGGATTTCGTTCTGCATAACAGCCTGTTTCTGGTCGCGCATTTCCATAACGTCGTCATCGGCGGCGTCATCTTCGGAGCGTTCGCGGGATACAATTACTGGTTTCCCAAGGCGTTCGGCTTCACGCTCGATGAGACGTTGGGCAGGGCCGTGTTCTGGTGCTGGCTGATCGGCTTCTATCTCGCCTTCATGCCGCTCTATCTTCTCGGCCTGATGGGGGCGACGCGGCGCATGCAGCATTATGCCAATCCCGACTGGCAGCCGCTGATGATCGTCGCCTGGATCGGAGCGCTCGTGATCCTCGCCGGCATTGTGCTGACCATCGTGCAACTCGTCGTCAGTATCCGCACGCGTGACCAGCGCCGCGATACGACCGGCGATCCATGGCACGGCCGCACGCTGGAATGGTCGATCCCGTCGCCACCGCCGCCGTGGAATTTCGCCGTGCTGCCCCAGGTCGAGGGCGAGGATGCCTATTGGGAAATGAAGAACCGCGCGAAGGAGCAGGACGTTCAGCATCCGGAGCCCGAGCCGTTTGAGATGCCGCGCAACTCGGCGGTCGGAATTATTCTGGCGTTTTTCGCATTTGTGCTCGGCTTCGCTCTGGTCTGGCACATCTGGTGGCTGGCTGGGGTCGGTATTATCGGCGCTTTTGCGGCAGCGACGGTCCATGCTTGGCGGGTCACTACCGAGACGACGATCTCGGCGGGTGAGATCGCGAAATACGGCAGCGCGCAACGGGCGGCGTCATGAGCGCATCCGATTTTACGGCGCCCGGCGAGTCAGGTGACGCGGTCGACGCGACTCCGATCTCGGAGCGCGGGCCGGCGGACAAGGACGTCGTCGCCGCGTTCGGTTTCTGGCTTTTTCTTCTCAGCGATATTGTCATCTTTTCAGGCATGTTCGCGGCTTACGCCGTGTTGGCGGATCAGACCGCCGGCGGCCCATCCGGCGCGCAATTGTTCAATCGTACGCAGGTTTTCATCGAGACGATGTGCCTGCTGGCGTCGAGCTTCACCTGCGGACTGATGTCGATCGGGATCGACCGCCGCAGCAAGATGATGACTTACGGCTGGGCCGCCGTCACCTTCGGGCTCGGGACAGTTTTCGTGGTGCTCGAAGGGCATGAATTCGCGGACATGATCGCCGATGGCGCCGGCCCGTCGCGCAGCGCATTCCTGTCGGCATTTTTTACGCTGGTCGGCACCCACGGCATTCACGTCGTCACCGGATTGTGCTGGCTTTTGGTGATGATGGCGCAGGTTGCTTCGCTCGGCTTCATCCCCATCGTCGCGCGCCGGCTGCGCTGCTTCAGCCTGTTCTGGCATGCGCTCGACATCGTCTGGGTCGGTGTCTTTACGATCGTTTATCTCGGAGTGCGGTGATGGCTGAATCCAAAAGCATTTCCGATGACAAGGCCGACAAGGCGCCTGGTGATCGACCTGACAATAGCGGGCTGAAAAACTATGCCGTCGGCTTTGCCTTTGCGGTGGTGCTGACGCTGGCGTCATTCTGGGCGGCGGAGTCGAAATTGGTCTGGGGGCCGGCGGTGCCGGTGCTGCTGGCGGCGCTCGCGATCGGCCAGATGGGCGTCCATCTGGTGTTTTTCCTGCACATCTCCAGCGCGCCGGACAATACCAATAACGTGCTGGCTCTGGCCTTCGGCGTCTTTGTCGTCGGGTTGGTCGTGTTCGGCTCGATCATCATCATGACAAACCTCAACAGCGTGATGATGCCGATGGATCAACTGATGAAGATGCAAAGATAAATATTGCTGCCGGCGGCACGGCGCGTGCAATTCAAGGATTTTGATCGAACTCAAGGTGGGAAAACGATCGCAAGCCGATGATTGTCCTGTGATTTCCGACAATAAAAATGGTGCTGCCAGACAGGATTGAACTGTCGACCTCTCCATTACCAATGGAGTGCTCTACCACTGAGCTACGGCAGCATCGCCCGGCGCGGGAATCGGTCAGCACGACCGTCCGCAAGGCGGCCGATCCTTGCCACAGCCGACCGTGCTTCGCAAGCGCGGGTTGGCTTTTCGGGTCGGGCGTCGGCAGCAGCATTGCGGCGGACCGTGGCGGCGATTTCCGGTTCCCGCTCGTGGATAACAGCAATGCTGGATTGGCCCGCGTTGGTTGCACCAACCTCACAAGGGTGTCAGTTTCCATGATGTCCGTTTCGCCCTCATTTCACGCTCGACATGCCTGCTCATATTTCGATCATGGCTCTCTCGAATTGCTTGCGACAACTTGATGTCCGATAGCAACCTTGTGCGCCAAAAAAGACTCAGCGTGGCGCTTCGCGAAAACCTCAAGCGCCGCAAAAGCCAGTCGCGCGGCCGCACCGCACCGCCTAAGATTGATACCGAGGCCGAAACCGACGCGCCGGAGACGGCTGACGACGACGCCTAGCGCGCCGATCAGGCCGGGGAAGAGTGTCGAATGAAAGCGATGATCTTCGGTGCAACCGGCATGGTTGGGCAGGGCGTGTTGCGCGAATGTCTGCGCGACGGCAACGTGGAAGCGGTCCTGACGGTTGGACGCAGCGTCACCGGGCAGCAAAATGCGAAATTGCGCGAGCTTACGCACCGCGATTTCACCGACTTTTCAGCCATTGAGGCTGACCTGTCCGGCTACGATGCCTGCTTCTTCTGCCTCGGAGTCACGTCGGTCGGACAGAGCGAGGCGGAATACTGCCGCCTGACCTATGATATCACGATGGCGGCGGCGACCGTCCTCGCCCGGCTCAATCCGCAGATGATATTCATCTATGTCACCGGCATGGGGGCGGATTCGACCCAGAACGGCCGTGTGATGTGGGCCCGGGTCAAAGGCAAAACCGAGAACGATCTGCTCAAACTGCCGTTCAAGGCCGCCTACATGTTCCGCCCGGCGGTGATTCAGCCGCTGCACGGCATCCGCTCGCGAACCGGCTGGTATCAGACGCTTTACACCGTTCTTGCGCCGGTCCTGACGCTATCGCACAGACTGGCGCCAGCCTATGTGACGACGACCGAGCAGGTCGGCCGCGCCATGATCGCGGTCGCCCGCAACGGCTATCGCAAGCGCGTCCTCGAAAACGCAGACATCAATTGCGTCTAGGTTACAAGCGCGGTTCCCATCAAAACGCCGCAAAGTATGACGCTTTTGCGTTGCCGGGGCGTTCGCCCTATACAATTCCGATACGATTAGAGCCGGATTCGGCTGGGGACTCTTCATGGATCGCATTCGCATCGTCGGCGGCGCAAAGCTGAACGGCACAATTCCGATTTCCGGGGCGAAGAACGCGGCGCTGCCTTTGATGATCGCCGCATTGCTCTCCGAAGAAACGCTGATCCTCGACAATGTGCCGCGCCTCGCCGACGTCGCGCAGTTGCAGCGCATCCTCGGCAATCACGGCGTCGATATCCTGTCGGCCGGCAAAAAGCCCGGCGACACGGAATATCAGGGCCAAACCCTGCATATTTCCGCGAAGACCATCATCGACACAACCGCGCCCTATGAACTCGTTTCGCGGATGCGGGCCTCGTTCTGGGTGATCGCGCCGCTTCTGGCGCGGATGCACGAGGCCAAGGTGTCGTTGCCGGGCGGGTGCGCCATCGGCACGCGCCCGGTGGACCTGCTCATCATGGCGCTGGAAAAGCTCGGCGCCGAACTCACCATCGACGGCGGTTACGTGATCGCGAAAGCCCCCGGCGGGCTCAAGGGCGCGGAGATCGATTTCCCGAAGGTGACGGTGTCCGGCACCCATGTCGCGCTGATGGCGGCGACACTGGCCAAGGGTACGACGGTCATCACCAACGCGGCCTGCGAGCCCGAAATCGTCGATGTCGCGGACTGCCTGAACAAAATGGGCGCGCGGATCTCCGGCGCGGGCACACCCAGGATCACCATCAATGGCGTCAAGAAACTCGGCGGCGCGCGACATCCGGTGTTGCCGGATCGCATCGAGACCGGCACCTATGCGATGGCGGTGGCGATGACGGGCGGTGACGTCCAGCTCGCCGGCGCGCGACCTGAATTGCTGCAATCCGCGCTCGACGTACTGGTACGGGCAGGTGTTACCATCACCCCGAACAATGACGGCATCCGCGTCTCGCGCAACGGCGCGGGCATCAGCCCCGTCACGGTGGAAACCGCGCCTTTTCCTGGTTTTCCAACCGACCTGCAGGCGCAACTGATGGCTTTGATGGCCTGTGCGAAAGGCTCGTCACACATTACCGAGACGATCTTCGAGAATCGTTTCATGCATGTCCAGGAACTCGCACGCTTCGGCGCGCGTATTCATCTCGATGGCGAAACCGCGACGGTCGACGGCATCGCAAAACTGCGCGGCGCGCCCGTGATGGCGACCGATCTGCGCGCCTCGGTGTCGCTGGTGATCGCTGGCTTGGTTGCCGAAGGCGAGACCATGGTCAACCGCGTCTATCATCTCGACCGTGGTTTCGAGCGATTGGAAGACAAGCTGTCCGCCTGCGGCGCCACGATCGAGCGCATCAGCGGATAGTGAGCATGATTTCGAAAAGTGGTCTTCCGGTTTTCGGACAAGATCATGTCCTTTTGAGAAAGGCCCGCCGTGCCCGGCCAACGCAAGTTGATCGCCCTCGACCCGGATGACCTCGCGGTGATCTCCGCGCATGTGCTGGATGCCAGCGTGCGCGCCGGCGACATCATCTGGCGGCAGAGCGAAAAGCGCCTGGTGATCGGCCTGAACCGGCTCGACTGGAACGAGGTGCTGCTGAGCAACCAGCAACAAGATCCGCAGCAACAGGACACGCAGCGGCAGGCGGTGGCTGAGCCCCGACGGATGGTGTCGGCTTTGCGCTTCGAGCGCGTGCTGTCTTGTAAATCCCGCAATATCGATCTGGATGCGCCGGATACGGCACTCGAATTGCTCGGCATCGAATTTCATCCGGGTGATGCGCCCGGTGGCGCGACGATGCTGATGTTTGCCGATGGCGGCGCATTGCGGCTCGACGTTGAGTGTCTGGAGTGTGAACTGGCCGATCTCGGCGAGGATGAGATCGGAACGGCGGATGCTGTCGAGCCGCCGGTCGGGATGTAAGATCGGTTTCGCGAATACGCCCCGTGCACCATTGAGCCGGGCAGGTTTCCCCTCTAAAACCGGCCGACTTTCAAGTTCGCCGGTATCCCGCAATGCCCGTCCGTCTCGACAATTCCAGCGCCGATTTTGCCGCAGGCTTTGCCGCCTTCCTTGCCGTGAAGCGCGAGGTCGCGGCCGATATCGAGGCGGCCACCCGCAAAATCGTTGACGACGTCGAGGCGCGCGGCGATGCGGCGTTGCTCGAGGCCACCGCGACATTCGACAGGCTGACACTAACCGCCGGGCAACTGCGCGTGACGCCGGGCGAAATCGCCGACGCCGTGAAGGCTTGCGACGCCTCGACGATCGACGCCTTGAAATTTGCCCGCGACCGCATCGAGGTGTTTCATCAGCGGCAATTGCCAAAGGATGAGCGGTTCACCGATGTGCTCGGCGTCGAACTCGGCTGGCGCTGGAGCGCGATCGAGGCGGTCGGCCTCTATGTGCCCGGCGGCACGGCCGCCTATCCGTCATCGGTACTGATGAACGCCGTGCCGGCCTGCGTCGCCGGTGTGCCGCGCGTGGTGATGGTGGTGCCTTCACCTGATGGAAAGCTCAACCCACTGGTACTGGCGGCGGCTCAACTCGGGGGCGTCTCGGAAATCTACCGCGTCGGCGGCGCGCAGGCGGTCGCCGCGCTGGCGCACGGCACGCAGACGATCGCACCCGTCGCCAAGATCGTCGGCCCGGGCAATGCCTATGTCGCCGCCGCCAAGCGGCAGGTCTTCGGCAAAGTCGGCATCGACATGATCGCCGGCCCCTCCGAGGTGCTCGTGATCGCCGACGACGCTGGCAACCCCGACTGGATCGCCGCGGATTTGCTGGCGCAGGCCGAGCACGACGCAAATGCGCAGGCTATTCTCATCACGGACAGCGCCGATCTGGCCGAGCAGGTCGCACGCGCGGTTGAATCTCAACTTGCAACGCTGCCCCGCGCGACGATCGCGCGGGCCTCCTGGCAGGCCTACGGCGCGATCATTCGCGTCAAGACGATTGCCGATTCGGTCGCGCTCGCAGACGCCATCGCCGCCGAGCATCTGGAGATCATCACCGCCGATTGCGATGCTTTGGCGGTGAAAATCCGCAATGCCGGGGCGATCTTTTTGGGTGCGCATACGCCCGAGGCGATCGGCGATTATGTCGGCGGATCGAATCACGTCCTGCCGACGGCGCGCTCGGCGCGGTTCTCGTCCGGCCTCGGCGTGCTTGACTTCATGAAGCGAACGTCGATCCTGAAATGCGGGCCGGACCAGTTGCGCGCGTTGGGGCCGGCCGCGATGGCGCTGGGCAAGGCCGAAGGCCTCGATGCCCATGCGCGGTCTGTCGGAATGCGACTCAATCTGCGATGAACACCTCAGCACCAGAGGACGACATCAATAATCGCATCGTTGCGGTGACGCTCGATGAAGAATCGATCGGCCGTTCCGGGCCGGACATCGAGCACGAGCGCGCAATCGCGATCTACGATCTGGTTGAGGCCAACGTGTTTGCGCCGGAGGGCGCGGACGGCGGGCCTTACGCCCTGCACTTCGGCATCACCGGCAATCGTTTGATGTTCGACATCCGCCGCGAGGACGGCACGCCGGTGGTCGCGCATCTGCTGTCGCTGACGCCGTTCCGCCGGATCGTGAAGGACTACTTCATGATCTGCGACAGCTACTACCAGGCGATCCGGACGGCGACGCCGGACAAGATCGAGGCCATCGACATGGGCCGCCGCGGCATTCACGACGAAGGTTCGCGCACGCTGATGGAGCGCCTGGACGGAAAAGTCCGCATCGATTTCGAAACATCGCGGCGGCTGTTCACGCTGATCTCCGTTTTGCACTGGAAGGGTTAACCTCCAATGGAGTCGCCGCCGCGCGCGCGAACTCCTCAGGCGGTGTTGTTCGCCTGCGCCTATAATGCGGTACGCTCGCCGATGGCGCAGAGCCTGTTGCAACAGATGTTTCCCAAGACACTGTATGTGCGATCCGCTGGCGTGAAGAAGGGCGAACTCGATCCTTTTTCCGTTGCCGTGATGGCCGAACTCGGCCAGGACATCTCCAAGCATCGCCCGATGACGTTCGAGGATCTCGACGACTGGGAGGGGTTGAATTTCGATCTCATCATCACGCTGTCGCCCGAGGCGCATCACAGGGCACTCGAACTCACGCTGACGACGGCGGTCGAGGTTGAATACTGGCCGACGCAGGATCCGACGACAAGCGAAGGCAGTCGCGAGCAGAAGCTCGAAGCCTATCGCGAAGTCTGCGACGGGCTGGCCTTGCGCATCCGCAAGCGATTCGCCCGCGGCGGCACTGCGAGCGGTTAGGCTATTTCCTGCGGCTGCGCGGTTGTCCCCCATCCCGCCTTCCGGTAGGTTCCGCGCAATTTCAAGGATTGATCGACCACATGCTCGGCCGTACCAAACTCGTCCTCGCATCCGGTTCGCCGCGGCGGCTTAGCCTGCTGAATCAGGCCGGCATCGAGCCCGACGCGCTGCGTCCGGCCGATGTCGATGAAACCCCGACGCGGGGTGAGCTGCCGCGCGCATGCGCCAATCGGCTGGCGCGCGCCAAGGCTGAGGTCGCGCTGAAGTCGATTCAGATCGATGATGACCTGCGCGGCGCCTATCTGATTGCCGCCGACACCGTCGTTGCCGTCGGCCGCCGCATTCTGCCGAAGGCGGAACTGGTCGACGAGGCCTCACAATGCCTGCGGTTGCTGTCCGGACGGAGCCACCGAGTCTATACGGCGGTGTGTCTGGTGACGCCGAAGGGAGCGTTCCGCCAACGCCTTATCGAAACCCGCGTGCGCTTCAAGCGGCTCGCCGAGGACGATATCCAGGCCTATATCGGCTCCGGTGAGTGGCGCGGCAAAGCAGGAGGCTACGCTGTGCAGGGCATTGCGGGCTCCTTCGTCGTGAAACTGGTCGGCTCCTACAGCAACGTCGTCGGGCTGCCATTGTATGAGACCGTGACGCTGCTGGGCGGCGAGGGTTTTCCGATCCGCCACGGCTGGATCAATGCCAGCTAGAATTGTGAAAAATCCCCGCAAATGCCCGGTCTGCGGAAAGCCGACCGCGGAGGATTCCAAACCGTTCTGTTCGGAACGCTGCCGCGACGTCGATCTCAACCGCTGGCTGTCCGGCTCCTACGCCATTCCCGGCGGTCCTGCCGAGGATGACGATCCGGAATAGTCTCGTGACAACGATCTGTTGGCCGATCATCACAGAAGGTGGGTCGCGGCATCCGCGAAAAGCGGGCATCGATTTTCGGAAACGATCATGCGTCAATCAACGGGTGGACAGGTTCGATCCGGCTGACTATAAACCGGCGCTCCCGACCTGCTCGGGACAGATGCCCAGGTAGCTCAGTTGGTAGAGCATGCGACTGAAAATCGCAGTGTCGGTGGTTCGATCCCGCCCCTGGGCACCATCGGCCTAGACCGGCCCAGCAAAATCAATTATTTACATGGCAAAATTGCCCAACGTTCCGCTATGCTCGTTATTGTTGGACACTTTTGTTCTTTTTCTGCCCCGACACGATAAGATGCATACCGCCGGCTGCTAGTCGTTTCTGGTCAGCCGAACGTGTGTAATGCTCCGCCTGCTTGAGTGTCGACCAGCCGAAAATTTTCATCAATGTGTGCCCTGATGCGCCATTATCGGCCGCGATCGTCGCGCCGGCCTTGCGCAATCCGTGCGCCGAACAATGCTTCAAACCTGCCTTGTCGCACTGGTCGCGGAACCAGTTTCCAAATCCGGCGGCCGTGAAGCCCTTGCCGAACGTGGTGACGAGCCATGTCAGATCGCCGAGCGGCGAAGCCGCGAGCACGTCCTCCAATTCCGGCAAGATAGGCAATGTCAGCGTGACCGGCTTTCGATTACGGTTCTTATGTTGTGTGTATTGAAGCCAACGGCCCGAATGCGCCTCGCGCAGCGCGGCCGGCATATGCTCGGCGGCGCGAACGTGCTGCTTGCCAAACTGCACGGCATCAGCCCGGCGCGCGCCGAGAAAAAGCAAAATCGCCAAAGCAAGGCGAGCTTTCGTGCCGATCGGATGCGCATCCTCGAATTTGCGCACCTCAGACAAATCCCAAGCATGAAAGCCTTGCGACCCCGTCTTAATGTAAGCCACATCGCGCGCGGGATTGTGCGCGCAATACTGGGAGTCGACACCAAACTTAAAGACCTGCCGCAGCGCTTTTACACGGCCGTTAGCTGCTTCTGGCGTCGCCCTCTTGCGGTCTCGGATCAATCGTACCGCGAGTGGCGGCATATTGGCAAAGTGCATCGTACCGATTTGCGCTGGATCGGCGTCGTCGATCGGCGAAAGGCAAATGTCATCAAGCGCGGCTCTGCGAACGCGCTGTGTGCGCGGATCAAGGTTTGAAAAATCCTCGCTCTCTGCGAAGTAGCGCTCGACAAGCCAGCGCAGCGAGCCTTTCTGTGCGGCGCTAACGAGCGGTCGTTTGTCAGCCCGCTCGCGAACAGGCAAACCTGCAAATGCGAGCTTATATTCCGCAACGAACGCAGCCGAGCCTAGCGGTTGCAGCATCGGAATTTTCCGTACGCCCTTGCGCCGGAAGTAGATACGGACTTTGCCGTAGCGATCTACGTCCTCAGACAGATAACGCAGATCGACGGTGCCGCTGCCATCGAGTAATCTGATCTTCATTTTTTCAGACGCCCCCAATCACTTGCTGGCACAATCTCCGCTTCCAGCGCCCCACGATGTGGGATTGCCTTGAAAGCTGCGTAAACTTCCTCTGTGTCCCACACCGTCCGACCACCGATGACGCGCGGTGCAGGCATCCTACCGTCGACAACCATCCCGTCAAACAGGGTTACGCCAACGCCTATGTAAGCAGCCGCGCACTCACGCGAAACGCCGATAGGCGGCAGTGAGACAGGCAGAAGTGCCGCTCGGCGCTGTGCGCCTTCGGTGATGCCGGGCATGGGGTTATTTCCGATTGAAATTAGTGCGGCCGCGATGTCCTTGACCCTCATGCGGCGAGCCTAAAGAGGCGCGCGCCCTCGCGGGAAAGGAGGACATCTTTCTTTATTGGAGGGACCGCATCCCCCTCAGGATTACCCGCGAGGGTTAGCTGCTTATTATTCGGCGTTGCCGGGATTCAAGTACGTGCCGCGCCAATCGTGCATGGCGCAACCGAAGTCGAGAACGGCGCGGAACTCGGTGCCGAGGACGTTCCATCCTTCGTTGATCTGGATAGTCGGTCCCTGAAAGCCATCGAGGTACGCCATCACGATCGTCGTGATCTCGGATGGGTCCGCGAACAATCGCCAGGCATTACCTGGCAATCGCGGCTCGACATGAAGCGTGAGCTTGCCGGAGAACGGGTTTGTATCCCCGACCTGGGTCGCGGCAAGCGTGGCCAACACCTGCTCCCCTTCCGTTTCCTTGGCCGAACCGACAACGAGGTGCTTGGGCGTCACGCTGATCGGCGTGATGCCGTCCAGGCCCTTGGTATCGCGAATGGCCTGACGACCAAGGCCAAGCGCTGCGACCGTGATCGCCGAGCCTGTCGCCGCCTTGTTGCCGCGCGAAGCGGCATAGACTGGCGTGCCGTCGTCGAGCTTGCCGCCGTCGCCGTTATTGGCCAACAGAAGGGCGGCCAACAAATCGGCCTCCGTCATTGCGGCGGCGCGACCGAAGTCGGCGCTGGTGTCGGCGAACGCATTGAGATCATCGTTGATTAGCGCCTGTCGCGAGATCGAGAACATCCGCCCATAGGTCTCGACCCGAAACGTTTCCTTGGATTCCGCACGGGAGCCGTGTTTGATCTCGCCGCCCTCATTGACCTTCAATAGGCGAGGCGCTTCGCTCAGCCGGATCGCGGAAACCGGGCGAAAATCCCGCGCCGTCTTGTTACGAGCCAGATTCTTGAGCGGTGTTTCCGACGCCTTGTAGGCATCCGTCAGGACTCGTTGACCGGCACCCGTCAGTAGCATCGGAAAGTCGGATGTCGTATGGCCAACGCCGAAACCGCGCTCCATCATCTGACCCGCCAGATCGGAACGCCGCGCCCGGGACACGCGCTCGCCGCGCGATTCGAGGATCATCGCGCCCATATCCAGCATCGATCGGCCCGCGAGTTCGGCTGCGGCAGCAGTCGGTGGCTTTCCGGTCATCTTCGCGTACAGTGCATCCTCGATCGTGCGAGCGAGAAACTCCGGGTTCGCGAAGGTGCGGGAGTCGTCGCCAGCGGGGGACGTGCGCGTGCGGTCTGCACGGTCGGCAAGCTCGTCGATGACCAGTTGCCGCACGTCCTTCAATGATCGTCCGGCGGTAATGTGGCCTCGAACAAACGCCGCCGGCAAACCGGCGCGCGCGGCGATATCATAAGCGGTGCGCGCATGGCGATCGGACATCGCCCCGGTGGGCGCGTCGGCGCGATCATCCGCGCTTTGGTTCCGTTCGTTGGTATCGTCGATCAAATCTTCGTCCATGTTGGACTGTCCTTTCTGGTGACTTCGAATGTGGGTTTTGGGATCGGCCGGGATTGCGACGAGGCTTAGCTCGATCGGCTCCCAATCCGTGACAGTGACGACAGACTGGCCGTCTGCGGCCGTGGTTTCTTTGCGCGAATGCACGAGGTAGCCGACGCTGACATTCGGCGACGTGCCGGCGGCGAAATCGGCGGCGATCGGATCAACATCGGCGCGCGGCGACAGACGCGCCGTCGCGACGAGTTGACCGCCTTCGATGCGAACGTCGGTGACGACGCCGATCCGATCGGTCAGCGACGCCGAGCGATGTGAATTGAGCAGCGGCGCGCTGCCTGTCTGCAGTCGCGCCAGCCGGATCGACTTCGGCGAGATTGAAAGAATTTCCGAATAGCTCTCGCCGTAGCCATCGGACCGTGTCACCGGCGTCGTCGTGGCGATCACGGCCGTGAATGTTCGCGTCTCGGGATCGTAAGACGATGGCGCTTGCACTGATCGGCGCACGACATCGCTCGCGTCCGGCTTGCGCCGTCGCGTGAGGGTAGGGTCTGACATGTTGGGTGGCCTGCTGGTCGCGCCTTAAAGGCGCAAGCGAATTACGCTGATGCGAACTCGTCGTCGACGATCGTGATATTCATTTCGGCGGCGCGCTTGCGGAGCCGGCGGTCGGCAGCAGAGACGTTGCACATGAAGATGCGGGCCGGATCAGAATCAGGATACTGGAACTTATCGCGGCCGATCCATTCGCTCATTTCACCAGCAACCGAGCCAAGCGTTCCAGTGAAATGATTGTCTGCCCAAAATTCGGCCTTACCAAATCCAGCTACAGGCCAAGTTCCGCGCGGCGCGCTGCCCCAAGTATTCCGCGCAGAAAGAACCGCGATCCAAAAATCGCTAGGATACCGCGTTTGCCTGCACAATTCGGCAAATTTCTGAATGCCATCCGTACAGGCGATTAGGTGCAACGCCCATCGCAACGGTAGACCGTTTTGATCGCTCCATTGGCGTGCAACCTCGACCGCAAGCGCCTGAGTGTAGGTGAAGCGCCTTCGGTGGGTACGGTCATTTGAAATTAGGCCATAAGGAACCGCAACACCCAGCCCGTTTGTTGAATAGCCGGAAAATAAATTATCTTTGACTTCGCGATCCGTCATCTGTGCCAATCGATTGAATTCTTGACGGGACAACCCCCCAGTGCTTTTGCTCATTTCAGATTCCTTTCGACAACAAAAAACCCGGCGCGCTGAATGCGGCCGGGCAAACTTCTAACTATTCCGAGAATGTCACGATTTCAGGTACCAGTCAAAATCTGCACTTTTTTGGTACCGCTATTCGTCACTTGGGAGCCTAACCAGCGCAGCAAACGATCTGAGGCTCCACAGAAAGGCACTTCTGGCACTGAGTTTTTGTAGTTTTCCAGCCCCGCCGAACATCGCTTCGGCAACCTGATCGATTGATTGCCCATTCACGATGAAGAGATCAAGGATGCGACGGGCCTGTGCATCTGTACGCTTGTTTCTATATTCATCAGCGTTTTTCGTCTTATCTGCCTGCCTTGCCATCCACTGTTGTACACGACTTACATCCAATGTTTGACCAACGCGCTCGCGATACTCAATGGCGATCGGCCCCTGAGATGAGAGAATAGTATATGCAAGCTCGGCCCATAGGAGGGCTGCAACACTCAGCATCTGGCGCGTAGCTATGCTTTTCCCAGCAACAGCCGCGATCAGTTTTTCGAGATCGGACTTCGTCGGTTTCCGCGATTTGCGTTTTGCTTTCGGACGCGCAATGGAAATCGCCTGGATCATTTCGTCATTGAGAGATTTCATGGTCAACACTGAAAAGACGGTTTCGGAAAAGCCCGCGCTGCGAATCACAGCGCGGGCTGCATGATACGGTGGTCGATGCCGACGATCGGTGGACCCCTGTCAAAAACCGGCCTATGCGTTTGTTTCTGCGCGATTCTTTAATTTGCCCGCACCTTGCACCGACATCAAAACGTCGACGGCCGCTCCAAGAATCGCATCCACGCAGCGGTGGACGACTTTTCGATCGTACTCGTCGTCGCCAGCAAACATTTCTTTTAACGCGCGCGCATGCACGCACGCGCCCTCGAACGTTGTTGATGGTAGCTTGGCAATCTCGTCGTAAAGATAGCCAACATCATCCGTCATCTGGGTGGTGAGGTCCTGTGCCGCATCAAATCCAGGGATCGATGACGAGGCCTTAGCCAGCCGATCGATGAAAGCTCCGGCCGACCCATCCGGCGGCGGGTAGCTTATGCCAGCCATTTTGCAAGCTCGCTTGTCCGCCATAACGCACAAGGCGTTCGATCGCTTGGTTGCAGCATTCATTTTCACGACGGCGCGATCGAAACGCTCGCCGAGCGCCAATAGATCGGTGTCAGGGTGGGTCGGAGAAATGGATGGTGACTTGTCGGACGGTACGCGACGCAACATGGTTCGATTCCTGATGGGTTGAATGGATACATTGCCGACCACGCTCGCATTTTCGAGCGTGGCGACGGCGCCATCATTGCTGCATGTCATTTGGTTTTTCTTTCGAGATTGGCTTTCTACAGCCAAAGCCGGCATCGGGCCGGCAGCCGGGAGGTAGAAACCTGCTCGAAAACAGGTGGATGCGCTTTTAAGCGTTTCCGCTCTGGACATGGCGCACCCCTCCCGGCCAATATGGCCAGGTCGGTGCACCCGCCAAGGTGCATCCCGCAGCAAGCCGCGAGGCTCCTGCATTCGGCCGCGGTCCGACGCCAATCGGTCGCGCGCCTATTCGAGTCCGGGTTTCTACACCCGCGGACAAAATCCTCGATTTTTCAGAGTCGCGCAAGCCGGCATCGCCGGCGAGACGCGCATTTTTTCGAACGAAACAACCCGGCCTGCCGCCGGCAGAACTATCCGAACTCGTGGTCGAGGAATGAGCCGCGCGTGGTGTCGTCAACAAGCGAACCGAGCTTTGTCGACGTCTCGCGAGCCGATTGCCTGCCCGACGATCCAGCCGATCCGCCGCCCGTCGGACCGTTGATGCGGGGCGTAATCGTCGGCGAGGCCGAGAAGTTCAACACATTTCTAATTTGCTCTGCCTTTTGAGACGCGATAGCGACTGCGCGATCGAGGGCGCTTTCCAGACCTGATGTAAAAGCTGCGCCGGTTTTCTGGCCGGCCTCGGCCGCTGCGGCAGATTGATCCGGCATCTGCGGCGCTTGCAGTGCATTGCCAATTTCACTTGCCATGCCGTCGCGGAAGGCCGAGCCGGCACGCTGGCCGGCGTCTTTGGCTTCGCTGATCTGATCGAGCATCGCCTTGATTGCGCCGCCCAAGTCCGGAGCAGGCGATGCTGCCGGTGCGGGTGATGCCGCTGGAGCGGCCAATGCGGGCGATGCCTTTGCCGTCTCGTTCACAAACGGCAATTTGTGCGGCACCGGCTTTTCAGGCGAAGCAACATGACTGTCCGAGGGCGCGGAAAATGGCGACGCCGTGGACGGCAACGTTTCATTTGCATCGACACCATCGAAATGAGCCGCCGGCGCTGTCGGTGCTGGCGCGAGACGCATCTTTGCGGCACGGGCGGCTCGGGCTTCGGCCTGTAGTCTAGAAGCATCTTCTGCTAAACGCTGACCGTTGTAGATGCCCCAGGCTAAGCCATACCCACCCGGATCAGGCGTCTCACCAAACGCATCGAGGTTGTTTTTGACAACGTCTTTCGCATACACGGATGCCGTTGCGCCGCCAGCCAGAGCGGCGCCTGCACCTGCTGTCAGACCGGCCCCTGCCCCCGTGACCCCACTAAACCAACTTCCTGGCAAAATCCCCTTGAGAATCGTTGCGGCGGCGACGGCAATTGCCGCGAAGCCTCCGACGCCCGCCGTGATGACACCGATCGCGCCGCCGGCACTGTTAGCGGCAGTTGCAAGTGCCGACACACCCGTCGTCAGTTTATTGAGGCTTTCGGTCGCGGGTACAAGAACTTGTCCTGAAAGACTCGCACCGACATTTCGCAATTGAGCCATAAGGCCGTCGACAGCGACGAACGGGTCTTTACCGGCGATCTGATCGGCCGCTTTTAGGCCCGGAGCCTTATCATATTGGTCGGCCTTGCGTTGGTACTGCGTAAACTGCGTAATCATCTTATTGAAAAAGTCGGCAGTCATCTGATTAGAAAACATGCCCGATGTCGCTGACGTCACGGCAGCCTCGTCGCCTGTATCGACACCCTTCGCCTGAAGCGCCGGCATCAGCCGCTTTTCCGTGTATTCAAACGGATCGGACAGGAGCATTTTTTCGTCTTTGAACTTACCTTTTTCGTCGCGCAATCCGAATTCTTGCTGCACGGCTTTCGACTGTTTTGTCGCTCGGCCGCCGATCACCTGCGAGACCATCGAGCCGATCGCGGTGCCGAGGCGATCCGGCCCCATGTCCTGCATCAGGGCCGGCGCGATTGACATCAGGAAGCGATTCGACAACGACGGGCCACCGGATTTGGATAACCTCGCAATTTTCCCGAAGTCTCCCAAGTTCATATCGGCACCCTCGACGCTCAGCGCCTTGATGTATCCGTCGTAAAGCGACTTGATGTCCTCGACTTTCATCTTGCCGAGAGTGTCGAGACCTTTGAAAAACTTTCGACTCTCATCAAGCGCCTCGGTCGGCCCCTTTAACGATTGCAACACGGTATGGCCCGCGCCGAGCGTGTCGATCATTTGAAGCGATTTTGTCACGTCGCCGACGGACATCGCCGTGTCGCGCAATCGTTCGTGCGCTGTCGCGAAATCGATCGTTGGGAATTGCGCCGACATACTTTTCGCGCCGGCGGCGAGCGCGGCGCTCTGATCCGGCGTCAATCCGGCCAGATAGTCACGCGATTCTTCGCGCATATTCTTAGCGCCAGCAGTGATGCCGGCCTTCACAACGCGGCGCACGCCGTATGCGCCCGCCGCAGCGGTCGCCAGACCGCCAAGGCCGCTGCGCAACGTGGCATGATCGCCATCACGGCCGCTGCCGGCACCGCCGCCGAGCGTCTTGCGGCTCTGCTGCTCAACGCGCCTGAGCCGCGAAATCGTGTCCTTCTCCCATGCGTCGAGCTTTGGCAGCGACGCTATGAGATTTTTTCCGCTCCCCATCGAGCGGACAAGGCTGTCCCATGAGCGCCGGACTTCATCCAGGTCCTTCGACTTGAGGCCGAGTTTCGTGATGTCGTCAGCGAAGCCTTTCGACCAATTTGCCTGCAAGCCCTTCGCGTTCGCCGCTATATCCTTGAGCGATTTTCCTAGACTGTCCGCGCCTTTGCCAGCATTTCCGACACCGAGCGCCGATGACTCGACTTTCTTGAGGCTTGCCGCTGCCGTAGCAGCGGGACCGCTTACCTTGTCGACAAGCGACACGATCAGTTGCGATACAACGTTTGCCATTTCAGATTTTCTCTTTGACCGATGCCTATCAGATGAAGGCCGGCTGTTAATGTGCGCGGCTCGCTGTGAAGGCTGTTAACCGTCACTTTTGAGCCAACCAACTGGAATTATTCCGGGCTGCGCTGCCGCCGCGCACCCCCATGGTGCGGGAAGGACCCGTCGACCGCCGCTAGATCGCGGTGGTCTCAAGCCGTTTCACGATGCGCCGCCCTTGCTCCGTCACGCCCCACGATGGGAGCGTTCCGCCGAACACTGCTGCGCATTGGACGAACTTGTGGCGCACTAGATCATAGAGATCGGGATCAGCCCGCTCGCTCGCACTCATGAACCACGCTGGGAATGTTTCCATTGTGCGCAGGAAGCGGCGCTGTTTGATCGTCATCGACTTCGCAAAGGCTAATTGATCTTTCGTCAGTTTCGTCATCATCTATTCTCCACTCATGAGTGTCAGAGCAGTCCAAGCATCGATGAAATGCATGGACCGCGAAAAACTGCTGTGATTGTTGGGTTTGTCCTAGGTGTCCTAGGAGTCTAAGGACAAAGTCAGATTGGTTTGAGAGACATCCGCAACCAATGGCGTCTGATGCCTACACGCGCGCAACCTAGACCGCTTAGACAGCCTGGACTGATGCGCGTCGTTCTTAAATTACTTTTCGTCCAAGCAGGTAATTTGGCTTGGACCGGCTGGGACGCACTAGAACGGCACTTCCTCATCCGCAGGCGATTTCGTGCCTCGCTCGCCCTCTTCGGGTGAAAGCGCGGGCCAATCGACGGCCTGCCCGAGCATTCGATCGAACGCGGATCGGCAATCGGTTAGCGACGGCATTTGATAAGTCCACACGCGTCCCATGGCGCCGGGAGACGTCTCGCGTTGTGGCCGGTTCTTTTGCAGGCCGGGCACGAGCTTGTGCAGCCGCATGCCGAACTCAGCAGGGCTGCGCTTTCGGCCGATGCCGATTGTCGATGTCGCCTTGATGTATTCAGCATAAAGATCGGAAGCAGCGACACGATCCCGCCAACCATCGTGATCGCTGGTCTGAGCGCCGTCGTTCAGCCGGTTGAACCAAAAATCATCGATCGGATCGAGCGAACGCAATTTTTGATCGAGCAGGGCGTTTGTGCGCGGCACGCGCCACAGATCGACCGATTTGAGATCGAATTTTTGCAGATCGTGGAGCAGTTTCTCGCGACCCCCCGCGTCCATTTGCTCGTCCATTTTTGCGAAATAGGCATGGTTTTGAGCGCACCCGTCGCCCACGTCCAACACACAGAATCGACGCTCGTCCATGCCGGCGGGTACAACCCAGCTTTCGTTAGATGTCATCATGATGCGCAAGTAATTTTTCATGCGAATGGGATCGAGGCCTTTTGGCTCGACCATCTGTGTTTCGGCCGTTATCAATCCCTTGAGCTTGCCCTCGGCCGCTTTATCGCCAGCCCATACAGCCTCGTCGGCCTGTAACAACAGACAGCTTGCCATATGCGCGTTAAACTGTCCGGTGACGTAGCGAGCCTCGTCGACCTGAAAGTAATGAGCGGAAAACAGCGAACCGATCACTTCGCCGATTTTGCTTTTTCCTGTCCCTCGCTTGCCGCGCAGTACTAAGGCCGTGCCAAGCCGCTCGCGGGGCTTCTGGATGATGTGAGCGATCCAGCCGAAAACATAATTGAAAAGCGTCTGATCGCCGCCGCATACGTTCGTGAGAAGGTGATCGCGGAAAATGGCGTAGGAGCCGGCCTGCGATGGTTGGACGTCGAAACCCCGCCAGAAATTGAAGTAATTCGATGTCCCTCTCGCGCCGTCAGGGTTTGGAAAAAATTCGACTCCGGCATATTGGCGCCGCTGGCGATGGGCGTGCCATGCCTTGGCCCAAGTCACAGCCCGGTTCTTGCCGTCGGTCGATTTGACCTCAGTGAGACGATTACCAAACCAGGAATTCATTGCCTCAAGTGTCATCATCCTGACGCGGTCGAGAATAGGGCCATCTTCCTGTTCGTTGATGACGGCGGCTTTGCCGCCCCAGATCGCCAGAGCATAGTTGCGATTCATCTCGTCAATATTGAAACCCCAAGCGCGAGGATCGCCGCCATCGGCGTCATTGTCCGTGCCGCAACTGCCGGCGGCAAAAGGCACACTTGAATCGATCTCGCCATCGACCATTCGGGCGATCAATTCGTCGGTTGCGTCGCCGCAACTGGCGGCGGCAAAAGACACACTTGAATCGATCTCGCCATTGACCATTCGGACGATCTGCTCGGCGCGGCTTTCACGACCGGGCGCTGTCGGCACGCCATCGATCGCGTCAGAAATCCGGTTATCGGGGTCATCTTCGTGTCGTGTCGGCGTACGTGGATCAATCGGGTTAGCGATCGTCTCAAGAACATAATCGGGAGTGCTGGTCATGTTGAGATATTGCTTTCGGGCACGAAAAAGCCCGGCGCGCTGCTAGGCGGCCGGGCTGATTTTAAAGAGATGGGCTACGAACCGCAGCGCCAGATATCAGACGATATCGTCGATCGTGACGTAAAGAGCATCGGCAATTCTACGAAGAGATCGTACGTTCGCGACCTCTATGTCGGCCTCCATCTTCGATATGAAACCTCGTTCAACCTGCGACAGAGAAGACAGGGCCTCAATCGTCAGGCCGCGTTTCTCACGCCAGAAAGCCAACGTAGACTGAGCCTCGCAATATTTCTTCGCTTCTACGCTTGTCAAAAGTTCGGTCTTGCCAGATGCAACGTCTCTTTTGGAGCGGCGCACAATGTTAATCTCGGCGCGATCTTCGAGATCATTATATTCGGCGTACGATAGGATGACGATATCTTCGCCTCCGGGTGTCTTAATCATGATGGGCATTCGTTTATCCGTTGGACAACACTTCCAAAAAACTATGTAATTATACGAAAACCAGATTTGCCCGACAATAACCTAAGCATTTGAGTTCGCTTGTTGATCCAATCCCGCCCCTGGGCACCATTCCTGAACAGATTTTTGAGCCGTTTTCGTCGGGCGCGCAAGATCGACAACCCGGCGGTCGGCGGATGCGTGCCGCTCATCGCGCCGAGCTTTGAGTGATCGATATTCGAGGTCACCGAGTTGCGGCAAGAATGACCGCGACGGTCTCGTCGGGCATGTCCCATGCGGGGAAGTGGCCGCTGGACTCGAACCAATGCAAATCTGCCGATGGGAAAGCCGCTTTGGCGCGCGTCGCCTGGCGGGGCAGGCAAAGCCGATCCTGTCTGCCCCATCCGATCACGACGCGACCGGTGGATTGCGCGGCTGGCCCGGTCTGCTCGGGACCTTTGGCAAGATCGTCGACCAGCGCGTCGAACGTCGGCGTGGTGCTGAGTCCCGTCAGTTCGGTCGTCACGACATGCGGGTCGAGCGCCCATGGCCGCGCCGACAATTGTGCCAGCAACGCCGTGCGCGTCACTGCATATCGGCTCAGTGTCGGCAGCAGCGGTCGGATCGCGCGCAGCAACCGACCCGACAGCCCGATAGTAACCTTGAAAAAGGTTCGTTCCCAGTTGCGCCAGAAGCCACCCGGATCGAGTGCGACCACGTTGCCGACGCGGCCGCGCCGTGCAAGTTCGAGGACGATCCGTGCGCCCATCGAGCTGCCGACAATATCGACGCCCGTCAGATCATTCTCCGCGAGATAGCGCTCGACGCTGCCGACCAGTCCGACGAACGTGCCGCTGTCGCCTTCAACCGGCGTGGCGCCATGTCCGGGAAGGTCGATAGCAATCACAGTGCGATGCGCGCTGAGCGCATCAAAGATCGTGCCCCATGATTGCCAACTTCCGCCAAGGCCGTGAATGAGCAGCAGCTTCGGCCCTGTGCCGCGTTGAATATGGTGCATTTTATGCCTTCTGAGTTGCCGTAGACCCTAACCCGCCAGATCGGCTTATGGGTCCATTGATGAACCTGTCGCCACGTATTCTTTGGCGCGTGGTGCGGACCCGATGTTTGAAGCTGGCGTGAATTGGACGACCGCGCTGTCCCGCCGCGCGTCATCGTCACTTCTTTGGCGAGGCTCGCTACCTTGACACGTTCAACGACAAGCAACGTACCGTTGATCACGCCGGGCTGATCGACACGGCGACGTGCGATGAGCGCATCTCCAGAAACTACAGGGAGAGTGTGGATAATGCCGGAGGCATCGGCCGCCGGAAGAAGAACTTCGCTGGTTTTGACAACACCTTCGCGTTTGTGCCGGTCGCGGAGCACGGCGGCGTCCGCGCGGGCTTTTCGCGTTGGTCTTGGTCAGAACGGTGATGTGTTCGCTTGGATGGCTCAGCCGGGCCTGTTGCCAGCGCATCGGCCGTCGGCTGACGAGCGATGCCGGCTCGGGCACGATCTGCTTACGGTTTGGGGAGTGTCACAAAAATTTAATTCGGAATTGGTTGCAGTCCCGCCTCTCCACAATCGTCTATGAATTGGGGATGTGTCGGGGTTTTCATGGATAGTATTCGTCCGAACGGGACGGCTGAGATTGATAGCGGTCTTGCCGGGCTTGTGTTGTTGCTGCGCGTCAGCGGCGTTCTGGCCGACCCGAAACAAATTCGTCACGACCTTGCGGTCGAGACCGCGCATCTGTCGGCGGACGATCTGCTGCGGGCGGCGCGACGAACCGGCGCCAGAGCGCGCTGGGTCGATCGGTCGTTGACGCAAAACGCCAAGCTACCCCTGCCGGCGCTCGCGTCGCTCAAGGACGGCGGCTATCTGGTCGTCGCGAGCGTGCAGGGCGATCGCCTGCTGGTGCAGGAGCCCGGCGCCGAGCGGCCATCATTCGCCGCGTTGAGCGATCTGCGGCAGCGTTGTACGGGGCGCTTGTTGTTGATCGCCAGGCGGGCGTCGCTGTCGGATCTCGGTCGCGAGTTCAACCTGTCCTGGTTCGCCGGCGCGATCGTCCGCTACAAGCGGATGTTCGCCGAAGTGCTGATCGCCTCGTTCTTCATCCAGTTGCTGGCTCTGGTCACGCCGTTGTTTTTTCAGGTGGTGATCGACAAGGTGCTGGTGCATCGCGGCCTGTCCACGCTGGACGTGCTGATGCTCGGGCTGGGGGTCGTCACAGTCTTCGAGGTGCTGCTGACGGGATTGCGCACCTATCTGTTCAATCACACCGCCAACCGCGTCGATGTCGAACTCGGCGCGCGGCTGTTCCGGCATTTGTTCGCGTTGCCGATCGCCTACTTTCAGGCGCGGCGCGTCGGCGATTCCGTCGCGCGGGTGCGCGAACTGGAAACCATCCGGCAATTCCTCACCGGATCGGCGCTGACGCTGGTGCTCGACCTGTTTTTCACCGTCGTGTTCGTCGCGGTGATGTTTCATTACTCCGCGACATTGTCCTGGATCGTGGTCGGAACGTTTCCGCTCTACATAGGACTTTCGCTTGCCGTGACGCCGATGTTCCGGCGGCGGCTCGACGAGAAATTCAAGCGCGGCGCCGAGAACCAGGCCTTCCTGGTGGAGTCCGTCGCCGGTGTCGAGACGCTCAAGGCGATGGCGATCGAGCCGCAGGCGCAACGCCGCTGGGAGGAGCAACTGGCGGGTTATGTCCGCTCCAGTTTCGGCGTCGCGACGCTGGGCAACTGGGCCAGCCAGGCGGTGATGTTCATCAACAAGGGCACGACGGTACTGACGCTGTTCTTCGGCGCGCGGCTGGTCATCGACGGCGCGCTGACGGTCGGCGAGCTTGTCGCTTTCAACATGCTGGCCGGCCACGTCGCGCAGCCGGTGTTGCGGCTGGCGCAGCTCTGGCAGGACTTTCAGCAGGCACGGCTGTCGGTGAACAGGCTCGGCGACATTCTCAACACCCGGCCGGAGCCATCGCCGGCCAGCAAGAACCTGCTGCCCGCGATCAAGGGCCAGGTCGGCTTCCGCGATGTCACCTTCCGCTATCGCATCGATGGGCCGAAGACGCTCGCCAACATCGATCTCACCGTCGCGGCCGGGCAGGTGGTCGGCATCGTCGGCTCGTCGGGCTCCGGCAAATCGACCCTCGCCAAACTGGTGCAGCGGCTCTACGTGCCGGAGGCCGGCCGCGTCTTGATCGACGGCCTCGATCTGGCGCTGGCAGATCCGGCCTGGCTGCGCCGCCAGATCGGCGTCGTGTTGCAGGAAAACGTGCTGTTCAATCGCTCCGTCAAGGAGAACATCGCGCTCGCCGATCCCGCCATTCCGCTCGATCGCGTGGTGGCGGCGGCGCAGCTTGCCGGCGCGCACGAATTCATTCTCGATCTGCCCGAAGGCTATGACACCGAGATCGGCGAGCGCGGCGCCAGCCTGTCCGGCGGACAACGCCAGCGCATCGCCATCGCCCGCGCGCTGGTCGGCGATCCCCGCATCCTGATTTTCGACGAGGCCACCAGCGCGCTCGATTACGAGAGCGAGCAGATCATCCAGGCCAATATGCGCCGCATCTGCGCCGGACGCACCGTGCTCATCATCGCGCATCGGCTCTCGACGGTGCGGCTGGCCGACCGCATCATCACCATCGAAATGGGCCGGCTGGTCGAGGACGGCAGCCACGACGAGCTGATCCGCTCGAACGGACGCTACGCGATGCTGCACCGGATGCAGGCCGGTGCAGACCCTGCCGATGGTCCCACACGCCCCGCGGCGGTGCAGGCATGAGCGCGTCGGCGAAGGTGATCCCATTGAGGCCGCGCGGCGAAAAGAGCCATCGTCGCGATGTCGAATTCCTTCCGGCCGCGCTGGAAATCATCGAAACGCCGGCGTCGCCGACCTTGCGCTGGACCGCGTTGAGCATCGCCACGCTGTTCATCGTCGCCATCGCGTGGGCATGTTTCGGACGGCTGGACATCGTCGCGGTCGCGCCCGGCAAGGTCCTCCCGTCCGGGCGCGTGAAAGTTGTTCAGCCGTTTGAGACCGGCGTGGTGCGCGCCATTCTGGTCAAGGACGGACAGGCCGTGAAAGAGGGCGCGCCGCTGCTGGAGCTTGACCCGACGATCAACACCGCCGACGGCGAGCGCGCCGCGCGCGAACTGGTGCAAGCCAAGCTCGACATCGCACGCCTGCGCGCCTTGATCGAACCGGAGACCGGCTTCCAGCCGCCGGACGGCGTCAGCGCGAGTCTCATTCGGGTCGCACGCCAGTTGACGCAGGCGCAGGCCGACGAACAGGCGGCGAAGCTCGCGATGCTCGGCCACCAGATCGCGCAGCGCAAGGCCGAGGGCGCCTCCGTCGGCTTCACCATCGGCCGGCTGCAGGCCGAACTGCCGTTGGTGAGCGAGCGCGCCGATATCCGGACTTATCTCTCCGAGAAACAACTGACCTCGAAATTGACGATGCTCGAGGCCCAGCAGCAGCGCGTCGGCGCGATCAACGAAATCAAGGTCCAGACCGAAAAGCTGGCCGAAGCCAATGCCGGCGTTGCGGCGCTCGAGCGCGACCGCGCGCGAAGTGCTGCCGAGTTTGCGCGCACCATGCTCACCAGCCTGACGGAGAGCGAGACCAAGGCCGCGAGCCTGCAGCAGGAGGTCATCAAATACGTGCAGAAGACCGCGCTGCAGACGCTGCGCGCGTCGGTCGACGGCCGCGTCCAGCAATTGCAGATGCACACCGTCGGCGGCGTGGTGACGCCGGCGCAGCAGTTGATGGTGATCGTGCCAGACGATGCCGGTCTCGAAGTTGAGGCGCGGATCGAGAACAAGGATGTCGGCTTCGTCCAGATCGGCCAGCCGGTCGAGGTGAAGATCGAGGCCTTCAACTTCACGCGCTACGGCCTGCTGCACGGCAAGGTCATCGACATCACCCGCGACGCGGTCGATCAATCGCAGCCCCGACAGGATGCGTCCGGCCAGAGCGCCGACGCGCAGCGGCAGCAGCCACAGTCGTCGTCAGTCTACATCGTGCGCGTCTCGCTCGGTCGCACCAGCATCGATACCGAAAACGGTCTCACCGAGATCGGTCCCGGCATGGCCGTCACCGCCGAAATCAAGACCGGCCGCCGTCGCGTCATCGAATACCTGCTCTCGCCGCTCGCACGATACGCCCATGAAACCGCGAGGGAGAGGTAAATGCCTGCGGCCCTCAGTTCCAGCTCGTCGCGCGCGGTTCGCGACCGGGCTGTCGAGGAGATTTCAAAAGCGCAACAGTCCGTGCGGCACGCGGCAGCCTAATGAAGCAAGGCGTCGGCATGATTTGAATGTAGTCGTCACGCCGTCGGATAAATGCGCCAAGCGACCCAGAACCGCACGACTGGGACTGTTTAATCTACGACTTTGAAAGATGATCACCTCAGTGAGGTTCAGTGGAAGAAGGTAAGCCGAAGCTACTGAGCCGGCCGATGTCGATGCCGGCATCTGATCGTGACACGAGTCTTTTCAAAAAGAGAATGGCTTTCTATCAGCGTACCTATATGCGGGAGATGGTTGAAATGAGAGAACCTAGGATGTTGCGCCGCTCATTAAAGCCCTGCTTGGCAGACGCCAAGTGTAAGACCGCATGGCTCATCGTCCAGTGTCTTACGTTGACCTTGTTGCATTCGTTGGCGTGGGCGGATGATCAATTCCAGCAGAAAAAAGTAGAGGACATTCCCTGGTCGCAACGCTCTTGGGAGCAGAAAATGGTCGAATCGACCTACGATGACGAATTCACAAATAACAATCGGCTGCTGTTCAACAAAGATCCTTTCACGTGGGCAGTATCGAAAGAGTTTGCCGAACGTTTCGGTATGCCTGCGAGAATGATTGATCCACAGCTTCGCGGTGCTCTCGCGGTTGCGTGGCGGAATATTTCGATTGGCGCAACAACATGTGGGTATGGCGGAGATGTCAACGCGTGCTGGCCTGCTTTTACCTGTCAAATGGATATTTATGTCGATAGTGCAACGCCGATTCCTTGGCGCTTTTCCGATGTGCAGCGGGACTTCTTCTGGTCTGGCGTGAGTTCGCTTGACTACGTTCCAATGCGAATGCCGGCTCCTCGTCGTTTTCGTTACGTAGGGTACAACAGCTCGCTCGGCAGCAAAGGTCTTCCATTCTATAGCGAAGGGCTCAGATCAAAAACGAAGCTGTACACCGCGAACGACGGAACATTCAGGCTGGTCTATTTCAATCGTGCTTATGCGCCGGGAGTGACGCTATTGGGCTTCGTTTCGGCATGCCCCGATCCAAGCGTCGAGGACGCTGCAATCTTGCGCTTCTATTCGCAAGAGGAGCAGACCCGAACACGCGGAAGGATTGAAAATTATGCGCATGTGATCGAATTCTCACAGGCGCTCATGGAGAAAATCGGCGCTCTCCACGCGATCGAAAACGAGAAGATGAAAGAGCTAAACACAGCCTATCAGCAGGTCATGAAGAAATATATGCCGCTAGCTAAATAAATTTTAGCGCAAGCAGATGGTGGTTTGAAATGGACGCCATGATGCGCCTCATACTTGGGTCAGAGTTTGGAAATGTTCTGGCCTATGATCCGAACAAATCGCGGCTCCGGCCGACATGGCCAAACCCCTTTTGGCCCATACGGCTGCAGGGTTTATGGCGACGACGTCTTATAATGGAAGCACGAAGCGCACTATTGTCGCGATTGAGGGAATCAACGATAGCAACGAGCTGCTTGGTTGTCCGTCGAGTGATCAAGTGCCGCACATAGCGGAAAATGGCTCCAGATTGATGCCTGCCTTGTCATTCCGCAAAGGGTTCAAAGGTTCATGATAGGGCGAGTTGAAATTTCAACAACAGCATCACGGCGGAAGAAGCTGGCGTGCAAGCCGAACAGCGTAAACGGCTGCAATCAACAGAAAACTTTCAGCAACAGCATAGCCTATGAGATAAATGTATCCGGTCCAAGTGAGAGCTCCGCTCTTAATAACTTGCCATCCAAAAAGTCGCAGCTCCGAAAAGCTGGGATACACAAGAACCACATACACAAGGAAATACGTCAATGATAAGAGAAGCGACGATACTAAAAGGTTGATCTTTTCAGACCGCGTTTTTATGGCAGCGAAAAACGCAAACGAGATCCCGGACCAAACAAATGCGAATATTACTGTCAACACACCAAATTTTTCGACCACGCTATAGAGTACGAGGTGCAAGACGATCAGAGTAACAAAAACCGAAACGTTTGCCATAGCGGAAGTTCTTTCAATATCCGGAGCAGCATTGTTAATCGGAGGGACAAATGAGTGATGCTAACATAATCGTAGTACTAGGATCTGGTGCGAGATACAAAAGATCACCGACGTCATTGAATTCTTAATGCGCGCCCCTCGCGTGATTCACTGGCACTGAAACAATAGTATAATAAAATGATGCAGCTAAGCAGCTAAGCAGCTAAGCAGCTAAGCAGCTAAGCAGTTGATTATGATCAAGCAAAATGAAGAAACCAACCAATAGGCCGGGAGCCTATTAATTCTTGTAATCTTCGCCTGTGCATGCAACCTGCTCTGCGTGATTGGTCTTAATTATAGAGAAAATCTTGGCGCTATGTTGATCTTCCGCCGCGAGCCAACGCCCCTTCTCAGTGTTGCCAAATTTGAGTCGATGTCTATTTGGTTGTCCCCAGCAATTGTTGTTCTTATTGCTCGAAATCATTTCGGCATAGTTGCCGCTTACTCAATGATTCTGTTCTGTCTCATGTTAATTCAAATATACTATTTGCTCCCTCCGTCATTGACGGGGGTGGCCGGATGGGCTGTGCATTATGGGTGGGCAAGTGTTCCTCAAAATTTGTTTGGCCTTTTTTCAGCAGGGTTGTTGGCAATCTGGTTAGTGGTCCAATTTCACGCATTTGTCGCGTGCGTTGTGGCGCGCTTAAAAAGGGGTAAATGATGTCGGGTCAGTATACGATTACAGTTGTTGTCGGAGCCGGCTCTGTTGGCGAGCTTACGCCAGGACATGCGGCGATCCAGATCCATGGCCCGAATGGTAAGACCACTTACTTTGGGTTTGGACCAGTGCAGTCGGGAAATCCAAGCGGTTTAGGTCAGTATGATATTATCCAGTTGCCAAACGGAATGTCTCCGGTTGGTGCTTTGCGTGATCCAAATTACGAGTACCAATACATAGACTCAAACCACTATCCAACAAAGTCATTCTCGTTCGCGATTTCTGACGCACAGGCAACGGCTGCGCTTCTTGCTGCGGTTTCTTACAAGCAACAAAACCCAAATTATGTTGTTTTAGACCAGACCGTTTGCACTGATTAAGCGTTGTCTATTTTACAAGCGGCGATTCCAGGCAGCGACCTATCTCTTATGAGTCGAGTTCCATCTACTCTTCAAGCGCAGTTAGTAGATGTGACGAGTATGAAAAGTCTTGATATAGGGTTAGGAGTGCTTTTAAATCTTCGGTTAAGCGGGATTGAGAAAAATGTAAATCCGCGAAATTGCACATATAAGCAGCAGTTAAACGACCTTGTTCCAGCTAATTACAGTTGGGGTGATGTTGGTCATGATGGTAGTTTACGGCCGCAATTCTCACTTGCGTCGCTTGAGCACGATTCTGGTAGCCTTACGGTGAAGTTGGACAATGGCCAAGCTCCACGCGGTCGCGAAAATCAATATCAAAGCGAGTGCCGAACGGCGTCTCCGGAATCGTCTTGAGAGAAGGATCCACTCAGCAAACGGAATTCCAAAGGCACAGCGATACGTCGGTTTGATAAAACAAGGCGTCGACGTGATTTCAGTGCGTCACGTTGCCGAAAATAAAGACGTCGAGAGACTCAGAATCGGACGAATGGGACTGTTTAACTCTCGGCTTGGGAAGTTAGTAGTGGTTATCGGCGGCGAAATTTTATCGCCGACAGCAACCGACATTCGAGGCCCCAGTTAACGAGGGTTTTGTAGACTGCCAGTTGTCGGGGCCTCCGCTGTGTACCGTTTTTCGGCAGATCGAGTATCCGCGTTAGGAAAGCGTCAAGGAACAACACGCATGAGAAGAATTACTGGTGCCCTTTTCAAGAAAAATCTCGCGGTCGCGCTCTTGATAGTGGCTTTCACGTTCGCATGTCCAAGTGCTGGTTTCAGCCAAACGGAAGGTTATTGGCGTAAGCCGGACAACTGGGAGCCGTACAAGGATGGTCCGTATTTCATGCGGCTTCAGGAAATCCTGAAAACGTATCGTCTCTCCGATAGCTCGATCGCATATCTTCATTTTGCGGGTATCCCTCCGGGGATTGGTGATGTGGAGTTGTTCCGAATTGCTCTTGGTCAGGAATGCAGCGAAAGCACTTGCTACTTTGTGCTGTTTTCCTCGGATTTAGGCGACGTACCGCTTATCACGCAGTGCCAGTTTCAGCGGATGGGCCTCGCGCATCTCTTCAACCCGGATGGTTCGAACTTTTTCGGATTCGAGTTCTCGTGCCAAGACATGTTGCTTCATGTGCAAGTCACCAAGACCCAGTTCTGGGTAAGTTCTGTTCGGCGCAAGCCTTAGATCGAAGACATAAGCGATCATTAATTTCCTCGTTGATCAAAGCGCAGGACAGCAATGCCGCCTTCGCCGGAACGTCGGGCCAGCTCTCGGCCACGCAATCCTCGATCTTCAACGGCAATGTCGCCGGGCTGCTCGGCGAGATCGCCGAACTGGTGGCGCTGTCGCAGGTTCTGAAAGGCGCGGCGCAGACCAGCGACTATCTCGGCGATCGGCTGTCCTATGGTGCGATCAGCAATACATGGGTCGGCCACTATATCGGTGCGCCGAATGCGACGACGTCGCCGATGAACGACAATGCTGGCGAATGGTTCGGTCGCCTTGTGGCCTGATCGCGCCCGAGGACATATCGACGCGGCCAGCAAATAAAGTTGGAAAATCGTTTCAGTCCGACGCGTGCTGAATCTTCTATAGGATGGTGCGTCGATATCTAGCTTGAAGACTATGGTTGGATAAATGCTTTGGGACAGACGCCTTTCGCTTCCTGTTATCTCGGCAATGTTGGCTGGAGCCCTCAACATGTCGGCCTGCGCGGACGAGCAATCTCCTACCGTGTCGCAAAAGCTGGGAGCGCACACCTATGGGATCCCCCGCGATATACTGGAGCTAATTCATAAACCTGATTACAGCCGCGAACCCAATCCAAATCCGAACTGGTCCCGTGAACCTGTAATTCGTCTTGCTGTTCAGGGACCTGAACTCACAGCGCGGCGCGGCGGCGAGCAGATTGAAATTGAGAAGCGGATAGAAAATGCGAAGCGTCAGATTAATATTAGTCTTCTTAGTCTCAGTGCTGCTCCGATACTCGGCGTAAACGAGGTGATTAGAAGACGGAGCGAGCTTGGTCTTGATCCTAAAATTGGACCGGCCAAGTTCGGCCTGAGAGAGCTTCGATCCACATTAGCGAAGGGTTTTCAGGATTATATCGCGACGTCCGATGATGGCCGAGAATATCTCATCCATTGTACTGGGCCGGACGACACCGAAAATACAACCTCAACTTATCGCTGCGACAGCAAGTTTCCATACGACGACTTGTATGTACAGGTGAACTTTTCTTCGATTTATCTCCCAGACTGGCAGGCGCTGCACAGACGAACAATTAGCCTTATCAATAGCATGAGAAGGACTTGATCATGGCGGACGACTATCAACTCGGCACTGCAACGATAGCATCGGCCCGAACCCTCTTTAATGCTGGCAGCATTGCCGGAGCTTATCGAGCCATCCGCGACGATCTCAACGCGCAGAATGCTGCTGCAAGAAATGCAGGCTTGCCGCCTCCTGTCGATGCGGACACGATTGCGTGGTATACGAACGCGCCGGAAATCAACGATCCCAATTCAACGTCTTTCATCCATTATTTGCGAGGGCCTACGTCTCGAATTATGCGCAGCTCACAGTCAACAAACCTATCAGTGGAGCAGTATTCCAGTCGGTTTCTAATGATCTCGGCAAAACGGTTATCCCCCGCATCTTAGACACAGGAAGAGCCCCAAATTTCTAGCAGATCGGGCGTGAAGATACGCGTAACGCCGTCAATGGATTTGTCGAGGCAGGCATTCCTGTGGATCAATTTGCATGGCCGGGTTATGCGGATTTGGCTGCGACTGCTTTCCCGACCTTCGTCAACCGCGACTATCTGAAGAACATTCCGATCGACAAACAGTACGATATTCTCAGGGTAACAGAAGTATCAGCTGCGGAAGCGCTTTTCGCGACACCGCTCTCAACGTATTCATTCTCTGATGTCGTTTCGATGTACTACAATGGCGTGTTCTTGCAGGGACAAAAACTTGTCGTTGGTGGACAATACGTCCTCAATAAAATCGAAGGTTATCTCAAGCCAGGCGACAGATATCTGCAGCTTCTGGATCAAATCACGGGGACTTCAATCTACGTCTCAGTGGAGAGATTCTTTGGATTCGACTGGAAGGGTGGCGACATCGTCGGGGTGCGAACATCGTCATCAGCAAGCGACGTTTCCGAAGAGATCGTAATGAATGGAGACGGTATTGTATTTGAACGCGGAGGTTCGCCACTTTTCACCGGGATTGCCGGTAGCGCTACAGTTGCGAATTCCAGCGGCCTTCAAACTGTCACCGCTTGGATCGGCAATCATCGCTCTACGCTCACCATCGGTACGGATGATGCGGCCACGCTCACCTTCCAGCAGCGCTGGCCAGACAACAGCGTCACGACGTTGCCGAACAGCCTGTCGTTTGCCTCCGTCGCCGCGGGTGGTTTTGTCGCGCAGGCCAACGGCAGCTATCGCTACACCCTCGACGACAATGGCAACGTGCTGGTCGTCAACGCGGACAGCTCGGCGTCGCTGGTCAACAGCGTGGCGCAGACGCTGCACAATTGGGGTGTCGGTCAACTCGCCTCGATCGCGCAGGTGGCGGCGAGCCAGTATCAGATCAACCAGGCGGCGTTCACCACCAGCGCCGGCGGCGTGTTCGGGCAATATATTCTCAATCCCTTGACCAACACCTACACTTCGCTCGGTTCCTATCAAGTCACCACCTCGCCCGTGAATTATCTTGGCGGCTCGCAGTATTTCGGTAATTTCTTCGACATGGATTACACGGTGACCACCGGCTACCAGACCGGTGCGTTTTCGCAATCCTGGTACACGCCCTATATCGATTGGGCCGCAAACCATCTCGTCAGTCCGGCGGGCACGGTGAATTACTTCAACAGCCCGGGCTGGGGCAGTTTGTCAGACCTTCCGATCGGCGCGTTCTACGAGAGCACGTCGCCGGCCAACGATCCCGCGCCGTCGATCGCCGCCAGCACGCCGCGGCTGCTCAATGCGTCGGGGCAGGGTCTCAGCGAATACGGCCTCTCGACGTACGACGCCAATGCCGACGGCAAGCTGTCCGGCGCGGAGCTGACCAACCTGCGGGCCTGGGTCGACGCCAACGAGAACGGCACGGCCGAGACCGGCGAGATCAGGACGCTGGCGAATGCGGGCATCAACGAGATCCGCCAGATCAACTACATCTATTACGCCGCCGGCAACGCGGTCGCCGCGCCCGCCATCGTCGCCGCGCCGGCGAAGCCGAGCGAGGCCGTCGGCATCGGACGCAGCAACGTCGCCCCCGCCGTGCCGTTCAGCAACTACCGCAGCCTGCGCGACACCGACAATCTCTTTCAGACACCGGGCGGCGGCTACATCGCCTGGACCGCCGGCCAGATCAAGATCAACTATTACAGCCAGAGCTATCTGATCGGCACCGACGGCACCGACGCCTTCGACATCAACTATTACGCCGCCTATGACGGATCGTATTTCAATCTCGGCCTGATCGTGAATTTCCTCGGCGGTGGCGGCGACGACACCGTCGGCGGCTCGACCCGCAACGACAATATCTGGGGCGGCGCCGGCAACGACTATCTGTTGAGCTTCACCGCGATCAACGACAATTTTGCACGCCGCTTGGCTGCATGACGCCAGCCGTGCTGCACGGCCAGTATTCCGCGAGCAGGCTTCGCGTCGCAAAAATTTAATATGAAATTGGTTGCGGAGTCGGTCCTGCTCAGTCGTCTATAGGTTGAAGGATGTCGCTGCGCTCGCGCTCGCGTCTGTCGCGTGGGCTAGAAAAAGATGCCGATGAAAAGAGGATCGCACGATTTCGACTGTTCGACACTGCTGATGTTTTTTCGATTGAGCTAGGACGATGCGGACCCAACTCCAATATTGAAGCGAACGATCCTCAACGAGATACAAACGATGGAAGCAATACGTGTTGGGCCACTTTTCGTCGTTGCACTCTCAGTTAGCGCAATACTTGGATTTTCTGCATTCGCTTATGCTCAGAATGGAGATGCGAACGTGACTTTCGGTCAAAGCAAGCAGCTTTCTCTTTCAAATCCCGAATGCCTGGATCGGCTCAGATCGTTCGTCACACAGATCGATGATTTGATGGAATCCAGTTCTTCGATTGATCCCTTGCAGAAAGTTATAAACGAACACTTCCCGCTATCAGCGTGTGACACTGAGCAAGCGATTGCGATCGCTAAGACCTCAAAATATTTCGATAGCGTTAGTTACGCTCAGAAGGAGGTTGTGATTCTGTTCAGAACCAACAAGCCCGGCCGGTGGGGTTTCAAGGTGTCCTTTGGACTGAAAAAAAGTACGGGCGACTCTTTGTTGCCGAACGTGATGGTCGATATGCAAAAACGAGAGAGTCGCTAAAATGACTGAAACTATCCGCGTTTACTTTTTGCCGGTAAGTGGAGTCCCCGTTAATGCCTATCATCAAGCCATTGTCTACGACAAGGGCGATGGAAGTCAGCCGACGGTAATGCAGGCCACACCAAAAATCGATTATACCGGGACTGAGTCTCAAATGGCTCTGCTGAAGTCTCAGCTTTGGCAGACTCTCACTCCATTCGGTCTGGGTGGGTCGCCACCGACTGGCGGTTCGGTCAACTCACCATATGGCACGATAGTTGCCGGCGAGTCGCTTTTCAACGAAAGCTATAATAGCCCGAGCGGTTATTCACGCCCGGTGATGAGTGGGATTGATCTCAGCGCCCAATGGAGCGCGATCCAGTGTGCTGTGAATACGGTGAACGGTGCTGGGTATGCATACTTACCTTTAAGTCAAAATAGCAATTCTTTTGCAGACTTCGCTCTGAAAAGCGCAGGAATTGCGCCCCCAAATGGTGTTATCCTATATCCCGGTGGTACGCTTACTCTCTGGGTACCGGGGTCTGGTTACTCGCTATCCGTAGGTCAAGATTCGACGTCTGGCTCAATCGATTTTGGCGGAAACTATACGGTCGGTCAGATTCTCAACATGGACTACCACGTCGTGGCTGCCTACGACGCAAACATGCTTCAACAGACATTTTATGACTACTATAATGACTCAACGTCCTCCGACCTCGTCAACACCACGAGCACGACCAACTATGGCGGCATCGGCAGCTTCTACGATCCCATCGGCGCGTTCTACGAGAGCACGTCGCCGGCCAACGATCCCGCGCCCTCGATCGCGACGAGCACGCCGCGGCTGCTCAATGCGTCGGGGCAGGGCGTCAGCGAATACGGCCTCTCGACCTACGACGCCAATGCCGACAACAAACTGTCCGGCGCGGAGCTGACCAACCTGCGGGGCTGGATCGACGCCAACGAGAACGGCATAGCCGAGACCGGCGAGATCAAAACGCTGGCGAATGCCGGCATCACGGAAATCCGCCAGATCAACTACATCTACTACGCGGCCGGCAACGACAATCTCGCACGCCGTTTGGCCGCGTAAAAATAAGATCATACGGCGGTCGTATCGCCGTGATTGCAGTTGTCTGGTGCTGACATCATCCGCAATCTGCACGCTGTCATAAAAATTTAATATTAAAACCGGTGCGGAATGGCGTTTCTGGAATCGTCTCTAGATTAGGATGCACTCGGGCAAACTGAATTCCAACGGCACAGCGATACGACGGTTTTGTGAAGCAAGGCGTCGGAGTGATTTGAGTTCGGTCGTCACCAGTCTAAAAGAAGGATTGCCAAGCGATATTGGCACCAACCTTGCGCTCATAGTTCTATGTTTCATCTTTTTGCGGCAAGTGATGTACGAGATGCTGTAATATGACCGATTTAGTTTACGCGACCGGCCGCAAAATGTGCGAGCAGTCAAGATACGTATTTGTTGCTCTCGTGTCCTTACTGGCTTGGTTTTCAGTTGAAATGAGCACCATGACAAGCGCAACCGCCAAAGCAGATACAATCCGCGAATTCAATCTCGATCATCCGCGCCCGGAATCACGGAGTAAATGGCGGGTACCAGAAGTATATCTGTCTCCAGACTTCGACTGGAACGCTCCTAATGCGGGGAAGAGCATCATCGTGATCGACGCCGCGCTTCCGGACATGGTGTCGTGGAGGCGGTCGGGCCTGAATATGAACAACGAAACGGACAGGAAGCAATCCGTTACGGCATCCATCGGCGCGGGTTACGATTTTGGAGTTGAAAAGCGCATCATCCCGCGATTACTGATCAGTAACCTATAGCTAATAGGTGATTATCAGAGCGACTTTCTTCAATATCGTGAAGTGAGCAAGAACGAGCGAGACGAAATCGTACGCATCGTTTCGCAGTCTAACTGTCATCTTATGCCCAAAAAGCAGATGCCTGGCCGTTTCGTTTACTTCACATGCGAGCGGCGTTGCACCGCGCACGTTGATTTCAACGAGATCGTCTCGCTGAAATACAGTTTTCCTTTGGAATACATCAAGACGTGGCGCGAGATCGACCAGAAAGTGCGTGACCTTATTGCGACATTCTACGTTCAATAACTTGCAGTTCATAAGATTGGGGAGATGAACGATGATAGTGTTGCGAACCGTCTGGCCGAGCGAAGAATCATCACATGGCGACCGCATCGTCATGGAACTTTCATGGTAAAAATTCGGAAAATCGATTCAGTCTCATGCACGCTAAATCGTCTCTAGATGAGAGGCACCAACCAAAGCGTGCGACGCATAAGGCAACGGATTGGCGGATGAAGCATTTTGTTCTGTCAAGGGGGGTCGTCGGAAGTTTTGTTAACTTGCGCTGCAAGCTTTCGACGATTCAACCGTTGTTCGGGATGTTTGTCTGCGCTTGTTTTGCGCATCTGGTGCCGCAGCAAGCCGTCGCTCAAATGTCCGCCCCTTCGCCGAATTCAACGTTCAGCGACTGCGCGGTTTGCCCGGAAATGGTCGTGATTCCATCTGGCAGTTTCATGATGGGATCGTCGCCCGAGGAGGCAAACAGAGACATCGAAGCAGCGCCAAAATCCTATGAGTCGTGGGCGCGTGAGGCAATTTCGCAAGAACAGCCGCTGCGCAAAGTAATAATCGGCTCGCCGTTCGCCTTAGCAAAATTTCCGGTCACAAAAGGTGAGTTTGCAGCCTTCGTACAGGATACGGGTTATTCGCCCGCTTTGGGATGTATTTTTTACTCACTTCGGTACAGGACGTCGCCGCAGGCAGACTGGAGAATGCCTGGCTTTGTTCAGACAGATCGAGAACCTGTGGTCTGCGTCAACTGGCAAGACGCAAAAGCATATGTCAGTTGGCTCAACAAGAAAGTGGCAAGCCTGGAAAGTGATGGGCCTTATCGGTTGCCGAGCGAGGCCGAATGGGAATACGCGGCGCGAGCCGGCACGCGTACGGCGCGATGGTGGGGCGATTCGATCGGGCGGAACAATACAATATGCGCACGCTGCGGAAGCAACTTAGACCAAAAGCGAACAGGTCCTGTCGGTCAGTTTCAGCCAAATCCCTTCGGATTGTACGACGTTCTTGGCAACGTCACGCAATGGACTGAAGATTGCTGGAATGAAAACTATAACGGCGCGCCGTCTGATGGTGCCGGACGAGTGAGTGGCAACTGCGAGAAGCGCATCGCGCGCGGCGGAGACTGGTCCGGGTTTCCTTGGGTCGTCCGATCCGCAATGCGTTTTGGCTTAACCGCAGAGAAGAGAGCCAATCTGACCGGCTTCCGTGTTGCGAAGACGCTTCAAGGTGCGCTTCCGTAAGCCGCAAGCTTAATATTCATACCAACACGGGTGAGCAAATGGCCACAACAACAGACGTACTAGGTTTTCAGGCTTCTGTTCTATCCTTTCGGGATGCTTGGGCAAACTATAATGCAAACGATGCAAATTCACGCAACGCATTCAATGCTGCTGCTGTGGGGCTTGGCGCTTCCGTAACCAGTCTGATCGATAGTAATCCAGCGCTGGCAAACGCAGCGAATCGTCTTGGTGTTGTGAGTTCTCTCTCGTCACTGAAGTACGATTTGCAAGCCTATAGTGATGCCGTCGAACGTAAAGATTTCAGAGCGCAAACAGCGGCCCAACTTTCCATTGCATCGGACATTGCAGGAGCAGGTGCGGGAATGGCGGCGATACTTACGCCGTTGTTCCCGACATCTGCGCCCGGATTAGCCACAACTGCACTTACTTTAACGGCTATCAATTTTGGAGCAGTAACTGTCAAGTTAATCTATGATACCGGAAACGCGATTGATGATTATCTGGCAGAGTTTGATCAACAAATTCTGAGAAGTATCAATCAACAAGATCTCCTTTTCCGAGGTGTTTTAGGTCCACTCACAAGCAATCTTGTCGGCGCAGCAAACGCAGCAGAAGCTGGAGATCAAGTTAAACTCTCCTTTTCGAACGGTGGCCTCCTCACGGAGGCCACACGCTTTATTGGCGGCTACATCAACAAAGTAGAACTAACAACCTTTTCTGGAAATGGAACTGACGGCCCTTCTCAATTATTTGTTGGCTATTCGCCCAGCGGCACGCAGCAATGGCTGCTCGACGTCGGAGCGGCTGGCGGCGGCACGCTGACGAACGCACAGGGCTCGCGGTTCGATTTTGCGTTCGGTCAATTCCGCGATGTGACGGTGAACGCGGCCGGTCAGCCGGTCGTGACGCTTGCGCCGCTAAACGGAGGCACGGAACGCACCGTCGGCCTCAATGCGGCTGGCGCGATATCGGTCAACATGGGCAGCTACACGTGGGTCGATTCCGTCCTCGGCAGCCACGTGACCTTTGATGGCACCAGCTTCACGGTTTCGACGCCAACTCTGGGCAATATCGTCTTCGATAGCGCCGGGTTTGCGAGTTTCACTGCCCCTTCCGGCAGCGGCGGTCTGACGACGAATTACGATTTCGCGGCCGGCGCGTTGACAGGGATCGGTACGAACGCGAACGGCAGTGGCGTATTCTCCCTAAGTTCGGGCGGCAGTCTGGTGATCGGGAGCAACGGCGTCGGCTCCCTGACCGGCGGCAGCACGGGTAGCGCCGGCAGTGTTCTTGTGTCCGGCACGCAAAGCTATGGCAGCGGCAACCTCACCTTTGATTTCACGACGAACTACTACGGCAACGGCGGGATCGTCAGCAGCGGCGGCGGCTCCGGCAGCGGCTATACCTTCAACGACTTCATGAGTGTGGACTATAGCATCATCAACGGCTACGGCACGAGTTCGCTGTTCACGCCGTCGTTCCGCGACGCCTTTAATGATTGGGCCACGTCCTCCTATCTCCTCAACCCGAACGCCACCATCACCTATCCGAGCTTCAACCCCGGCAGCTTCTACGATCCCATCGGCGCGTTTTACGAGAGCACGTCGCTCGCCAACGACCCCGCGCCGTCGATCGCCGCCAGTACGCCGCGGCTCCTGAATGCGTCCGGGCAGGGTGTCAGCGAATACGGCCTCTCGACCTACGACGCCAATGCCGACAACAGACTGTACGGCGCGGAACTGACCAACCTGCGGGCCTGGGTCGACGCCAACGAAAACGGCATAGCCGAGACCGGCGAGATCAAGACGCTGGCGAATGCCGGCATCACGGAAATCCGCCAGATCAACTACATCTACTACGCGGCCGGCAACGCGGTCGCCGCGCCCGCCATCGTCGCCGCGCCGGCAAAGCCGAGCGAGGCCGTCGGCATCGGGCGCTTCAATCTCGCCCCCGCAGTGCCGTTCAGCAACTACCGCAGCCTGCGCGACACCGACAATCTGTATCAGACATCCGGCGGCTACATCGCCTGGACCGCGAGCGATATCAAGATCAACTACAACAGCAAGAGCTACCTGATCGGCACCGACGGCAACGACGCCTTCGACATCAACTATTACGCCGCCTATGACGGATCGTATTTCAATCTCGGCCTGATTGCCAATTTCCTCGGCGGCAACGGCGACGATACCGTGGGCGGCTCGACCCGCAACGACAATATCTGGGGCGGCGCCGGCAACGACGCCCTGCTCGGCTATGCCGGCAACGACAACCTCTACGGCGAGGACGGCAATGACGAGCTGCAAGGCCAGGACGGCCACGACACGCTCGATGGCGGCCTCGGCGCCGACCGGCTGTTCGGCCAGGTCGGCAACGACATTCTCAACGGCGGCGACGGCGACGACACGCTGGTCGGCTTCACCGCCTCGAACGACGCCAAGCAGACGCTGAACGCCGGCGAGACCGACAACGACTATCTTTATGGCGGCGCGGGCGCCGACTACATCTTCGCCGGCCCCGGCGACGACTATGCCGACGGCGGCACCGACAACGACGATATCGTCGGCGGCGTCGGCAACGACACGATGTTTGGTGGCTCGGGCAACGATCAGTTGCAGGGCAACGAGGGCAACGACCGCCTCGCCGGCGAGACGGGCAACGACCGCATGTTCGGGCAGGTCGGCGACGACACGCTGTGGGGCGGCGACGGCGACGACGTGATGGTCGGGTTCACGGCCACCAACGAAGCCAAGCAGACGCTCAATGCCGGCGAAACCGACAACGACACACTGTTCGGCGGCGCGGGTCTGGACGACCTGTATGGCGGTTTCGGCGACGACATGCTCGACGGCGGCGACGGCCAGGACCGGCTCTTGGGCGATCAGGGCAACGACACGCTGTACGGCGGCAACGCCGAGGACGAACTGCAGGGCGGCGTCGGCAACGACCGGCTGCTGGGCGAGGCCGGCAACGACAACATGTTCGGGCAGGTCGGCGACGACACGCTGTGGGGCGGCGACGGCGACGACGTGATGGTGGGCTTCACCGCGGCGAACGAGGCCAAGCAGACCCTTAGTGCCGGCGAGACCGACAACGACATGATGTATGGCGGCGCCGGCAACGATCTGATGCTGGGCGGTCTCGGCAACGACGTGTTGCAGGGGGATGCCGGTTCCGACGAGCTGCAGGGCGGCTCTGGCAACGATCTCATCTATGGCGGGGCCGGCGACGACCGACTGTTCGGCCAGGTCGGTGACGACGTGCTTTACGGCGGCGACGGCGACGACATCCTCGTCGGCTTCACGGGCTACAACGAAGCCAAGCAAACGCTGAGCACTGGCGAGACCGACACCAATTGGCTGTATGGCGGTGCCGGCAACGACATCCTGCTTGGCGGTCTCGGCAGCGACTATCTGGACGGCGGCGCCGGCGCCGACATCATGGAAGGCGGCAAGGGCGACGACTTCTACGTCGTCAACAGCGTCAACGATTCGATCCTGGAGCTTGCCGATGAAGGCTATGACTTCGTCGTCAGCAGCGCCAACTATCTGCTCAACGCCAACATCGAGGAGCTGCGCCTGCTCGAGGGCTACAATATCCACGGCACCGGCAATGCGCTCGACAATCTCATCATCGGCAACAGCAGCAACAACATCATTGACGGGGTGACGGGCGCCGACATGATGATGGGCGCGGCCGGCGACGACACCTATTATGTCGATAATCTCGGAGACGAGACCGTCGAACTTGCCGGCGAAGGCACCGACACGGTGCAGAGCACCATCAGCGTGACGCTTGCCGACAATGTCGAAAACCTGATCCTCCTCGATTTCGCCAAGCCGGAGAAAGGCCTCGTGGATGGCCAGCCGGCGCTGGTCTACGGCTATCCCAAGGCCAACGAGCTTGACTATACGCAGGGCGATGCCGTCCCGGACTTCCGGGGCACATGTGCGTTGACGTCCATCGCGAACCTGCTGACGCAGGCCGCCCGCCCGACCACCGAGAGCAATGTCGTCAATCGCGCCATCGCCTATGGCTGGACGGTAATCGATCCGGACCTGCCGCCTTATGTCCGCGGAGGCTCCAACTACATGGATCAGCAGGCGCTGCTCAACAGCTACGGCATCCGCAACGATCTGATCGTGGGCTACAACGAGCAAGGCGTCGCCAACCTCATCCGCAGCGGTCGCGGCGTCATCATCGCCGTGAACGCGGGCCTGCTTTGGAACGACCCTGGTTATGTCGATGGCGGCGGCGTCAATCACGCCGTCACCGTGACCGGCGCCGTTTACGGCGAGGCGGATGGAGAACTTCTCGGATTCTACATCGCCGATTCCGGCCGCCACAAGGTCAGCGACATGACCCGATTCGTCGACATCGAGACGTTCCGTGCGGCGGCACAGGTCCCCAACTCCTACGCGATCTATACCAAGGAGGCGATCAAGCTCTGGGATGAGAGCATCGACGGCACCGGCAATGCGCTTGCCAACACGCTCGTCGGTAACCGGGCGGATAACCTCCTGATAGGTCTCGGCGGAAACGACACGCTCGATGGCGGCGCAGGTGCAGACACGTTAGTGGGCGGTCTTGGCGACGATACCCATGTTGTCGACAACGCCGGCGATGTGGTGGCGGAGAATAGCGGTGAGGGCGTCGACACGGTGCTGTCTTCGATCGACTACACGCTTGCCGCCAATGTTGAGATCCTGATCCTGACCGGTACGACGGCGATCAATGGCGACGGCAATGCCGACGATAATGTGATCACCGGAAACGCTGCAAACAACCGCCTGACCGGCCTCGCAGGCAACGACACGTTAAATGGCGGCGCCGGCGACGACACGCTGGATGGGGGGGCCGGGACCGATACGCTGATCGGTGGGCTTGGGGACGATACCTATTTGATCGATAATGTCGGTGACATCGTGACGGAGAATGGCGGCGAAGGTATCGATACGGTGCGGTCATCCGTCGACTACCTGCTGGGCGCAAATGTCGAGAACCTTGTCCTGATCGGAACGTCGGCGTTCAACGGCACCGGGAATTCGATCAACAATCGAGTTACCGGCAATGCCGCGAATAATCTTCTGAATGGGGGAGCCGGGGCCGATACGCTGATCGGGGGGCTTGGAGACGATACCTATACGGTCGACAATATCGGCGACGTGGTGATTGAGAATGCCGGTGAAGGGACTGATAAGGTGCAGTCGTCGGTCAGCTATACATTAGGCAACAATACCGAGAATCTGACTCTTTTCGGATCGAAAGCGATCGACGGGACCGGCAATGCGGCTAATAACGTTCTTATAGGCAATTCGGCAAATAATACTTTGACCGGAGGTGAAGGAGACGACACGCTGAACGGCGGCATAGGGGCGGATAGGCTGGTCGGCGGGATCGGGAACGACACCTATGTCATCGACAATATTGACGACGCCGTGACGGAGATCGTCGGCGAGGGCACCGATACGGTGCAATCATCTATTGATTACACACTTGGCGGCAATCTCGAGAACCTGACCCTGACTGGATCGGCAATAATCAACGGGACCGGCAATGCGGCCAATAACGTTCTTATAGGGAATTCTGCGAACAATCTTCTGACCGGAGGCGAAGGAGACGACACCCTGAACGGCGGTACAGGGGCCGATAGGCTGATCGGCGGGATAGGGAACGATACGTATGTGATCGACAATATTGGCGACGTCGTGACGGAAATTGTCGGTGAGGGCATCGATACGGTGCAATCGTCCATTGACTACATACTTGGCGGCAATCTCGAGAACCTGACCCTGACTGGATCGGCAACAATCAACGGGACCGGCAATGGAGCCAATAACGTTCTTATAGGGAATTCGGCGAAAAATACTTTGACCGGAGGCGAAGGAGACGACACCCCCTGAGTTCACAGAACAAGTGCAACACCTGCTATGGTGGTGTTGCGATGGGAC
>CAXTJT010000006.1:0-239306 GCA_964244735.1 uncultured Tardiphaga sp.
ATCGGCGTCCGGGCCATGGGTGCATCGGGCGCCCGGCGTTCCGCACGCCCTCTCGCTTGGGAGGGTGATGGAATGCAGCACAACCTCGGGCGCATCGCGCCGCGAGAACGCGGCAGTGTGGGTGATTAAGAGGCTATTTGAAATTCGAATCCGAAACGACGCAATGCGCATCGACACGCACGGCCGTCATCCCCGCGAAGGCGGGGAACCAGTACGCCCATCCTTGTTGCCCTGGGATACCGGATCCCCGCTCCGCGCAGCGCAAGTGCCTACCGGTTAAGCGCGCTTGTCGGGGATGACGGCAGCGCCCGTGGCGCGTACCATCGCGCGATGCACCTGCTCCGCCTGCTTGTCTGCCTCGCGCTCCTCACGCCGCTTGCCGCCCGGGCGGCGAGCCAGCGCATCGACGCGGCGCCGCGCATCGCTGTGTTCTCCGCCTATGAGCCGGAATGGAAAGCCCTCCTCGCCGTCGTCGAGGCCCCGGTCACGCACCGCGAGCGCGGCATCGATTTCGTCACCGGCCGCGTCGAGGGCCGCGATGTGGTGCTCGTTAAGTCGGGCGTGTCGATGGTCAATGCGGCGATGACGGCGCAGATGGCGATCGACCGCTTCGATCTCACCGCCATCGTGTTCTCCGGCATCTCCGGCGGCGTCGACCCGGCGCTTGAGATCGGCGATGTCGTGGTGGCCGAGCGCTGGGGGCAATATCTCGACGTCATCCTCGCCCGCGACACGCCGCAAGGCTATCGCCTGCCCGACTGGTTCAAGCCGGAATTCCCAAATTTCGGCATGTCGTTTCCGCGCGGCGTCGCGATCGCGCGCGCGGGCCAGGCCGAGCCGGTCCGGCAGTTCTGGTTTCCGGTCGATCCGACGCTGCTTGAGGCGGCGCGGCAGGCAGCGTCCGGCGTCAGGCTGAAACGCTGCGCCGGCGCCGCCGCCTGCCTCGGCAAGCCGCCGAGGGTGGTGATCGGCGGCAACGGCGTCTCGGGCGCGGCGTTCGTCGACAATGCGACGTTTCGCGCCTATGCCTTCGCGACGTTTCAGGCGCAGGTGCTGGACATGGAGAGCGCCGCCGTGGCCCATGTCGCCTCCGTCAATGGCGTGGGCTATATCGCCTTCCGCTCGCTGTCGGATCTCGCCGGCGGCGGCGCCGGCGACAACGAGATGACCATTTTCGAGACGCTCGCCTCGGAGAATTCCGTCGCCGTGCTGCGCGAATTTCTGAAGGCGCTGCCAAAAACGCCGTAATCATCGCAATTGCTCGACCCCGGACCGATCCCTAAGCCGCTCTTCAGGAAAGCCCTTCAGATGACCAAGCTCCGTCTCGCTCTCGCCGCCTGCGCCCTCCTCGCCGCGGCGCTCCTGCCGGGGGCTCCCGCGCAGGCCGCGCGCTGCGGCGGCGATTTCCAGACATTCGTGTCGGCGATGTCGCAAGAGGCGGCGGCGGCAGGCATCTCGCGCGCCACCATCGACCAGTCGATGACGGGCCTGACCCAGGACATGGCGGTGCTGAATTTCGATCGCCGCCAGCGCGGCACCTTCAACAAGACCTTCGAGCAATATGTCGCCACCCGTGTCGGGGCCGGCCGCATCAGCATGGGCCGTCAGATGATGACGCGACATGGGTCGCTGCTGTCGCGAATCGAGCAGCGCACCGGCGTGCCGCCGCAGATCGTGGTGGCGATCTGGGGGCTGGAGAGCGACTTCGGCAAGGGCGACATCGGCAAGATGCCGGTGATCCGCACGCTGGCGACCATGGCGCATGATTGCCGCCGCACCGAACTGTTTCAGGGCGAATTGCTGGCGGCGCTGAAAATTCTCGATCGCGGCGACCTGCCGCTGCGCGATCTGATCGGGGCGTTCGCGGGCGAACTCGGCCAGACCCAGTTCCTGCCGTCGTCCTACATCAAATACGGCGTCGATTTCGACGGCAACGGCCATGTCGATCTGCGCCATAGCGTGCCGGACGTTCTGGCCTCGACGGCGAATCTGCTGAAGACCGCCGGCTGGCGCGCCGGCCAGCCCTACGGCGAAGGCACTGCGAATTTCGACGCGATGCGCGAGTGGAACAGGGCCACGATCTATCGCAAGACGATCGGCTATTTCGCCGACCGGCTGGCGGGCGGCTAGACCCTTCACGTCCGGCCTTTGCGTCCGCGTCGGTGCGCCGGCCGTCAATCCGCCGGCGGATTCACGAATTTCATACCACTCGCGGTAGTTTTGGAACCCGATCAGTAACCGTTAACCGCTGATGTTGCACGGTCACTGCGTCAGGGGAGACGGAGCATGGTCGAGGTCAACGCGGGTTGGGGGGCAGCGCGGCGCGCTGCCGCATCGACATGCTGAGCGTGCCAACCCTGTGGATCGTGTTCATCGTCAATTTCTGCGCGCTCGGCCTGGTCTGGGCCTATGTGATGCGCTCCTATCCGAAATTCACGGCGGCGAGCTACTGGACGGCCGCGGCGTTGATCGCAGCCGCCGGCGCCGGGCTCGGCGTGATGCGCAGCCTGGTCGAAAGCCGCGCGCCGCTTCTGTTGAGCAGCCTGCTGATGATCCTGGCCGGCTGCCTCATCTTGCAGGGCCTGCGCCGGTTCTACGGCAAGCCGGCCTCTTGGCGCGCGACGATCTGGATTCTGGCCGGCAGCGTCATCGGCCTGTCGTTTTTCTTCACGGTCTATGATGACGTCTCGTCCCGCATCATCGTCTATTCCATCGGCCAGGCTGCGCCGATCGCTCTGGCGCTGAGGCTTTTGATGGCCCGGCGCGGCGAGCGCGCGACGCCCGGCGCGCGACTGTCCAGCTTCGTCGCGGCTCTGATGATCGCCATCTATGCATTGCGCTCCGGCGCCGCGATGCTGGATATCGGCGGTGACGCCACCGTCATCAATTTTAATCCGCTTCAGGCCGCGCTGGTGCTGATCCTCGTATTCCTGTCGATGATGTGGAATTTCGGTTTCCTGTTAATGGCGATCGACCGCCTGCGCTCCGAGGTCGCCGACCTTGCGCTGCTCGACGATCTCACCGGCGTCGCCAACCGCCGGCATCTGCAGCAGCGCCTCGTCGCCGAATGCGCGGCAGCGCAACAAACCGGCGAGGTGTTCTCGATCCTCGCAATCGATCTCGACGGCTTCAAAATGATCAATGATCGCTTCGGCCACGCCGCCGGCGACGAATGCCTGAAGCTGTTCACCCGCGCCGCGCAAAGCCGGCTGCGGCCCCGCGATATGCTGTCGCGGGTCGGTGGCGATGAGTTCTGCGTCGTGCTGCCCGCGACCACGCAGCGCGAAGGCGCGATGATCGCACGACATCTTCTGGAAACCTGCCGCGCGCAGACGCTGCCTTATAGCGGCATGGCGATCGGCCTGTCGCTCGGCGTCGCGCAATGGCATTCGGCGATCGGCAGCGACACGGAGCGGTTGATCACAGCGGCCGACGAGGCGCTCTACGCGGCCAAAAGCCAGGGCAAAAACCGCTTCGCGATTGTCGACCACGCCCCGCGCGGCATGGAGCCGGCGCTGCGGCAGAGCGCCTGATACGCTTCGCCGCTTGCGGAAGCCGATGCTGCTTCCCATGTCAGCGTCATGAGCAACGATGACATCTTTTCACACAGCCAGACGCGATCCCGCCGGCCGCGCGCCGCCGGCGGACCTGTCATCGATCAGGATGGCCGCGTATTGCAGCCGGAGCCGACCGGTCCGTCGCCGTTCGGGTTTCGCGCTGGCAGTGCAGCGAACATGTTCGGTCCAGTGACGCGCGAACAGCGCATTGCGCGGATCGAGGCATTGGCGAACCTGCTGGATACGGCGTTCATCATGCCCGGCACCAATGTGCGCTACGGCATCGACGGCCTGATCGGTCTCATTCCGGTCGTTGGCGACATCATCACGACAGCGATCGCGTTGTGGATCGTGCGCGAGGCGCGCGCGATCGGCGCGCCGTGGCATCTCACGGCGCGAATGTTGGGCAATGTCGCGGTCGATGGTGTTGTCGGCGCGGTGCCATTGGTCGGCGACGCCTTCGACGTGATGTTCAAAGCCAACATCCGCAACATCAAGATGCTGCGGAAGTGGCTCGACAAACAGCCGCGCTTGTGAAATTCAGGCCGCGTTCGCGGATTTGTCGTCGGTCTCGGCCGCAGGCTCGACAGCGCGGCGCTCAAGCGGAAAATCGTCGCTTTCGTACAACGTGCGAATGCCGCTTTGATCGAAGCGCGCTTCATCAACCTGCAGATAAGCGCCGTTCAACGAGTCCGCCGGCAATTGCTCGATCGCAAATTGGACGGCAGCCGCCGCCGTATCGAAGCGGCGATAGGCAAAGCCGGCACGCTTCTTCTTTCGGATCGCGGCGGGAAACAATTCGGCGGCAGTGTTATAGCTGAAAGCCATCGTCAGTGACCTCTTACTTGAAAGCGGATGAAATGACGGGGCAAGGCCGGATGGGCCGGCTCGCAGCGGCCGGCGGGCATCATTTCGGAACAGTACCTAATATAGGCGCGTTTCCGCGAATTGCGACTCCGATCGCGCAGTCAGGCGAGCGATGAGACGAACGGCGCGTCGAAACCGCGAAACCGCGACCTCATCTGCTATTGACCTGCCATGCCGGGATTGGCCGGCACGACCTTCAACGGCGTCGTATAGGGCTCAATGCGGACGGCGTCGTTGGCGACCAGACCGACACGGCGCAGCGGCACTTGCTCGAGAGCGCCTGCTTCAACCTTGCGAACGCCATATTGCCAGACGCTCAGCGATCCCCGCCGGACCAATTGCTTGGCGATGTCGCCGGCATTACGGGCATCCAGCAGCGCCAGATCGTCTTTGCTCAGACCGATGACGATGTCGTCGCGGTGGGTGACGATGCGAAACAGAAAGACCTTGTCCGTCGCCAGGGCGGGATGCGTCGACACGCTGTCGAGGACCAAACCTGCCAGCCCGAGACCGAGCAGCAGCCGATTTGAAGTTTTAGACATCTTCGCTTTCTTGTTTTTGCTATTTTTAGCGCCGTGACCGATTTTCGAGCACGGCAGCCGCCCCAAGACGCAAATGCCCCGCGCGACCAAGGTCGTGCGGGGCATCCGGAAATGATAACAATTGCTGCGATAGCAGCGAGCTTATGGCGACGGTTTTAACGTCAGTGCCGCAGAATTGATGCAATAGCGCAAGCCCGTCGGCCCTGGGCCGTCCTCGAACACATGGCCGAGATGTCCGCTGCATTTCGAGCATAGCACTTCCGTGCGAACCGTGCCGTGAGACACATCGCGTTCTTCATCGACGTGGGACTCGACAGCCGGAGCGGTGAAGCTCGGCCAGCCGCAGCCGGAATCGAACTTCGCATCGGACGCGAACAGCGTTTGTCCGCAACCGGCGCAGACGTAAGTGCCGGCGCGCTGCTCGTGCTCGTATTCGCCGGAGAAAGGTCGCTCGGTCGCTTTCTCGCGCAGCACGGCGTACTGCATCGGCGTCAGTTCCTTGCGCCACTCGGCGTCGGTCTTTTCGAGCTTGCCGGGCGGCACCGTTGTATCTGACATCGGATGTCTCCTCTTCACGCCGTCAGTTCGAGGTCACTTTTGACCCGCTGACCAAGGTCGGCTTCTCGATATAGTTCTGGCTGAACAGCTTTTTCAGGCTCTCGACCTTCGGAATGTCGTTGATGGCGATATAAGGCTGGTTCGGGTGCAGCGTCAGATAATCCTGATGATAGGCCTCCGCCGGATAGAACGCCTTCAGCGAGCTGATCTTGGTCACGATCGGCTTCGGATAGACCTTGGCGGCGTTCAGTTGCGCAACATAGGCATCGGCGATCTTCTTCTGATCAGCCGTGGTCGCAAAGATCTCCGAACGATATTGCGTGCCGGAGTCCGGTCCCTGACGGTTCAACTGCGTCGGATCGTGCACGACGGAAAAGAAAATCTGCAAAATTTTGCCGTAGCTGATCTGCTTCGGATCATATTTGATCTCGACGGCTTCGGCATGGCCGGTGGTGCCGCTCGAAATCGCATTGTAGGTCGCAGTCGATTTCTCGCCGCCGGAATAACCGGACACGGCATTGGACACGCCGGCCGTATGCTGAAACACGCCTTGGACGCCCCAGAAGCAGCCGCCGGCAAGAACGGCCGTCTGCAAGCCGGTGGCGCTCTCGACATCATTTGCAGGAGCGGGAATGACAACGGCCTCTTCGGCCGCCAGTAAAGGCGATGCGACGAGCGCGCTCACGGCGAGCGCCGCAGCGGTAAAAGCGCCGAGCGTGAATTTGCTTAAGGTGGAACGGCTCATGACGAAACCTTTCGATCGGAATGGCGCGCACCAACTTGGCGCACCGTGTGTCTGGAAGCTACCGTGAAATCTAGGCGTTTGTTCGCCGCGCGCAAATGCTGCGGCTACTCTAAGCTACGAGCGAGCACGGGAAACGTTACCGTTCACACGGGTTCGTGAACACTGGACATGACGATGCCGCGGACACGCCGCGGCATCGATTCGCACACCTGTCGATTGCGCTATGGGCAGGCGTAGCGATTGCCGTCCGTGCTCAGATAGGTGCCGGACGCCGGATCATACGAGCGGTAGCGCTGCGCGCAATAGGACGCATTGCTGTTGGCCGCAGAGCCAGCTGCAATCGCGCCGCCAATGATCGCGCCGGCCGCAAGGCCGCCGAGCACCGCGCCGCCGCCATAACCGCGACGTCCATAACCGTAACCGCCGCGACCGTATCCATAACCGCCCCGGCGATATCCGTAGCGACGGAATTGGACGTTTTCAATCATGGCCGGAAGGGTCTGCGAAAGATTGGGCTGGACGCCGAGCGGCGCGGAAACGACCGGAGAACCGGTCAGAAGCGACGCGGAGCCGAGCAGAAGAGCGGCAGCGATAGATTTGGCAAAACGCATATCGAACTGTTCCTTGATAATATCGAATGATTGGTAGCTCTAAGCGGCAAATGCGATGGTCCGTTCCCGGACCGTCGCGATTTTCGGCTGGTTCAGATCAAGAGGACGCGACGATCAGCTTGCGTTGCTGCCTTCTTCGCGGATCGACTCGAACAAAAACCAGGTCCGACGTTCGGTTTCGTCGATCCAGTTTTCCAAGAGGCCGGCGGTGGCCGAATCTTCGAGATCGTCGACCGTCTTATGCGCTTTGCGCATCGCAGCCGCGACATGCTTGTTGTCGTTCATCAACTCGCGCAGCATCTCGCGCGGCGGCACATAGCTCTCATCATTGTCCTTGATCGTCTGCAACTTCGCAATCTGGCCGATCGACCGCAGAGTGGCGCCGCCGACCTTGCGAACGCGCTCCGCCATGTCATCGGTCGTTCCGAGAATTTGCTCGGACTGCTCGTCGAGCATCAGATGGTAGTCGCGAAAATGGCGGCCGCTCATGTGCCAGTGAAAATTCTTGGTCTTGAGATAGAGCGCGAAAGTGTCCGCCAACAAAACGTTCAACGTCATCGAAATCTTGTCGGTCGCTTCCTGCGGCAAATCGGATGGCGTATCGAGATCGGCAGCCACGGCTTTGGTTTTGCTCACGATGATCTTCCCTGAAATTGCGGTATCCGGACGCATCCAAACGCCCTACACGCCCACAACGCCTTGTGATAATCCCTGTTCCATCGCTGGAACGACGACATGACGAATATGTGCGCATGAATGACTGGATTGACTATTACGATTCAAAGCACACGATTTATGCGAACAAGCTGCACCGGGACGTGCATTTCGAGATCGTGGCGGCGGACATCATCCGCTACATTCCTTCGCCCGACGCTGTCGTGCTGGATTACGCCTGCGGCGAGGCGCTGTCGGCGACGAAGGTCGCCGATGCCTGCGCCAGATTGATCCTGGCCGAGCCGGCGCCTGGCGTGCGCGGCCGTCTGGTGGATCGGTTCGCGCCGATTACCAAGATCCGCATCCGCTCGCTCGACGAATTGCGCGGCATGGCACCCGCGTCGGTCGATCTCGCGATCATGAATTCGGTCTCCCAGTATATGTCGCAGCAGGATTTGGAAACGGCTTTTTGTGTCGTACGGCGACTGCTGAAACCGTCAGGCCGACTGGTGCTTGGCGACGTGCTAAGCCTCCAAGCCAGCACGATCAGCGATGTGACGGCGCTGCTGAAGCTCGCTGCCCAGCATGGCTTCCTCAAGGATGCGCTGGTCGGCCTCGTCCGCACCGCGCTGTCGGATTACCGTCAGATCCGCAACAAGGTGGGCGTGCAGCGTTACAGCGAGGCCGACATGCTTTCAAAACTGTCGGTCGCCGGCCTGTCCGGCAGGCGCGAAGCGACCAATATCGGCCATAACCAGGCCCGCATGACCTTCCTGGCGCGGCCAACAGGCTGACACATTCGGCGCCCGATCGGCGTTAACGAAACCGCGACAAACGCCCGTCTTAAGCCTTGATTAACCATAAGTTCTTCTGGAGTCGTCAGCGCGCTTGGGTAATCCTGTGCCCGGCCCGGTGGCGGAATGTCTACGCGGGGGGCGGTGCAACGCTCTTGATCCTGGTTCAAATCCAGGCCGGGCCTCCAGCCTTCGCTGCTCGGCAGCTTCGGCTCGGCAAGCCCTTGGAAAGGCGAAGGCTGCCCCGCCATAGCTCGACGAGCGCAGGCGGGCTCCGTTTGGTCAAAATTGGCGGTTGACGGCCGATCCATCACCCTTTCGCAAGCGGGCAATCTGGTCTAGACACGGCCCCGCGCGCGAGCGCCTGGTTTTCAAGGGACGCGCGACCGCGCGCCCTTTTTTTGTGCCCGATTTTGCTTCTGCCGCAATCTGCGAGAGTTGATGCCGAAACGTACAGACATCTCCACCATCCTCATCATCGGCGCCGGCCCGATCGTCATCGGCCAGGCCTGCGAGTTCGATTATTCGGGCACGCAGGCGGTCAAGACGCTGAAGGAAGAGGGCTACCGCATCGTTCTCGTCAATTCCAATCCGGCCACGATCATGACTGACCCGGAATTGGCCGATGCGACCTATATTGAGCCGATCACGCCGGAGATCGTCGCTAAGATCATCGAAAAGGAGCGCGGCGATCTGGCCAAGGGCTTTGCGTTGTTGCCGACAATGGGCGGCCAGACCGCGCTGAACTGCGCGTTGAGCCTTCGCCAGCAAGGCACGCTCGACAAGTTCGATGTCGAGATGATCGGCGCGACGGCTGACGCGATCGACAAGGCGGAAGACCGCCAGTTATTTCGTGAAGCGATGACGAAAATCGGCCTGGAAACGCCGAAGTCGCGGCTCGCAAACGCCTCGCAGTTGAAGAAATCCTTCCGAGACAAGCATCACGCCGCGCGCGCGAAGCTGTCCGGCGACGCGCTGGCCGACCACGACCGGCAATGGATCATCGGCGAGAGTGATCGCCGCAAGCGCTATCAGGAACACGCACTCGGCGAGGCGCTGATGGCGCTCTCCGAAATCGGCCTGCCCGCGATCATCCGGCCATCCTTCACGATGGGCGGCACCGGCGGCGGCATCGCCTATAACAGGGAAGAGTTTCTCGACATCATCGAACGCGGGCTCGACGCCTCTCCCACCAATGAAGTCCTGATCGAGGAAAGCGTCCTTGGCTGGAAAGAGTTCGAGATGGAGGTGGTGCGCGACAAAAAAGACAATTGCATCATCGTCTGCTCGATCGAGAATCTCGATCCGATGGGCGTGCATACCGGCGACTCGATCACCGTCGCGCCGGCGCTGACGTTGACCGACAAAGAATACCAGATCATGCGCGACGCTTCACTGGCGGTGCTGCGCGAGATCGGCGTCGAGACCGGCGGCTCCAACGTGCAGTTCGGCGTCAATCCGGCCGACGGCCGCATGGTCGTGATCGAAATGAATCCGCGCGTGTCGCGCTCGTCGGCATTGGCCTCGAAGGCGACAGGGTTCCCGATCGCCAAGGTCGCGGCCAAACTCGCAGTCGGCTACACGCTCGATGAGATCGCCAACGACATCACCGGCGCCGCGACGCCCGCGTCGTTCGAGCCGACGATCGATTATGTCGTTACGAAGATTCCGCGTTTTGCCTTCGAGAAATTCCCCGGCGCCAGCCAGACATTGACGACATCGATGAAGTCGGTCGGCGAAGTCATGGCGATCGGCCGCACATTTCAGGAATCGCTGCAGAAGGCGCTGCGCGGGCTCGAGACCGGTCTCACCGGCCTCGACGAGATCGAGATCGACGGCCTCGGCAAGAGCGACGACAAGAACGCCGTGCGCGCCGCACTCGGTACGCCGACGCCGAACCGACTGCTGCAGGTCGCGCAGGCGATGCGGCTCGGCTGGACCGACGAGGAGATCTTCACGTCCTGCAAGATCGATCCGTGGTTTCTCTCCGAGATGCGCGGCATCGTCGAGATGGAAGCCAAGGTCAGGAACAACGGCCTGCCCACCCATGCGTTCGGCATGCGCAGCCTGAAGGCGATGGGCTTTTCGGATGCGCGGCTCGCCGTGCTGTCAGGCACCACCGAGGACGCCGTCAAGACGCAGCGTCGAGCGCTTAAGGTGCGCCCGGTGTTCAAACGCATCGACACCTGTGCGGCCGAATTCGCGTCTCCGACCGCCTACATGTATTCGACCTACGAGGCGCCGTTCGCGGGCACGACGATCGACGAGAGCCAGCCGTCCGACAAGACCAAGGTCATCATTCTCGGCGGCGGCCCGAACCGTATCGGCCAAGGCATCGAGTTCGATTACTGCTGCTGCCATGCGTGCTTCGCGCTGCATGATGCCGGCTATGAGACCATCATGGTCAATTGCAATCCGGAAACCGTCTCGACCGATTACGACACTGCCGATCGTCTCTATTTCGAGCCGCTGACAGGCGAGGACGTGCTGGAGATCATCGATACCGAACGCGAGAACGGCATACTGCACGGCGTCATCGTCCAGTTCGGCGGCCAGACGCCGCTGAAACTCGCCCATGCGCTGGAAGACGCCGGCGTGCCGATCCTCGGCACCTCGCCGGACGCGATAGATCTCGCCGAAGACCGAGACCGCTTCAAGCGGGTCCTCGACAAGCTGAAGCTGAAGCAGCCAAAGAACGGCATCGCCTATTCGGTCGAGCAGGCGCGCATGGTCGCGACTGATCTGGATTATCCTCTCGTGGTGCGTCCGTCTTACGTGCTGGGCGGTCGCGCGATGCAGATCATCCGCGAGGAAGGCCAGCTCGGCGACTATCTGCTCGGCACGCTGCCCGAACTGGTGCCCGCCGACGTCAAGGCGCGCTATCCGAACGATAAGACGGGCCAAATCAACACGGTGCTCGGCAAGAACCCGCTGCTGTTCGATCGTTATCTGTCGGACGCGATCGAAGTCGACGTCGATTGCCTGAGCGATGGCAAGGACACGTTCGTCGTCGGCATCATGGAGCACATCGAGGAAGCCGGCATTCACTCCGGCGACTCCGCCTGCTCGCTGCCGCCGCATTCGCTCGACGCCGCGATGATCGCCGAACTCGAACGTCAGACCTGCGACATGGCGCTCGGCCTCGACGTCATCGGTTTGATGAACGTGCAGTTCGCGATCAAGGACGGCGTCATCTACGTACTCGAGGTCAATCCGCGCGCCTCGCGCACGGTGCCGTTCGTGGCCAAGGTCGTCGGCATTCCCGTCGCCAAGATCGCGGCCCGCATCATGGCCGGTGAAAAGCTGGCAAGTTTCGGTCTCAAGCCGCACAAACTCGGCCATGTCGGCGTCAAGGAGTCGGTGTTTCCGTTCGCTCGTTTCCCCGGTGTCGATACCGTGCTCGGACCGGAGATGAAGTCGACCGGAGAGGTCATGGGCCTTGACCGCACGTTCGAGATCGCTTTCGCTAAAAGCCAGCTCGGCGGCGGCACCCGCGTGCCGCGCAAGGGCACGGTATTCGTGTCTGTCCGCGAGTCCGACAAGACCCGCATCCTCGAAGCCGTAAAGCTGCTCTCGTCGGTCGGCTTCCGCGTGCTCGCCACCGGCGGGACCCAGCGCTACCTCGCCGACAATGGCGTGCCCGCAGAGAAGATCAACAAGGTGCTGGAAGGCCGCCCGCATATCGTCGACGCCATCACCAATGGTGAAATCCAACTGGTTTTCAACACCACCGAGGGTCCGCAGGCGATGGCCGACAGCCGATCGCTGCGGCGCGCAGCCCTCTTGCATAAAGTACCTTATTACACCACTCTTTCAGGTGCCGTAGCGGCCGCGCAAGGCATCCGGGCCTATCTCGGCGGGGATCTCGAAGTCCGCACGCTGCAGAGCTACTTCCCGAACGCCTGACCCAGTTGCGCCACCGCAGCGTGCAAATTCGTGCAATAGTCGGGAACCCGACTGTCGCGCCGATGTTCATAACGGCTATTTGTATCGCCGGTTGTCGCCAAGCGGGGCCGGATCGTCTCAAAGACAAGATTGTTCATGCGGACGCGCCCGCGCTCCGCATGACGTAGAAGGACCAGAATCGATGATCGAAAAAGTGCCGATGACACAGGGTGGTTACAATGCCCTCGAGGTCGAGTTGAAAAAGCGGCAGTCGGAAGACCGTCCGCGGATCATCGAGCACATCGCCGAAGCCCGTTCGCATGGCGACCTCTCCGAAAACGCCGAATACTCCGCCGCGAAGGAAGAGCAGTCGCACAATGAAGGCCGCATCGCCGAGATCGAAGACAAGCTCGCGCGCGCGGACATTATCGACATCTCGAAACTGTCCGGCGACACGATCAAATTCGGCGCGACCGTCACGCTGATCGACGAAGACACCGAGAAGAAGGCCGTCTGGCAGATCGTCGGCGAGCCCGAGGCTGATGCGAAGAACGGCCGCATCTCGATCACGTCGCCGCTTGCGCGGGCCCTGATCGGAAAGAAAAAGGGCACCTCCGTCGAGGTCATGGCCCCCGGCGGCGCCAAGGCCTACGAAATCACCAAGGTCGAGTGGCGTTGAAACCCGTTCTGCGATCCATGAATAAGCCGCACCGAGAGTGCGGCTTATTCATGGAATAATTCTAGCGGAAGGCTTTTTGATATTACGAAAGATTGATCCCGATATTGCAGTGCAATGATGCTACGGAGTTCGGCATCTCAACGAGGGACAACAGACGTGGATCAAGCCTTCTCCAAGTTTCAACCAGCCGTTCTCAGCCTGTTTCGTTTCGTCACCGGGTTGCTCCTGCTTCAATACGGGATCGCCAAGATCTTCAAGTTTCCCGTGCTCCCTTATTTTGCCAGCATTCCGCCGCTGATCACGACAGCGGGCACGATTGAATTGATCGGCGGTGCGTTGCTGCTGGTCGGACTGTTGACGCGTCCGGTCGCGTTCATCCTGTCGGGTCAGATGGCCTTTGCCTATTTCCTTGGCCACATGTTCAAGACCGACACACCGGTGTTTCTTCCGCTGTTGAACGGCGGCACCGCAGCGATCCTGTTCTGCTTCGCCTGCCTCTATCTCGCGACGGCCGGGGGCGGACCGTTCAGCCTCGACGCGATGCTGCGCAAGACGACGTAACATCCAAACGCCGGGTGCGGCGGATCAACCCGCCGCGCCCTGCTGTACAGCATCGTTAAACGTGTCTCTGTCCACATACCGTTTGCGCAGTTCCCGCTTCAACAACTTGCCGCTCGGGTTCTTCGGCAACTCGTCGATGAAGATAACCCGCTTCGGTACTTTGAAGTGGGCCATCAGACCGGCGCAGTGCGCGATCACCGCCGCCTCGGTCAGTGTCGCTCCCGCCTTCTGCACAACGATCGCGGTGACGGCTTCGATCCAGCGTGGATCGGGGAGACCGACGACGGCAACCTCGGAAATGCCGGAGAGCTTATAGATCGTCTCCTCGACCTCGCGGCTGGCGACGTTTTCGCCGCCGGTCTTGATCATGTCCTTCACGCGGTCGACCACCGTGATGTACCCCTCGTCATCGACGACGGCGAGATCGCCCGAGTGAAACCAGCCGCCCTTGAAAGCAGCCGCAGTCTTGTCGGCATCGTTGTAATAACCCGACATCAGATGCGGCGAGCGGTGCACGATTTCGCCGATGTGTCCGATGGCGACATCGCTCATGTCATCGTTGACAACGCGGGTCTCCACATTCAGCACCGGTTTGCCGGCCGAGCCGGCCTTGCGCAACTGGTCTTGCGGCTTCAGCACGGTCGCCAGCGGCGCGATTTCGGTCTGGCCGTAAAAATTCCAGAAGCGCACATTCGGCAGGCGGCGTTGCAGTTCGAGCAGAACTTCCACCGGCATGATCGACGCACCGTAATAACCCTTCTCCAGACTGCTCAGATCGGTGCCGTCGAACAAGGGCGAGCGCAGCATCGCGATCCAGATCGTCGGCGGCGCGAAGAACGAGGTGATGCGATGAGCGGCGATCAGCGACAGGATCAGATCGGGCGCCGGTTTTCCGATGATAAGGTTGGTCGCGCCGAGATAGATCATCGGCCCGAGAAACACGTCAAGCTGCGCGCAATGATAAAGCGGCAGCGCATGCAGCATCTTGTCGTCGGCCGACATGCCACCCTCGATGACGCAACTGACATACTGCCAGATCACTGCGTCATGCGTTAGAACCGCCCCTTTTGGCAGTGACTCGGTGCCACTGGTGTAGATGATCTGCGCAGGATCCGTTCCGGTCACAGCGGCATCGCTGGTCGGTCCGTCGTCCTTTAGCAATTGCTCAAAAGTCAGCATGTCCGGCGGCGCGGATGCTCCTTCCTCGCCCGGCAGCCATACGAGCGTTTCGACCTTGCAGCCCTGCGCCGCCGCCGTCTTGGCCACTTCGACGAAATCGGGCCCGACCGCGAGCGTTCGCGCGCCGGAATTGGAAGGATGAAGCGAATCTCATCCGGGTTCAGCATGAAGTTGATCGGCACGAGAATGATGCCGATCTTGGCGGCCGCAAAACGCAGCGCGGCAAAGCTGTGCGAATTACGCGACAGCACGGCCAGCCGATCGCCCTTGGCGGTTCCCATCCCGTGAAGACCGCGCGCGAGCCGCTCGCAAAGGGCGTCGAACTCGGCATAGGTCCAACTGACATCGCCGCAGACGATCGCCGTCTTGTTCGGGGTCCGGCCAGCGGTCCGGCGCAACAGATCTCCGATCCCGTGCTGGCGCGCGGTCGCGATGGTCGCGGTCAGGCCGTCGTCGAACATTTCTTGGTCTCCCTGTACGAGTTGTTGGTTGTCGTGGAGGATCTTCCCCTCACATCGGGACGGCAGCGTCATATTTGGAATTGTGCAGCACCAGCGAGGTCTTGACGTTGCGGACGTGGGGCGCGGCCGTGAGTTGGCCGACGAAATCCTGAAACGTCGCCATATCCGGCGCAACGCATTTCAGGATGAAATCGATATCGCCCGAAAGCATCCAGCATTCCCGCACCAAAGGCGCTTTGCGGACGAACTCCTCGAACGCCTTTAGATCGGCTTCGGCCTGGCTCGACAGATGCACCGAGGCGAACACCGTGACGTCGAATCCCAGCAGTCTGGGATTGAGCAGCCCGCGATAGCCGGTGATGTAGCCTTCGTCTTCCAGCGTTCGGACCCGGCGCAGGCAAGGCGGGGGCGAGATGCCGACCCGGCGGGCGAGTTCCACATTGGTCATCCGCCCGTCAGCCTGAAGCTCGCGCAAAATTTTCAGATCGATCTCGTCAAGGCTCTTTGACACGCAACCTTTTCCATCTTGGATATCGAGGAACTGTCTTAGCGTTACGCCGTGTCACGCGCAATTTTATTGCGCGTGCGCTGCGAAAATTTAGGCAGCCAGCAGGGGAAAAATCGCCGGGACGGATTGCAAAACTTGCATAGCTCGCCAGATATCCTAGACTTGCTTTTGACGTTTTCGACGCTGCCGGGCCGTGGTTTGGGTCGGTTTGCGAGAAAACACGAACCCACATCCTGTACAGCGAGCCGTTATGGCCTCTCAGAGCCAAGTTCAGAAACACGTCAAACTCGTCATCATTGGTTCCGGCCCGGCTGGCTACACCGCTGCGATCTACGCCGCCCGCGCGATGCTTGAGCCGGTGCTGATCCAGGGCATCCAGCCCGGTGGCCAACTCACCATCACCACGGATGTCGAGAACTATCCGGGCTTCGCCGACGTCATTCAGGGTCCGTGGCTGATGGAGCAGATGGAGAAGCAGGCGGCGCATGTCGGCACCAAGATCGCCACCGACATGGTCACAGAACTTGACCTCAAGCAGCGCCCGTTCCGGCTCCTGTGCGATTCAGGCGACGTCTATCTCGCCGATACGGTGATCCTCGCCACCGGCGCACAGGCGCGCTGGCTCGGTCTGCCGTCCGAAGAAGCCTTCAAGGGCTTCGGCGTCTCGGCCTGCGCAACCTGCGACGGCTTCTTCTATCGCAACAAGGAGGTCGTGGTCGTCGGCGGCGGCAACGCCGCCGTCGAAGAAGCGCTGTTCCTTACCAATTTTGCCTCGACGGTGACGGTCGTGCATCGCCGCGATCATTTCCGTGCCGAACGCATTCTGCAGGATCGGCTATTCAATCATCCCAAGATCAAGGTGATCTGGGATGCTGCCGTGGATGAGATTTGCGGAACGCAAAATCCTGGCAAGGTCACGCATGTGCGGTTGAAGAACACCAAGACCGGTGTGCTCACCGACGTGCCGGCCGATGGCGTCTTCGTCGCGATCGGCCACGCACCGGCGACCGACCTCGTGCAAGGCCAGATCAAGCTCAGACCATCAGGCTATGTCGAAGTCGCGCCGAATTCGACCGCAACCAATGTGCCCGGCGTATTTGCGGCCGGCGACGTCGCCGACGAGGTCTGGCGGCAGGCGGTCACGGCGGCGGGCCTTGGCTGCATGGCCGCCCTGGAAGCCGAACGGTTTCTCGCGGCGCGCGCCAGCGAACGCGCGGCAGCCGAGTAAGGCAGAAGAGTCAAGATGGCACGAACGCGCGACGGATTTACCGACATGGACTGGGACAAGCTGAAGGTCTTCCACGCCGCCGCGGAGGCCGGCAGCTTCACCCATGCCGGCGAGCAGCTCGGGCTTTCGCAATCGGCGGTGTCGCGGCAGGTCAGCGCGCTCGAGCAGGAATTGTCGGTCTCGCTGTTTCATCGCCATGCGCGCGGGTTGATCCTGACCGAACAGGGCGATCTGCTGTTCCGCACCGCGCATGACGTGTTCATGCAATTGCAGGCGGCGCGCGCCAAACTCACCGACAGCCGCGAGCGACCGAGCGGCGATCTGAAAGTGACGACCACGCCCGGTGTCGGCATCAACTGGCTGATCCCGCGCCTTGGCGAATTCACCGCATTGTATCCGGAAATCCGCATCTCACTGATCGTCACTGACGAAGAGCTCGACCTGTCGATGCGCGAAGCCGATGTCGCGATCCGCACGCGCAAGCCGACGCAGCCCGACCTCATTCAACGGAAGCTGTTTGCAATGGGCTTCCATGCGTATTGCTCGCCGGAATACGTCAAGCATTTCGGCACGCCGCGCACGCTCGACGAACTCGACGGTCATCGAATCATCATGCTCAGCGACGGGCAGATCTCGCCGCATCTGCAAAACCGGAACTGGCTGATCGATGCCGGCCGCAACGGCTCGGGGCCGCGCGAGGCGTATTTCAAGACGAACAACATTCTGGGTCTGGTGCGCGCCTGTCAAGCGGGGCTGGGCATTGCCGCGCTGCCGGATTATCTCGTCGAGGACAACAACCAGTTGGTGCAACTGTTCGGCGAGAAGGATTCGATCCAACTCGACACTTATTTTGTCTATCCCGAGGAATTGAAGTCTGTCGCCCGCGTCCAGGTCTTCCGGGATTTCATCGTCAGCAAAGCGCAGCGGTGGCCGTCATAAAGCTGGGTTGAATTGCCCGCTCGCCATGCGCGCCGGCGTTATACGCCACATCCGCATGACTGACATGCGACCTCGGCGATTGCTGGCGCGCCGGGGCGGGATCATAGTCTGCGGACACTGAGGGTTCGCGGCGTGTTTTGTCCCCCTCCTCCAGCGACGCGGACGTTCAGTTATCCCTCTTGGAAGGTGATTGTGTCGGCCTCCTAAGGCCAATACCTTAAGCCGGGCTCTTGCGAGCTCGGCTTTTTTTTGCGCAATTTGATGTGGGATTTGTTTGCGCGAATCCGGGGCTGAGGGTTTCACCCGTATCGCGCTATCTTAATCCGGCCGCAGAAAAATGCGCGACGGCGTCGCGCATTTCTCTTGGCCAAGACTCTCAACGAAAACTGTTGACGACGACGCGTTACGCCGCCTGCTTGTGCATCGCGCCATTGGCGGAGGATACGCCGCGGATCGCCTTCACCGAACGCTCGATCGCAGCCCACAAGCGGCTGATCTCGGACGCGGCGCGGCCTTCGGCGGCGTATTCGCGCGCGCCCTCGCCCTGACCGAGCGCCATCAGCAAGTCGGCGCGGTTGGTGATCTGACCACCCCACACCGGCGCCTTGAACTTGGCGAGGGCATCGCGAGCGATCGTGACGATCCGGCTCTCGTTCTCGTCGCGCAAGGCCGGTGCGCCGTTCATGACGACCGCATAGGGCTTGCGCGCGGAGCGGCAGGTCTGGATGGTTTCCTGCACCGCATTGACGTCGAATACGCCGGGCCGCGCCGGAATGATGACCATAGTCGCGTTCCGGATGGCATCCTCGACCACCGGCGCCATGTTCGGCGGCGTGTCGATGAAAACCCATTCAAAGCCGTCGCGCTTGGCCTGCGCGACGATGTCGCCGACCGACCGCGTGGCTGTCTTCAACTGCGGCTCGTTGGTGCCCCGCAGCTTGTGCCACAGCGTCAGCGAGCCCTGCGGATCGGCATCGATCAGCAGACACGGCTTCACCGACTTGTGGACGTGAGCAGCGAGATGCGCCGTCAGGGTGCTTTTCCCCGACCCGCCTTTTCGCGATGCAAAAACAATTACGTTCATACCCTTGGCCTCCAGATTGACCCCAGACGGCGAAGGTGAATCAGTTGCCTGATTCGTTAAAGGCATATTTACGAAGGTTAAGATGAAAGTTCCCGATTTTTGCGGGATATTGGCTTTTGAGTCACACTTGCGGTTGTGGCATTAGCGAACGACGTCCTTAGCCGAGTCCTTGGGGTCAGCCTTTTCAGCCTTTTCGGTCTTCTTATCCTTGGCCTGCTGGCGGGCGATCCATTTGCGCTCGATCCAGCCGAGCATCTGCGCCATCGGCTTCTGCAGATACGGGACGTCCTGCGCGATCAGCACAAGCCCGAGCGGCAGCATCCACAGGCCGAGCACCGGCAGAAAGCTGAAGATGCCGCCCACGACCAGCAGCAGCGCAAGCGGAATTCGCACCATCATCGACGACGGTCTGCGCAGCCAGCCGATGAAACCGGCCATTCGCGGCGACAGCTTGCCCTGAAACCAAGCGAAATGCCGGTCGATTTCCGCCTTGTGGTCGATCTCGGTCACACGCATATCCTCACATCTCCGCTTCCGCAGATGTGGACCGATGCCTGCCATACAAGGCGTCCGCGTGGCATTGGCGTTTCGCTATTTCACGTCGTCCCAACTTGCGCCATTGAAACGCTGCAACTGCATATATGTCACGACACGGTAGTCGGTGGCGCTGGTGTTGATGCGGCTGGCCGGCAGCAAAAGACCGACACGAAAGTCTTTCAGGTTCGCGGCCTGCTTCATGATATTCTCGCGTGTCAGGTCGTCACCGCATTGATTGAGAACTTGCTCGAGCGTCTGCGCGAAACCATAGCCGGCGGCCGTCAGGCTATCGTTGACGTCGCCATTTGGCATATGGACTTTCATCCAGTCGAGCCAGGTTTTGACGTCGGGATCGCTGGCCCATTTCGGATCGGTCACATCCTTGATGAAGCCTGCGCTCATCACACCGACGGATTTGTCGAGGCCGGCCGGCTTGAAGGTCGCGCCGACCGACGCCGCACCGAGATGCAGATAGGTGGCCGGCTTCCACTTCAGGTCGGACATTTTCGAGATTGCCTGTGCACCCTGCTTGGCATAGGTAAACAAAAACAGCGCGTCGGCGCCGGAATTTTGCAGGATCACCATCTGGCTGTCGATGGTCGGGTCCGACGATTGAAAGTTCTGCGCACTGACGATCATCTTGTCGGCCTTTTCGCCGAGACCGTCTTTGAGACCGTTCAGCAGGTCCTTGCCGAAATCGTCGTTCTGATACAGCACGCCGATTTTCGCATTCGGGTTGGTCGCCATCAGATGCTTGACGTAGAATTTAGCCTCGTCGCGCAAGGTCGGCTGCCAGCCCATCGTCCATGGAAAGTTGGTCGGGTCGTTGAGCGCCGACGAGCCGGCGGCGACGAAGAGTTGCGGCACGCCCTGTTTGTTGAGATACGGCCTGATCGCCATGTTGAGCGGTGTGCCCAGGACCCCGAAGATCAACGCCACCTCATCGCCCTCGACCAGGCTGCGGACGTTTTCGACGGCCTTCGGCGGCGAATAGGCGTCGTCCCGGCTGATGAAGGTGATCTTGCGGCCGTTGATGCCGCCTTTGCTGTCATTGAGATATTTGAAGTAGGCGGCCTCGGCCCGACCGAGCACGCCGTAAGCCGATGCGGGACCGCTATAAGCGATGGTCTGACCGATCTTGATTTCGGTATCGCTGACACCGGGGCCATACTTCTTCTGCGCCGATGCCGTCTGAGCAAATAGAAGCGTCGTCGCGGCGCAGATCAGCGCCACCTGTCGTGTCGACATCACACCCTCCCGCTATTTTTCTATTTATGCGGGAAGTGTCGATGAACGTCGCCCGATTGGCAATGGCTAACCGCGACCGCGACCCGAGATCAGCGCTTGGGCTTCTTCTCCTTGCGGGCCTTCGTCGCTTTGGCCCGGATGTTGGTCGGCGGCGCAATGCGCACGGGAGCCGCGACGGCGGCGCGGGGCGGATCGTAGCGGAAGACGGACTGGCATTCCGCGCTGAGCAAAGCGCGCTGGCGGATCATGCAGGCCGTGACGCGATCGACGTCCGGGATATCAGGACCGCAAAGCCGGAAAGCATCGTTGCTGCAAAGCTGTTGCTGTTCCTGCGAATAGCCTTGCGCCGCGACCGACGTTGCCACACCGGGACAAAAGAAGCCGATGACACAACATCCTGCCTTTCCTGCATTCAGTATCGATAATCGCAGCACCATCCGTTCTCTCCTTCACTGTCGAAAGTGTCGATGAGCGCACGGCGGTTGGCAAGCGTCGGAAACCGACAGTCCTGCTGCGAATGACAGCGACGTCCGGCGTGCCGCAGCGGCCAAAAACCGGCAGCGCGAAATGGCCGCGCCCCTGCGAAGTCTTTTTCCTGCGCCGCGCTCGGTCCCATCTCTGGTCTCGACGGATATCGACACAAACCGCACTTGCCTCCAGCGCGACATTCAAAGCGCCTAAAGCTTTTGTCGATGTCATTGCTAAAGTCTTTGCTCTTAATTAACTGAATTTTGACCCTCCGTATGGTGTTGTAGCCGACAGCGACCAAAGGTTGCCTCGGAGTTATACGATGAATAAGGCTCGGATCGTTGTCTTGACGATTGCCCTCGGCGCCGGCGGCGTGGCGGCCTATCTGGCAAGCGGGAGCGACGTCCCGCGACCGGAGATTGCCCCGCCGGTGGTTCAATTGCCCATCGTCGATGTTCTCGTCGCGACAAAGGACATGCCCCTCGGTCATCTTATTATTGCTGATGATCTGAAATGGGAAAGTTGGCCGCTCGCCGGCGCGTCGCAGACGTCCGTGAAGCGAACGGACCGCCCTGACGCCGTCGCCTCGATTACAGGTTCGATCGCACGTTATCCCTTCGTGGCAGGCGAGCCGATCAGAGACAGCAAACTGGTGCGGGCCAACGGCTCCGGCTTCATGGCCGCCGTCTTGCCGCAAGGCATGCGCGCGGTGTCGACCGAGATCTCGCCCGAAACGGGAGCCGGAGGATTCATCCTCCCGAACGATCGCGTCGATGTCTTGTTGACGAAGCGCGAGAAATCCGGGGATCGAGAGAAGCAGCAAGCCGACACGGTGAGTTCGGAAGTTGTGCTTCCGAATATCAGGGTCTTGGCGATCGACCAGGCGCCGCGCGAGAAGGACGGTCAGAATACTGTCATTGGCAAGACGGCGACCCTCGAATTACTGCCTGCGCAGGCGGAGATACTGGCGCGCGCGCGGCAGTCAGGGACATTGTCGCTGGCCTTGCGAAGCATCGTCGATGCCAACGCCGCCGTATCGGAGCCGGAAAAAACCGGCACGATCATCACCGTCTATAAGGGCGTCGAAAAAGAGGCTTATAATTGCGCGCCTCTTTGCGTGCGCAAATAGCGACAATCGTTTGCGGCGAATGTATACTTAAACTCAGTAGTAATGAGCGCTGCGGCACACGCGATGCGCTTGGTACAGTTGGGTGGGCTCGAACCACCGACCTCCGGATCCACAGACCGGCGCTCTAACCAACTGAGCTACAACTGCATCGCGACGCCGACCGGCAAAGCGGTCCGCGAACTGGCGGGAAACTAGGTGCAACGCACCGCTTTGGCAAGGCCGCGACGCTGATGGATCGTCGATTCCTGGCGGTGATCCGTCTGATGCCGGACCGACGAAAAAAGCCCGGACCATCGGTCCGGGCTTTCGTCACTTCGGTTATGGAGTTCAAGCCGGAGGCGTGAACAGCTTGGAGCCGGCGGCCTTGATCGGCTCGGCGGTCTCGGTCGCGATCTTCTTCGCAAGTTCGGCCAGTTCGCGGGTCTGCGCGGTCATGGTCTCGACCTGCTTGCGGGCGTGCGAGGTCCACATTTCCATGAGCTGCGAAGGCGTTTTCACGCCGGCCAGTTCCTGCGCGAAGTCGAAGCTGGCGTGGGTGTTGGTCTTGACGATGTCCATCACCTTGGCGGTGTACTCGTTCATACCCTTGCTCGCGGTCGCGAACACCGCTTCGATCGCGCTGTTGTTGCCCTCGGCGACGTCCTTGAACTTGGCATAGTTGTCGCGGGCCTGGGCAACGCCCTTTTCGGCCATCGCGCGGACCTGCTCGGGAACTTCAAACGGAACCACGGACGAGTTGGAATCAGTCATGACAAACTTCCTTCGCGTTAAATTGATAAAGACCGCTCGGTCGGCTTGAACCGGCGGCGAGTGACGGATGAAGGATCACATCGTCGGAGATCGCTCGATTTCGTCAGAGGCCGCCCGGCCGGGCTCCCTTGCCAAACAAAATAGCACGCCGTCTTTGTGCAACGCAATAAAATACTGCAATGCGATACTGCATAGATTTATTCGCCTGTAGCGCGGCGTGTCCACTTTTCAATTGAGATAAAACCGCCGCCCGGCGTGAAGCGGGCGGCGGTTTTCAGGAAATGACGGAATGTTCAGCTCTTGGGCTTCGCAGCCTCCATGGCCGCGCGGCTCATGATCTGGCCCATTTCGCTGGCCTGCTCCGCCAGCGCCTTCATCTGGCCCTGCACATACTCGCTGTGCAGCCGCATCACTTCACCGAGATCCTTTGCGCCCATCAGTTTCTGGGCATGATCCAGAGAGGCCTGAACATTGGCTTCGGCGAAGCCAACGGCCTTGGCGCTGATATCCTTGGCGCCGGAGCGCAACGTCTCGTTATGGCCCTCGATCTTGCTTGCAGCCTGCTGCGCCCCAGACAGGAAATTTTCAAACGCTTTGCGCGCCTGCTCGAAGCTCGCTTCGGCCATCGACCGCATTTCTTTCGGAATCTCGAAACGATCACGCCCTTCGTCGCTCATGTCCCACTCCCTAGGTTGTTACCCACGTCCAGTTGATCGTTAACGCACGACCATATCGTGACGAATTGATCGCGATTTGCAACACCGGTATGTGGCGCGAGATCAACGCAACAGCCACGTCCAACGTCGCCGGCCTGCAGCATTAACGGTGTTGGCGCAATCATCTGTGCGTGACGCAACCGATCATGGACCCGCCACGCGACGCGCGCGATACTAACGAATTGTTAACGCGGTCATCGTTTGGCCGCTGAAGTCTGTCGCCTATCGTCGATGGGCGAGTGGAGTGAAGACAGCGCGCGGATGCAGATGACGACTGCCGAATTCCAGACGCATGGCGTGAGTGACGCGCGGCTTGCTGTCTATGCGACGAGCCATTTGCCCGCATGGCTTTGGTCGATCGACGGCATGCGCGTGCTGTGGGCCAATCCGGTCGGCGCAGCGCTGTTCGGCGCGCGCAATGCGGCGATCTTGTCGGCGAAATCGATCGGCCCGGCGGATGCGCGGCGGCGGCAGGTCGCGCATCTCGCGGCACGTCTGCGCCCGGACGGCAGCATTCGTCTGGAGCGATTGCGCGCATTCGGCGCACCGCTCGGGCGATTGCTCGCCTGCGCCTGTTCGCGGCTTGCCTTTGCTGATGGTGAAAGCGGTGTCCTTATCGTGGCCGCCGAACCGGTCGGCCGGGCAATGCCGCTGATCGAGCGCCTGCAACGCCTCGTTGAGGGCGTCGAGACGCCGATCGCTGCCTTCGCGCGCGACGGCTTGTTCGTCGGCGCAAGCGAACCGGCGCGCGCGTTGATGGCGTTTCGCGGTCTCTTAAATGCCGGCCTCGATGATGCACGCAACAATGCCTTGAGGGATGGACGGGTCGAGACACCGATCGGTGTCGGCCAGATCGTGTTGCAGCGCGTCGGCAGCGGATCGGACGTCGGTCTTGTCGCCCTGCTTGCGCCGGGCACGACGATCTCCGCGCCGACACCGCCGCAAGACGTTGCGCCGCCACCGGCGGACCCCGCGCCCGAGCCGCTCGCTGTCGAGCCGCCGGAGCCTGATATGATTGAGGCGACCGAGCCGGAGCCGATTTTCTGCGAAGCCTTGACTCCCGAGCCGGCCTCAAATGTCGCCTCATCGAACGAGCCGGAAAATGCCACCGACGCGGCCGATGGCAGCGGCGATCTGCTGGTCGAGCCGCTTCCCGCTTTCCACGAAGCGCCCGATCCGGACCAGGCGCCGCCCGCCGCGACGGACCAGGCGCCGCCCGCCGCGACGGATCGCGTCGCGCCAGACGCCACGGCAGCACCCCTCGATTATTTCGCCGAAGTCTGCAAGCTCATCGGGATCTTCAATGTCGACGACGCGCGCGGCGGGTATCTCGCATCGGTAGTCGAACGGGACGAACCAATTCCGGCCCCCGCGAGCGACGCGGGATCTCCGGCTGACGATACTGTCGGTCGTGCAGCGGTCGATTTCGCTGATACTGGCGCGTTGCAGTCGCAACCGGTTGTGCCGACGCCATGGCGCAATCCGCTGCGCTTCACCTGGACGATCGACGAGGCCAGCCGGTTCACGCTGCGCTCGGATGATTTCACGCGCCTGATCGGTCCGAAGACGGCAGCAAGTTACGGCCGGCCGTGGTCAGCCATCGCCGACGACCTCAAGCTCGATCCCGACCATCGCGTCGCGCAGGCGATCGCGTCTCAGACGACATGGAGCAGCGTGCAACTGCTGTGGCCGGTCGACGAACCGGGCGAGACCCTGTCAGTCGAGATGGCGGGACTTCCAGTGTTCGATGCGGCGAGCCGGTTCCGCGGCTATCGCGGCTTTGGCGTCGTGCGCGATCTCGACGCACTCGCCCGGCTCGACGCCATTCGCAACGACGACCGCCACCCCGATGCCGCCACGCCTGCGCGGTCCCTTTCCGCCCACGCCACTTGCCACACCGATTCAGAGCCGGCCGACGCCACCGCGTCCGCCCCCTCGCAACCAACAGAGCCAACGCCCGTGGACACCCCGCAAAGCTTCGCAACGCAGCCTTTGGCGCCGCCAAATGTCGTGCCGATACGGCCACAGGCCGAGCCGGCCGGGCCCGCCCTTAGCCCTGTCGAAAACAGCGCGTTCAACGAATTGGCGCGGCGCCTCTCCGCGCGGCTGGAGAGCGACGCATCGATTGACGCACAGGAGCCCGAAGCGCCGGCCGGGCCGAAGCAAACGGCGCCTGCCCCGACTGACAGCAGCGACTGGCTGTCGCGCCCGCCCGCATTGGCGCAAGGCAAGGCGCTGCGCGACCGCCCGTTGCTCGATCTGCTTCCCGTTGGCGTCCTGATCTATCGGCTCGATCGGCTTCTCTACGCCAATCCGCATTTCCTGACGCGTGTCGGCCATGACGATCTCGTATCGCTCGAAGCCGCCGGCGGCCTCGATGCGCTTTATGTCGAGCCCACCGTCGCCGCCGACAGCAACAACAATGCTGGCGCCGGCACGTTCGTGACCATCGCCGCGAAAGCCGATCAAGCCCCGGCGGCAGCAACCCTGTCGTCGATCTCGTGGGACGGCGAACCTGCATTGGCGCTGATCTTCGCGCACGCGCCAAGCGAACCGGCCATTGCCGAGCCTGCTACCGCTGAGCCCGTGCCGCTTGCTCCCGCGCCGGGCCATGCCAATGCCGAAGAACTCGCCGCGATTCTCGATACGGCCGCCGAAGGCATCCTGATGTTCGACATGTCGGGCCGCATTCACTCGTGCAACCGCAGCGCCGAAGCCTTGTTCGGCCGCCATGGCGACACGCTGACGAAAAGCTCGCTGGTCGATCTGTTCGCGCCGGAAAGCCTGCGCGACGTGCAGGATTATTTCGACGCCGTCGCGCGTGCCGATACGTCGAACATGCAAGGACGCGAAGTGCTCGGCCGCGTACCGTCAGGCGGCCTGTTGCCGCTCACGATCACGCTCGGCCGCACCTTGCCCGATGGTCCGAATTTCTTCGCGATCTTCCGCGATCAGTCGCAATCGCGAAAGATCGACAGCGAATTGCTCACCGCGCGCAAGCAGGCCGATCGTGTCGTCAGCGCCAAAACCGATCTGCTGGCGCGCATCAGCCACGAGGTCCGGACGCCGCTGAATGCGATCATCGGCTTCTCCGACGTCATGATCGAAGAGCGCTTCGGCGCGCTCGGCAACGCCCGCTACGGCGATTACATCAAGGACATCCGCAGTTGCGGCGAACGCGTGATCGCCATCATCGACGATCTGCTCGACCTGGCAAAAATCGAGACCGGCGATCTCGATCTGGCCTTTGCCAGCCAGAACCTCAACGAGTTGATCGAACAATGCGTCGCGGTGATGCAGCCGCAAGCCAATCGCGAACGCATCATCATCCGCACTTCGCTGGCCCATCATCTCCCGACCGTGAATGCGGATGCCCGCGCGCTGCGGCAGATCGCGATCAATCTGATTTCCAACTCGATCCACCTTGCGAACGCCGGCGGACAGGTGATCGTCTCGACGGCGCTTTCCGATCTCGGCCAGGTCGTGCTGCGCATCCGCGACACCGGTCACGGCCTCAACGACAACGAGATCGCGCAGGCAATGGAGCCGTTCAGAACGCGCGCGCCGACCGATCGCGGCCCGGAAACCGCCGCTGTCAACTTGTCGCTGACCCGCGCGCTGGTCGAGGCCAATCGCGCACAGTTCAATATCAAGACCGCGCCGCAATCCGGCACGCTGATCGAAGTGGTGTTCGCAACGGCAAGCGAAACGGTGTGAGGCATCTCCACGTTTGGCGGCGCTTGTCGCGGCGGGGCGATATTTGACAACCCCGCACCGAGCGGCAAAGACAGTTTTCTGGTCTCGGGCTTCGCAAGGTTGCACGTTTGATGGCGCGTTATGATGTGGTGGTGATCGGCGCGGGCCTTGGCGGCCTCGCGACGGCGGCAATCCTGACAAAAGCAGGCCGCAAGGTGCTCGTGATCGAGCGCAGCAATTCCGTCGGCGGTGCGGCGTCGAGCTACAAGGTCGGCGATCTGTTCGTCGAAGGCTCGCTGCACGAAACCAGCGACCCGCACGATGCGTCCGATCCCAAGCACGACGTGCTGACGCGCGCGGGAGTTCTTGATGCCGTGACCTTTGTGCCCGCCGGCGCGTTGTATCAGGTGCGCGGCGGACCGCTCGACCAGCCGTTCGTGCTGCCGGATAATTTCGATGCGGCGTCGGCTGCTTTGGCCAAGCGTTTCCCCGAAGCAAAAGACGGCGTCGCAAAATTGTTCGTGCAGATGCAGGCGATCATCGCGGGCGACAAAACCGAGGCGACGCTCTCGCTCAAGGACAAATTCGACGCGTTGTTCGGCGATAACGAGTGCGTCAAATGCGCGCTCGCTGCGAACCTCGCTTATTACCACGACGATCCTGCGACCTTGGCGTGGCCGCACTTCGCGACGGCGCAAGGGCGTTATCTTGCGAGCGGCGGGCGCTACGTGCAAGGCGGCTCGCAACGGCTGTCGAGCGCGCTGGCGCGGATCGTGATGCGCTCGGGTGGCGAAATCGCGCTGCGCCGGCTGGTCACAACCGTCGATGCCGATGCGAAGACCGTGACCCATTCCGCGAAAGACGGCAGCGCTCCGAAGACGGTCAACTACGACCGCCTCGTCAGCAACGCCGCGCCTGAAACGCTGAGCGAGTTGCTCGGCGGCAATGCGGGCAAGGCGTTGATCGCATCGTATGACAATCAATCGCCCTCGATCTCGTTGTTCGCGCTGACGCTCGGTCTGTCGAAGCCCCCGCGAGAACTCGGCTTCAGCAGCTACTCGACGCAAGTGCTGCCGCCATGGCTGAAGCGGCTCGCCGATTTCAGTCGGGGCACGACGCTGATGAAGGACGAGCCCGGCGATCGCATGCCGCCTTTGTCGATCGTCGATTACGCCGCCATCAAGTCGGGCGTGCCGGCACCGCCTTACGTGCTGTCGATCTTTGGGCCGGACCATCTGTCGAACTGGGACTCGTCCGACATGGACGCCTATCGTGAAAAACGAGGCCGCTGGCAGACGGCGATCGTCGGCTATCTCGATGGCCTCTATCCCGGCGTGCACGATGCCGTCGTGGCGTCGTCCTTCAATTCGGCGCTGTCGGTGCGGCAATATCTCAACGCGCCCAACGGCGCGGTCTATGGCTTCGCGCCGTTGCCCGGCGCACCTCAGCGCTCGCCGAAAACCGTGCTGCCCGGCGTGTATCTGTCATCCGCCTATGCCGGGGTCGGCGGCTATACCGGCGTGTTGCAGGCGGCGGGCGTCTGCGCGGACATGATTTTGGCTGAATGACACTACCTTCGCGTCAATTCGTATTGATCCGAAAACGCAGCGGCCTCGGCCCGACAAACGTCACCGCATCGCCACGCCGCGTCCATGTCGCGGCTTCACTGAGCGACGCCAGCAGCGCGTCGTCGGCCGCAATTTGCGCGGGCGAACACGAACGCTCTTCCATGACTCCCGCGACAAACACGATCGTATCGCCCGCGACCGAAAACTGCCCCTTGCCTCCCTTGCAAAATAATTCAATGCGCGCTTCGCCGGCATCGCCGATCTCGATATTCGGCCGTCGCTTCGAGCCGGGCATCGGCGGCGCGTCGAGCGTCATTTCGAGGCCGAAGGGGAATTCGTCGGCGGCGTGGGCGGGCGTGAGGACGAGCGCGAACACAAGAGCCAGACTTCCGCCAAGGCCGACAATCACATTTGAAATCATAACGCATCTCCGTCATTGCGAGCGCGCGTGTCGCTGCACTTGCAGCGTCACGCGAAGCGAAGCAATCCAGTTCTTTCTAACAAGACTGGATTGCTTCGTCGCCATCGGTTTTCAAAGGTGAAAACCTCGGCTCCTCGCAATGACGATTTGTCCTACTTCGGCGCCGCGATCACCATCGCCGTGAACGGGTAGACATAGGCTTGCAGCATCACAAACAGACCCACCATGCAGGCCAGGACGATCGAGTGCCAGAACACGAAGCGCAAGATCGTGCCTTCATGCCCGAACCAGTTCGTCGCCGTCGAGGCCACGACGATCGACTGCGCGTCGATCATCTTGCCCATCACGCCGCCGGACGAGTTCGCAGCGCTCATCAGGATCGGATTGAGGCCGAGTTGCTCCGAGGTGATCTTCTGCAGATTGCCGAACAGCACGTTCGAGGCGGTGTCCGATCCCGTCAGCGCGACGCCGAGCCAGCCGAGCAGCGTGCCGAAGAACGGGTACAGCACGCCGGTCGCGGCGAACGCCAGACCGAGTGTCGCATCGACGCCCGACAGGCGCGTCAGCGTGCCGATCGCCAGCATCGCCGAGATGGTGACGAGCGAGACCGCGCAGATCTTGATGGTTCGGCCGTATTCCACGATCATCTTCACAGGCGAAAAGCCCATGATGAAGCCGGAAATGATCGCCGCCAGCAACATGCCGGTGCCGGTGTACGAAACATAGGTGAATGCGAACACCGCGCCTTCCGGCGTGGGTTTCGGGGCCACCGGCGGCACCTTGTTGATGAGGTTGTGCAGCTCCGGGATCGGGTAGGTCCAGGAGAAGATCGGATTGACGATGCCTTTGAACCAATTGGTGCCCCAGATCAGCAGGATGGCGCACAGGATGATCCAGGGTGTCAATGCGCTCCACACCTGAGCGGAGGTCAGCCTCTCGGTGCTCATCGGCTTCACCGGCGGCACGGTCGATGCGGAATCGTCACGCTGGCGTAGCGCCGCCGAGGTCCAGATCTTTTTCGGTTGCCAGACCTTCAGAAACAGAATCAGCGCGCCCATCGAAATCAGCGACGCGCCGATGTCGACGATCCACGGATTGATGTAGTTGGAAATCAGGAATTGCGGAATCGCAAAGGACAACGCCGTGACGAGAATTGCCGGCCAGACGTCCTTCATGCCTTTCCAGCCGGCGAAGGCCCACACCACCCAGAACGGCACGATCATCGAAAAAATCGGCAACTGACGGCCGACCATCGCGCCGAGAATGAAGGGATCGAAGCCGGTGACGGTGGCGAGGCCCTGGATCGGCGTGCCGAGCGCGCCGTAGGCGACGGGCGCGGTATTGGCGATCAGCGAAAGACCCGACGCGGCGAGCGGGGAGAAGCCGAGCCCGATCAGCACCGCACCGGTGACGGCGACCGGCGTACCGAAGCCTGACGCGCCCTCGAAGAACGCCCCGAACGAAAACGCGATCAGCAGGATCTGCAAGCGTCGATCATTGGTGACGCCGCCGATCGCGCGCTGCAGCACCTCGAAACGGCCGGACTCAACCGTGAGACGGTACATGAAGATGACGTTGAGAACGATCCAGCCGATCGGGAAGAAGCCGGTGACGACACCGAGCAGCGACGCCCGCACGGACATGTTGGCCGGCATCGTGAAGGCATAGATCGCAACGAGATTGGCAAGCACCAGCGCGATGATGGCGGCGATATGCGCCTTCACCTGGTTGGTGGCGATCAGCACCAGCAGGATAACCACGGGAATCGCGGCAACCAGCGTCGAGAGCGTTGCATTGCCGAATGGATTGTAGACCTGATTCCACATGGTGGACCTCCCGATATCGCCGCGCTGAGCGCGTGCGGCTGCGAATCGAGAAGCCCCCCGCCCCTCGCTGCGGACAAGACGTTAGGTTCCTGGAGAAGTGAAGGAAAGCCGCAGGGAGCCTTGAAAACTGCAACTTTAGTCGCAATACCCGACATCGTTGCAGCGTGTCGGCGCTCTGGAGTTGTCCATGCGCGCGCGGCAACCCCGCTTGGAGATGTCAGCCAGTGAACACCATCCGCACGACGCTCGCCAATGTCTGGCGGATCGGGGCTCCGTATTTCAACTCTGACGACAAATGGGTGGGGCGTGGTCTGCTCGCGGCCGTGATCGCGATCGAACTGGCTGTGGTGTTTCTCACGGTCTTGTTCAACCGCTGGAATGCCGTGTTTTACAACGCGCTCCAGGAGCGCGATCTGCCGACCTTTACCTACCAGATCGGCTATTTCGCGTTCCTGGCCACGATCTATATCGCGCTGAAGGTTTATCAACTTTATCTCAATCAGTGGCTGCAAATTCGCTGGCGCACCTGGATGACGCAGCACTATCTCGGCGGCTGGCTGCACGACGCCAATCACTACCGAATGCAATTGCAGGGCGACGCCGCCGACAACCCGGACCAGCGCATCGCGGAAGACACCCAGCGCTTCGTCGAGCAGACGCTGACGCTTGGCGTCGGCCTGCTCAGCTCGGTGGTGACGCTCGCATCGTTCGTCGTGATCCTGTGGGGCTTGTCGGCGGAGGCGCCGCTGCGTGTGTTCGGGGCCGACGTCGGTATCCCCGGCTACTTGGTGTGGGCCGCAGTGATTTACGCCGTGCTCGGCACCGTGCTGACGCATCTGATCGGCTCGCCGCTGGTCGGGTTGAATTTTCAGCAGCAGCGATTCGAGGCCGACTTCCGTTTCAACCTCGTGCGCGCCCGCGAAAACGCCGAACAGATCGCGCTGTTGCGCGGCGAGGGCGCCGAGCGCGTGCGGCTCGGTCAGAGGTTCGGATTCGTGGTCGAGAATTTCATCGGCATCATGAATCGCACAAAGAAACTGACCGCCTTCACCAACGGTTACGCGCAGGCCGCCGTGCTGTTTCCCTACATTCTGACCGCACCCGCTTACTTCGCGAGCAAGATGCAACTCGGCGGCATGATGCAGACCGCATCGGCGTTCGGCAGCGTGCAGGATTCGCTGTCGTTCTTCATCACGGCCTATCGCACGCTGGCGGAGTGGCAATCGGTGGTGGCGCGGCTCGACGGCTTCGAGGCGTCGATCGCAAGCGCCGACAGGATGACGGCGAAGGCCAACATCGTTCACGTCGCCACCAAAAACGACACCGCGACCAACCCCACCATCGAACTGGACGATCTGCTGCTCGGCTTGCCGAACGGCGCGCCGCTGATCGCAGCCGACAATTTTGTTCTGCGCGCCGGCGAGACGACTCTTCTGACCGGCCCATCCGGCTCCGGCAAATCCACCTTGTTCCGGGCGATCGCGGGCATCTGGCCGTTCGGTACTGGCTCGATCGCCGTGCCGACGGGTGCGGCGCTGATGATGCTGCCGCAGCGGCCGTATTTCCCGACCGGCTCGCTCGAAGCTGCCGTCGCCTACCCTGCCGAGAGCGGCAGTTTCGGCAGCGAGCGAATCGGCGAAGTCGTTGCCGCCGTCGGTCTGCCGGCGCTGGTGGGGCGGCTGAACGAGGACGCGCATTGGAATCGCATGCTGTCGCTCGGCGAACAGCAACGCCTTGGCGTCGCCCGCGCATTATTGCACCGACCGCAATATCTGTTTCTCGACGAAGCCACCGCGTCGCTCGACGAGCCGTCTGAAGCAGCGCTTTACAAAATGCTGGCATCGGATCTGCCCGACACGACGATCGTCTCGATCGGCCACCGCTCGACCCTCGACGCTTTCCACACGCGCAAGATCGCGCTGGTGAAGGACGGCGAGCGATTTATGTTGAGGGATAAGGCGGTTGCTCAAGGATAAGCGCGCCCGAGTCCATCGTACCGTCTCCCCCCGCGATGCTCTTGCATCGCCGGGGAGAGGGGACAAAACAGCAGCGCCTGCGAGCTTTGCAATAACTACACCCACCGTTCTGGCCAGCGATCGCGCCGCACCGCACGGTGCCAGATGAACGCGAACGCCAGCAGCAACAGCGCGCCGACCAGCACCGGCACGATCAGATACGACCATGACAAATGGCCGGCGACGACGAGAAGAGGATTGATTCCGGCCGGTGGGTGCAAAGTATCGGTCAGGATCATCGACGCCACGGCGACGCCGACCGCAAACGCCGCCGCCCAGCCTTGGGGCCCCGTCAGCGTGACCACGATCAATCCCGCAAGCGTCGCCACCAGATGACCGCCGACCAGAGCACGCGGCCGCGAGGGCCTGGCGTCCGGCAGCGCGATCACCAGCACAATGGAGGTCGCGAACGGAATCACAGCCATCGGGAAATGCGACGCAAGCGACAGCAATTCCATCACGCCGATCGCCAGCGCCGAACCGGTGCCGGCGATCAGCGCTGTTTGCATCACGCCGGAGGATCGTGGCTCGCCCATCGCACCTCGCTGAAAAGAAGGGCGTCAGTGATAGAGGACCGCCAGAAATAGAGGACGGCCAGAACGAAAAAAGGGCGGCAGAATATCTGCCGCCCTTTTGGGGAAGTTTTCGGGAGAACCTTACTTCAGGTTGGTCACGGCGGTCAGGTCGGCCGAGAGCTTGACGATGCCGGTAGCGCCGCACCACTTCGAGCCGACACCCGTCGGGTTGATCGCGCTGAAGCTGTTGCTGAAGGTCGCGGTGTAGTCGCTGGTGAAGGCGTTGCAATTGGCGCGCGACAGGTTGGTGTCGGAATAACGCAGATCGAGCGTGAAGACCTTGTAGGTGAAGCCGACGCCGACATTCCAGGTATTGTAGTCGGCGTATTTGATGCCGTTCGGGAAGGCCGGAACGCCGTAGAAGCTGTCCGACGTGCCGAGCCACTGACGACCGAACTCGCCCGAGACGTAGGCGCCTATGCCGCTGGTGCCGAAGAAGGTGCCGGGCGCAATCACCTTGCCGACGACCGAAGCGTAGGTGCCCTCGGCGCCGGTGTTCAGGAAGTTCGGCGAATAGTAAGCGTTCGCGCCGAGCGAAAACATGTCGTTAAAGGTATAGTTCACCTTGCCGTAGACTTCAAAGAAGCTCGCATCCTTCTTGGCGACGTTGCCGTTCGGCAGGAAGTTGACCAGGCACTCGTTGCTGAGCGGGCGACCGGCGGTGTCGGCGGCCGCGCCGTAGTAGCAGGTGCCGCCTGGATACAGGTAGCCGAATACGCCGAAGTCGAATGCAGCAGCGCCGAAGGTCGGGCGGATACCGCCGTAGATGTCGACTTCAGCAGCGGCGCGGTTCGGGAAGGAGATGCTTTCAAATGACGAACCGACGTAGAGTTGCAGATCCTTGGTGACGTTGTAGCGCGGCTCGAAATAAGCGGTCACGGACGGCTTGTGGTTAGATTGGGTGATGCCGCGGAAAATATAGTCGTTCATGATCGCGCTGCCAAAGGCGATGTCCCAGGGGTCGAACGCGACAATCGGCGGAGCCTTGGTATACATCTTCGGCGCAAGATCGGCTGCCTGAGCGGAGCCGACACCGAGCGCAAGTACTGCTGCGACCGACAAAATTGAATTCTTCATCACGATCCCCATTCGATTTCTGAGTTCGGCTTCGTTGCCGCTCAAAGGCCTGCCCGTCACCGTCTGCCGCGGAATTTCCCAAGTTCTGACGTGACTGTGATGCGAGGCGACAAAATGGTGAAGCTAAAAACGCAGGCAACTGCCGCCTTTTTAATCGTTTTAGGGTTGCGGGAACGTCTTCGTCCGGGGGTGTGACATTCCGACCACAATAAATATGGCCAAATGAAATCAAAACGCGGATTTCAGTTTCAGCGACACCTTCGCCGGTCATTGCCGCCTGCCCAATTCCGAATCGCTCGACACCAGGCACGCGACGGGACCGGCAAAAAATGAAGGCCGCAGCGATGGCTGCGGCCCTGTGCGGTCTCGATCCTGATCCGCGGACTATTTCATATCGTCGCGGTCATGGCTGTGGCCCGAATGGTCCTGATCATAATCGTCGGCATGCCCGGCATGGTCATGATCGTGACTATGATCGTGATCGACCGGTGCGGCCGGTTCGTGCGTGCCGTCGAGCAGATCGGGGGTCTCGTGCTGCGCCGCATCGTCTTGCGTCTGGACGATGGGGGCCGGCTTTGGTCGCGGCTTGCGCGGAGCTTTCGGCTTGGTCGCTTTCGGCGCGGGGCCCGTCAGCATCACGGGATCATCCGGCAGCGCCAGGATCGCAGGTGCGGCGACCGACGCCATCATACCGGCGGCCTTTCCGGCAAAGGGCCGCTTGGTCCTGCTTGGTGTCGCAGCCGTCTTTTTGGCGGAAGCCTTTTTCGGGGCGGCTTTTTTGGCCGGGGCCTTTTTCGCAGCAGTCGTCTTGGGCGCTGATTTCTTCGCGGTCTTTTTGGCAGCCTTTTTCGGAGCCTTCTTGGCCGTCTTCAAAGCCTTTTTCTTCGGAGCGGATTTGGCCGCCTTTTTTGCAGCCTTGGCCTTCTTCGATGTCTTCGCAGTTGCCGTGGAGGACTCCGCTTTCTTCGAGCCCGACTTCTTCGATCCCGACTTGGCCTTCGCTACAAGAAGCTTCTTGTTTCTCTTATCCTTCTTCTTGTCTTTTTTGTTCTTCTTGTCTTTCTTGTCTTTGGCCATTCTGTCCTCCTGTTGCGGCGGGCCGCATCAAGGCCCACAATGATTGTCGTCATGCAACGCGTGTTACGCTCGACGGTTCAACTCAAGCCATCTTGGCCAGACCTGCAGGCCGCGCGCCGCCGGTCGCCCAATCCAGAAGTTCAACCGTGTGCACGATCGGCGTCGCCGTGCCGCCGGCGATCTGCATCATGCATCCGATGTTGCCGGCGGCGATCACATCCGGCTTGAGCTTGGCGATATTGGCGACCTTGCGATCCCTCAACTGGCCCGCGATGTCGGGCTGCAGGATGTTGTAAGTCCCCGCCGAACCGCAGCATAAATGGCTTTCCGGCACATCTTTCACCACGAATCCGCTCTTGGAAAGCAATTCTTTCGGGGCGTGCGTCACCTTCTGGCCGTGCTGGAGCGAGCACGCCGAATGATAGGCGACGACCATGCCGCTGCTTTTGACAGGCGCGGACAATTTCATCCCGCTGACATATTCGGTGATGTCCTTGGCCATTTCCGAGACCCGCGCGGCGGGCCCGGCAAATACCGCGTCCTCGCGCAGCATGTAACCGTAATCCTTGATCACAGTGCCGCAGCCGGATGTCGTGACAAGGATCGCATCGAGGCCACCGCGATCGGCCTCGCCGAGCCAAGCGCCGATATTGGCGCGCGCCCGCGTCAGGGCGTCGTGCTCTTGACCGAGATGATGCGTGAGCGCGCCGCAGCATTGCTCGTCGCGCACCAGCACCACCTCGACGCCGTGGCGCGTCAACAGGCTGATGGCGGCCTGATTGATTCGCGGCGCCAGCACCTGCTGGGCGCAGCCCTGCAACAGCGCGACGCGGGCGCGGCGCGGTCCTTTCGCCGGAAACACGCTGCCGCCTCGCGGGCCTGCGGCCGGCAACGAGGTCGGGGCCATCTCCAGCATCGCGCGCAGGCGGCTGAAAAGATTCGGACTGGATTTGCCCTTGGTCGAGGGCAGCAGCGTGGCCAGCGGCCGCGCGAACCGCGCCAGCGTCATGCTGAGGCGAAACAGGCCGGGACGCGGCAGCACGAAAGCCAGCACGTCGCGCAGCATCCGCTCGGGCAGCGGCCGGACGTAATCGCGGGCGATCCGCACCCGCGCCTGATCGACGAGATGCATGTAGTTCACGCCGGACGGACACGTCGTCATGCAGGCCAGACACGACAGGCACCGGTCGATATGCTTGACCACCTCCTGGGTCGGCGGCTTGTCCTTCTCGAGCATCTCCTTGATGAGGTAGATGCGCCCGCGCGGGCTATCCAGTTCGTCGCCGAGCAGCACGTAAGTGGGGCACGTCGCGGTGCAGAATCCGCAATGCACGCATTTGCGCAAGATCGTGTCGGCCTGCGCGATATCGGGATCGGCCAGTTGCGACGGCGTGAATTCGGTTTTCATGCTGTATCCCGGATCATGCGGCCGCGATTGAGAATGTGGGTCGGATCGAAGCTCTTGCGGACGCGCTCGCCGAGCGCGGCCAGGCCTGCCGCCTGTGGATGAAACACGTCGATGGCGCGGCGCATCTCGTCCGGCCCACGGATCAGCGTCGCGTGGCCGCCGATCGCATTGACGCGACCGCGCAGCGAGATCGCCTGCGCCGCGTCATGCGGCGGCAGCGCCGCCCAGATCAGGCCGCCGGCCCAGTCATAGATCACCTCGCCGCCGGTCTCGCGCGCCAGCGCCTCGCCGAATTGGCCGCCGGCCGCCGGCGGGCAGACGATGCGCCACACCGGCCACAGCGCGCGCGGCCCGTCGAACGCAAACGGCGTGACGTCGCGCACGTCGCGCCAGACCTCGGTCGCGTCCTCGATGATTTCGGCCTCGGCGAATTGCGCCGTCAGTGCTGTGCGCAGCGAATTGGCGCGATGTCCGGCCGAGACGTTGATGCCTTCGAGGCGAATGAGCGTGACGGATTGATCTTCGGCTCCCAGCGACGCAAGCGCGCCCTTGGCCGTGCGCAGCGCCGAGCCCGGCAGATGCGCCGCGCCGGAGACGTCGAAGGGCGAGGTCATCGCCGCCGTCATCACGGCATTGGCTTTCATATGATCGAGCCCGCGCAAGACCAGCGTGCGTTCGCTCTCCGGGCGCGGCATCACCTTCAGCGTCACCTCGGTCATGACCGCGAGCGTACCCCACGAGCCCGCGATCAGCTTGCACAGGTCATAGCCGGTGACGTTCTTCACCACCTTGCCGCCGGCGACGAAACTGTCGCCGAAGCCCGACACCGCATGGACGCCGAGCAGATGATCGCGGATGCCGCCGGCGCTGATCCGGCGCGGACCCGCAAGCCCGGCCCCGATCATGCCGCCCACCGTGCCGGCGTCTCTGGCGCCGCCGAGCAGCACCGACATGTTCATCGGCTCGAAGGCGAAGTGTTGATTCTTGGAATCGATCAGCGATTGCACATCCGCCAGCGGCGCGCCGGCCTGCGTCGTGATGATGAGTTCGTTCGGCTCGTAATCGACGATCGCGTTGAGCGCCGACAGATCAAGCACCGCATTGGTCGCAATCTGATGACCAATGCCGCGCTTGCTGCCATGTCCGATGATCTCCAACGATTGCTCGCTGGCGATGGCCGCACGCACGACTTGCTCGACATCCTTGGCGTCGCGGGGATTGAGGGAGGTCATGCGAGAGGCTTGTTCTGGGAAGCGTTAGTGATCTCCCTCCCCCTTGCGGGGAGGGTCGGCCGAGCGCGCAGATTGGCATCTGCCAATCGCGCGCGGAGGCCGGGGTGGGGGTTGCCAAAACGATGAGTCGGAGCGCGGCGCTCACCCCCACCCGACCAGCCTTCGGCTGGCCACCCTCCCCGCCGCGCGCAGCAAGGGCTGCGCTTGGGGGAGGGAAAAGAAAGCATCACCGCACTCATCACCATCGCCATCATCAAAACCTTGGCAACTCAGGAAACGCCAGCCGCCCGCCATGGACATGCACACGGCCCAGTTCGGCGCAGCGATGCAAGGTCGGAAACACCTTGCCGGGATTGAGCAGACCGTCCTTGTCGAAGGCGCATTTCAGCCGCTGCTGCTGCGCGAGGTCCGTCTCGGTGAACATCTCCGGCATCAGATCGCGCTTCTCGATGCCGACGCCATGTTCGCCGGTCAGCACGCCGCCTAACTCGACACAGCAGCGCAAAATGTCGGAGCCGAAGGCTTCGGCCTTGTCGGTATCGCCGGGCTTGTTGGCATCGTACAAAATCAGCGGATGCAGATTGCCGTCGCCGGCGTGAAACACATTCGCGACGCCGAGACCGTACTGCACCGACAGTTCGGCGATGCGCTTCAAAGCCGCCGGCAATTTGCCGCGCGGAATCGAGCCGTCCATGCACAGATAATCCGGCGAGATGCGCCCGACCGCCGGGAACGCCGCCTTGCGTCCGGCCCAGAACAAGAGCCGTTCCTGCTCGTTGGTCGAAATCTGCTGCGTGGTCGCGCCGCATTGCCGCGCGATCGCATCGACGCGCAAAATCAGTTCGTCCACCTCGATCGCGGGGCCGTCGAGTTCGATGATCAGCAGCGCCTCGACGTCGAGCGGATAGCCGGCATGGACGAAGGCCTCGGCCGCGTGGATCGCGGGCCGATCCATCATCTCCATGCCGCCGGGAATGATGCCCGCGCCGATGATCTGGGCCACGCATTCGCCGGCCTTCTCGACCTCCGCGAAGCCGACCATCAGCGCGCGCGCCGTCTCCGGCTTCTGCAGGATGCGGACTGTCACTTCGGTGATGACGCCGAGCAGACCTTCCGAGCCGGTGATGATGCCCATCAGGTCGTAACCACCCGGCTCCGCGGCCTTGCCGCCGATGCGCAGAATCTCGCCGGACATCAGCACGATCTCGCAGCCGAGCAGATTGTTCGTCGTCATGCCGTATTTCAGGCAATGCACGCCGCCGGAATTCTCCGCGACATTGCCGCCGATCGAGCACGCGATCTGCGACGACGGATCGGGCGCGTAATAGAAGCCTTCATGGGCGACGGCCTGACTGATCGCGAGATTCGTGACGCCCGGTTCGACGACGACGGCGCGGTTGTCGAAATCGATCTCGCGAATCCGCTTGAACTTGCCGAGGCCCAGCAGCACGGCGTCTTCGAGCGGCAGCGCGCCGCCGGACAGCGACGTGCCACTGCCGCGCGGCACCACCTTGATGCCTTGACCACCGCAATATTTCAGCACTTGTGCGACTTGTTCGGTGGTATCCGGCAGCACCACGACCATCGGCGGCTGGCGATAGGCCATCAGGCCATCGGACTCGTAAGGCAGCATCTCGGCCGCACTGTCGATCACGCCCTCGCCCGGCACGATCTTTCGCAAGGCGGCCACGATCTCAGCACGGCGCGCGAGCACGGACTTGTCGGGTGGCGGCATGAGAATGGACATGAGAATCCCGTTTCATTGCGGCGTTTGATCACGGCGCGATGCCTAGAACCTTTGGAGCCTTGTACATGCAGATGAAGCCATGCGACATCCTTTTTGAAACGTTTCAAAAGCAGGTAGCACGCATGAAAATCGCAATCACCACCGGGCTTGTTCTGATCGCCATGATCGGCGGCGCATCTGCGCAGGATGTCGCGGCCGGCAAAAGCTCGTTCGCCAAATGCGGCGCGTGCCACGCGATCGGCGAAGGCGCCAAGAACAAGGTGGGCCCGGAACTGAACGGGTTGAACGGACGCAAGTCCGGAACGGTCGCGGGCTACTCCTATTCGGAGGCCAACAAGGCGTCGGGCCTGACCTGGGATGAAGCGACGTTCAAGGAGTACATCAAGAACCCGAAGGCGAAGATTCCCGGAACCAAGATGGCCTTTGCCGGCATCGCGCGCGAGCAGGAGGTCAACGACCTCTGGGCTTTCCTGGCGCAATACGACGCAGAGGGGAAGGTGAAGTAGAAGACGCCGTCATTCCGGGGCGCTCGGTCCGAGCGCGGCATACTCCCTCCCCGCAAGGGAGGGAGAAAAACTAAGCCCCCACCAGCGCCCGCGCCGGCATCACCGCCTGCACCACCAGCCCGCGCGCGCGGGCATCCATCACGCCGACGGCGCGCAGCGCCAGCAGCGTCACGGTCTGCACGGCATCGCGCAGCCGCGCGGAATCGTCCAGATTCTCCGGCGCCAGCGGGCCAATTAAAGACTCATGCAGCGCGCCGAGCAAAGCCGTCGCGGCCAGCGCCGTATCCTGCGCCGGCAGATGACCGGCCCGCACCGCAGCGCCGATCCGCAATTCGATCTCGCCGGCGATCTCGCGCCGGCTTGTCAGCCGCGATTCGGTGACGTCGACATCGACCGGCTCGGCCAAAATGCCCCAATGCAATTTGCGGTGCGACACCACATGCACCGCGACCGTGGTAACGGCGGCGGCCAGCGCCGAGGATGGACCCGGCGCCGCATCGGCGGCACGGCGGATCGCGGCCAGTTCGTCGCGCGACACGTCGGCGATCAGTTCGGAGATCAGATCGGCCTTGGACGGGAAATAGCGGTAGACGGTGCCCGCCGCGACATTGGCGCGGGTCGCGACCGGCGCGATCTGCACCGCCGCCATGCCGCCTTCCGAAGCCGCGTCGCGCGCCGCCCGCAGGATGGCGCTGCGCCGCGCCGCGAGGCGTTTCACGACCTGATGGGTCCGTCGATAAACCATGTTTCCGTCCCAAAGAGCGATATGTCGCAACCGCTTGGAAGAACTGAACACCAATTCAAGACGGGTTGCAAGGCGCGTCACTCCGTTGAAGCAAGTTTGTCTTTGCGAGACGTCTCGGTTTTTGTGTCGAAAACCGGCTCGCCATGACGGGCATGGCTACCCGCTGAAGCCGATCGCGCGGGCCAGAGCCGCGACCGCCATGCCGGTGATGACCGCGATGAAATCGTTGCGCCGGATGATCGTCACCACCATCGCGGCCGCAATCGCGAACATCACAACGAGCCCGCCATTGACCGCGACCGGCAGCGCCGCCGCGACGATGATCGAGCCCGGCAGCGCGTCGAGCATCCGGCGCACGCGCGGCGTCACGTTCACATAGCCCATCAGCCAGTAGCCGCCGAGCCGCGACGCCACGGTCACGGCCGTCATCACGGCGAAGGCGATCATCACGTCGCCGCGCAGCCAGTCGGTCATGCCGGCTCCTTCGCCGACTCGTCTTCGATGAACGCAGCGCTGATCGCACCGCTCAATGCCCCGGCGATGATGAACCACCAGCCCGGCACGAGATAATGCACGGTCAAGGCGACGACTCCCGACACCACCCATGGGATCGCGCGGCGCGGGCCCTTCCACGCCGGAACCAGCATCGCCGCGTAGAACGCCGGCATCACCAGATCGACGCCGTATTTTTTCGGGTCCGTCAGTTGCTCGGCAAGGAGAAAACCGGGAATCGCGGCGACGAGCCACAACAGATAGAGCACCATCGCGCCGGAGAAATAGAACATCGCATTGGCGCCGCCGTGCTCGCGATAGCGCATCGCCGCCAGCCAGCCGCCGTCCGTGACGAAGAGCATCGCCGGATAGGCCTGCCACGGCGGCAGCGTGCCGAACCACGGCCGCATCGTCGCCGACATCAGCGCAAAACGGATGTTCACCGTCGTGGTCAGCAGCGCCAGCGTCGCGACCGAGCCGACCGTCAAGTGATCGGGCCAGGACTGCACGGCGACGAATTGCGACAGCCCGCCATAGACGAAGGCCATCATCACCTGCACTTCGGCAAGACTGAAATTCTTCTGCGCGCACAGCGCGCCGAACGCCATGCCGAAAGCCAGCGTGCCCGGCAGCATCGGCCCGATCGCGACGATGCCGGGCATGATCGCCTCGCGCGCCCAATAGGCCGGAGCTTTGATGATGTTTGTCGTCATGCGCCTTGATGGCGGCGCATCGCTCGTTAGGTCAAGCGTACGCGTCTCATGGGCGCCATGCAGCGCCGCGCGATCAGCGCCGACACGATCAGCGTCGCGACGAGGCCCGTGGGAATGCCGAGGAAGATGTAGCTGAGCAGCAGGATCGCGACGAGGCCAAGCGCGGCAATTTCGTTGCTTTTGAAGCCATGCGCCAGGCCGAGCCGCACGATGAATGCGACCGCGATCGCCAGCACCATCACGTCGTAGAGAAACAGATAGGGCGTCACCAACAACGCGCCGCAGGCGAGCCCCGCTGCCCTGAGTGCATAACGGACGCGGCTGCGCCACAGCACCACCATCGCGATGGAGACCGCCGCCATCAGCCCGTATTGCAGCGTCCAGCCGAGCGACTCGCCGCCGCCGAGGAAGCGCACCATCGCGTAAAGGCTCTGCATCTTGAACCACGGCGCGCGGCCCTCGACGAGGAAGGCCTGCGAGAACATCGGCATCCAGTGAAAGAAGGCCTGCCAGCTTGCGACGCCGAAGGCGAGCCATGAGACGACGATCAGCATTGCGACCGTGACGCCGGCGGCGATGACCGCGCGCCATTGCGCGGTGGCGATCAGCACCAGCGGAAACAGCAGGCCGTATTGCGGCTTGTAGCTCAGCAGCCCGAGGCAGATGCCCGCAAGCACCGGCCGCATCGGGAGCAGGATCAGAAAGCCGCCGATCAGGGACGCGGTGAGAAAGCCGTTCTGGCCGACCAGCACATTGGTCAGCACGACCGGAAAGGCACCGGCCAGCAGCCAGCCGAGCGGTCGGCCGACGATGGCGCGCATCGCAATCGCAAACGGCACGAAGCTGAGCGCCGCCCAGCCGATATAGGCCGCAACATAGGGCAGATGCGCCAGCGCTTTTGCCACGAACAAAAACGGCGGCGGGTAATGCCAGGCGAAGTTGCCCTCATAGCTTTGGCCCAGAACCGCAATCTGGATCTTTTTCTGGATGTCCCAGTCCCAAGCTGCGGCGGGCAGTCCATCCCGCGCGAGCAGCCCGGCCGAATAGACATTGATGAAATCGGTCGGATAGCCGAGGCCGGCGGAATCAAGGATCCACCAATGCGCCATGAAAGCGGCCGGAAAGAACGATGCGTTCAACACGCACAGGACGAAGCACGCATTCAGCAATACCGGCGGCACGGCAGCCGGCGTCGCGATCGCTGCTCGCGGATGCGGGGCAAAGGTGAAATCGGCGGCGGCCATTCGCGGTCTCTGGCGCGTGATGCGCGGAGGCAGGATGCCACGGCGCGGTTTGCGGAAGGTTTAAGACGGTGTCTGTTTTCGCGGACGCATCTCAGGGTGGCGGCCTGCCTGCCAACGATGCCGCCAATGCCTCCGACAACCCCACGCTTTCCGTCGGCTGAGCGACAGTCCGCGCCACCAGACCGGCCCGTCCCGCCGCGATCGCGGCCTGCGTGCCCGCCTCGACCGAGCAGATGACCGGCGCCGAGACCAGCGGTTGGATACGCGCCGCCAGCCCGGCCAGCGCCGCGCCGCCGAGGATGACGACGTCTGCGCCGTCGTCGCGGGCGCAGCGGTCGCAGGCTGCCGCAAGATCGGCGAGCGCCGCATCGGGATCCTCGGCGATCTGACCACCGGTCGGGGCGATCGTGCGCACGCATGTCAGGCGATCCGCGAGGCCGATCAAGGCGACGAATTCCTCCAGCATCGGCCGCCACAGCACGCCTCCGGTGACGATGGCGAAGCGTTGCCCTCGCGCGCAGGCGGCCTGGCAAGCGGCCTCCGCCATGCCGACGACGGGCACCGGCGCGATCTCGCGCAATGCAAGAAGACCCGGATCGCCGAAGCAGGCGAGATAAACCGCGTCGCAGCCCTCGACATGCGCGGCCATCGCATCGAGCGCGGCATGGCCGGCGATCGCCGCCGCCGCGCGGCTTGAAATGTAGCGCGCACCGAAGCGCCCGGTGACGGGTACGAATTCCGCATCATGACCGGCAATCCGCCGGGCGTGGCCGGCGACAATGTCGGTGACACCGGATGTCGTATTGGGATTGATCAGCAGGATTCGCAAACGAAACCCTCGGCGCGCCTTGCATGCGCGCCGGCATTTCAGCATGTCCAGATCGACTTGACGATGCTCACGCGGCCAGGCGCACGATCGGGTATGGCGTCAGCGCCGGCAATTCTCCGGCCGGTGGCAAAACGCATGCGGTCGGCAGCGGAACAATCGTCTCGACGGCGGTCGGACAAATAAATATCTGGCAGCACGACCAAGGACTTGAACGCTTTCGAGCCGGAATTCGCCACAGCTTCCATGCGAACCGCGAAACAATTCGCCTTTGAGAACGTCCCTCTTAAGTGAATGATTTCAACAGGAGCGTCATATGAAAAAGATTCTGCTTGCAGCTTGCTGCGTTGCCCTTCTCGGCGGTGTCTCGGCCGCAACGGCTCAGACCACCGGCCCATCAGGCCAGACCGCTGTAACGAACGGTGATCCGATGAATGCCAACGCGATGAAAATGAGCAAGAAGAAAATGATGATGATGAAAAAGAAGAAGATGATGATGAAGAAGAAGGGCATGATGTAAGGTCAGCCATCGTCATCTGCCGGTATCATCTGTCGGTCAAAACGCAAAACGCGGCCTCACGGCCGCGTTTTTTATTGGCATTGCTGTAGACGGTTACGCCTGCGGCTGCGGCTCCAGCCCGCCATCCGGGCGCGGGCGCGGCTTGCCGGCCGGCGGCACGGCCGACGAGCGCGGCGTTGCCGGTTCGAGCACGGATTCGCGGTTCGGCTTCTTGCCGTTGATGAGATCGATGATCTCGTCGCCGCTCAGCGTTTCAAATTCCAGCAGTCCCTTGGCGAGGGCTTCAAGGTCGGCGCGCTTGTCGGTAAGGATCTGGGTCGCTTCCTTGTAGCCGGTCTCGACCAGACGACGGACTTCATTGTCGATCTTCTGTGCGGTGGCTTCCGACACGTTCTGCTGGCGGTTGACCTGCATGCCGAGGAACACCTCGTCATTGTTCTCGCCATAGGACACCGTGCCGAGTTCTTCGGACAGGCCCCAGCGCGTCACCATCATGCGGGCGAGGCGCGTGGCCTGATCGATGTCCGACGACGCACCGGACGTCACCTTGTTGCGGCCGAAGATCAGTTCTTCCGCGACGCGGCCGCCCATCATGATCGCGAGGCGCGATGTCATCTGCTCGAGCGACATCGACAGCTTGTCGCGCTCGGGCAGTTGCATGACCATGCCGAGGGCCCGGCCGCGCGGAATGATCGTCGCCTTGTGGATCGGATCGGTGGCGATGACGTTGAGGCCGACGATGGCGTGACCGCCCTCGTGATAGGCCGTCAGCATCTTCTCTTCCTCGGTCATGACGAGCGACTTGCGCTCGGCGCCCATCATCACCTTGTCCTTGGCCTCCTCGAATTCACTCTGCGTAACCATCCGCTTGTTGCGGCGGGCGGCGGTCAAAGCGGCCTCGTTGACGAGGTTCATCAGGTCCGCGCCGGAAAATCCGGGCGTGCCGCGTGCGATGGTCTTCAGGTTGATGTCCGGCGCCAGCGGCACCTTGCGGACGTGAACCTTGAGGATCTGTTCGCGACCGACGACGTCCGGGTTCGGCACCACGACCTGACGGTCGAAGCGGCCGGGACGCAGCAAAGCGGGATCGAGCACGTCGGGACGGTTGGTGGCGGCGATCAGGATCACGCCTTCATTGGCCTCGAAGCCGTCCATCTCGACAAGCAACTGGTTCAAGGTTTGCTCGCGCTCGTCATTGCCGCCGCCGAGGCCGGCGCCGCGATGACGACCAACGGCGTCGATTTCGTCGATGAAGATGATGCAAGGCGCGTTCTTCTTGGCCTGCTCGAACATGTCGCGGACACGGGAGGCGCCGACGCCGACGAACATTTCGACGAAGTCCGAGCCCGAGATCGTGAAGAACGGCACGTTGGCCTCACCCGCCACCGCACGCGCGATCAGCGTCTTGCCGGTGCCGGGCGGCCCGACCAACAGCACGCCGCGCGGAATCCGGCCGCCGAGCCGTTGGTATTTGCCGGGATCGCGCAGGAACTCGACGATCTCCTGCAAATCCTGCTTCGCTTCGTCGACGCCCGCGACGTCCTCGAAGGTCACGCGGCCGTGCGCTTCGGTCAGCATTTTCGCTCGCGACTTGCCGAAACCCATCGCCTTGCCTGCGCCGCCCTGCATCTGCCGCGACAGGAATATCCAGACGCCGATCAATGCAATGAACGGCAACCACGACACCAGCAGCGAGACGAACCACGGCACGTTGTCGCCGATCGGCTTCGCGGTGATCTGCACCTTGCCGTCATAGAGGCGCTTCACCAGCGTCGGATCGCTGGGCGCATAGGTGTGAAAGGTCGATCCATTGGTGAAGGTGCCGTTGATTTCCGGCCCCTGAATGACGACGTCGCGCACCTTGCTCTGGTCGACCTCGCTGAGCAATTGCGAGAAAGTTATGTCCTGCGAGGCGGCCCGCTGGCCCGGATTCTGGAACAGCGTGAACAGCGCCAACAGTAGCAGCACGATGATGACCCAGAGGGCGAAGTTCCGCAGGTTGGCGTTCATCTGTCTTCCTTCGTCGCCGCTTACATTGCGGCTCAAGTGCTCGTGCGTACCCTGCGGTCCCGCGTACGCTGCGAGAATGAGCCGAGGTCGGCCAAATCCAAATTCAGGTCTCAATCTAGGTGTGGTTTGCGTCCCTGCCAAGGGAACCGTTCCGGACTATTTCGCACATCATAACCTTGTTCCAGTTCAAAAGATGGCGCTGGTTAAAGCGCCGACGAATTTCGCTTGGTGCGGCGCGGCGGCGCGAGCGTCACGATCAGGCGAGTTTTGGTCAGCGTGATCAGCGCGCCGGCCAACGTCTGGCGCAGACGAACGCCATTCGCGGCCGCTAGCGGCGCGGTTTCGATGGCGGCGATCAGCGCCTCCATCTGACCGAGATCAGAATAGCCGTCATGCCCGGTGGCGGCAGTGGCCCGGAGCAGCAATCGCAGACGGATCTCGGCGGGAAGTGCTGCGAATAAGGCCGCATCGAAACCTGCGGCGTCCGGCAGCGTCACCGCTCTCGCGGCCGATTCGGTCATCTGGTCGAGCGCGTCGTCGGCGCGCTGCATCCGGCTGGCGAGCCGCGACAGGTTTGCAGCATCGAAGCCTTCCGACGCCAGCGCCGGCAGCAGCGCGCGGAGTCGGGGCCGGGTATAGGTTGGATCGCGATTGCTTGGATCATCGGCGAAATCAATTTTGGCGCGCCGGAGCGTGGCGATGAGCCGCGCCTTGGGAATCATCAGGAGCGGCCGAACGATCGTCAGCTCGCCGCGAGCCGTCTCCGCTGCCATCGCCTTCAGCCCGACCAGCCCGCTGCCGCGCAGCAACCGCATCAGCACGGTCTCGGCCTGATCGTCCTGGGTATGAGCGGTGACGACATACGGCGTCTTGTACTTGCGTGCGACCTGCGCCAGCAGATCGTAGCGCACCGCGCGCGCCGCCGCCGGCAATCCCGTCGTCGGCTTCGCCCCGGTCCAGCGTTTGGTGACGTGGGGAATGCCGAGCGACGCCGCGAGGCGTTTGACCTCCCGCGCCTCTTTCGCCGCCTCCGGGCGAAGATTGTGATCAACCGTCGCCGCGATCAAATAGGGCCCGTCCTGCAACGCGCGCCGCCAGCGCGCCAGCAGCCACAGCAGCGCCATTGAGTCCGGGCCGCCCGACACAGCCACGACCAGCGCCGGCGCGTCGCGCCACCGCGTAAACAGGGCGCGCGCTCCGGCGGCGGTGATGGGGGTGTTTCGGTCGAGCATCGAACAGATTACCAGCCGTCATCCCCGCGGAGGCGGGGGAACCAGTAATCCGCGAGACTGCCGGTGAACGCAACGCCTCGTGTTACTGGGTCGCCCGGTCGCGGCGCGCAAAAGCGCGCCTTCCCGGGCGACGACGTCATTATTTTCTCAGCACTTCACGCGCTTCTGCTCGCGATCGACCGCGGTCTTCACGCCGTTCGAGGCGCGCGGATATTTTCGCGTCACTTCGCCAAACGCCGCGCAGGCGGCTTCCTTTTCCTTCAGCGCGGCCAGCGACTGGCCAAGCCGCAGCAGCGCGTCGGGCGCCTTGCCCGAGGTGTCGTATTTCGTCGTCACGGAGAGAAACGACTCTGCCGCATCGCGATATTTCTGGCGCTGGAAAAAACTCTCGCCGAGCCAATATTGCGAATCCGCGAGCAAAGGGTCGTTCGGATATTTCTGCGAGAAATTGCGCATCGTCTCTTCGGCCAGCGCGAAATCCTTTCGCTGCATGTAGCCGATGCCGAGGTCGAACTCGTCCTTCGGCGTTGCGCCGGGCGGCAATGTCGTCAGAACGGGCGCGCCGCGTGGCGTCTCCAGCGGCAGCGGCTGGCCGGCATCGCGACCGCCGGGAATGGTCGCCGGGCCTCCATTCGGATTGGCGTTCGCCTGCATCGGCAACTGACCGCCGCCGAGCGCGCGCGGGGCGCCGGGCGCGCTCGGATTGGCGTTCGGATCGAACGCATCGTTGCGGCGGCGGCGGCCATCATTCGGCGCCGGCGCGGCCGGCTCCTGCACGATCGGCGCGGGGGCAGCGACCTGCTGCTGTTGCTGAACAGGCGGCGCTGCGGCGACATTCGGCCGGGCAGCGGCAGCGACGGCCGGCGCGGCCGCCTGCGCGGCGCGCAATTGGTCTTCGAGTTGCCGGTTGCGGTATTGCAGCTCTTCGTTCTGGCCGGTCATCTTGCGCAACTGGTCTTCGAGCTGCTGCACGCGGGTTTCGGGATCGACCTCGCCGGCATCGGACTGACCATAGTCCTGCTGCTGACCATAACGCGGCTGGCCATAGCCCTGCTGGCCGTAACCCTGTTGCTGGCCATAGCCGCCCTGCTGGCGATAGCCCTGCTGGGCGAAGGCCGCCGGCGACGTCAAGACAAGCGCGGTGGACAGCAAAGCGAGACGGGAAAAAACGGCGAAATGCGACGGCATGGCGACCTGATGGCGTTGGAGAACGTCAAAAGCATGATCCGATGCAAAACAGGCGTTCATTTTTCAGGATCATGCCTGAACTGATTGAAGTCCGGATCAAGCCGGAATTGTGTCGGATGCCGCGACTTTCCCGCGCGCTCCGCAAAGAAAAACCGGCGCTCCCCGCAAGGTGAGCGCCGGTTGATTGTCGTCGGCGGAAACCGATCAGGCGCCGGCGTTCAGCACCGTCACCGCGCGGCGGTTCTGCGACCAGCACGAGATGTCGTTGCACACCGCGACCGGGCGTTCCTTGCCGTAGGAGATCGTCCGCATCCGGCTCGCATCGATGCCGCGCGAGGCGAGATAGGTGCGGACCGACTGCGCGCGACGCGCACCGAGGGCAATGTTGTATTCGCGGGTGCCGCGCTCGTCGGCATGGCCTTCGATCGTGAAAGAATAGCGGTTGTAGCTCTGCAGCCACTGCGCCTGTTTTTCCAGCGTCGCGATCGCCTGCGGCGACAGTTCGGTCTGGTCGCTCTCGAAGAACACGCGGTCGCCGACATTGACCACGAAGTCCTGCTGCGAGCCGGGAGTTGCCGCATTGGCCATCGCGCCATCGACGCCGCCGCCAAGCGGGTTCTTGTTGGCGCAAGCGCCCATCGACAGCGCCACGGCGAGCACTGCGGCCAGTTTGAATCCCTGGAGGATACGCTTCTGATGGATCATTCCGGAGCCTCCACGCTCTGGTTTTTTCAACTACATCCGGTCTACAGGGGGATGGTTAAGCGAACGTTCCGTCAACCTTGATGCCGTGTTGCCGAAACGCATCAAATGCATGCTTTCGGCGGAAAGCCAATGCGATGGTTAATGATCGGCAAATGTGGCGTGACGGTGAATCCGACCGACCTGCCGCAAGGCTGTCGCGGCTTTCAGACCGACCGTGACATCCCAGCAACGGAAAGTCCGCCAGGATCCCCGGCGGGCTTCGTAAATCGGAGCTGTGCGGATCAGGCCGCCGGGGCGATCAACGTCTGATCGGCCTTCTGCGCCATCGCGCCGTGCATCTGCTGCAAACTGGCGGCCGGCTTGACCCCCGGCTGCTCGGCGCGGCCAAACAGCATTCGGCGCTCGAAATGGCTGGAGCGCATGTAGGGGAAGCGCTGGAACACGCGCTCGCGAATCTCCTGATAGTCCGCAGCCATAAGGCCAACAGGCTTCAGCAAACCCGGAAACAATCGTGGTTCACACAGCGGCCGCTGCAAGAACACCTTGCGATAGAACGCCCGATGTTCGGCGCGAACAGTGGCCAGGCCGATGTCGGCATTGAAATAACCGCAGGCGACGTAACCGAGCCGCACGGTGACGTATGGCAATTCGGGATGGCGACGGGCCAGCGCCTGATCCGCGACGAAGCGAGTCGGATCGACGATCACCTTGCCGCGCGCAACTTCAGGTCCGAGAATTTCGGAGAAGACATCCACTGAGGGCGATGTCGGCATCGAGGGCGACGCGACGCTGATGCGGATCGAACTGGCCAGTTCGCCGGCCATATAGATGCCGAACACGAAGGTGTTGGACATCTCGTCATATTTATCGACCGTGATTTCGTTGCGGTTGGGCTCGATCGCGCCTTCATTGAGGTAGGCTCGGTAGCGCAAGCGGTAGATCGCCTCTTTGTCCTCGTCAGCCACCGCAAGACGGTAATCGACCTGGTCAAGAACTTCGATACCGCGATTTTGAGGCCTGGGATCAGTGGGTTGCGCGGTACTCATGAATGGCCTCCAAGGCGAACAGATTGCATCCTCTGGATAGCAACAAGGTTAAGCCTTTCCTAAAATTTACGCAAAAGGTTCGGGGTATTAGGGTTAATCGGCTACCATTACGAAATTGCTACGTGGCTAGGGCGCCGCTCAAGAATTCCGTAGAAGGATCAGGCTTTCACGCGATCGAGCGCGTGTCCGACCCGTCATGCTCGGCCGTGTGACGGCCATGCGATGCGTCGAGCAGTCGGCGAATCTGGGTCGCCGGAACCGGGCGGCTGAACAGATAGCCCTGCGCCTCCGAGACTGTGCCTTCGGCGCTGACCAGTTCGAGTTGCTCGTTGGTCTCGATGCCCTCGACCACCACCGACATTCCGAGATCGGAACTGAGCCTCGCCACGCCCCGCAACAGCATTAGCGGGCGTTCGGAGTCGATGCCTTGCAGGAACGAGCGGTCGATCTTCACCTTCTGCAACGGCAGATTGTGCAGATAGCTCAGGCTCGAATAGCCGGTGCCGAAATCGTCGAGCGAGATGCGGACGCCCTCGGTACGCAATTGGGCCAGTACGTCCTGCGTCCACTCCGTATTGCGCAGCAGCGAGGATTCCGTGATCTCGATTTCGAGCCGATCCGCCGGGAGGCCTGACGCCTTCAATGCATAGCGGACTTCGCTCACGACATCGCGCTGATGGAACTGCTGCGGCGAGAAGTTGACGGCGACGCCGACCGCTTCCGGCCACTTCATGCATTCGATGCAGGCCTTGCGCAGGATCCAGCGGCCGAGATCGACGATCAGGCCCATGTCTTCCGCGACCGGAATGATGTCGATCGGCGACACCGGACCGCGCACCGGATGGTTCCAGCGCAGCAGCGCTTCACAGGTCGAGATCTTGCCGGATTTCAAATTGACCAGCGGCTGGTAGAACAATTCAAATTCTTCCTCGGCCAGCGCCTTGCGCAGATCGAGTTCGAGAATACGGCGGGCCTCGACGGTGTGCGCCATCTCCTCGCGGAAGAAACAGAAGCGGCCGCGGCCGTCGGCCTTGGCGCGGTACAGCGCCATGTCGGCGTTCTTCAACAAATGGTCGGCCTTGACGCCCGGATGGGTCAGCGCGATGCCGATGCTGGCGCCGATCTCGACGAGATGATTGTCGATCTTGTAGCGTTCGCTGAGCCGCTCGACGATCCGCTGCGCCAGTGCTGCCGCTTCTTCGCCCGAGCTGATGCCCTGTTGAAACACGACGAACTCGTCGCCGCCGAAGCGCGCGACGAAATCTTCGGGTCGCAGCATTTCGCGCAACCGGTTCGCCACCAAACACAGCAACTGATCGCCGCAGGGATGGCCAAGCGTGTCGTTGACCTGCTTGAACTGGTCGAGATCGATGAACAAAAGCGCCGAACGTCGGTCGTTCGTGTGCGTCAGCGACAGCAGCCGCTCGATCTCGTCGCGGAAGCTGACGCGGTTCGGCAGCGCGGTGAGATCGTCATAGGTTGCCAGATGCGTGATGCGCGCTTCGGCGCTGCGGCGCTCGGTGATGTCCTCGACCAGCACGACCGTGCCGCCGCCCGGCATCGGCTGGAACGTCCACGACAACGCGCGATGATGCTCGACATTGTCTTCCGTCGTCGTGATGTCGCCGGCGCGCGCATTCGCGATCTGCGGCAGGATCAGACTTCGGCTCGCAGGTGAAATGGCTTCGTTGACGATGCAGGCGTTCAACAGTTCGGCGACGCCGACGCCGTCATAGGCGTTATGATCGTTGAGCCGCATCATCTGCGCGAAGCGATGATTCATGACCGCCAGCCGGCCATCCTTTCGGAACATGCAGAGGCCGTGAGGCATGTTGTTCAGCGCCGTATCGAACTGGCTGGCGATCGCAGCCTCGCGTTCGCGCGAGACAAGTGCGCGAACGAAGATAGTCTGCAGGCTCGTCGTGATGTTGCGCAGGCCGATGATGAAGAACACGTTCAGCAGAGCGAGGCCGATATAGTAGCTGCCGCCATGCAGGGCCAAAGCGACGCATTGCGTGCCGCAGGCGAGCAGGATTTGAATATGGAAAATCCACGGTCGGCCATAGGTGCGCCCCGCGCCGGCGGCGATATAGCCGATCGTCACCGTGGTGCAGATCATGTGCGCGATGGGATCGTCGCTGGCGAGAAGGCAGACCACGCACCACAGTCCGAGCGCCGCCGCATACAGCAATGCGCCGATCTGATAGCGAACTTCCCAACGACCGGCGACATCGGCCGTGAGGCCGGCAACGCGCGCCTTGTAACTGCCCATGTCGAGCGCGCGAAAGCCGCCGACGACGATCAGGATCGCCGCGCACAGCCACAGCCATTGCTGGCCGGTCTTCATCGCGGTCATGATCGCGGCAAGGCCGGCGCACAACGCCCCCGCAAACATCGGCGCTGGATTTTGAAAGAGCGAATCCACGAGCGCCGCATTAATCGTCGGCGACATCTTCAGATCGGCAGCGCTTTGACGTTCGGCAAGCTGCATCGGCGGCATGCGTCCTTTCCAGACGCAGTTTTTTACCGCGCTCAGGTGAAGCAACCCTGAGGGAACATAATTACCACCGCCTTAAGGGCGTTCACCGCCGACGCGAAAAACGCCGCTACGGCAAAGCGCTAGGCCCGCATCATGCGGTGGTAAACATGCAGCCATGCGCGCGATTGGTGCGCCGTGTCGGGATCAGGACAGAAGCGGCGACCACGCGGGATCGGATGCAAAGCCCGGCGTCGGCACCTTCAATTCGTTCCGACCGGAGACATCGATCGAATAGAGCGACGGGCCGCCGCCCTGCTCGCGGAAGAACATCACGACGCGGCCGTTCGGCGCAAAGGTCGGCCCTTCATTATGATAACCCGAGGTCAGAATCCGCTCGCCCGAGCCGTCCGGCTTCATGATCCCGATCGAGAACTGGCCACCGCCCTGCTTGGTGAAGGCGATATAGTCACCGCGTGGCGACCACACCGGCGTCGAATAGCTGCCGTCCTGGAACGAGATGCGTTGCGCCTGCCCGCCTGCCGCCGGCATGACATAGATCTGCGGCTTGCCGCCGCGATCGCTCTCGAAGCAGATCTTGCCGCCGTCCGGCGAATAGGACGGCGAGGTGTCGATCGCCGGCGTGTTTGTCAAACGCGTGGTCGATTTCGAGCGCAAGTCCATCACGAACAGGTTGGAATTGCCGCCCTGTTGCAGGCTCATGATGACGCGCTGACCGTCCGGCGAGAAGCGCGGCGAGAACGACATGCCGGGAAAATTGCCGACGATTTCGCGCTGGCCGGTCTCGATGTTGAACAGATAGACCTTCGGGTCGCCCTGCCCGAATTCCATATAGGTGATTTCCTGCGTCGAGGGCGAAAACCGGGGCGTCAACACGAGATCTGCTCCACGCGTGAGGTAGCGCACATTGGCGCCGTCCTGATCCATCATCGCCAGACGCTTGACGCGGCGTTCTTTCGGCCCGGTTTCGTCGACGAACACGACGCGGCTGTCAAAATAGCCCTTTTCGCCCGTCAAGCGCTCATAGATCTGGTCGGAGATGATGTGCGCGATGCGCCGCCAATATTCCGGCGAGGTGAAATATTGCTGGCCCGCGAGCTGCTGCCCGGTGGCGACGTCCCACAGCCGGAACTCGGCCTTGAGGCGGCCGTCGCTTTGTCGCGTCATGCGGCCGGTGACGAGCGCTTGTGCGTTGATGGTCTTCCAGTTCTGGAATTGCGGCGGCGCGTCGATGTTGACGACCTTCTCGATGAAGGCGGCCTGATCGATCGGCGCGAACAGCCCCGAGCGCTTGAGATTGTTGGTGATGACCTGCGCCACGCCGTTGCCGACCTCGTTATCGGCCGGGGTGCCGGGGACGAAGTTCGGTACCGCGATCGGCAACGGCGCTGTTTCGCCTCCGGTGATCTGCACGCGGGCCTGCGCCAGCAATTTCGTCGGCGCCAAAGCGAGCCCGCCTGCCATCGCCGCGCCCGAAATCAGCCGCCGTCGTGTGAGGTCGAATGTCATGTTGAGACCATCAAGCCTTTAGGTGAGCCGTCATCGGCAAATTTGTCATTCCGGGGCGCGGCCGCCTCTTGGCGGACGAGAACCCGGAATCTCGTCAAGATGAACATGAGGAGATTCCGGGCTCTCTCGCGCAAGAATGCGCGCGATCCCGGAATGACACCTGTGTTCAAGGCGCGTCATGTTCATCCAAAAATGCATCAGGTCGTCTTTTCATCGAACGCGCCTTCAAAGAACTTCCATTCCTCAAAGAAGGCGGGAGGAAGTCTGTAGGGCTGGCACGCGATGATTCCGCGCTGCGCGCTCTCCTGATAGGCGCGGAAGGCGGGGCTGTTGTTGCCGCCGAGCGGCGCCGGAGTCGATTCCAGCGTGCCGTCGCTCTTCAGCTTGATCGTGAAAATCGCCACGAAGCTGCGCGCCTCGATGCCGCCATAGGGCTTCTTCCAGCAGCGCTCGACCTGCTGCCGGAATAGCGCGCCCCATGTCGCGGAGTTGTCCGCCGCCGTCCCCTTGGCAAGGCCAAGCGCGGCATTGGTGTTCATGATCGTGCCGGTCGCCGCATTGCGGGTCGGATCGCGCTTGTCGAGCAGGGCGGCGATCTTCGACTGGTCGAAATGGCGTTCCTGAATGCGCTCCTGCGGCGGCGGCGCGGCCGCGGCCTTCTGCACAGGTTTGGGCTTCTCCTTCGGCGGCTCTTTCTTCAGGGCCTCGGCGATCGGATCGATCTTCGGCGGTTCGGGCTTCTTCTCGATCGGCTTCGGCGGCTCGGGCTTTTTCTCGACCACGGGCTTGGGCGGCTCCGGCGTCGGATCTGGCTTTTTCTCGACCGGCTTTTCAACCGGCTGGGTCGGCTTCGGCGCGACTTCCGTCAGGACCGGCGGCTTCTCGGTGATCTTGCCGACCTGATCCTCGATCGGCGGCTTTGCCTCGGCAACCTTTTCGACCAGCGGCTTCGGATTCTCTTTCTTGCCGGTCTTCATGCCCGCCATCACCTTGGCGAGCTGATCCGACGAAATCACATCGACCGGCAGGGATTCGCCGGGCGTGACCTCGAACGCCTTCGATTGGAACGACACGAGTCCCCAGCCCAGCACAGCCAGGTGCAAGGCCACCGACGCCAGCATTGTCCTGTCGATGTTGCGCCAGTTCACGGCACGAGTGTCCCGAATCCGAAGTTCGCCTGACCAGGCCGCAATGTCCTCGCGAACTTCGGATTCGAAAGGACACTCGCCAACAATTTGATTGTAGCGTGGTACGATTCAGAAGTTCTCTTTGAGAACTTGCCGCGATTGTGCAGAGAACTTCTGAACACCACGCTAAGACCCCTGCTCCGATTCCGTCACCAGCGCGAGACGCTTGAAGCCCGCGCCGGACAATTGCCCCATCACCTTCGCCACGGTGCCGTAATCGGCTTTCTTGTCCGCGCGCATGAAGATGCGTTCGTCCAGGCCGCCGCGCGCATCGGTGATCGCCTTCAGCTTGGCGACCAGCTCATTCATCTGCACTTCGGCGTCGTTGATAAATATCTTGCCCTTCAGATCGACGCTGAGTTGAAGCGGCGTCTTGTCCTGTTCGAGGCTCTTCGCACCGGTCTGTGGCAGGTCGAGCGGCACGCCGACGGTCAGCATCGGGGCCGCGACCATGAAGATGATCAGCAACACCAGCATGACGTCGACCATCGGCGTGACGTTGATCTCGGCCATCACCGGCGCGCGACGACGCCCGCGCCGTCCGCCGCCGCCTGCCGATCCCGTCGAACTCATGCCCATGATTGATGGTCCATCCTACGCCCGCTCGTCGATCTGCCGCGACAGGATCGCGGAGAATTCGTCCGCGAACCCCTCCAGCCGCTGCGCCTGCCGGTTCACCTCTGACTGGAATTTGTTGTAAAATATCGTCGCAGGAATGGCGGCGATAAGGCCGACCGCCGTGGCGAACAATGCTTCCGCGATGCCCGGCGCGACCACCGCCAGCGAGGTGTTCTTCGACGCCGCGATCGACTGGAAGCTCGACATGATGCCCCAGACGGTGCCGAACAACCCGACGAACGGCCCGGCCGAGCCGACCGTCGCCAGCACCAGCAATCTGCGTTCAAGCCGCTCGATCTCCCGCGCGATCGAAACGTTCATGACCTTCTCGATCCGCATCTGCAGGCCCGCAAACGATTTCGCCTGGCTCTCGAAGGAGCGCTTCCATTCGCGCATCGCGGCGACGAAACACGCCGCCATCGACTGCGTCGGCTTCGCCGACAGCGCGCGGTAGAGGTCTTCGATCGACTCGCCCGACCAGAACGCCTGCTCGAAACGGTCCATCGCGCGCTTGCTGCGCGAAAACAGAAAAATCTTGTCGATCGCGATCGCCCAGACCCAGACAGAGCAGCCGATCAGGCCGAGCATGACCGCCTTGACGATCCAGTGCGCCTGCCAGAACAGCGCGACCAGCGACACGTCGGACGAGGCCATCGGCGCCAATTCGACCGCATTCATGCTCAAATTCCTCTCAACCAAGGGCCCTTGGACGGCGTGGCCTGCGCAAAGCACGCGCATCACGCGCGCCATCCCAGGCTACGCGTGACGCGCAGCAAAACTGCATCGACGCCTTGTGATGTCGCTTGGGCGGCCCGTCCCGAGGCCGGTTCCTCAATCCCCTGCCAACATGTCAAAACAAGGGCTGCGCGGCAGCATTCGCTGCGGATTACCAAGCACTTGTTATGGTTAAGGAGGGGTTAAAGGCGCTGGGGATGAGGCCCAAGGTGCGCTGCTTCAGCGAAACCTTCACGGAAGCCATGACATGCTGGTGCGCCCGACTGCTTGAAATGGGGATCCGTCCGCAAGGATTGCTGCGCATTCCCTCTCCCGCTTCTGCAGGTGGAGGGATATCGCCTGCACCTCAGAAAACGAAAATCGCCCGCCTGTTGCCAGGCGGGCGATCGAGCATTCAAGCCGTCGGGTGAGATCAGCCCTGCGGCTGATTGCCGTCCGGCGACGGGTTCGAGCGCGGGCGCTGCTGCGCCATGAACTGGTCGAACTCATCCTTGTCCTTGGCGTGGCGCAGCCGGTCGAGGAAATCCTTGAACTCGGTCTGTTCGTCTTCCAGGCGACGCAAGGTCTCCATGCGGTATTCGTCGAAGGCGCGGTTGCCGCTGGTCGGCGGACCGAAACCAAAATTGGCGAAGCCACGGCTTTCCATGCGGCCGCGCATCCGCTCCATCTTGTTCTGCATTCGCTCCATCTTGTTGGCGAAACGATCCTGGCTCCAGCAACCCATTTTTCCGCTCCTTAATGTGAAGAAAAGAAACAAGAGGCCGACCGGCCACCAGAAGATGAAGCCCAGCACGGTGAGCACGATCCAACCGGGCGACGGCCGATAGCTCATGCGGGGTTCGTAGACATCGCCAGCAGACCCGCGCCATCGATTGTTGACATAAGCGGTGTCGGACATTGACCTCTCCATAAACGGCACCATGCCGTTGTGAATGTAAATAACATTTACATACCTAAACCGTTCCGTGGCTTTGTCAAGAATGACCGATCGGCGCTCGTTCACTTATTTGGGAGCACCCCAGGGACCCGATGGTTTTGCGGCCGCAGCCGGTCGATCGGCGGCGGCTCTTTCTGAAGGTTTGCGCTGATCGGTCGGAAAGCCGAGCCCGCGCAGGTAAATCAGCACGCCGGCTTCGAGCAATTCCTCGGCGGCCATCGGCAGCTTGCGCCGCGCCGCATCGCCACGCGCGAACAACGACGCGACGCCATGCGCCATCGACCAGATGTGCAGCGCCATCATCATCGCCGGCGGCCGCGTCACGCCCGGCGGCGTCATCGCCGCCAACCGTTCGGCGGCGGCGCGGATAACCGCGAAAGCCCGCTCGCTGGCCACTGCAAGAGAAGGGTTTTGTTCCACCGGTACGCCGGATTCAAACATCGCCGAATAGAACGCCGGCTCGCTGCGAGCAAACGCAAGATAGGCCTTGCCGACGCGCTCGAAGGCCGTGACGGTGTCCGGTCGGCCGTCGTCCCAGGCTTGCGCCAGCGCCTGCTCGAATTGTGAAAAGCCGCGCTCCGCAATGCTGGCGAGCAATTCGTCGCGGTCGCGGAAATGGCGATAGGGCGCGGCCGGGCTGACGCCGGCCGAACGCGCGGCGTCGGCGAAGGTAAAGCCCGCCGGCCCCTTCTCCGCAATCAAGCCAAGCGCTGCCTGCAGCAGCGCTTCCTTCAGGTTTCCGTGGTGATAACCGCGCGGCGCGCGGCCGCCGTCTTTCCGCCAGCTCATGTGAACAGGTCTTACATGAGCCGCGCGGCCAGGTCACTCACGTTCGTGTGGTCAAGCGCGGGACTTTCGGGCCTGCATCTCGCTCGGCCCGTTAACCACCTGCCGCACGCCGGGCGACCGGCTTGCCGGAGGTTGCGCGGCGAACCGCGCAACCTCCGATTATTCCGCCGCAGCCGGCGCGTATTCCCGCGTTCTCAGGGTCGCGACGGCAACGGTGAACGCAGCAACGGCACAAAGAGCAATCGTCACGACCATCGGCGTCGGCGTGCCGTTGAACACCTGGCTGACCACCGCGATCATGATCGCACCCGTGATCATTTGCAGCGTGCCGCCGAGCGCCGACGCGATGCCGGCGATCGGGCCGTGATTCTCCAGCGACAGCACCATCGTCGACGGAATGACGAGGCCGAGCCACGCGAATGACACGAACAGCAAGCCGACCAGCACCGAGAGCCGATCGACGCCGAGCAGTGTCACCGCAAGCAGGATCAGTGCGAAGATCATGAACAACGACACGGCGCCCATCACCACGCGCGCAGTGCCGAACTTCGAGCCCAGCGGCGCTGCGAATTGCGACGCACCGATGAAGCCGATCGCATTCAATGCAAAGGCAAGACTGTATTGCGTCGGAGTCAGACCGAAATGATCGATGTAGATGAAGGACGAACTGGCGAGAAAGGCGAAGAAGCTCGACATGCCGAGGCCGCCAATGAAAGTCAGCCCGAGAAAATGCCAGTCGCGCAGCAATTTCGCAAAGCCGTTGACGACATCGCGGACGCCGACCTTGACCCGATTTTCCACGTGATGTGTTTCGGGCAGCATGAACGCAAGCAACACCAGGCTGAGCAACGCCGCGATCGTGACCGCAACGAACACCGCGCGCCAGCCGAACGGCACGATCAAGGCCGAACCTGTCAGCGGCGCGAGGATCGGCGACACCGAGAACACCAGCATCACCAGCGCCATCAGCCGCGTCGCCTCATGGCCGGTGTGCAGATCGCGAATGATCGCGCGCGGAATCACCATCACGGCCGACGCACCGACGCCCTGCAGGAAACGGCATGCGATCAGCCAGCCGATGCTGGGCGACAGGGCGCAGCCAATCGAGCCGAGCGTGAACAGCGCCAAGCCGAAATACAAAGGCGGCTTGCGGCCGACCATGTCCGACACCGGGCCATAGACGATCTGGCAAACGCCGAACGACACGAAGAACACCGTCAACGTCATTTGCGCGGCGGCAGTCGTCGTCTGCAGATCGGACGCAATCGACGGCAGCGCCGGGATGTACATGTCGATGGCGAAAGGGCCGACGGCGGACATCAGGCCGAGCACGATGGCGTTCTTCAAATAGTTTGAGGTCATGGGTTTCTTCTCGCTGTGTCAGTCTGGAGCGCCGGCTCATTTGCGGCCGATGCGGAGCATCGATCGCATGGGGACGAGCCAACCCGGAATCCTACTCCCTGACAGGGCGTACGGATTCCGGGCCTGCGCCACTCTGTGGCGGCTGTCGCCGACTTGAGATGGCGCATCCGGGAATGACGCGTTGCTTGGTGATGCGAACGGCCTACGGGCAATTCACCATCCACGGCGTGCCGAATTGATCGACGCACATGCCGAAACCTTTCGCCCAGAAAGTCTTGCCGAACGGCATTCGCACCTCGCCCTTGGCTGACAGCGCGGTGAAGGTTGTCTCGGCCTTGGCAAGGTCGTCGATCTGCAGCGACACGTTGAAGCCCTGCGGCTTGTTGAACATCGTCGGCGGCGAATCGGACGCCATGATGCGGAAGTCGCCGACCTTGATGCAGGCGTGCATAATCTTGCCCTTCATTTCGTCGCCCATATACGCCTGATCTTCGGCGGGCGCCTCGTCGGTCCTCATAAGGCCTTCGATCTCGCCGCCGAGTACCTCGGCGTAGAAGTCGATGGCTTGCTCGCAGTTGCCGTTGAAGAACAGATACGGATTGACCTGCATGATGACTTCCTTTCGCTGGCGAAAACGTCTGCGCGGCGTGGCCAGCGTGCTTTAACGCCGCGCGGATGACGACAATATGTCGTCGATGTCTATCAGCGGACCGAACCCATCAATGGCAGCAGTCCACGCACCCTTGCATCGCGCAGCCAGAGCCCGGCCCAGGCCATCGCGCCGACGTAAAATCCGAACAGCAGATGCGAGAACAACGGGCTTTCAGCCCGCAGATGGGTCGCCATCGCGCCGCCGAGCAGGCCCGTCAACAGGATCGCGCCCAACAAGGCGGTGCGCGGGATCGCGTAAAGGACCGCGCAGAGCAGCGTCAGCGCGCCGATGCCGCGCGCGAGGCCATCCGTCACGTTGAAACCGAGTTGCCGCAGCGTTTCCGTCACCGGCGCGACCGGCGCCAGTTTGATCGCGCCGTCGAGCAAGAGAAAGGCGACGACGACACCGCTTAGAATGCGGCCGGTCCATAAAGCGGCGGGCGTGATCGTCAGCATGATTGCTCCAATGGGCGTGTTGGGCAAAGGACGTACGGCGGCGGGATGATCCGACAAGGGGTCGAAAAATTTCAAGGTCGTCGTTCAGAACTGCATTCGCCATGGTCGGCGACAGCCGACGCAGATGGTGCAGGCCGGAACGACGAAAGACTATTTACCTTGCGGCCTGACGCTTCACCGCACCGTCGCGCTTCAGCCGATCGAGATGCATGCGGATATGAGCGGCTTCCGCCGGCGTGTTCGCGAGGGCGATGGCGCGGTCGAAGGCGACGCAGGCCGCCTGCTCCTGACCGAGTTGCATCAGCAACCCGCCCTTAACGCCGAAGAAATGGAAGTAGCCGCTCAGGCGCTTTTCCAGCGGATCGATCAGATCGAGCGCGGCTTGCGGCCCCTGCATCTTCGACACGGCAACGGCGCGATTGAGCGTCACGATCGGCGACGGCTGCAAGGCTTCGAGCGAGCTATACAGCAAATCGATTTGCGTCCAATCGGTTTCGGCGGGCGTCGCTGCGCGCGCATGCAGCGCCGCGATGGCAGCCTGGATCTGATACGCTCCGGTGCGGCGATGGCGCATCGCCTTGTCGATCAAAGCGAGGCCTTCCGCGATCATCTTGCGATTCCATTTCGCACGGTTCTGATCGTCGAGCAGCACCAATGCGCCGTCGGAGTCGAACCGCGCCGGCGCGCGGCTATGCTGGAGCAGCATCAGCGCCGCGAGGCCCATGATCTCCGGCTCGGCTGGAAATAGTTTCAGCAGAATGCGCGCCAGCCGGATCGCCTCTTCGCACAACGGCGCGCGAACTTCCGTGGTGTCGCCGCCTGCCGAATAACCTTCGTTGAACACGAGGTAGACCATCGCGGCGACTGCGGCGAGACGCTCGGATCGCTCCGGCGCGCCCGGCGCTTCGAAAGGCACATCGGCCTCCGCGACCGCAGCCTTGGCGCGGGTGATGCGCTGCTCCATCGCCGCTTCGCTGACCAGAAAGGCGCGCGCGATCTGCTTCACGGTCAGACCCGAGACGATCCGCAACGCCAGCGCGATCTGCTGCGTCGCCGGCAGTTGCGGATGGCAGCAGATGAACAGCAGCCGCAGAATGTCGTCGCGATATTGTGTGCCGTCGAGCCGCTCGGCCAGTTCGACTTCCGCGTCGTCGAGATCGGAGATCAATTCGTCGGGCGGCAGCGGTTGCAACTTCCTGGCGCGGCGAACGTCGTCGATCCCCGCATTGCGGCCGACCATGATGAGCCACGCGGCCGGATCGCGCGGAGGGCCGTTCTGCGGCCATGTTTTCAGCGCGCGCAGGCAGGCATTCTGGAACGCCTCCTCGGCGGCATCGAGGTCGCGGAAGTAACGCAACAGAGCACCGAGCGCCTGGGGCCGCGCCGACATAATCGCCGCATCGATCCAGGCCAGGTCGGTCATGCGCCTGTTCCTTTCGCGCCATGGCCTTTGCTGACAGGCGAAGCCGCAAGTTCGCCACCCGGCATGAACAGGCCGATCGGACGCACTTCATAGCAGCCGCCGGGATTGGCCTCGCCGAGGTCGCGCGCGATGGTCAGCGCGCCGTCGAGATCGTCGGCCTCGACCACATAGAAGCCGAGCAGTTGCTCCTTCGTCTCCGCGAACGGTCCGTCGAGCACCAGGGCCGGCTCGGTATGCTTGCGCAACGTCGTTGCGGCCGTCGTCGGCAGCAACCGCGCCACGGGGCCGAGCTTGCCTTTTTGAGCGAGTTTGCCGTGGACGGCCATGAGCTTGCCCATCACCGCCTCATCTTCTTCGCGGGTCCAGGCGCCGACGGTGGCCTCATCGTGGTAGCAGAGAATGGCATACAGCATGAGAACGGTTCCTGTTGAATGGAAGACGCCGGACGACGAACCGCGCCGACTCCGACGTCGAGATTATTTGCGATCAGCGCGCCGGACCGCACAGCAGATCGACCGATGCGCGCATCAGCGGCTCCAGTTCGAGCCGCGACGCTCCGGCGCGCGCACGGACCGAGAGCGTATGCAGCGTCGCGGAGGCCATCTGCGCCAAGGTTGCCGGATCGGCGGTCGGCGGCAGTTCGCCGGTCTCTCGGGCCGAACGAAAACATGATGTAAAGGCCTTGTCGAGTTCGCGCAGGCCGCCGACCACGAGCGCGCGAATGTCGGGATCGGCGATGGCGTCCGACGCGGCACTCATGACGGTGAAACAACCGCGCGGACCGTCTTCGCCGGACAGATACATCTCCAGCGCCTTGCCGAAGATGTCTTGCAGCCGCGTCCGCAACGGCATCGGCGTGGAAAATATCTCGGTCAGCGCCGCGCGGCCATCGGCGCGGTAGCGCTGATAGGTCTTGATGTAGAGTTCGCGCTTGTCGCCGAACGCACCGTACAGGCTCGGCCGGTTCATCCCGGTGGCGGCACTGAGATCGTCGAGCGATGTCGCGGCGTAGCCGTCCTTGCGGAACACATCGAGCGCCTTGCCGAGCGCGACATCCGGCTCGTAGGCGCGAGGACGACCGCGCTTCGGCTTCGCGCCCGGCTCGGAGGCCGCGATCTTTTTTTGTACCATATCGCAAGTAATTCCTTGACCATCGCTATATTATGCGAAACGGTATGAAAATCAACCCGCGCGCTTGCGCATTGAATGGAGACCGTCATGGACCTGTATTTCTCGCCGATGGCTTGCTCGCTCGCCACCCGGATCTCGCTGTACGAAGCCGGCGCGGAGGCGACCTATTTCGAAGTCGATCCGAAGACAAAGCATGTGCTGTCCGATGGCTCGGACTATCATGCGATCAATCCCCTCGGCCTCGTGCCGGCTTTGCGGACCGATGAGGGCGTGATCCTCACGGAGAATGCCGCGATTCTGCAACACGTCGCCGAGCGTTTGCCGGACTCGCATATCGGCGCGACGACGCCGGCGGAGCGTTCGCGGCTCCAGCAGTGGTTGTGCTTTATCGGCACCGAATTGCACAAGGGCCTGTTCACGCCGCTGCTGGCGGCAAGCGCTCCGTCCGAGGTCAAAGCCTGGACGCTTGGCAAGTTTTCGTCGCGGCTGAATTATCTGAACGACTATCTCGACGGGCGCGACTACGTGCTCGACCATTTCAGCGTCGCCGATGCGTATCTCGTCACGATCCTGAACTGGACGAGGGCGACGCCGCAGATCGATCGTTCCAAATGGCCGGCGATCAAGGCTTATCAAACCAGACTCCGCGCGCGTCCCAGCATCGCTCGCGCGATCGGCGAAGAGTTTGAACTGTTCAAGGCCGAGCAGGCCCGCCACGCGGCAGCGGCGTAAATCAAAACGGCGCGTCACCCCGACCCGCCACATCGGCGGGTCGGCGACCGGGCGCGTTGACAAACAAGTCGATGCCCCTTTGCCGATCGGCTGATCGTCAAACCGCATCGGCTTTCATGGCGACGCGCAGCACCTGCGGGATCGGCCGCGGTCGGCCGCCGGAGACGAATGCGACCTTCACCGTGGCATCCATCAACAGAATGTCGTCGCGGCGCACCTCCTGCCGCAGCGTGATTGATGCGCCCTTGACGTCGAGTGTCGCGGTGACGATGTCGAGCACATCGTCCATAATCGCGGGCTTCAGAAAATCGATCTGCATCGCGCGGACGACGAAGGCGAAGCCCGGCGCTTCGCTCGCAGCCTCGGCGAACAGCGCGCGCTGGTCGGCGCCCAGCAGCCGCAGGAAATTGGTGCGGCCGCGCTCCATGAATTTCAGGTAGTTGGCGTGATAGACGACGCCGGAAAAATCCGTGTCCTCGTAATAGACGCGGATCTGCATGCGATGTGTGCCGTCTAGGATGATGCCGTCGAGGGATGTCATTTCAAAACCTTCGACGCAGGTCGCAGCATAGATGAAGCACTCGGACAATGACCTCTTCTGTCGGATCAATGCGGCAGATGGCAAAATACGGAGATATCAACAAACCTCTTGCATGCTGTCCTATGTCGGGGCGGCATCGGCCAAGCTCCGGAAAATGCAACAGTTGCGAAATGCATTCGTTGATCCTCATCGAATCCTCCTCCTCCAAACAACCCGATCTGCGCGGGGTCGCGCTGTCAAGCGACCGGAGGTTCTTTGCCGAGCGTGACCAGCACGATTTCCGGCGGCACGCCGAGGCGAAAAGGCATGATGCTGCAGCCCAATCCACCCGAAACGATAACATCGCATTTCTCACGCGTGTGCCCGTAGGCAAACTTGTTGCCATAGCGTGTCGGCGCAACCGGAGACCATCCAAAAAGCCTGACCTGGCCGCCATGCGTATGCCCGCTGAGCTGCAATGCGACACGGGCTGGAACCCGCACCGCCACGTCCGGCTCGTGCGCCAACAGCACCACCGGCGCATCGTCGGTAATTTTTGCCAGTGTCGCGGCAAGATCGTCTACACCGATCCGCTTGACCGGCCGAAAACGGCGCGCCGGCAGGTAGGCCAGTTGATCGCCGAGTCCAGCAAGCCAGAAACCCCGGCCGGATTTTGTCAGACGCCTGGCGTCGTTCTCATAGACCGGAATTCCCGCAGCCTCGAGCGCCCGGCGGGCGATGGTAGGCCCTTGCCCGTCACGCTGCGCGGTCTTGTCTTCCCACCAGTCATGATTGCCGAGGATCGCATGAACGCCGAGGGGTGCCTTCAATCCGCCGAGCACCGGCGCCCATTCGCTGGCAGGAATATAGCGCGTCACGTGGCGATGTCCGGCGACGTAGTCGCCGAGCATCACGATGACATCGGCCTTGAGCGCATTTGTGCGTGCAACAATCGTCTCGATGCGATCCAGCGACATCCAGGGATCGCAGGCGTGGAGGTCGGCGATCACCGCGATCGTCAAATGCAAATCCGCTGGCCATTGCGGCGGTGTGATATTGTAGCGCGTGATCCCGAGCCGCAAAACCGGCTCCACGCCAAATCCATAGGCAGCGGTCGAGGCGCCGAAAGCGCCAAGCCCGGCCATGACACGAAAAAAACGACGTCGGGAAATCATTAAGAGTTCAATCGTGATGCTTCGGTGTCCATCGGGCACGATTGAAGCAGAATTACGGTGCCTCCTCACCCGTCCCGAACAGCCCGATCTGCGCCGGGTCGCGGGTGGGCTCTTTGAGCCCGAGATGCTTGAAGGCGTGATTGGTCAGGAGACGTCCGCGCGGCGTGCGCTGCAGATAGCCGCACTGGATCAGATAGGGCTCGATGATGTCCTCGATGGCGTCGCGCGGCTCGGACAGCGCCGCCGCCATCGTTTCCACGCCGACGGGACCGCCGCCGTAATTCATCGCAATCGTGGTGAGATACCGCCGGTCCATCGCATCGAGGCCGGCGCTGTCCACTTCGAGCGCGCCGAGCGCGTTGTCGGCAATCTTGCGGTCGATCGCCGAGGCATCCGCAGCCGAGGCGAAATCGCGCACGCGCCGCAGCAGACGCCCGGCGATGCGCGGCGTGCCGCGGGCGCGACGCGCGATCTCGTTGGCGCCGTCCGCCGTCATGCCGATCTGCAACACGCGCGCGCCGCGCGTCACGATGTGTTCGAGTTCGGCGACGGTGTAGAAATTCAGCCGCACCGGAATGCCGAAGCGGTCGCGCAGCGGATTGGTCAGCAGTCCCGCCCGTGTCGTCGCACCGACCAGCGTGAACTTCGCCAGTTCGATTTTCACCGACCGCGCCGCCGGCCCTTCGCCGATGATGAGGTCGAGCTGGAAATCCTCCATCGCCGGATAAAGCACCTCCTCGACCGCCGGGCTGAGGCGATGGATTTCGTCGATGAACAGAACGTCGCGTTCTTCGAGATTGGTCAGCAGCGCCGCGAGGTCGCCGGCCTTGGCGATGACAGGCCCGGAGGTCGCGCGAAACCCGACGCCGAGTTCGCGCGCGACGATCTGCGCCAGTGTGGTCTTGCCCAGACCCGGCGGGCCGACGAACAGCACATGGTCGAGCGCCTCTTTGCGCTTGCGCGCGGCATCGATGAAGATTTGCAGGTTGGCGCGCGCCTGCTGCTGGCCGACGAATTCGGACAGTGTCTGCGGACGCAGCGAGGTGTCGCCGATGTCGTCGGCGCGGCGCTCGGGCGTCACGATGCGGGAGGGCGGCAATCTAGCTTCCGTCACAGAACACCCACGATTTCCGTTATTTCATCGCAACACAATTGAAGTTGGGCATCGTTCACGCGGACGCGACGATTTAGGACGGTTACGTATCCCGTGTGCAATCGATCAAACGGACAGCCTCTCGCAAAAGCTACCACGCCGGTAGTCTGAAAATCCCGAGTGTCGATCAAGCCATCTGCAATTTTTGCAAATGTAAAATGCTGTGGGTACGCACTCAGCAATCCTTTTAAGTCTTCGGTAATGTGACTCAAAACAGCACTATAGGCCGATGCATTTCCCATATACTGCGTGATACGATTCTGAATTATTAAATGAACTTTAGGAAGCGGACGCTCAGCTGCTGATATCCGACTAGCAAAATTATGTTCCGCATAAATTGGCGAGGGCAATCTCAATCCGAAAACTAGCGAGAACGCATTCTGAATTGCCCGCCTGGACGAATCGTCTGCCATGGTCGGCAGAACCAGACGATCCGAATTTGCTAGCGCGATCTGCGTATAGATCGAGAAACTAGGATTCAGGTCCATGAATACGTAATCGAAATGATCCTCGGCTTCTTGAAGAAAATCTTTCAACCAATCCATCACCGCAATCCATGTGTTGATACCGGCAATGTTTGTACTTGAAAGCGTGGCCATAGAATTGCTCTGCAATTCTAGCAATGCATCGCCGCAAACTAACTGGACATTGTTTGGAATAGTGCCGTTTACACGAAACGGCGCAGTCAGAAAATCTGAAAAATTAAAAGAAGGTTTGGCAAAAGGTGAAGTTAATCGCATCTGAAAGTAGCCACCGATTGTAGCTCGTGGCGACGCCCCTTGCCGCATAAGAAGTTGACTGCTTCCCTTCTTCACCAGGCCGCCGAGCAGCAATTCTGACAAATTAGCCTGTGGGCACATGTCAAAGACGAGAATGCGCTTTGCCGGATTTGCACGGGCGAACATGCAGATTGACTGAAATGCAAGACTAGTTTTCCCAGTCCCGCCTTTGTTGTTCCAAAAAGCATACTTCAACATAATTGGACATCCTAAAGTTCAAAATAGACGTATATACGTTCATTTTGAACATGTCAATGTCACATATGCTACTTCGCCAATTCCTTCAGCCCAAGCCGGATCAGCATCGCCGTCTCCGTTCCCTCTCCAGCCGCGCGCGAGGCCGCGGCGATGGCAGCCGACGCCTGCGGCGCGCCGTAGCCGAGATTGACGAGCGCCGAGATCGCATCGGACACCGGACGCGGAGCGGTGCGGTCATCGATGGAGCCCGCGAGTTGCGCGACGACCGGATCGACGCTGGCAAACGCGGGCGCCTTGTCCTTCAACTCCGAGACGATGCGCTCGGCAACCTTCGCGCCGACGCCGGGCGTGCGCGAGATCGCGGCCTTGTCACGCAACGCAATCGCATTGGCGAGATCGGCCGGCGGCAGCGTGCTCAACACCGCGAGCGCGACCTTCGCGCCGACGCCCTGCACGGTCTGCAACAGCCGAAACCATTCGCGTTCCATGTCGCTGCGAAAGCCGAACAACCGGATCTGTTCCTCGCGCACATAGGTTTCGATCGACAGCACCGCCGCCTCGCCGGCCTGCGGCAGCGCCTGCAACGTCCGCGACGCGCAATGCACCTGATAGCCGACGCCCTGCACGTCGAGGATGACGTAATCCTCGCCATAGGAATCGATCAGGCCTTTGAGCTTGCCGATCATGCGTAAGACTCGGCGGCCGAGGCTTTTCTCCCCTCCCCCTTGCGGGGAGGGGTCGGGGGTGGGGGTAACGCGCGTTCGGACTCGGAGATACCCCCCTCCCCAACCCTCCTCCACAAGGGGGGAGGGAGCTCGCCCTGCGTGCGGAAAATCATTCCACAAAAGCTGAACAATCGACCTCTCACCATCCGCCCACCACTTTCAGCTTCAGCGCCGCGCTGTGGCGATGATGCGCGTGCGTGATCGCGATGGCCAGCGCATCGGCGGCGTCGGGCGAATCAGGCGTCGCCTTCGGCAGCAGAATCTTGATCATCATCTGGACCTGCGCCTTGTCGGCGTGGCCCGCGCCGACGACGGTTTTCTTGACCTGATTGGGTGCATATTCCGAGACCGTGATGCCCACCAAAGCCGGCGCCAGCATCGCGATGCCGCGCGCCTGCCCGAGCTTCAGCGTCGCGACGCCGTCCTTGTTGACGAAGGTCTGCTCGATCGCCGCCTCGGCCGGCATGAGATCTGCCAGCACCCTGCCCAGCCCTTGATGGATCAGCAGCAGCCGGGATGCCAGCGGCAGCATTTCCGAGGTTTCGACGGCGCCGCAGCCGACAAAGACCAGCCGGTTGCCGTCGCTCTCGATCACGCCCCAGCCGGTGCGGCGGAGGCCCGGATCGATGCCCAGAATGCGAATCGCCGTTGCTCCCATCGGGCGATGCTACTGCAATCTCACAACAGCGTCCCGCGCAGGATCAGTACTGCGACGCTAAAATAGATCATCAGCCCGGTGACATCGACCAGCGTCGCCACGAAGGGCGCGGAGGCGCTGGCCGGATCGAAGCCGACCTTCTGCAGGATGAACGGCAGCATCGAGCCCACGACCGAGCCGAACGTCACGACGCCGATCAGAGCACCGGCCACGGTCGCGCCGACCAGCAGCCAGTGCTCGCCGTAATCGTAGATGCCGAGCTTCTGCCAGATCAGCACACGGCCGAAACCGATCAGGCCGAGCGCCGCCCCCAGAATGAGGCCCGTCGGTAATTCCCGGATCGCGACGCGCCACCAGTCGCCGAGCTTGACCTCGCGCAGCGCCAGCGCGCGGATCAGCAACGACGTCGCCTGCGACCCGGAATTGCCGCCCGAACTCATGATCAGCGGAATGAACAGCGTCAGCACGATCGCCTTTTCGAGTTCACCCTCGAAATGCTGCATCACGCTGGCGGTCAGCATCTCGCTCAGGAACAACAGGCCGAGCCAGCCGCCGCGCTTTTTCAACATCGCGCCCATGCCGAGCTGCATATAGGGCTCGTCGGTCGCGGTCATGCCGCCGAATTTCTGCACGTCCTCGGTGTTCTCCTCGATGATCGCATCGATGATGTCGTCCACCGTCACGATGCCGAGGACATGGCCGGACTTATCCAGCACCGGCACGGCGAGCAGATCGTATTTGGTGATCAGCCGCGCGACGTCCTCGCGGTCGATCAGCGGCGAGGTCGTGATCGGCGCGCTGGCGGCGGCAACCGTCATGATGTTGGCGTCCGGCGCGCCGGCGATCAGGCGACGCAACGTCACCGCGCCGATCAGCCGCCGCGTGACGGGTTCAAGCACATAGATCGCGTAGACGGTCTCGCGGGTGCGCTCGACCTGACGGATGTGCTGCATCACCTGCGCCACGGACCAGTTGCCGGGCACGCTGACGAACTCGGTCGTCATCATCGCGCCTGCGGTATTGTCCGGATAGGACAGCAGCGCCGTAATGGTCTGGCGCGTCGCCGCATCGAGCCGCTGCATCAGATCGACGCGGACCGGTTCGTCGAGCAGTTGCACGAGATCCGCCGCCATGTCCGAGGACATGCCGGCGAGATAGATCGCGGCCGTGTCGCGCGGCAGCGCCTCGATGATCTCGGCGCCGAAATCCAGTTCAGGCTTGTCGAGAATCTGGAATGCCGTGTCTTGCGGCAGGAGTTGCAACAAGGCTGCGGCCTCGTCGGGCGCGAGCTTGTTGATCTCTTCGACGTTGTCGGCGACGTGCTCGGTGTTCAGCCGCGCCACCAGCGCAGCCATGTCGAGAGCGCCGTCCGGCGCGGTGTGAATATCCGTCATGGCTCACCTGTCTAAATTTGCGACATGCATGGCGTCATCCCCGCGAATGCGGGACGTCCGTTCGCCATGGCAGAAAGGCGGCATCGAAAACGCCATCGGGCGTCTGCGCCGCTTCTTGCCCCGCAAGACCAATCTCCACGTCTGCAGACAGCACATCCAGCAGGCCGCATCGCTCTACAACAACACCCCGCGAAAATGCCTCGACTTCAGAACCCCCGCCGAGGCATTCTCTCAGCTCAAATCAACCGTTGCACTTCAAACGTGAATCCACCGGATCCAGTACACCGCAGCGTTCGTGCATGACATCGACGCTCTGGAATACTGGGTCGCCCGGTCATCGGGCGCAAGCCGTACAGCGCAAGTGCGCTGCCGGTTGCGCCCTTGCCGGGCGATGACGGCTGTACGGGACCCGTCACCCACCCATCTTCGCCATTAGCGCATCAGAGACTTCAAAATTCGCATAAACGTTCTGAACGTCGTCATGCTCGTTCAGCAGGTCGATCAGCTTGATCAGCTTCTCGCCGGTTTCGTCATCGACGGCGATGGTGTTCTGCGGCTTCCAGGTCAGTTGCGCCTTGCGCGCCTCCCCGAATTTCGACTCCAGGGCCTTGGCGACCTCGCGAAACGTGTCCTGCGCGGCATAGACCTCGTGGCCGTTTTCAGACGACACCACGTCGTCCGCGCCGCCGTCGATCGCGGCTTCCAGCATCGCGTCGTCGGACGCCGCCTTGGCGTCATATTCGATGATGCCGACATGATCGAACATGAAGGCGACGGAGCCGGTTTCGCCGAGATTGCCGCCGGATTTGGTGAAGTAGGAACGGATGTCGGACGCCGCGCGGTTGCGGTTGTCGGTCAGCGCCTCGACGATGACGGCGATGCCGCCGGGGCCGTAGCCCTCATAGCGGATTTCATCATAATGCTCGGACTCGCCGCCGATCGCCTTCTTCACGGCGCGTTCGATCGAATCCTTCGACATGTTCTCCTGCCGCGCGGTGATGATCGCCGCACGTAACCGCGCATTCATCGCCGGATCGGGCTGGCCCATCTTCGCGGCGACGGTGATTTCGCGCGCCAGCTTGCTGAACAGCTTGGATTTCTGGGCATCCTGCTTGCCCTTGCGGTGCATGATGTTCTTGAATTGGGAATGGCCGGCCATTGCGGGTCTCTCTTGCGTCTCAATCGCTTCCGTCGGGGATGGCAATAATCCGGACCGCGGCTCGCCGCAACCACCGCCGGATATGCTGCGCTGCGCCCGCGGCGCAGGCCGTCAGGCGATCCAGAACTCCGGGACCGCCTGGGACAGTCGCCCGCCAAGCCGCACCGGCGCGATCTGCACGGCCAGTCCGGTCTTGTCGTCGGTCTCGACCGCAACGCCGCTCAGCGTCGCAGGCCCAAAGGCCGGCTCGAAGCGACCTGACGGAATACCCGTCGTGAAGCGCCGGATCGGCTCCTCTTTCTGCATCCCGATGACGGAATCATAGTCGCCGGTCATGCCGGCATCGGTCATATAGGCCGTGCCGCCCTTGAGAATCTGATGGTCGGCGGTCGGCACATGGGTATGCGTGCCGACGACGAGGCTGGCGCGCCCGTCGCAGAAATAGCCCATGCCTTGCTTTTCGCTCGACGCCTCGCCGTGAAAATCGACCACGATCGCGTCGGCGGCTTCGCGCAGCGGACAGGCGTCGAGTTCGCGGCCGATCGCGGCGAACGGGTCGTTGAGCGGCTCCATGAAGACGCGGCCCATCGCATTGATGACCAGCGCCTTCGCGCCGTTCTTGGCATCGACCATCGCCGCGCCCCGGCCCGGCGTGTAGCGCGGAAAATTCAGCGGGCGGACGAGGCGCGGCGCGCGCTCGATGAACACCAGCGCCTCCTTCTGATTCCAGGCATGGTTGCCGAGCGTAACGGCGTCAGCGCCCGCCTCGATGAAGTCGTTGTAGATCGACTCCGTGAGACCGAAGCCACCGGCGGCATTCTCGCCATTGACGACGACGAGATCGAGTTTCCAATCGATGATGAGGCCGGGCAGCCGGTCGAGAATGGCGCTGCGGCCGGTCTTGCCGACGACATCGCCGATGAACAAAATGCGCAAGTCAGAGGCTCCGAAAATCGATGGTCTCATTTTCCGTTAGCATGAAATCCAGCGGCGCGTCGTGGGCCGTGGCGGGAACACGTTCGACTTCCTGTACGGCAAAGGCGATGCCTATCGCAACGAGCGGCTTCGCAGCCCGCAACTCGACCAGCGTGCGATCATAGAAGCCGGCGCCATAACCGATGCGATGACCGTGCCGATCGAAGGCGGCGAGCGGCACCAGCACGATGTCGGGGATCCGGCGTTCCGCCTCTGGCGGCGGTTGCGAAATGCCGAGAGGGCCGGGTTTCAGCAGCGCATCGTCGGTCCAGGCGCGGAAGATCAAAGGCTCATCTCGCGCGCCGATCACCGGCAGCGCCAGCCGCGCACCCTTTCGTTCAAGGGCTTTCATTAGCGGGCGCGGATCAATTTCGCTGCGGATCGGCCAGAAGCCGGAGACGATGGTATTCGGGCTGATTTGGATCGGCAGACACCGCGCGGCGATCGAGTGCGCTCCAGCGTCGCGCTTTTCAGCAGACAGCGCATCGCGTTTCGCGAGCGCGGCAGTGCGGAGAGCGGCCTTATCCATTCGGCAGAGTCAAATTGGATAGATCGCGTGCGCCATCGATGACGCGGACAATCAGTACGCCGCCATCAACGATCCGATAAACGACGACCCACCGCTCAACCACGAGAATTCGTGCGCCTTCCGCTATATCGCGACGTTGCGGTCCAAGTTCGGGAAAATCGGCAAGTTGACCGCAGCGAGCCTCGACCTTGTCGAAAAATACATCAGCTCTACTTCGGCCGCGCGTCGCGATTTGCGCCCAAATATCAAGAATGTCGTTTCGCGATTGCTCCGAGAAAACAACAACGCCCATCGGCGCTAGCCAGATTTCGCGTCGAATCGCCGCCGCGCTTCTGCTTTCATCTCCGAAAAATCGAGCTCGCCGGCAATGCCGCTCTCGATGCCAACTCGATATGCCTCACGAAGCCATTCCAACTTCTCCGCATCACTTTGTTGATGGATTTCCATCAGTCGCAATGCTTCGACCACCACATCGCTCGGCGACGAGTTCAGGCCGTTTGCGACGCGCGCTTTAACGAATTCGTCGAGATCGTCGGTTAGTGAGATGCTCACATTCATCGCCGGTCACTCACGCGATAACTTAAAGTGCGAAGCCACGAAAGCCGTTGGAACACGCGATCCCGGAGCACCTACGAAAGTAGGTGGGCACCGTGTGACCGGATCCACGGACCCGGCCAGGGACAGTTCCCGTGAGGATCGATAAGGCCCCGGGGATATATGGTTCCTGACGTGCGACGCAGCCTCGCATCGCCAATGTAGACGCACCGGCGGCGTTACGCCAGTGCCGCCTAGCCCATCGCAATGCCGTTGCCGACCGTGCGGTTGAGAACTTGCGTGGTTTTCTCGATGCGGTCGGCGGCGGCATTCAGCGCGGCGGCGACCGCGCTTTGCGTCGCCCGCGCGCGGTCCGAGGCCACGACGCGAACGTCGCGCAGCGCGTTCAATTCTTCTTCCAGCGCGCGAATCCGGGCCTGCGCATCGACCAATTCGTCGGCGACCATCAAGGCCGCCATCACGGTCAAACGACCGTCGCCGATCTCCCCGAATTTCCCGCGCAGGCTTTCGACGCGGGTCTCGAGGCCGTCGGCCAGCTTGAGCAGCCGAGTCTCCTGCCCAGGCTCGCAGGCCATGCGGTATTGCCGGCCGTTGATGGTGACATTGATGTGGCTCACGGCGTCTCCTCCGCGTCGAGCACGAGCCGGATGGTGCCGATTGCCGCGTCGAGCCGCTCGGCGATCTCGCGATTGGCGCGTTCAAGACGGCGTGATTTCACCAGCGAGCCGTCGAGTTCGTCGGCCAGCCGCGAGCGGTCCGCGCCGAGCGCCTGAATGCGCGACGCCAGTTCGTCCTCGTCGCGATCGGCATCGCGCCGCCGTTCGACGGCGCTTTCCAGCGCGTCGAGCGCACTCAGCAACCGGCGCGTCGCCGCATCGATCTCGGCGGCGGCATCCGGTGTTGGAGAGCTTCTGGCAGGACGATCATTCATCGCGATGACGCAGCACTTTTGGGTTCATTCGACGCCAGCTATGCAACCGCCGCAAAAGTTGCAGCGTGGCAAGCGTTTAGGGGACGAAATTTACGTGCGCCGGGTGCCGAGCGCAACGCCGCCGCCGCCGCTATGCACCGCAAAACGGTTGCAGCCATTTGGACTCTCGCGAAAGCTGATGCTATCCAGCTTGCCCTTTTCATGTCCCTCAAATGCAGGCTGATCCCATGGCGCGCGTCGATCATTCTCAGATGGCCAATGCAATCCGCGCTCTGGCGATGGATGCCGTCGAGCAGGCCAAATCCGGCCATCCCGGCCTGCCGATGGGCGCGGCCGACGTGGCGACCGTGCTGTTTACGCAGTTCCTGAAGTTCGATGCGGCTGACCCGAAGTGGCCGGACCGCGACCGCTTCGTGCTCTCCGCCGGCCACGGCTCGATGCTTCTTTACGCGCTGCTGTATCTGACCGGCAACGAACAGATGACGATCGACGAGATCAAGCGTTTCCGCCAGATGGGCTCGCTGACCCCCGGCCATCCCGAGAATTTCCACACCAAGGGCATCGAGACCACCACCGGCCCGCTCGGTCAGGGCATCGCGACGGCCATCGGCATGGCGATGGCGGAGCGGCATCTCGCCGCGGAGTTCGGCAGCGAGATCGTCGATCACCACACTTATGTGCTGGCCTCGGACGGCGACCTGATGGAAGGCCTGAGCCAGGAGGCGATCGCGCTCGCCGGCCATCTCAAGCTCAATCGGCTGATCGTACTGTTCGACGACAACGGCATCTCGATCGACGGCTCGATCACGCTGTCGGATTCGGTCGATCAGGTGAAGCGGTTCGAGGCCGCCGGCTGGGCGGCCGAGCGCATCGACGGTCACGACGCAAAAGCCATCGCCGATGCACTGACCCGCGCACAGAATGCCGACCGGCCTTCGCTGATCGCCTGCAAGACGGTGATCGCGTTCGGCGCGCCGACCAAGGCCGGTTCGGAGAAGTCGCACGGCTCTCCGCTCGGCGCGGAAGAAATTGCCGGTGCCCGCGCCAAGCTCGGCTGGGACGCCCCGGCTTTCGAGATTCCGAAGGACATTCTCGACGCCTGGCGCGCGGCCGGGTCACGCGGCGCGACTGCGCATCAGGATTGGACACAGCGGATCGGCAAGGCCGACCCCGCCAAGCGGGCGGAATTCGAGCGCCGCACCAAGGGCGAGTTGCCGACGAAGGCTCTGGCCGATGCGGTGAAGGGCATGAAAGCCGAACTCGCCGCCTCGCCGAAAGAGATCGCGACCCGGATTGCGTCGGAAAACGCCATCACCGTCCTGACGGCGGCCGTGCCCGAGATGATCGGCGGCTCGGCCGATCTCACAGGCTCCAACAACACCCGCGCCAAGGGCATGGTCTCGGTATCCGCGAACAATTACGGCGGCCGCTTCGTGCATTACGGCATCCGCGAGCATGGCATGGCGGCGGCGATGAACGGCATGGCGCTGCATGGCGGTGTCATCCCTTATTCCGGGACGTTCCTCGTCTTTTCGGATTATCTGCGCCCGGCGCTGCGCCTTGCCGCCCTGATGGGCGAGCGCGTCATCCACGTTCTGACGCATGATTCCATCGGCCTCGGCGAGGACGGCCCGACCCATCAGCCGGTCGAGCATCTGGCGGCGATGCGCGCGATCCCGAACCTCAACGTGTTCCGGCCCTGCGACACCGTCGAGACGCTGGAATGCTGGCAATTGGCGCTCGAAGCCGAACATCGCCCGAGCGCGCTGGCGTTGACACGCCAGAACCTGCCGCAGCTTCGGCTGACCGACGATGCCGACAACAAATGCGCCGCCGGCGCTTACGAACTCGCGGCTGCCGAAGGCGGCGAAGCCGATGTCTCGATCTTCGCGTCCGGCTCCGAGGTCGCGATCGCGATGGAGGCGCGCAAGCTGCTCGCCACGAAGGGCATCAAGGCCCGCGTCGTGTCGGTGCCCTGCATGGACCTGTTCCTCGAAAGCGACGCCGGGCGCGCCGCCGTGATCGGCAAGGCAAAGATCAAGGTCGGCATCGAGGCCGCCGTGCGAATGGGCTGGGACGCCATCATCGGCATGGATGGCATCTTTATCGGCATGAGCGGTTTCGGCGCCAGCGCCCCATATAAGGAACTGTACAAGCATTTCGGCATCACGCCGGAGGCTGTCGTTGACGCCGTCGCAGCACGTCTGGGCGCGAAGTAACCGTAACGGTCGCTTCGCCAGTCTGACGCATTGCAACGCTTGATTTTTCGGGGCAATACGGCCCCGAAACGAGAAAATTTTGATCCTGAGGGAGAAGTTGAATGGCAGTCCGGGTTGCGATCAACGGGTTCGGCCGCATCGGCCGCAATGTCCTGCGCGCGATTTATGAATCCCACCGCAGCGACATCGAAGTTGTCGCTATCAACGATCTCGGCCCGGTCGAGACCAATGCGCATCTTTTGCGTTTCGACTCGGTGCATGGCCGTTTTCCCGGCACCGTGACGGTCGACGGCGACACGATCGATCTCGGCAAGGGCAAGATCAAGGTCTGCGCCGTGAAAGACCCCGCGACGCTGCCGTGGAAAGATCTCGGCATCGATATCGCGCTGGAATGCACCGGCATCTTCACCGCCAAGGACAAGGCTTCGGCGCATCTCACCGCCGGCGCCAAGCGCGTGCTGGTCTCGGCGCCGGCCGATGGCGCGGATGCGACGATTGTCTATGGCGTCAACCACGACACGCTGACCAAGGATCAACTGGTGGTGTCCAACGGCTCCTGCACAACGAATTGCCTCGCGCCGGTGGCCAAGGTGCTCAACGACCTGGTCGGCATCGAAACCGGGTTCATGACCACCATCCATGCCTATACCGGCGACCAGCCGACGCTCGATACGATGCACAAGGATCTGTATCGCGGCCGCGCCGCGGCGTTGTCGATGATCCCGACCTCGACGGGTGCGGCGAAGGCGATCGGCCTTGTGCTGCCCGAGTTGCAAGGCAAGCTCGACGGCGTCGCGATCCGCGTGCCGACGCCGAACGTCTCGGTGGTCGATCTCAAGATCGTCGCCAAGCGCAAGACCGATCCGAAGGAAATCAACGAGGCGATGAAGCGCGCCTCCGAGCAGCAACTCAAGGGCATCCTCGGCTACACCAATGCGCCGAACGTCTCGATCGACTTCAACCACGATCCGCATTCGTCGACCTTCGCGATGGACCAGACCAAGGTGCAGAACGGCACGCTGGTGCGCGTGATGTCCTGGTACGACAACGAATGGGGTTTCTCCAACCGCATGGCCGACACGGCGGTGGCGATGGGGAAGTTGATCTGAATGGTCGATAAATTTAAATCTTTATCTCCTGAAACTAATTGGGTGGAAGAAAATCACTTCTCATCTGATGATGAAGCTGTTCGTGCACTAAAAAATGCCGCTCCCGCCTTCCATTGCCCGGTTTGTTCAAGTGAAATCTTTGTATTAGAGGAAGATTTCGAAAAGAAACTTCGTACCGCTATTGTACGATACGATTTGCCTTCGCTGGCGTCAGAGAATTTTGATCCGCTCGTGAGCATATCCTGCGACAGCTGCGGATACGTAATGTCATTTAACGAAGATCGGCTAAAGCGTAAGTTAGGCAGCCATGGTTGATATCCTGCCCTTCAATCGGAACAGCCAGTCGATGCCACCAGGAGGGCGAGGTCCGGAGGATCCAATGCTTGAAGCACGTGTTGGACGACTCGAAGATGACATGAAAGAGGTCAAATCTTCTTTGAAGTCGATCGAGATTTCGTTGGCGGAGATCAAAGGTCGGCTAATTGGCATCGACGCCCGCTTCGCTAGCCTGCCGACAACATGGACGATGCTCACCATCATCTTCGCTACGTGGGGCATCGGTTCCGGCATCCTCATCTTCTCTCTTAACGTTCTGAGAAAATGACATTTAAAACTCTTGATGACGCCGACGTCTCCGGCAAGCGCGTGCTCGTGCGTGTCGATCTCAACGTGCCGATGGACGACGGCAAGGTCACCGACACCACGCGGCTGGAGCGGATCGCGCCGACTATCACGGAAGTTTCCGGCAAGGGCGGCAAGGTCATTTTGCTCGCGCATTTCGGCCGCCCGAAAGGCCGCGATGAGACGAACTCGCTGAAGCCGGTCGCGGCCGAACTCGCCAAGGTGATCGGAAAGCCGGTCGCCTTCGCGGAGGATTGCGTCGGCGACGTTGCGGCCAGGGCCGTTGCGGCGATGAAAGATGGCGATATCCTTTGTCTTGAGAACACGCGCTTCCACAAGGAAGAAGAAGACAACGATCCGGGCTTCGTCACCGAGTTGGCCAAGCTCGGCGACATCTTCGTCAACGACGCCTTCTCGGCGGCGCATCGCGCCCACGCCTCGACCGAAGGCCTCGGCCACAAGCTCCCTGCCTATGCAGGCCGCACGATGCAGGCCGAACTCGACGCGCTCGGCCAGGCGCTCGATGCGCCGCAGAAGCCCGTGATCGCCATTGTCGGCGGCGCGAAAGTGTCGAGCAAGATCGACCTGTTGCAGAACCTCGTCGGCAAGGTCGACATGCTGGTGATCGGCGGCGGCATGGCGAATACGTTCCTGCACGCGCAAGGCATCGCGATTGGCAAATCGCTGGCGGAGAAAGACCTTGCGCCGACCGCGCTCAAGATCATCGACGCGGCCAAGGCTGCGAACTGCAAGATCATCCTGCCGGTGGATGCCGTCGTCGCACACGAATTCAAGGCTAATGCGCCATCGCATGCCACGGGCCTGGATGCGATCCCGGCCGACGGCATGATCCTCGATGTCGGCCCTAAATCGATCGCCGCGGTCAACGCCGCGATCGATGAGGCGAAAACTTTGGTCTGGAACGGCCCGCTCGGCGCGTTCGAAATCACGCCGTTCGACACCGGCACGGTGGAAGCCGCGAAACACGCGGCTGCGCGCACGAAAGCCGGCAAACTCGTGTCGGTGGCAGGCGGCGGCGACACGGTGGCGGCGCTCAACCACGCGGGCGTGGCTGACGATTTCACTTACGTCTCGACAGCCGGCGGCGCCTTTCTCGAATGGATGGAAGGCAAGCCCTTGCCGGGCGTGGATGTGCTCAAAGCCGCGACAACCTGAGATTGGCGCACGCCTTGCGAGCGCGTCTTGTTGTTGCTATGTTCCCGGTATGACCGAGAACGTCGAAAATGCCATTTTTGAGATTCTCAAATCGATCCAGGCGAAACTTGCTGATCATGATCGTCGCTTCGATCAGATGGATCAACGCTTCGAAAGCCTCGACGATTTGATGCGCAAGCAGCGCCGCGATGTCGCGGGCATTCTCGTGATTGGCAAGAGCACCGCCGGCACGTTCGCCGAAAATCTGGCTGCTCTGGAAAAGCGCGTGGAAGCGCTTGAATCCGGCCAGCACTGACATTTTGGCGTTTGCCATTTCGCGCTCACGCGACCATTCTCCGCCTTGGATTTCGTCACCGGGCACGATAAGAGCCGTGTAGAATCACGCGATTGAGGAGAATCGTCACATGGCTCGTATCACGCTGCGTCAGTTGCTGGATCATGCGGCGGAGCACGATTACGGCGTCCCTGCCTTCAACATCAACAATATGGAGCAGGCGCTGGCCATCATGACCGCCGCCGACGCGACCAACGCGCCGGTCATCATTCAGGCCTCGCGCGGCGCACGCTCTTACGCCAACGACATCATGCTCAAGCATATGATGGATGCCGTGACGGAAATCTATCCGCACATTCCCGTCTGCGTGCATCTCGACCATGGCAACGGCCCCGAGACCTGCATGACCGCTATTCAGGCCGGCTTCACCTCCGTGATGATGGACGGCTCGTTGAAGGCCGACGGCAAGACCGCGGCCGACTGGGATTACAATGTCGGCGTCACCAAGACCGTGACCGACATGGCGCATCTCGGCGGCATCTCGGTCGAGGGCGAACTCGGCGTGCTCGGCTCGCTGGAAAGCGGCATGGGCGAAGCCGAAGACGGCCACGGCGCGGAAGGCCAGCTCTCGCACGACCAGTTGCTGACCAATCCCGACGAAGCCGTGAAATTCGTCAAGGAAACCCAGGTCGATGCCTTGGCGATTGCGATGGGTACCTCGCACGGCGCCTACAAGTTCACCCGCAAGCCGGACGGCGATATTTTGGCGATGAACGTGATCGAGGAAATCCACCGCAAGCTGCCGAACACGCATCTGGTGATGCATGGCTCGTCGTCGGTGCCGCAGGACCTGCAGGACATCATCAACCAGTATGGCGGCGAGATGAAGCCGACCTGGGGCGTGCCGGTCTCGGAAATCCAGCGCGGCATCAAGCATGGCGTCCGCAAGATCAATATCGACACCGACAACCGGATGGCGATGACCGGACAAATCCGCAAGGTGCTCAGCGAGAACCCCAGCGAGTTCGATCCGCGCAAGTACCTCAAGCCGGCGATGGAGGCGATGGTCAAGCTTTGCAAGCAGCGCCTGGAGGAGTTCAACACCGCCGGCCAAGCCGCGAAGTTCAAAAAGGTGCTGACAACGGCCGAGATGGCGAAGCGCTACGTCTCCGGCGAACTGGCCGCCAAGATCGCCTGACACCCGGCCTCGCTTGAAGATCGTGACGGCCCGCCATATGTTACATGTAACGCATGGAGCCCGTTATGACCGATCGCGGCAAGTCAAAGACCAAGACGTCTGGGACCAAGTTTTCTGGAGCAAAATCCGGAAGCAAGTCGTCTGATTCCGCCGGGGCAATTCGTGTCCGCAAGCATCGCGAGAAGATGAAGGCGCTTGGCCTCAAGCCGGTGCTGCTCTGGTTGCCGGATGTCGACTCGCCGAAGTTCAAGGCGGAGGTCGCGGAAGCGATCGCCGCCATCAATGCAAGCGAGGATGAGAAGATCATTCTGAAGGAGTTGGAAGCGGCTCTTGAGGATATCGAAGGCTGGACATGAAACGCGGTGACTTGATCACCGTTGCGATGCAAGGTGCCTACGCGAAACCTCGTCCAGCCGTCATTGTTCAGGCAAACGCTTTCGATGATCTGACTTCAATGACATTTCTACCGTTGAGCAGTGAAATTCTCCCCCGACAGGTTTTTCGGGTCACGGTTCAACCGACAATCGAGAACGGTCTTCGTTTGACGTCGCAGGTTTTAGCCGACAAGTGCAGCACGCTTCCGATCGCAAAAGTTGGCCCAATTTTTGGTCGGTTAAACTTTTCTGACATGGCGCGGGTTGACCGCGCCCTCGCGCTTTTCCTCGGCTTCGCCTGATATCCGTCGCCTTCCAAAGACAAGGCAGCATTCCACGAAAGGCCCCAGATGAACCTTGCCGATCTCAACGCCGTCGCCACAGCCATGGTCGCGCCGGGCAAGGGCCTGCTCGCGGCCGATGAATCCACCAACACGATCAAGAAGCGCTTCGATGCGATCGGCGTGGAGTCGACGGAAGACAGCCGCCGCGACTATCGCGAGATGCTGTTCCGCGCCACCGATGCGATGCGCAACGCCATCTCCGGCGTCATCCTCTACGACGAAACGATCTGGCAAAACGCCAAAGACGGCACGCCGCTGGTGAAGCTGATCGAACAGGCCGGCGCGATTCCGGGCATCAAGGTCGACGAGGGCACGCAAATCCTGCCCGGTACGGACAACGAGACCGTCACGGTCGGTCTCGACCGGCTCGCCGAACGATTAGCCAAATATTACAGGCAAGGCGCGCGTTTCGCGAAATGGCGCGCCGTGATCGACATCGATGCGAGCAAAGGCATTCCAAGCCACGCAGCCATCTCGACCAACGCCCATGCGCTCGCGCGCTACGCAGCAATGTGTCAGGCGGCGCAGATCGTGCCGATCGTCGAGCCGGAAGTCTTGATGGACGGCGCCCACGATATCGACGCTTGCTATAAAGTGACGGAGTGGGTGCTGAAGGAAACATTTCAGCAGCTCTATTATCAGAACGTTGCGCTGGAAGGCATGATCCTGAAGCCGAACATGGCGATATCCGGCAAAGAATCGTCGAAGCAAGCCAGCGTCGCGGACGTCGCCGAGAAAACCGTCAAGCTCTTGAAGACCTGCGTGCCGCCGGCGGTGCCTGGCATCGCGTTTCTGTCCGGTGGACAATCCGATCAAGAGGCCACCGTGCATCTCGATGCGATGAACCGCATCGGCGGATTGCCGTGGCCGCTGACTTTCTCCTATGGCCGCGCGTTGCAATCCGCGCCGCAACAGGCTTGGTCCGGCAAGGCCGAGAATATCGCGGCGGGTCAGGCGGCGTTCGCGCATCGCGCGCGAATGAACTCCCTCGCCAGCAAAGGCGAATGGACCGCCGCCCTCGAAGCCGAAAAGGCGTCCTGACACCTTGGCCAAAGCTCCGCCGCCGCGTTCCGCGCCCCGCCTTTATCTTCAGTCTCCGATTGTCGATGACGCGGCATCCTTCGCGGCGGCGCTTCCAGAATTGCTGGCCACAGCCGACATCGCGGCGGTATTGCTAAGGCTCGCGCCGGGCGATCCGCGCAGCCTCATCAAGCGGATCAAGACACTTGCCCCGATCGTGCAGGCCGGCGGCGCGGCGTTGCTGCTCGACGGCCATGCTGATTTGGTCGCACGCGGCGACGCCGACGGCGCGCATGTCGGCGGCATCGAGGCGATGCAGGAGACGCTCCCGGCGTTGAAGCCCGCCCGCATCGTCGGTGTCGGTCATCTCGCGACCCGTCACGATGCGATGACCGCCGGCGAAGCCGGCGCCGATTATGTGCTGTTCGGCGAGCCGGACCCGCATGGCCAGCGGCCGGCGACAGAGGCGATTGCCGAGCGGCTCGACTGGTGGGCCGAATTGTTCGAGCCGCCCTGCGTCGGTTTTGCGGAATCGATCGAGGAGGCCCGACTGTTTGCTGCGGCGGGCGCGGATTTTGTGCTGGTCGGTGATTGTATCTGGAATGATCCGCGCGGCGCGGCAATGGCGCTGATGGACGCCGCCCGCGCGATCGGGCTAAATCCAACCCGGGACTAATCATCAGGCGAATCGGGATAGCGACCAAGATGTCGGGTCTGCGTATATTTGCGCTGTTGATGGGCTGGTTTGCTTTGGCCGGCGGCGCCGTCGCGCAGGTCTCGCTGACGCCGCCGGGGCTGCAACCGCCGCCGGGTTCGGTCCGCGCGCCTTTACCGAAGGCCAAAGCAACTGCAAAAGCCCCGGCGAAGGCCGCGCCGAAAGCCTCTCCCAAATCCACCCAAAAAGCTGCGCCGAAGGCCCCCGCGAAAACTCCCGCCGCCGCCAAAAAGTCGTCGGTGCCGGCTCCCGCCCCGCCACCGCCGGCCGCGGCCACGGCCGCACCCAACGATCCGAACGTCGATCTGGTCTACGGCGCATATCAGCGCGGGGCCTATAAGAGCGCGTTCGACCTAGCGACCCAGCGCGCGCAGGAGAACAACGACCCGAAGGCGATGGCGATGCTCGGCGAGCTGTATTCCAACGGCTTTGGCGTCAAGCGCGATTACGCCAAGGCCGCCGAGTGGTTCAAGCGCGCCGCGGATCTGGGCGACCCGCAGGGCATGTTCTCTTACGCGATGATGCGCCTGTCCGGTCGCGGCGGCGCGGCCGATCGCGACGAGGGCGCGCGCTGGCTCGCGTCCGCCGCCAAGGTCGGCAATCCCAAGGCCGCCTATAATCTGGCGCTGCTCTATCTCGACGGCCAGACGTTTCCGCAGGATATCAAGCGCGCCGCCGAATTGCTGCGCGTCGCCGCCGATGCCGGCAATGCCGAGGCGCAATACGCGCTCGCGACGTTTTACAAGGAAGGCACCGGCGTCGAGAAAAACATCGACAAGGCCGTGCGCCTGCTTCAAGCGGCGGCTTTGGCGGACAATGTCGATGCCGAGGTCGAATACGCCATCGCGCTCTATAACGGCACCGGCACGCCGAAAAACGAAGCCGCCGCCGTCTCGCTGCTGCGCAAGGCCGCGCGACAGAACAGCCCGATCGCCCAGAACCGCCTGGCCCGCGTGCTCGTCACCGGGGCCGGCGCGCCGATGGACAAGATCGAGGGCCTGAAATGGCATGTCGTCGCCAAGACCTCCGGCAAGGGCGACGTCATGCTCGACGAGGCGCTGGCGCAATTGTCGCCGGACGACCGCGCCAAGGTGCAGGCCGACGCCCGCAAATGGCTCGGCGCGAAATAACCCCTTGAGAATCACACGCCTTGACGCGGCCACCCCCGCAGGGCACGCAAGGCTCCAACCGTCCAGCCCCTCCCAAGACGACCCGTGATCGGGTCATCGTGAGTCCAGCCCATGCTGCAATCCGCCCTCATGAACGTCATGGTCAAGGCCGCGCGCCGCGCCGGCCGCAGCCTCAAGCGCGACCTCGGCGAGATCGAGAATCTGCAGGTCTCGATGAAGGGCCCGGCGAATTTCGTGTCGATGGCGGATAAGCGCGCCGAGGAAATGCTCTACACCGACCTCACCAAGGCGCGGCCGGGCTACGGCTTCATCGGCGAGGAAGGCGGCAACCGCGAAGGCGACGACAAGACCCACACCTGGATCGTCGACCCGCTCGACGGCACGACGAACTTCCTGCACGGCATTCCGCAATTCGCGATCTCGATCGGGTTGCAGCGCGAAGGCGTCATCATCGCCGGGCTGATCTACAATCCCGGCAATGAAGAGCTTTACACCGCCGAGAAGGGCAAAGGCGCTTTCCTCAACGACACGCGACTGCGCGTCGCCGGGCGCAAGCAACTCCACGACTGCGTCATCGCCTGCGGACTTCCCCACATCGGCCGTGGCGACCATGAATTGTCGCGCAAGGAAATGGCCGCGTTGCAGCCGAAAGTCGCGGGTCTGCGGCGGTTCGGCGCGGCATCGCTCGATCTTGCTTATGTCGCGGCGGGCCGTCTCGACGGCTATTGGGAGCGCAATCTGCAGCAATGGGATATTGCGGCAGGCATCATCATGATCCGCGAAGCTGGCGGCGTTGTCTCGGACATTCAGGGCCGCGATATCGACGCCATGAGCACCGGCAATGTCGTCTGCGGCAATGAGAGCGTGCACGACCAACTCGTGAAGATCATCAAACCGCTGACCTAGAACCGGGACAGGCGGACAACAAATGCGTCTCCGCCGCGACGGTCTTCCCGGTCTCGCCCTGTGCGTCGGCGTCGCGCTCCTCGCGATGGCCCTCGAGCATGTCGAGGTGGCCTTGGTCGGCGAGCCCTACCTCGAAGCGCTGGTGATCGCGATCCTGCTCGGCGTCGCCATCCGCACCGCGTGGACGCCAGGCCCGCGCTGGGATGTCGGCGTCGACCTCGCCGCAAAGATCCTGCTCGAAATCGCCGTCGTGCTGCTCGGCGCGGCGCTCAGCGTCGGCGCCGTGCTGGCGCTCGGCCCGTTGCTGCTGGTCGGCATCGCCGTCGTCGTCGTTATTGCGATCGCCAGCAGCTATGCGACCTGCCGCGCGCTCGGCCTGCCGCAAAAAATGGCGATCCTGATCGCCTGCGGCAATTCAATCTGCGGCAATTCCGCCATTGCGGCCGTCGCGCCGGTGATCGGCGCAAAAAGCGAGGACGTCGCGTCTGCGATCGCGTTCACCGCAGTGCTCGGTGTCGTCGTCGTGCTGGTGCTGCCGGTGTTCGTGCCGCTGCTGCAACTGTCGCTGACGCAATACGGCGTGCTGGCGGGGCTCACGGTGTATGCCGTGCCTCAGGTGCTGGCGGCGACGCTGCCGATCGGCGCGCTGAGCAATCAGATCGGCACGGTCGTCAAGCTGGTGCGTGTCTTGATGCTCGGCCCTGTCGTGTTCGGCCTGTCGCTCGTCGCCGGCCGCCTGCGCGAGGGCGAACCGTCTGCCCAACCGGCGCAAAAACCAGCGCTTCATCATCTGGTGCCGTGGTTCATCGTCGGGTTTCTGCTGGTCGCGGCCGCCCGGTCGTTCGGTCTCATTCCCGAACACATCGTCAAGCCGATCGCGCGCGTCGCGAGCGTTCTGACGACGATCTCGATGGCGGGACTCGGTCTCGGCGTCGATATCCGCGTCGTGGCGCAAGCCGGCATTCGCGTCGCGGCGGCGGTGACGCTGTCGCTGATCGTGCTCGGCCTGATCAGCTACGCGACCATCGTCTTGACCGGCGTGGCGTGAGATCACGCCAGACTTTAATGCGATTGTGCCGGCGCAGGCGGACCGTAAGCCTCGGACGGCGCGATCTTCTCGGCCCTGACGTCCTTGTCGCGCGAAAACAGCCGCTGGATCGAGACGAAGAACACCGGCACCATCAGCAGCGCCAGAATGACGACCGCAATCATGCCGCCCATCACCACGGTGCCGAGCGCCTGCTGGCTCGCGCCGCCGGCGCCCGTGGCGATCACCATCGGCAACACACCGCACACGAAAGCGAGACCGGTCATCAAGATCGGCCGGAATCGCAAATGGCAGGCTTCAAGCGTCGCCTCGACAAGTCCCTTGCCTTCCTTACGCAGATCGCGCGCGAACTCGATGATGAGAATGGCGTCCTTGGCCGCGAGGCCGATCACCGTAATCAGACCCACCGTGAAATAGACGTCGTTCGGCAAGCCGCGCATCGAGGCCGCGATCACCGATCCGGTAATGCCGAGCGGCACCGTCATCAGCACGGCGAGCGGAATGGTCCAGCTCTCGTACAGCGCCGCGAGACAGAGAAACACCACCAGCGCCGACAGACCCAGAATGAATGGCGCCTGCGAGCCCGACAATTTTTCCTGCAGCGATTGCCCGGTCCATTCATAGCCGAAGCCACGCGGCAATTGGCCGGCAAGACGCTCCATCTCGGCGATGGCGTCGCCCGAGGTAAAGCCCGGCTTCGCCTCGCCGCTCATGCGGATCGCCGGATAATAATTGAAGCCGACGACCTGGGTCGGGCCCTTGGCCCATTCGATTGTTGCAAAGGACGAGAACGGCACCAGTTGGCCGCGGCTGTTCTTGACGTTGTAGTTCAGAATGTCGTTGGCGTTCATCCGGCTCAGCGTATCCGCCTGCACGATGACGCGCTGCATACGTCCGCGATTCGGAAAATCGTTCACGTAGGTCGAGCCGAGATTGGTCGAGATCGTGCTGTTGATGTCCTCGAAAGTGACGCCGAAGGCGCTCGCCTTCTCGCGATCGATCGTGAGATTGACCTGCGGCGCGGGCGGCAGACCCTCGACATAGACGTTCTTCAGGACCGGGCTTGCATTGGCGTCCGCGATGAGTTTGTCCGAAGCCTGGACCAGAGCGGTATAGCCTTTTTGCGAACGATCCTGCAGACGGAACGAAAAGCCCGCCGAATTGCCGAGATTGTCGATCGGAGGCGGCTGCAGCGCCGAGATCTTGGCGTCGCGCAGACCAGAAAGGTTGCTGTTGACGTCGGCGACGATCGCGGCGGCGGAATCTTTCGATCCACGCTCCGACCAGTCTTTCAACGTCACGAATGCCTGGGCGGTGTTCATGCCCTGCCCGAGAAAGCTGAAGCCCGTCAGGAAGGTGACGTTGCTGACGCCTTCGCGGCTTTTAAGGTATTTTTCCACGCTCTCGATCGCAGCCTCGGTGCGACCGAACGACGAATCCGATGGGGTCTGGACGTCGGTCGTGATGAAGCCCTGATCGTCGATCGGCAGAAACCCGCCCGGCATGCGAATGAAGGCCCAGCTCAGGCCGACCAGCAACGCCACATAGACCAGCAACAGCCGACCGGTGCGCTTCAGCGACCAACCGACGGTGGCGGTATAACCGTCCTTGATGCCGTCGAGCTTGCGGTTGAACCAGCCGAACACACCGGTTTTGGCGTGACCGTGATCCTTGTCCACCGGCTTCAGCAACGTCGCGCAAAGCGCTGGCGTCAATGACAGCGCCATCAGGGCGGAAAATGCGATTGCGGCGACCATCGTGACCGAGAATTGGCGATAGATGATGCCGACCGAGCCCGGAAAGAAGGCCATCGGCACGAACACCGCGATCAGCACCAGCGTGATGCCGATGATGGCGCTGGTGATTTGCGACATCGCCTTGCGCGTCGCTTCCTTCGGCGACAGACCCTCTTCCGTCATGATGCGTTCGACGTTTTCGACCACGACGATGGCATCGTCAACGAGAATGCCGATCGCGAGCACCATGCCGAACATCGTCAGCATGTTGATGGAGTAGCCGGCCAACAACAATGTCGCGCAGGTGCCGAGAAGAGCAACGGGCACCACGATGGTGGGAATGATCGTGTAGCGAAAGTTCTGCAGGAACAAGAACATCACGACGAAGACGAGAACGATCGCCTCCACCAGCGTCATCAGCACCTTCTGGATCGAGACTTTGACGACCGGCGTGATGTTGTAGGGAATTTCATAGGTGATGTTGGCCGGGAAAAATCGCGACAGCTCCTTCATCTTGGCCTCGACCGCGCTCGCGGTCGCCAGCGCATTGCCGGTCGGCGACATCAGCACCGACAGGCCAGCCGTCGGTTTGCCGTTGAGTCGCGTCGTGAACTGATAGCTGAGGCCGCCGACCTCGATGCGCGCGACGTCGCGGATGCGCACGGTCGAGCCGTCCGGATTGGCGCGCAGCACGATCGCGCCGAATTCCTCCGGCGTCGACAATTGTCCCTTGACGAGAACCAGCGCAGAGATGCGCTGTGTCGGCGTGCTCGGTTCGGCGCCGATGCTGCCCGACGAAACCTGTGCGTTCTGCGCCGTGATCGCCTTGGTGACGTCGTCGGCGGTGAGGCTGTAGCCGACCAGTCGGGTCGGATCGATCCAGACACGAAGCGAACGCTCGGTGGAATACAGCGAGGCGCGGCCGACGCCGGGGATGCGCCGGATTTCGCCTAGCACGTTGCGGATCATGAAGTCGCCGAGGCCGACCTCGTCCATGCTCCCATCGGTCGAATTCAGCGTGATGATCTGAAGCACCGCCGACGAGGCTTCCTCGATCAGAATGCCCTGCTGGATGACGGCGCGCGGCAACCGCGCTTCGACGCGCTTGATGCGATTTTGCACTTCGACGGAGGCCAGACTGGAATCCGTGCCGGGTTGGAAGTTCGCGATGATTTCCACCGCCCCAAGCGAGTCGCTGGTGGACTCGAAATTCAAGATGCCGTTGGCGCCGTTGAGTTCTTCCTCAATCAGACGGGTGACGCTGTTGTAGAGATTTTCAGGCGACGCGCCGGGATAGCTCGTCGAAATCGAGATCGACGGCGGCGCGATGATCGGATATTGCGCGATCGCCAGGAACGGAATCGAGATTGCGCCGAGCAAACAGATGAACAGCGCCACGACCCATGCGAAGATCGGGCGATCGATGAAAAAACTGGGCATCGTTCAGCTCAGCGTTTGAGCTGCGTGGTTTTTTGATCGGCGTCGTTTTTCGCCATCGGTTTCGGATCGACCTTGTCGCCCGCGACGAATTTCTGGAAGCCTTCGACGATCACGCGGTCGCCGGCCTTCAGGCCTTCGGTCACGAGCCACTGACCGTCCTGCACCGCGCCGGTGCGGACCGCCTGGGTCGCGACGAGATTATCGTCCTTGACGACGAAGACCTCGCTGCCGCCGCCGCCGTTGCGCTGCACGGCCTGCTGCGGGATCGCGATGGAGTCGGTGTCGAGCCCCTGCTCGATCGAGATGCGAACATACATGCCCGGCAGCAATTCGCGATTCGGATTTGGAAACTGGCCGCGCAACGTCACCTGACCGGTATAGGCATCGACCTTGGCCTCGGAAAACAACAGCTTGCCGAGGAACGGATAGGTGGTGCCGTCGTCGAGAATCAAGCGGACCTTTGCTTCCTCCGGCGCGATCGCGTCGAACTCGCCGCTGGCGAGCGCCCGCCGCAGATTGTTCATTTCAGTCACCGACTGCTGGAAGTCGGCATAGATCGGATCGAGTTGCTGGATGGTCGCCAGATTGGCCGTGTCGTTCTGCACGACCAGCGCACCTTCCGAAACCAGCGCCGCGCCGACGATGCCGGCGATCGGCGCGCGAATGGTTGCGTATTCGAGATTGAGCTTGGCGCGGGCGACGTCGGCCTTGCGGACAGCGACTTCAGCCTCGGCCTGGCGCATGGCGCCCATCGCTTTTTCGTTTTCCGCCTCCGAGGTCGCGCGCTGGCTTGTCAGCGTCGCGATCCGCTTCGACTGCAACGAGGCCTGCTCGAAAGCGGCCTCGGCCTTGGCGAGGGTTGCCTCTTGCGACTGAACCTCGACCTCGAACGGTTTCGGATCGATCCGGTACAGCACGTCACCGGCCTTGACTTCGCTGCCCTGATGGAAGGTTCGCTCGACGATAATTCCCGACACGCGCGGACGCACGTCGGCGACACGGGTCGGTGCGATGCGGCCGGGCAATTCCCGGACGACAGGGCGCGGGATCGGCACCACGGACACCACGCTGACTTCCGGCGCCTGCGGCGGTTGCGGCGCCGCCACGCTCTGCTCGTTACATGCCGCGAGAAGCGGCGTCAAAGCCAGCAACAGCGCTGCGCTAGCGAAACGAGCATCGAAAATGGCCATTGGCGGTCTGAAATCCCTGTGGGTCCGGCTGATGCACAAAAACAGCCGCGTATGCGCAGCTTGCGATGGATCCAGTCGGTTTTCATCCATGAAACTAAAGGCACCACGTTGCAACGCAACAATTATCGTGGCGGCCCAATGCCACATACGGCTAGGGCATTGATCGCGCTGCGGGTTTCCAGACTCACGCGATCGTGACGTCAGCGTGACGGAACGAGGCGGAGGTGTTCTCGGCCGGCACGGCTGTCATCCGGTAATGGCTGACGCCCCATTCACTACCGTCGGCATGGCCGAACAATCCCGCCGTCGCGAGAAAGAACCAGCGCCATCGCCGCATCCACAAACCCGTATCGCGGCCATAGACAGGCTTCAGGATTTTCACGATCTCAGCGCGGTTGCGATCGAAATTGACAAGCCAGTCGAGTGCCGTGCGCTGATAGTGGATGCCGCTCCAGCGCCATTCTTTGTCGACCGCGAACAGATCGTCATATTGCCGGATCAGATGATGGCTCGGCATCACCCCGCCGGTGAAGAAGTGCTGGGCGATCCAGTCTTCCTTGTCGGCGCGGTCGAACAGATAGGTACCGGCCCGGTGGGTGAAAATGTGCATGAAGAAATGACCGTCGTGCTTCAGCCACGACCGCACTCGCGTCATCAGTTCGCGCCAGTTCATCATATGCTCGAACATTTCGACCGACACGATACGGTCAAATTTCGCGCCGGGCTCGAAAACGTTCATATCCTGCGTGACGATGGCGATATTGGCGAGACCGCGGGCCCTCGCTTCGCCTTCGATAAAGTCGCGCTGCGATTGCGAATTCGACACACCGACAATTTTTGCGTTGGGAAATTGCCGCGCCATCCACAGCGACAGCGAGCCCCAGCCGCAGCCGAGTTCGAGGATGGATTGACCATCCGCGAGATCCGCATGCCCGACGGTCTGGCGCAAGGCCTCTTCCTCGGCCTCCTGCAAGGTCGATTCAGGCTCCTTGTAGAAACAGGACGAATATTTGCGGTTCGGCCCAAGCACCAACGCGAAGAATGCCGCCGGCACCTCGTAGTGCTGGGCATTCGCCGCATCCGCGTGTTCGGCGATCGCGCGCGCCGCCATCTGCCGCGAAAACGCATGATCGGTCTCGGCATTGCTGGTGGCGAGTTTGGTCGCGGTGCGCGCGCAGAGCCGCTCGATGCCGGCGCGGATGACGGAATCCGGCAGCGGCAAGCGTTCGGCCGTCCCGATGATGCCCGAAATGACGCTCACGAAGCCTTCTCCTTCGGCGGCAGCGGAAAAAACACGCTGACGCGCTTTTGATAGTCGCGATAAAGATCGCCGCGCGATTTGATCATCTGATCTTCGAGCGGCGGAACGCCGGTCAAGTGAACGAGGATCCAGTACATGAAGATCGGCGCCAGCAACGTCGCCCAGCCCCACGGATAATCCGGCGAGATCGCGATCACCGGGTAGGCCAGCCAGCCGACCCATTCAAAGAAGTAATTCGGATGCCGGGACCAGCCCCACAGCCCGTAATTGTTGACCTTGCCCTTGTTGGCCGGATTGCTGCGGAAGGTCTTGAGTTGCAAATCTGACAGGCCTTCGCCGGCGATGCCGATGAAGAGGATCAATGCGCCGAGATAATCCTGCACACGCAGCGCATCGCCCGGAAAACGCGCAGCGACGAAGATCGCGAATACCAGCGGAATAGAGGCAAACGCCTGGTTCTGAAGGAATAGAAACATCTTCTTCGCGGAATCGACGCCCCATTCCTTGGCGATCGCCGCATAACGCGGATCGTCCGTGATCGTCGCCGTGCGCGCCGCAATATGCGAGCCCAGACGAATCGACCAGATTGCGACCAGGGCCGCCACCAGCCATTGCCGCGCATTGGGCGCCGCGCCGCCGATCGGCCACAGCGCCGAGCCCGCGCCGACCAGACCGAGCGAGAATGTCCAGATTGTATCGACCCAGCCTGAATTGCCGGTGCGCTTCTGGACGGCCCACGCCACAGCCATGAGAACCGACATCGAGACCGCGATGGCCAGCAGCCCGCCGAGATACATCCAGATCATTCCAGCTCCGCTAAACGTCCAAACATGTTCATGTTTTTGAATTACGCGTTAAACTAAGCCCGGTTTCAAGCCGCAGTTCCGTCAGATGCTCCAAAGCTTTGCTTTTTTCCTCGCAAGGCTGTGCCATATTAAATTCATCATCCCTAACGCCACACGATCGGACACATGCCGCCTATCGCCCCCCGCTCCGAAATGGAGATCGAACTGACGAAGCTGGCGCCGCCGCGCATCTTTCTATTGCGGATGCTGGTCTTCCTGGTGCTGTGCGCCCTGATCGCCGTCGTGCTCTACAAGCAGATCGTGCTGGCGTTTTTCGCCAATCCCGGACTTAACGCGCTGATCGGCGCGGTTCTGCTGATCGGCATCATTCTCGCCTTCCGGCAGGTGATCCGGCTTTATCCCGAAGTCTCCTGGGTCAATAATTTCCGCGTCGCCGATCCGGGCCTCGCGATCGAAAAGCGCCCGGTGCTGCTCGCGCCGATGGCCGCGATTCTCGGCGGCGAGCGCAGCGGCCGGATGTCGATCTCGCAGCAGACGATGCGGCATCTGCTCGATTCGATCGGCACGCGGCTCGACGAGGCGCGTGACATTTCGCGCTACATGACCGGCCTGCTGGTCTTTCTCGGCCTGCTCGGCACCTTCTGGGGCCTGATCGAAACGGTCGGATCGGTCGGCAAGGTGATCGACGGCCTCAAGGTCGGCGGTGATTCCGGCGCCCTGTTCGACACGCTGAAGGACGGATTGGCCGCGCCGCTGGCCGGCATGGGCATCTCGTTCTCGTCGTCGCTTTTCGGCCTTGCCGGATCGCTGATCCTCGGCTTCCTCGACCTGCAATCGAGTCAGGCGCAGAACCGCTTCTATACGGACCTCGAAGACTGGCTCGCAACGACCGTGAAGGAATATTCCGGCGAGACCGCCGCGGCCGGCGGCCTTGCCAGCGCCGATTTGCCGGATGCGATGGACCGGCTGCGTCGTTCGATCGAGGACGGCGGCTCCAATCGCTCGACCACCGCCGCAATGGCCAACCTTGCGGATGCGATCCAGAGCCTCGTCTCGCATATGCGCGGCGAGCAGGAGATGATCCGCGAATGGGCGGACGGCCAGGGCGAACAGAACCGCGAGATCAAAAAGCTGCTGGAGCGAATTTCGCGGCAGCCGGAGAACAACTAGCTCATGGCCCTTGCACGCGGACGGCGCAATTCCTCGGAATTCAACTATTGGCCCGGTTTCGTCGACGCGCTGTCGACCCTGGTACTGGCGATCGTGTTCCTGCTGTCGGTCTTCCTCGTCGTGCAGTTTTTCCTGTCGCAGGAAGTGACCGGCAAGGACAAGGCGCTCGAAGCGCTCAACGCCAAGCTCGCCCAGTTGAACGATCTCTTGTCCCTGGAAAAAATCGGCGCGCTCGGGCTCAACGACCAGCTCTCACAGGTCCGTGCCGGCCTCGCCACCGCCGAAACCGAACGCGATCGGGTCAAGGGGTTGTATGACGGCCTGGCCGGCGCCGGCAACGACGCTGCAGGCCGCGCCGGCGAACTCGGCAAGGCGCTTGATTCCGAAAAGCAACTCTCGTCGCGCGCATTGGCGCAGGTCGAGGTGCTGAACCAACAGATCGCGGCCTTCCGGAGACAACTGGCCGCGCTCGAAGACGCGCTTGGCGCTTCCGAAAAACGCGATCGTGACTCGCAAACACGCATCGCCGACCTCGGCTCGCGCCTCAACGTCGCACTGGCGCAGCGCGTGCAGGAACTCTCGCGCTACCGCTCGGAATTCTTCGGCCGCCTGCGCGCGATCCTCGGCAATCGTCCGGACGTCCGCATCGTCGGCGACCGCTTCGTGTTCCAATCCGAAGTCTTCTTCGACACCGGGCAAGCCGTGCTGTTGCCCGAGGGCCGGGACGAGTTGAGCAAGATCGCGACCGGATTGATGGACCTCGACAAGAAGATTCCCTCCGAGATCGCTTGGGTGATGCGCGTCGACGGCCACACGGATATTCGCCCGATCAACTCGCCGCTGTTCAAGTCGAACTGGGAATTGTCGTCGGCGCGCGCCATTGCCGTCGTGCAGTATCTTGTTTCGCTCGGCGTGGCTCCGCAGCGCCTTGTCGCGGCCGGCTTCGCCGAATTCCAGCCGCTCGATATCGCCAACACCGAAGAGGCGTTCAAGCGCAACCGCCGCATCGAACTGAAGCTCACCGAACGGTAACATGTCTTGGACGACGGCGAGGCAGGCACGGCCTCACCTCTCCCTGAAAGGGAGAGGTCGGATCGCACTTGCAATCCGCGAGAGGGTCTTTGCATGACGGGCCCCCACCCAAACCCTCCCCCTTACTGGGGGAGGGAGCGCGCACCGGACGACACCGAAACCAACTTTCGACTCCGGCTCTACACCGAAGCCGATCAGGAGCCGTCGATCGCGCTGTGGCTGGAGACGTGGAAACTCGCTTATCCGTCGATCGATTTCGATGCGCGCGTCGATTGGTGGCGCAAGCGTTGGCGCGACGAGTTGGTGCCGAACGCGACGGTCATCGTCGCCGAAAGCGATAGCGCGATGGCAGGCTTCGTTACGATCGATCCGTCGGGGTATCTCGATCAGCTCGTCGTTGCGCCCGCACATCAGGGATCGCCGATCGCCACCGCTTTGGTCGACGAGACCAAGCGCCTCTCGCCCGACGGCGTGACGCTGAAGGTCAATGCCGACAATTTTCGCGCGATCCGGTTTTATGTGCGAAACGGCTTCGTCGATGCCGGCGAGGACTTCAACCCCGGCTCCAGCCGCCCGGTGCGGAAGATGGCATGGATGCCGGCCACGTTTAGAGATGCAAACGACGACGATGCGGTGCCGGCTTGCGAGGTCATGCGTCGTTCAATTCGCGAGCTTTGCATCGCCGATCATCATAACGATCCAGCGATCCTCTCCGAATGGCTCGGCAACAAGCAGCCGGCCATCGTCAAGACCTGGATTGCACGCAAGGACAATTCCGTCCTGTTGGCCGTTATTGCGCATACTGTCGTTGCGATCGGATCAGTTACGAACGCGGGAGAAATTCAGCTCAATTACGTGTTACCGGACGCCCGTTTCCGTGGCGTCAGCAAAGGCATGCTGCAAGCACTTGAAATGCGCGCAAGAGAGCGAAATATCTCGACCGTTCGTCTTTTCAGCACCGAAACGGCGCATCGCTTCTACCAGGAACGAGGCTATGTTGATGATGCCGCTCCGGAAGGCCGCTTTGGCACTGACTCGTCCTATCCGATGTCCAAACGCCTGACCGAGCCTCACACGCCCTGAAACTGCAATCGCGCCAATCGCGCGTACAGTCCGCCTGCCGCGACGAGCGAGGCGTGAGTGCCCTGCTCGACGATACGGCCGCGCTCCAGCACCAGGATGCGGTCGCACGACAGCACCGTCGCAAGGCGATGCGCGATCACCAGCGTGGTGCGGTGCTTCATCAATTCTTCCAGTGCCGTCTGCACCAGCGTCTCGGACTCGGCGTCGAGCGAAGACGTCGCCTCGTCGAGCAGCAGCAGCGGCGCGTCGCGCAGGATCGCACGCGCGATCGCAACGCGCTGGCGCTGGCCTCCGGACAGCGTCACACCGCGCTCGCCGAGCTGCGTGTCGAAGCCTTGCGGCAAACGCTCGATGAACTCGGTCGCATGCGCAAGCGCCGCAGCGCGCGCCACATCGGCATCGCTGGCCTCGGGTCGACCGAAGCGGATGTTCTCGCGCGCCGACATCGCGAACACGACGGAGTCCTGCGGGACCAAAGCGATCCGCGCGCGCAGATCGGTCGGATCGGCGGCGCGGATCGGCACGCCGTCAAGCGCGATCGCGCCCGACAACGGGTCGTAGAACCGCAGCAGCAGATGAAACAACGTGCTCTTGCCGGCGCCGGAGGGACCGACGATCGCGACCTTCTCGCCGGCGCGGACCGAGAACGAGACATTGTCGAGTGCCGGCGCATCGGGTCGCGTCGGATAGGCGAAACTGATGCGATCGAAAGCCACATCACCCCGCGCCGGGACCGGCAGCGCGCGCGCCGCTGCCGGCGGCGCGATTTCGGACTTCACATTCATGATCTCGAACAGTCGTTCGGCCGCGCCGGACGCCGCCGAGACTTCGCCCCAGACTTCGCTGAGTTGGCCAAGGCTCGAGGCCGCGAACGCCGCATAGAGGATGAACTGGCCGAGGCGGCCCGGCGTGATGGTGCCGGTCAGCACATCGTTGGAACCGACCCACAGAATGATGACGACGCTGGTGAAGACGATGAAAATGATGACGGCGGTGAGCACCGCGCGCGCCCAGGTCGAGCCACGCGCGGCATTGTAAGCCTGCTCGACATCATTGGTGAAGCGCTTATTGGCGAGCCGCTCGTTGGTGTAGGCCTGCACCGTGCGGATCGCGCCGATCAGTTCGGACGCATAGGCCGAGGCGTCGGCCAGCGTATCCTGCGCGGTGCGCGACAGGCGCCGGACCCAGCGGCCGAACGCGACCAACGGCAGCACGATCAGCGGAATCGCCAGCAGCACGAACAGCGACAAACGCGGACTGGTGACAACCATCATCGCGGTCGCGCCGATGAACAGCATCACATTGCGCAGCGCGATCGAGACCGATGCGCCGACGGCGGATTTGATCTGGGTGGTGTCGGCCGTCAGCCGCGAAATCAATTCGCCGCTGCGCGCCGAATCGAAAAACGCCGGCGACAATGACGTGAGGTGCGCGAAGACGTCGCTGCGCAGATCGGCGACGATGCGCTCGCCGATCGTCATCACGAGGTAATAGCGCATCGCGCTGGCCAGCGCGAGAACGCCGACCAGCGCGACCATCACGCTGAAATAGCTGTTGATCATCGCGATGCCTTCGGGGCTGAATCCGAAGTCGATCATCCGGCGCACGGCGACTGGCACCGTCAAGGTGGTGAGCGCGGCGATGGTCAGCGAGATCAACGCGAAAACGGCGCGGCTGCGATAGCGTCCGACATAGGGCGCCAGCGCCAGCAGCGGACGAAGTCTGGCGCGCTTCGCCGGCGGGATCACGTCCGGCTGGACGGGTGGGTCGATGCGCGGCGGCGCAGCCTCGTGGGGGTCGTCAAGCCGTTCAACTGCGCTCATGATATTCCGATCACCACTCTGTGGCACTCAGATAGGCAGTGAAGGCGGTTCTGGCAATCAGGCCAGATGTCCGTGGCAGCTTGTCTCGCGCGGCATCCTGCGATATAGAGCGGCCCAAATCCAGCCATTCAAGCCGTCTTGGAACCACCGAGCATAGGGCGCGAGCGCGTCGAAGGACATGTTATGAAAGCCGATACCCACCCCGATTATCACACCATCACGGTCGTCATGACCGACGGCACCGAATATCTCACCCGGTCGACCTGGGGCAAGGAAGGCGACAAGCTGAACCTGGACATCGATTCCAAGTCGCATCCGGCCTGGACCGGCGGCACCCAGCAGATGCTGGATCGCGGCGGCCGCGTCTCGCGCTTCCAGAAGAAATTTTCGGGCTTCCTCAAGAAGGACTGATCGCGCGACGCGCGTCAGGCTTCAACAGATACAAACGCCCCGGCGCTGCCGGGGCGTTTTGCGTTTGTGACAGCCGTCGCAGCTATCACGAGACCTACCCCTCGAAAGCGGCCTTCAGCATGTTGAGTTGCGGCACCAGCGGATTGCCGATCGGCGCGCGGATCGCGGCGTCGACATGCATCGAGGCGTCGAGCCGCCGCACCTTGATCTGCAACAGCATCGAGCGTGCGATCAGAGCCTGCAATTGCGTCGGCAATTTTTCGAGCATGTCGTCCGCGCCGGGATCGGCGGCCGAAAGCTTCACCTTGGTCTTTTCGCGATTGGCCTGGCTCAGTGTCATCTCGCCTTCCTTGACCGCGCGATGCAGCAGAAGCCATGAAGCCAGTTGCATCAGACGCGTCGTCAGCCGCATGCTTTCGGTCGCATAGGTCAGCGACACCGCGCGCTCCAGCGCCTTGGCCTCGGCGCGACCCGCTCCGTCGAGATAGGCGGCGGTCTCCTCGACTAGATCCATGCCTTCGCGAAACAGCACGGTGAAAGCCGCAGAGTTCGTCAGTCGTTCGTTGAACTGAACAAGCCCGGGGACACTCTGCATCCGATCCGCCATTGGTAAATGCCTCACGCCGCCGAATACGCCGTCAGCTTTGCGTCAAATTATGATAAACAAATCATTACCTGCGTACGGATGGGAGTCCAGCGATACCGCAAACCGATCGCGGCAAGGGTTAACGCGCGCCGATAGGAACCATCACGCAAAAAAGAGCCGCCGTTTCCGGCGGCTTTGAAGTTGGATAACAGGGAGGCGTCAAACAGAGTGACAGGAGCCACTCGGTGTCCAAACGAGGACAGTTCCAAGTCATAAAGCGAAAACCTTAATAGGTCGTAAACGCGCGGTTGCGCTGACACCTCGTTAACCATGTCTGCCGCAACTCACGATCTGAACACGCTCGCGGCGGCATCCCGGCTGGCTTTTTTCTCGTCGATCGCAGCCTGCAACCGGACGATTTCGTCGCTGAGCAACCCGACCCGCGCCGTCAGTTCATCGACCGACAGCAACGACAGATCCTGCCCGATCTCATGGGCGGTCTTTTTCTTCGGAGCCTCATCATCATCGCGCGCCATGCTCATCTCCGTCCGCCAGGATATCAGGCCGAGGTTGCCAGTGCCCGCCCCGCTGTCTAATCAGGGCCCCACGTCAACGATCATAATGCCGACCCCCAAGGACACACCATGCCATTGCCAGCGCAGATGACGGCCATCGCGATCACGAAACCCGGCGGCCCAGAGGTTCTTCAACCCGAAACTCGCGCGCTGCCAAAACCCGGCAATGGCGAACTGCTCGTCAAGGTCGCGGCCGCCGGCGTCAATCGCCCGGATGTCGCGCAGCGCTCGGGAAGCTATCCGCCGCCGCCCGGCGCGTCCGACCTGCCCGGCCTCGAAATAGCGGGCGAAGTGGTCGCAGTCGGCAGCGGCGTGACCAAGCACAAGATCGGCGACCGCGTGATGTCGCTCGTCGCCGGCGGCGGCTATGCGCAGTATTGCATCGCGCAGGACGCGCAGGCGATGACGGTGCCGGATGCGTTGACGATGCAGGAGGCCGGCGCCACGGCGGAAACGTTGATGACGGTGTGGCACAACGTGTTCGAGCGCGGCGGCCTGGCGTCCGGCGAGACGCTGTTGATCCACGGCGGCTCGTCCGGCATCGGCACGATGGCGATCCAGCTTGCGAAAGCCTTCGGCGCCACCGTCATCGTGACGGTCGGCTCGCAGGACAAGGCCGATGCCTGCATCAAGCTCGGCGCGGATCACGCGATCAATTACAAAACCCAGGATTTCGTCGAAGAAGTCAAGAAACTGACCGACGGCAAGGGCGTCAACCTGATCCTCGACATGGTCGGCGGCGATTACATCGACAAGAATTACGATATCGCGGCGATGGACGGCCGCATCGTGCAGATCGCATTCCTCGGCGGACCAAAGGCGACGGTGAATTTCGCCAAGCTGATGATGAAGCGACTGCACCACACCGGCTCGACGCTGCGCCCGCGCAGCAATGCCGACAAGGCGGCGATGGTTGCCGCGATCGAAGCCAAGGTCATGCCGCTGATCCGCGACGGCAAGGTCAAGCCGATCATCGACGCAACCTTTCCGCTGGAAAAGGCCGCCGATGCGCATACGCGAATGGAAAGCAGCCAACATATCGGCAAAATTGTGTTAACGGTTTAGGCTGCGAATGCGGGCTTAAGCCCTTTGTTTTACTTCACGTTCGTGTCATTTATCGGGGTGCGGCGATTGCGCCGCAGCCGCGCCGCCGCCCTGCCGGCGCAGGTCGGGGATCAACTGTGAACGCGGAGAACTGATCTTGCGTCCGAACGGGTTGCTGGCGCTGTTCGCGCTTTGCCTGACGCTTGTCGTGGCCGCGCCCGCGCGCGCGATCGACGCGGTCAGCGTGCGCGGCGACGCGCCGGCGATCGATCTCACCGGCATTCTCGATCATCAGCGCAGCGACACCGATCGCATTCAGGTCTCGACCGCGCCCGGCACCGACGGCATCGTGCGCCGCGTCGAGGTGCGCGCGCGCGAAGGCGGCCAGAACTGGGTCGTGTTCGCGCTCGCCAACAACACCGACGACCAGCTCGATCGTCTCATCGTCGCGCCGCATTACCGCATCGTGTCGTCAGGCCTGTTGTGGCCCGATCTCGGCCTGTCGCGCATCGCCACGCTGACGCCTTCGACCGGCGATCGTCCGGAGCGGCAGGACAGCGCGACCGCCGATATTTTCCGCGTCACGCTCGATCCCGGCGCGGTCATCACCTTCGTCGCGGAGTTGCGCACCGACAAGCTGCCGCAGCTCTACCTGTGGGAGCCGGAAGCCTACAAGGACAAGGTCAACTCCTTCACGCTGTATCAGGGCATCGTCATCGGCATCTCGGGTCTGCTGGCGCTGGTGCTGACGATCCTGTTCGTCGTCAAGGGCAGCATCATGTTTCCCGCCGCGGCGGCTCTGGCGTGGGCGGTGCTGGTCTATATCGGCGTCGATTTCGGATTCTGGGGCAAGGTACTCGACATGTCCGCCGGCTCAGAACGCGTCTGGCGCTCCGCTGGCGAGGCGATGCTGGCCGCGACGCTGCTGGTGTTTTTGTTTGCCTACCTCAATCTCAGTCGCTGGCATGTGCGCTATTCGCACATCACGCTCGGCTGGCTGACCTTTCTCGGCTCGCTGGTTGCGCTGGCGCTCTTCGATCCCGCCGTCGCCTCCGGAATCGCGCGGATGTCGCTGCTGCTGATCGCCGTGTTCGGCTTTGGCCTGATCGTCTATCTCGCCACGCAAGGCTTCGACCGCGCGGTCCTTCTCATCCCGACCTGGTTTCTACTGCTGGTCTGGGTGATCGCGGCCGGCATGACGGTCGCGGGCTCCGTCACCAACGATATCGTCGGCCCGGCGCTGCTCGGAGGTCTCGTGCTGATCGTGATGCTGATCGGCTTCACGGTGATGCAGCACGCCTTCGCGGGCGGCGGCGCGACCAATGGCGTCGTCTCCGACGTCGAGCGCCGCGCCTTGGCGCTGGTCGGCTCCGGCGACCTGATCTGGGACTGGGACGTCTCGGCCGACAAGGTGTTCACCAGCCCCGAGACCGAAGCGCTGCTCGGCCTGAAACGCGGCACGCTCGAAGGCCCGGCCGCGAAATGGCTCGAAGTGCTGCACCCGCTCGATCAGGATCGGTTTCGCGCGGCGCTCGACAGTGTGCTCGACCAGCGCCGCGGCCGGCTCGTGCAGGATTTCCGGCTGCGCACGCCGGATGGCCACTTCATGTGGTTCGCACTGAAGGCGCGGCCGGTCGTCGGTTCGGACGGCGAAGTCTCGCGCGTGGTCGGCACGCTGACCGACGTGACCGAGACCAAGAACGCCGAAGAACGCATGCTGCACGACTCTGTGCATGACAACCTCACCGGCCTGCCGAACCGCAAGCTGTTCATCGATCGCCTCAACGCCGTGGCGAATTTCTCCAAGACCGTGCCGACGATGCGGCCGACCATCATGGTGATCGATCTCGACCGCTTCAAGCAGGTCAATGATTCCGTCGGCATCGCGGTCGGCGATTCCATTCTGCTGACATTGGCGCGCAGGCTCACCCGCATCCTCAAGCCGCAGGACACGCTGGCGCGTCTGGCCGGCGATCAGTTCGGCCTGATCCTGATGTCCGAGCAGGATCTTACCCGCGTCACGGCCTTCGCCGAGACCATCCGCAAGACCATCCGCGCGCCGATCGCCTTCAACGAGCGCGAGATTTTTCTCACCGCCTCGATCGGCCTCGCGCTCAGCGACGCGACCACGGCGATCACCGAGGAGATCATCAAGGACGCCGAACTGGCGATGTATCATTCCAAGCGCATCGGCGGCGACCGGATCGACGTCTACAAGCCGGTGATGCGCGCGCGGAAGACCGATCGCCTGACGCTGGAGTCCGAACTGCGCCGCGCCATCGAGCGCCAGGAAATCAAGATCCTGTATCAGCCGATCGTCAGGCTCGAAGATCGCTCGATCGCCGGTTTCGAGGCGCTGGCGCGCTGGGATCATCCGAAGCTCGGCCGCATGTCGCCGGTGGAATTCATCGCCATCGCCGAAGAGACAGGCCTGATCATCGACCTCGGCATGTTCGTGCTCGATCAGACCGCCAAGCAGCTCGCGCTATGGCAGCGCGCGATGCGCTCGCGCGAGCCGATCTTCGCCAGCGTCAACGTTTCGTCGCGCCAATTGCTGCGTCACGATCTGCTGCACGACATCCGCACGGTATTGTCGCGATCGTCCGTCGCGCGCGGCACGCTGAAGCTGGAATTGACCGAATCGCTGGTCATGGAAAACCCCGAGCACGCCGCGCAGATGCTTCAGCGAATCCGCGAACTCGGCACGGGTCTGTCGCTTGACGACTTCGGCACCGGCCATTCGTCGCTGGCCTATCTGCAGCGCTTTCCGTTCGACACCATCAAGATCGATCAGTCTTTCGTGCGCACCACCAGTCGCGGCACCCGCCCGGTGATCCTGAAATCGATCATCGCGTTGGCGCACGATCTCGGCATGGAGGTGGTCGCCGAGGGCGCCGAGACGGATTCCGACGCCGTCGAGCTGTATCAGCTCGGTTGCGAATACGCGCAAGGTTACGCCTTTGGCGAGCCGATGGATGCCGATCACGCGATGCGCATGCTGACAGAAGAACGGCTCGAAGCGGCAAGCTGAGCGCTGCCGCACTGCGGGTCTTTAACGAATCTTAGCATCGGCTTGCTATCAGTCATGGTTTGATTGCCAGACCGGGTTTTCGACGATGCAATCCCAGACGACATTGGCCGGCTCTGTCGCCGACGCGGCGGCCGTGGCGCCGACGCCGAACCATGCGACGGCTGTCCAGGCCGGATCGCAGGCATGGCCGACGATCGCCATTGTCGTCGCCGCGATGGCCGCAGGCGCACTCTATACTTTGGCCGTCGGCGAGGATGCCAACTGGGATTGGCAGAACTATCATGACTACAACGTCTGGGCCCTGATCAACGGGCGCTACGCGATCGACGTCGCCCCGGCCGGCTTTCAGACCTATTTCAATCCGCTGGTCTATTATCCGGTCTATTGGCTGCGCCATCTGCTGCCCGCACCGATCGGCCTCGTCATCATCGGGGCGCTCCATGGCCTCAATCTCGCGCTCATCGTCTGGCTGACGCGCGTGCTGCTTGGCCGAGCCGTCATGGCGGCGAGCGCCGCGGTCATCGTCGCCGCCGTCGGGCCGATGACGCTGTCGGAGACCGGCACCAGCTTCACCGATATCGTCCTGTCGCTGCCGATCATCCTCGGCTTCGGCCTGATCCTGACCGGCGACGGTGTCGAACGCCGGCGCGTGTTGCTGGCGGGCCTTCTGATCGGTGCGGCGGTGGGCTTGAAGCTCACCAGCATCGTCTTCGCGCTCGGCGCGGTCGCCGCCGTGCTGCTCGGCGCCAATCCGCTCACCGCACTGCTTTGGCTCGGCATCGGGGGGACCATCGGCAGCGTCGCCACGCATGGCGCGTGGAGCGTGATGCTGTGGCGAGATCTCGGCAATCCGATTTTCCCGCTGTTCAACGGCCTGTTTCAAGCGCCGGAGTTGCAGCCGACCAATATTCTCGATTTGCAGTTCATGCCGCGCGGACTCGGCGATGCGCTGGCCTATCCGTTCTATTGGCTGGCCGGCATCTATCGCAGTTCGGAATTTCCGTTTCGTGACGCCCGTTTTGCCGTGATCATGCTGTTGATCCCGATTGCAATCGTGGTGCGCATCGCGCGCGGCGCAGCGATTTTCACGCGCCGGGACGTTCAGCTTTTCGCGCTGTTCGGCGTGTCCTACGCCGCGTGGCTGCAATTATTCGCGATCCAGCGTTATGCCGTCGCGCTCGAATTGCTGTGCGGGCCGCTGATCATGTTGCTGATCGCGCGGCTGTGGCCGCAATCCTCGCGCAAGGCGCTCGATACGATGATGCTGCTCGTTGCGATCTCGATTGCACTGTGGTCGCAGCCCGGCGACTGGTGGCGGCGGCCGTGGTCCGATCCGTACCATCCGGCCATTCCGCAGGCGTTACAGCAACCGGCGATCTTCATTCTGCTCGACAAGCCGATGGGTTATATCGCGCCGTTGCTGGCGGAAGGATCGCGGTTCTATCAACTCGCCGACATCGCCCTGCCGATCCGGCCCGATGGGCTTTTCGACAGGCGAATCCGCCAGGGTCTTGCGCAACCGCCGTCCGGCGGCGTGTGGGCGGTCACGTCGCGCGGCACGCCGATGCGCACAAACCTGCTCGCGCGTTACGGCTTGACGATCGATGCGTCAAAGCCCTGTGAGGCGATCGAAGGCGTCGTTCCGAACACGGCGATCGAGGCCTGCCCGCTCGCCGCAAGCACCCAATAACCAGCGCTCAGGCGTGCCCGGCCTCAGCCGACAGCATGCCGGGATCGATCCCGATCTTGTTCAAGGCGCGAAGGTACTTTTCCTCGACGTTGCGCCCGAAAATCAGATCGGCATCGGCCGCGCAATGCAGCCATCCGTTGCCCTGAATTTCCGTTTCGAGTTGCCCTGGCGCCCAGCCGGCATAGCCGAGCGCAAGGATGGCATGCTTTGGCCCGCCGCCGGCCGCGATCGCCTTCAGGATGTCCACCGTGGCCGTGAGACAGATGCCCTCGTCGATCGGCAGGGTCGCGTCCTCGATGAAGAAATCGCTCGAATGCAGCACGAAGCCGCGACCGGTCTCGACCGGGCCGCCCTTGAGCACCTTCATGCTCTCGGCGCTTTCAGGCAGGGCGATGCGCTCGCCCTTCTTGATGATGTCGAGTTGGACCAGCAGGTCCGAAAAATCGAGGCTGCCGGCCGGGCGATTGACGATGATGCCCATCGCGCCTTCGGACGAATGCGCGCAGACATAGATCACGGACCGGGCAAAGCGTTCGTCATCCATGACCGGCATGGCGATCAGCAACTGCCCGTCGAGATAGCCTTCGCCGTCGCGCATCTGCATCGCGGCTTTTTTTTTCCGCGAAGATGAACGGGGTTTCGAGCGTTTCGGCGCAGAATCCATCGGCGTCACTTTCGTTGACATCCATCCTGATATCGGGTGCAAATTCTGTCAATCAAGCGCGTGCCGCCATCACGCTCAATTCAGTGGTCCAGGATCGATCAAGTGCGTAAGCATTGTTTTTTGTGAGATCCTCTATGGCTGCATCGGTTCCCGCTCGTATTCTGCTGACTTTGATCGCCGCGCTTGTGGTGGCGCAGGCCCGCGCCGACGATGCCTCGCCATGGTTGAATGACGGCCACTCCGCGGTGCGCCTGCTCGCCGGTTCGCGCAGCGGTCAAGTGCTGCTCGGCGGGATTGCCTTCGCCCTGCAGCCAGGATGGAAAACCTACTGGCGAACGCCGGGCGATTCCGGCGTGCCGCCGCGGATCGATTTCTCGAAATCCGACAATGTCGACGCTGTCACAATTCTTTGGCCGGCGCCGACGAGCTTCGACGACGGCGCCGGCGGCCATTCGCTCGGCTACAAGACGCAGGTCGTGCTGCCATTGCGGATCGTGAGCAAGGCCGCCGACAAGCCGGTCACGCTGCGCGCGTCGATCAGCTATGCGGTGTGCGAGAAACTCTGCGTCCCGGTCGAGGCGCAGGCGGAACTCGCGTTTAACGGTGTCGCCAGCACGCAGGATGCGACGCTGTTCGCGGCTCTCGACGCCGTCCCGAAGCCGGCGATCATCGGCGATCCGAATGCGCTCACCATCCGCGACGTGAAACGCGACGGTATCGCGCGCGTCATCGTCGACGTCGCCGCACCGGATGGCGTGTCGGCCAACCTGTTCGTCGAAGGCCCAACGCCGGATTGGGCGTTGCCGATCCCGAAGCTGCGCGACGACGCCCCGCCTGGCCTGCGACGATTTGCCTTCGATCTCGACGGCATGCCGCCTGGCGCCAAGCCGGACGGCGCCGCGTTGAAATTCACGCTGGTCGGCGGCGACAAGGCCTATGAGTTCAACACCAACCTGCCTTGACCGGCCAACCAAATCTTAAGCAATCGTTGCGAAGGTGACGTTTTGCCGCCGCCTCTGCGGCTGAGGACGTTTGCCGTGAGCGCGATCGAAGCCAGAGCCGAAATTTCCGTCAACCGAAGCCCGCTTGCGCGCCTGAAAGCGATGTTCAGCGGCTCGCATGAGACCTCGGCGACCAATCGCGCCGCGATCACCGTCTTCGCGATCCGGATCTTCAGCGCCGGCCTTGCGTATTTTTCGCAAATCCTGCTGGCGCGGTGGATGGGAACGACCGATTACGGTGTCTATGTCTATGTCTGGACCTGGGTGCTGATGCTCGGTTGCGTGCTCGATTTCGGCATGTCGCCGACGTCGCAGAAGCTCATTCCGCAGTATCGCGCCACGGGCGACATCGCGCTGCTGCGCGGCTATCAGACCGGCGCGCGCTGGATGGCGTTCGGCGGTTGCAGCGTGATCTGCCTCGCGCTGGCCGGCATCATCAAACTGCTGTCGCCGCGTATCGATCCGAACATGATTGTGCCGCTCTATCTCGGCCTGCTGACGCTTCCCGCTTTCGTCGCCGCCAATATTCAGGACGGCATCGCCCGTGCCTATGACTGGATGAAGCTGGCGCTGATGCCGGCCTTCGTCATCCGGCAGGTGCTGATCATCGGTTTTGCGGTCGGGATCGCCGTGTTCGGTTTCGGCGTCGATGCCACCGGAGCGATGGCGCTGAGCGCGATCGCGGTCTGGATCGCGATGCTCGGCCAGTTGTTTCCGCTCAACAGGCGGCTGTCACACAACACGCCGACGGGATCGTGGCGCATCGACCTGCGCGGCTGGCTCGCGACGTCGATCCCGATGGTGCTGGTCGAGGGTTTCTATCTGCTGCTGAGCTACACGGATATTCTGCTGCTGCAAAGATTTCGACCGTCCGATGAAGTCGGCGTCTATTACGCCGTGGTGAAGACGCTCATTCTGGTCTCGTTCATTCATTACGCCATCGCAGCGTCGTCGGCGCATCGCTTCAGCGAACTCCACGCCGCCGGCGACAAGGACCGGCTGGCAGCTTATCTCTCGCATGCGATCCGGCTCACCTTCTGGCCGTCGCTGATCGCAACCGTCGTTCTGCTGGCGCTCGGCAAACCGATGTTATGGCTGTTCGGTCCGCAATTCGTCGACGGCTACGGCATGATGTTCGTGCTGGCGATCGGCCTCGTGGTGCGCTCGATGGTCGGCCCGATCGAACGCTTCCTCAACATGGCGGGCAAGCAGAATTTGTGCGCGTTGGCCTATGCGTTGGCCTTTGCCGTCAATGCCGGCCTGTGCCTCGTGCTGATCCCGCGCTTCGGCGGCTATGGCGCCGCCGCGTCGCTGTCGATGGCGCTGGTGTTCCTGACGATCGTCCTGTTCGTCATCACCAGGAAGCAGTTCGGCTTCCGCGTCTCGCCGTTCGGCAGGCGCTAAGCCTTGAACCGACGCAGACGTTCATCGCACCCTCTCCCTTGTGGGAGAGGGACACAGAACGCCATCTCCTCATGCCGTGGAAAAAGCATGTCGGCTTAAGCCGCCGTCCAGCCGCCATCCATCGACATGTTCGCGCCGGTGATCTGGCTCGCGTCGTCGCCGCATAAAAACAGCGCCATCGCCGCGACCTGCTCCGACGTCACGAACTCCTTGGTCGGCTGTGCTTCCAGCAACACGTCCTTGATCACCTGCTCCTTGGTCATGCCCCGCGCCTTCATCGTGTCGGGAATCTGTTTCTCGACCAAGGGTGTCCAGACATAGCCCGGCGAGATGCAGTTGCAGGTGATCTTGTGGGTCGCGACTTCGAGCGCGACGGTCTTGGTCAGGCCGGCGATGCCGTGCTTGGCGGCGACATAGGCCGCTTTGAATGGCGACGCCACCAGCGAATGCGCCGACGCCGTATTGATGATGCGGCCCCAGCCGGCTTTCTTCATCAACGGCACGGCGGCACGGATGCCGTGAAACGCCGACGACAGGTTGATCGCGATGATCGCGTCCCACTTCTCGATCGGGAACTCCTCGATCGGTGACACGAATTGAATGCCGGCATTGTTGATGAGAATATCGACCGAACCGAACGAACTCGCGCCGAGCGCGACCATGTCCGCGATCTCGGCCGGCTTCGTCATGTCGGCCGGCGAATAGACGCATTTCACCTTGAAGTCGGCTTCGATCTTGGCGCGCTCGGCCTCGATCGCTGCCGCATCGCCCATGCCGTTGATGACGATGTTGGCGCCCGCACCCGCCAGCGTGCGGGCATAAGCGAGCCCGATGCCGCTCGTCGATCCCGTCACGACTGCGGTCTTGCCTGTCAAAGTCACCATGGGTCTCTCCTGCTTTCCAAAATGCTACCTGCGCTGAACCGGACGCTCATCATCGTCCGTCAGCACATATTCCACCATGCGTTTGCCGGACGGCGGCGGCACCAGCCACTCGCGATGCTTCATCGCGCGGTCGATGTCGTGCTGACCGGCGCTGCGATGCTCGCCAATCGCGAGCGGCGAGAAATTATAGTCACGCGATGCGACTTCAGGCACTGCACTACGATAGATCAACTGCAAGACCGTGACGGCGCCGTGACGCGGCGCGTCGGCAGCCGTGCGCTCTTCGGGCGTCTTGTTGGCGTTGTAGAGCTTGCGCTCTTTCTTGGCGTTGACCGAGGTCCGGCTGGCAAAGCGGATATCCTTGCCGCGCTCGGCGATCTCGGCCAGCGATGTCGGCAGGTTGCCCTTGGCGCTGAACAAATCGAGCTGGAAAACCAGGAGATTGTCGTTGCCCTTGTGGCGCATCACATGATCGAGCGGCGTATTCGACGCCAATCCGCCATCCCAGTAATAGCGGTCGCCGATCTTGATCGCGGGGAAGCCGGGCGGCAGCGCGGCCGACGCCATGATGTGCTCCGGCCCGATCGTGTCGCGATGATTGTCGAAATAGAGCTGTCGTCCGCTGGCGACATCGACCGCGCCGACGCTGATCCGCATGTTGCCCTTGCGGTTGATGAGATCGAAATCGACCAGGTCCAGCAGCGTCTCGCGCAGCGGTTCGGTGTCGTAAATGCTGAGCTTGGTGAGGTCGTCCGTCGGCCGAAACAGCATCGGCGGCACGCGCGGCTTGAAGAATCCCGGTACCCCCGCCATTGCAATGAAGCCGGCATTCATTTCGTTCAACGCGGCGTTGAAGGCGTCGCCGGTGTCCCACGGGATCGCCGGCAACGAGACCTGGGTCGTGACGCGGGTCCAGAAAGCATCCAGCGCGGCGCGGCGTTTATCGGGCGGATTGCCCGCGATCAGGGCCGCGTTGATTGCGCCGATCGAGATGCCCGCGACCCAGTCCGGCTCGAAGGTGCAGGCGCACAAGGCCTCGAACGCGCCGGCCTGGTAGGCTCCGAGTGCGCCGCCGCCCTGGAGGACGAGCACGCGCCGCACCGTGTCAGTCCAAGTCCCGCTGGAGTCGCTCATGGCTGACATACCGCAATGCAAAAGGCCAGCGTGGCCGGAGAACCCGCCGACGTCAATCGCGGATGCTGCAATGCAAGATCAGCTTTTTTCGGTCGCGGCCAGCATCATGGTCCAGAACACCTTGTATTTGGTGCCCGGCGCATAAACCGCGGAAATGCCGAGCTTGTCGACGCCGGCCTTCAGCATGTTGGCGCGATGCGGCGGCGAATCCCGCCAGCCCGAAAACGCCTCCGCCATGGTGTGATAGCCGGCCGAGATGTTCTCGACGGCGTTCGTCGCCGGATAGCCGGCCGCATTGATGCGCTTGCCGAGCGGTCCCGCCACGTCGTGGTCCATCTTGTTGCGCTTGGCCATCGCCTGCGACTGGCTTTCGGCCAGCGCCATCAGCGCCGGATCGACCGTGACCGGCCCGAGGCCGTTATTCTTCCGGTACAGCGAGATCATCTGGGCGGCCGCTACCGGATCGAGCTTCGCCCCGCCATTGGCCATGCTGAGATACATGGTCGGCTGCTCCGGCGCCGTCTGCACGACGTCAGCCGCGCAGCCCCCCAGCAGCAACGTCCCCAGAACCGCAATCGCCGCACGCGTCATGACAAATCCCCGACCCACAGTTCGGTTGTTGCACATCAACCGTGGCTGAATGGTGAACGGAACGGTGAATTGGGGCGGAACGCTGCTGCGTTTGCTCAGTCACTCCCGCGAAGGCGGGAGCCCCGTATTCCGAGACGTCGAGGATGAACGTCAGCGGCGCGGTGTCCTGGATCTCCCGGTCTGCGGGCGAAGATGCCCTTGCCGGGTGATGACGGCCTGCAACGCCGCTACGCCTCTGCCGCAAAAATCCGGAAGCGGCGCGGCTTGAGGCCGACCAGATCGCCGGGCGACAGCGGATTGTCTCGCGGGGCGTCGATTTCGACCAGCGTATCGCCGTGCTGGGCCGTCAGTGCGATGTCGGCGCGCTGGATCGGCCCGAACGAGCGGACGTGCTTCACCGTGCCTTGCAAGGTGCCGGAACCGGCCGGGCCGACCTGCATGTCGTGGCGACGGACGAAGAGTTTCGACGCTCCCGTCGCGAAACCGGAGCCGTCGATGTCGAGCGCGCGACCATCGAGTTCGACGCGGCCGTTGCGGACATCGACCGGCAGCATGATCGACTCGCCGATAAAGGAATGCACGAAGGCCGTCGCCGGATTGTCATAGACATCGCCGGGCGTGCCGATCTGCTCGATCTTGCCCTTGTCCATCACCACCACGCGGTTGGCGACCTCGAGCGCCTCTTCCTGATCATGCGTCACGAAGATCGAGGTGACGTGGATTTCCTCATGTAGCGAGCGCAGCCATTTGCGCAGTTCCTTTCGCACCTTCGCATCGAGCGCACCGAACGGCTCGTCGAGCAGCAGGATGCGCGGCTCGATCGCGAGCGCGCGCGCCAAGGCGATGCGCTGGCGCTGGCCGCCGGACAGTTGACTGGGATAGCGCGACGCCAGCCAGTCGAGTTGCACGAGTTCGAGCAATTCCTTGACGCGGGCGCGGATCGTCGCCTCGTCCTTTCGGATCGCACGCGGCTGCACGCGCAGGCCGAAGGCGACGTTCTCGAACACCGTCATGTGCCGGAACAGCGCGTAATGCTGAAACACGAAGCCGACATGGCGCTCGCCGGCGCCGCGCGACAGCGCGTCCTCGCCGTCGAAATGCACCGATCCCGAATCGGGCCAGTCGAGACCGGCGATGATGCGCAACAGCGTCGTCTTGCCGGAGCCGGATGGCCCGAGCAGCGCCACCAGTTCGCCGTCGGCAACCTTGAGATCGACCCCGTTGAGCGCCGCGAACGTCCCGAATTTCTTGACAATGTTCTGAACTTCAATCGTCACTCGGTTTCAGCCCCTCTTCGAGATTGTGTTCCAAAAACGTCTTCAGGATCAATGTCACCAGCGCCAGCATCGCCAGCAGCGATGCGATCGCGAAAGCGGCCACGAACTGATATTCGTTGTAGAGGATTTCGACCAGCAGCGGCATGGTGTTGGTCTCGCCGCGGATGTGACCCGAGACCACGGAGACCGCGCCGAATTCGCCCATCGCGCGGGCGTTGCACAGCAGCACGCCGTAGAGCACGCCCCATTTTATATTGGGCAGCGTCACACGAAAGAACGTCTGCAATCCGGACGCGCCGAGCGAGAGCGCGGCCTCTTCCTCCTGCGTGCCCTGCTCCTGCATCAAAGGGATCAGGGCGCGCGCCACGAAAGGAAACGTCACGAACGTCGTTGCCAGCGCGATGCCGGGCAACGAGAACAGCACTTGAAAACCGTGGGCGCTCAGCCAAGGTCCGAAAAAGCCCTGCGCTCCGAACAACAGCACGAACACGAGGCCGGAAATGACGGGGCTGACCGAGAACGGCAGGTCGATCAGCGAAATCAACAATATCTTGCCGCGAAATTCAAACTTGGTCACGGCCCAGGCGGCGACAAGGCCGAACACGAGATTGAGACTGACCGAAATCGCCGCGACGCTCAGCGTCAACCGGATCGCCGAGCGGGCTTCGGAATCTCCGAGGGCGGCGATATAGCCGACGACGCCCTTGGAAAACGCCTGCGCAAAAACCAGGACCAGCGGCAATACGACGAAAACAGTCAGAAACGCGATCGCCAGCGCGATGAGAATGTAACGTACGATGCGCGGCTCGGTCCGCGTTTCACGACTGACAGCGCGCTCCGTCGCACGCGTTTCCGCGACCGGGATGTCCATCACCGCCATTACGACACCGGCGCGCGGGTCTGGGCCCAGCGCTGCAAACGGTTGATGACGAAGATGATCGCAAACGAGGCCAGAAGCATCACCACTGCAATCGCGGTGGCGTCGGCATAGCGATACTCGGACAGCCGGATCACGATCAGAAGCGGCGCGATCTCGGAGATGTTCGGCAGATTGCCGGCGATGAAAATGACCGAGCCGTATTCGCCGACAGCCCGCGCGAACGCCAAAGCGAAGCCGGTCAACATGGCCGGCACGAGGCTCGGCAGAATGACGCGCCAGATCGTGTTCCAGCGACTCGCGCCGAGGCTGGCGGCGGCCTCCTCAATCTCCGTGTCGAGATCCAGCAGCACCGGTTGCACCGTGCGGACAACGAAGGGAATGCCGATGAACACCATCGCCACGAAAATGCCGACCGGCGTGAACGCGACCTTGATGCCGAGTTGGGCGAGCGGTGCGCCGAGCCAGCCTTGCTGCGCGAACAGCGACGTCAACGCGACGCCCGCCACCGCCGTCGGCAGCGCGAAGGGAATGTCCACGATGGCGTCGAACAGGCGTCGGCCCGGAAAGCGATAGCGCACCAGCGCCCAGACGATCACCATCCCCATCACGAGGTTGACGATCGCCGCGAGAAACGCGAGTCCGAACGAGGTCTTGAGCGCGTTCAGTGTCCGGCGGCTGGTGATGATACCCCAGAACTGCTCGAACGACAGTTCAAACGTCTTCAGAAACAATCCTGCCAGCGGGATCAGCACGATCAGCGACAACCACGCGAGCGTGAGGCCCATCGTCAATCCGAATCCCGGCAGCGTCGTGCGTCGTCCCGCTGCGGTCGCTACGCTCACATCGTCTCCCCAAAAATCAAAAAATCGAAATCAGTTCTTGTAAATCTGGTCGAACATGCCGCCTTCGGCGAAGTGCTCCTTTTGGGCCTTGGCCCAGCCGCCGAACGCCTGATCGATCGTAAACAATTCGATCTTCGGGAACGACATCTCGTATTTCTTGGCAATCTCGGGATCGCGCGGGCGGTAGGAATTACGCGCGGCGATCTCCTGACCTTCCTTTGTGTACCAGTATTTCAGATAAGCGTCCGCAACGCTACGGGTGCCCTTCTTGTCCGCAACGGCGTCGACGATCGCAATCGGCGGCTCCGCAAGGATCGAACGCGGCGGCGCCACGATCTCGAACTTGTCTTTACCAAATTCGCGCTGCGCGAGAAATGCTTCGTTCTCCCACGCCAGCAGAACGTCGCCGACGCCGCGCTCGACGAACGTCACCGTCGATCCGCGCGCACCTGTATCCAAAACCGGCACGTTGGCGAACAGGTCGCCGACGAATTTCTTGGCCTTGTCGACGCTGCCGAATTTCTGTTCGGCATAGCCCCACGCCGCGAGATAATTCCAGCGCGCACCGCCGGAGGTCTTCGGATTGGGCGTCACCACGCTGACGCCAGACTTGACGAGGTCGTCCCAGTCCTTGATGCCCTTCGGATTGCCCTTGCGCACCAGAAACACGATCGTCGAAGTATAGGGCGAGGCATTCTGCGGCAGCTTGCTCTGCCAATCGGCCGCAAGCAATTTCTTGTTGGCGATCGCGTCGATGTCGTAGGCGAGCGCAAGGGTTACGACATCCGCCTGCAGGCCGTCGATCACGGCGCGCGCCTGCGACCCCGAACCGCCATGCGACTGTTTGATCTCGACGCTCTTGCCGGATTCCTTTTGATAGGCCGCCGCAAATGCCTTGTTGAAATCGACATACAATTCGCGGGTCGGATCGTAGGAGACGTTCAGCAACGTCACGTCAGCGGCATAAGCCGATCCGGCCACAAGCAGAGCGGCGATCGCAGGCAGGACACGGCGGATCATGACGGTCTCCGAAATCAAATTCGAGGTGAAAAACTGACCACAACGTCATGGCGTGCACCCGCGAAGTCAACGAAACGACATTTCAATAATAATCAGACGGCAGAATAATTATGCTTAGCAATGGTAGAATGGCAGACATATTTGTCTCTGCGACATTTATGCAATCTTCATGGTGTGAATGCCGCACTCGGTTTTGCCGCGACCGTTCCAGCGGCCGGCACGGGAGTCCTCTTCGGTGCCGCCGCGCGTCGTGCAGGGCATGCAGCCGACCGACATGAAACCGGATGCGACCAGCGGATGCGGCGGCAGTTTCGCGGAGGCATATATGACGTCGATATCGGCCCGCGACACATTCGCGAACGGGTTGAACTTCAACCGCGCGCCGTCGCTCTCGACCACGGGAATGTCGGCGCGCTGGCCACCCTGAAAGCGCTTGCGGCCATTGATCCAGGCCTCGAAAGGTTTCAGCGCCCGCGCCAGCGGCTCGACCTTGCGGATGAAACAGCAGCCATCCGGATTGGAGAACCAGAGATCGCGTTCGGGATCGTCGCGATCGAGATTTTCGGTCAGCGGCTTGATCGAGCGCACATCCTTGAGGCCGAGTTGGGCGATCAGCGTCTCGCGATAGTCCAACGTTTCCTGAAACAGCCAGCCGGTGTCGAGAAACACCACCGGGATCGCCGGATCGACATCAGCCATCACCTTCAGCAACGCGGCCGATTCCGTGCCGAACGACGACACCAGAGCCAGTTTGTCGCGACCGACCGCTTCCAGCGCCGCCGCGACGATCGCTGTCGGCGATGCAGCTTGCAGCGTGGCGTTCAGAACGTCTTCACGCGGCTGATCGACCGGTTTCGGAGCCGGCAGGAATGGTTCGGACAGAACGTCGATGGGGCCGACTGTCATGGCGTGGTTCTCAATGGTTGGTCGTCGTCTCCGCACGGCGATGTTCCTGCATCCGCTGATTGGAAGCGGTGATGCGGCCGTCGCCGGTCGGCTGATAGAATACAGTATAGTGACGCGCCGCCGATGCAAAGGCCGCGGCATCGGCATCTTTCTTGACTTCAAACGCGTCGAATCCGGCCCGCAGCATGAAAACGAACTGGTCGCGCAATATCTGCCCCGTCGCGCGCAATTCCCCGCGAAACCCGAAACGTTCTCGCAGCAGGCGCGCCTGCGAATAGGCGCGGCCGTCGCGAAACGTCGGAAATACGAGCGCGACGACGGCGAGATTCGGCAGGTACGGCACGAGTTCGGCCAGATCGCGATTGTTCGGCCAGATCACGCCCGTCTCTCCGGTGCGGGTCAGGATTGCATCCGCTTCGGCGAGGAAGCGTTCGGCCGGAACGAGCACACTCGTATCGCCGGCAAGAACCTCGTCGGTCACATGCGTAAACGCGTCGTTGATGACTTTGGCATTCTTAACGAGTTGCATAAACCCGCTCCTTGAAAGGTACGACGCCGAGACGCGCAACGGTGTCTATGAACAGTTCGTCAGGCCGGGCGCGCAATGCAAGGTAAGCCTCGACAATATCTTCGATCACGTCGGCAACCTCGTGGTAGCGGACGGCGGGGCCGATCAGCGTGCCGACCACGGCATTCTCGTCGGCACGGCCGCCGATCGTGATCTGGTAGAATTCCTCGCCGTTCTTTTCGACGCCGAGAATACCGATATGGCCGACGTGGTGATGGCCGCAGGCATTGATGCAGCCCGAGATGTTGATATGCAGCCGGCCGATCAGGTTTGCAGTATCGTGATTGGCGAAGCGATGCGTCAGTTCCTGCGCGATCGGAATCGAGCGCGCATTGGCGAGCGAGCAGTAATCGAGGCCGGGGCACGCAATGATATCGCTGACAAGGTTGACATTCGGCGTCGCCAGACCGGCCTTGTCCAGCGCGGCCCACAAGGCAGGCAGATCGCGCTTGGCGACATGCGGCAGCGCCAGGTTCTGCTCATGGCCGACGCGGATTTCGCCGAACGAATAGCGGTCGGCGAGTTCGGCGACCGTGTCCATCTGCTCGGCGGTGGCGTCGCCCGGAGGTGCGCCGATCGGCTTCAGCGAAATCGTCACGATCGCGTAGCCGGTCTCGCGATGCGGCGCGACGGAATTTCTGCGCCACGCCTCGAATTTCGGATCATGCGCGGCGTCGCGCAATTCCTGCGGCATGGACGGCTGCTGCGTATAGGCCGGATAGGCGAAGCGCGCCCGAATGCCGGCGACGACCTCGTCGTCGAGCGTCAGCGCGGTATCGCGCATCAGCATCCATTCCTCCTCGACTTCGGCGGCGAACTTCTCGATGCCGAGTTCATGGACGAGTATCTTGATGCGCGCTTTATAGATGTTGTCGCGGCGGCCGTACTGGTTGTAGACGCGCAGGATCGCTTCGACATAGCTGAGCAGATCGCGGCCATGCACGAACGGCTTGATCAGCTTGCCGATGAACGGCGTACGGCCGAGGCCGCCGCCGACCAACACCTCGAAGCCGGTTTCACCGTGCTCGTTCTTCAGCAGGCGCAGGCCGATATCATGGACCTTGATCGCCGCTCGATCGTGCTCGCTCGCGGTGATCGCGAACTTGAACTTGCGCGGCAGGAACGAGAATTCCGGATGCAGCGTCGAATATTGCCGCAGCAATTCCGCCCAGATCCGCGGATCTTCGACCTCGCCGGGGGCGACACCGGCCCATTGGTCGGCGGTGACATTGCGAATGCAGTTGCCCGAGGTCTGCATCGCATGAATGCCGACATCGGCGAGGTCGGCGAGCGCGTCCGGCAGGTCAGCCAGCTTGATCCAGTTGAACTGGATGTTCTGCCGCGTGGTGAAGTGGCCGTAGCCACGATCATAGGTGCGCGCGACATGGGCCATGCGGCGCATCTGGTCCGACGACAGCGTGCCGTAGGGGATCGCGACGCGGAACATGTAGGCGTGCAGTTGCAGATAGACGCCGTTCATAAGGCGCAGCATCTTGAATTCGTCTTCGGTGAGTTCGCCGGACAGACGGCGCTTCACCTGATCGCGAAACTCGGAGACGCGCTCGTTGATCAGCGTGCGGTCGATCTCGTCATAAGCATACATAACAAATAGCCTTTATACCGCGAGCGGCAGGTCGATGGTGACGCCGTCGTGGCGGATGTGTTCGCGAAGATTGCCCGGCGTGATCGCACCATCGTCGCCCACCTGCACCGGCGCGATATAGGGCCCGATCGCGCCGACATCATCGGCCGTCGCCTCGGTGAGCAACGCGCGCGCGGCCTCTGCGTCGCGCACGACGGCGGCGTCGCCGAGTTCGGCCGACCAGTCGCTGTTCGCGGTCCGGTAAATCACGATGCCGTCCCAGGTGCGGTTGGCAGTAACGACCGAGGGACCTGTGATCTTGATCTTTTGTTGCAGGGGCGATGTCATTCGGCGGCTACCAGATAGGGCGTTAAGGTTTTTGCGAGGTCGGCCGCACGCCATGGCGCGGAGTGCGCCACGACGTCGCCGATGATGAGAATGGCTGGTCCGCCGTCGAGCTGTTCGACGAGCGCTTGCAGATTTTCGAGCGTGCCGACAGCCGATTGCGCATCGGGCCGCGTCACGCGCGCGAAGACGCCGACCGGCGTCCGCGCATCGCGCCCGGCCCCGAGCAAGCCGTCGCGGATCGTCTGCGCCGCCGTCATGCCCATATAGACGACGATCGTCATCTTGCTATCGGTCAGCAGCGACCAATCGACTTGACCCGCGTCCCTGGCCTTGTGCGCCGTCAGAAACGTGATGCGCAGGGCTTCCTGACGATAGGTCAGCGGCACCTCGAATTGCGCGGCGGCGCCGAGCCCGGCCGTGATGCCCGGCACAACCGAATAAGACACGCCGGCGGCACGCAAGGCTTCGATCTCTTCGCCGCCGCGCCCGAAGACAAAGCCATCGCCGCCTTTGAGGCGCACGGCGCGCTGACCGGCTTGCGCGGCCTCGATCATCAGCGTGTGAATGTTGTCTTGCCCGATGCCGGGCTTGCCGACGCGGCGGCCGACCGGAACGCGCGCGGCATCGCGGCGCACCCGGTCGAGAATTTCCGGTGTCACCAATTCATCGTAGAAAACGATGTCGGCGTCCTGCAGCGCGCGCAGCGCCTTGATCGTCAGCAGATCCGGATCGCCCGGCCCCGCGCCGACCAAAGTGACATGGCCGCCGGCGTTACCGGCCTGATCCGCGCCGGCGAATGCGGCATGATCCGTGATGGCGGCGATCGCGGCCTCCGCGTCGCCTTGCCGGCCGGCCAGCACCAGCGCGCCGATCGGACCGTCGACCACGCGCTCCCAGAAGCGGCGGCGCATGGGCATTTCGGCGAGTTTGGTCGAGACCGGCTTGCGCCAGCGTCCGATAAAGCCGGCGAGATCGCCGATCCGCGCCGGCAGGACTCGCTCGATCGCCTCGCGGACGCGTCGCGCGACGACGGGCGACGCGCCGCCCGTTCCAATCGCGACGACCACATCGCCGCGGTCGACGATCGCCGGAAAGATGAACGTCGAATGTTCGAGATCGTCCATCACGTTGACGGGCACACCGGCTGCGCGCGCGCGCGCAGACATCGCATGGCCGAGGTCGCCCGCACCGGCGCACATCACGGCGATCACGCCGGAGAGGTCCGCGGCGAGCGGATCGCCGTCGGCATGCTCGATCTGCGCGACACCCGCTGCCGGCAAGCCTGACACATCCTTGTTGCCATCCGTCGCATACCATCGCAGACTAGCGTTCGCCGCCAGCAATAACCTAAGCTTGGCGCGCACGAGTTCTCCGGAGCCGATCAGCAAGATCGGCCCGGCACGCAAATCAAGAAACACAGGCAGAAACCGCATGAACAGCTCCCAACCCCAATTAGGGTTGACTGGAATTATTTTCTATATATGTCTCACCAACGGCAAGCAAAGGTAAATTTCTTCTTTAATGATGCCATTTTTGCCGTAGAATTTTCTTCCATGCCGTATTGAGAGTAGAGATGACCTTTCTCCATAACGACAGTCAGACAGCAGATTTTCGTTCCTTAGCCGCCGACGATTTATCAACACGAGCCGCGCCGCGCCGGGCGCCGGAAATGGACCATCTCGACGCGCTGGAAGCGCAGAGCGTCTACATCTTCCGCGAAGCCTTCGCCCGGCTCAAAAAGCTGGCGCTGTTGTGGTCGCTCGGCAAAGACTCAAACGTGATGATCTGGCTGGCCCGTAAGGCGTTTTTCGGGAAGGTTCCGTTCCCTTGCCTGCACGTCGATACCGAAAAGAAGTTTCCGGAAATGTATGCTTTCCGCGAGCAATACGCGAAGGAATGGGGCCTCGACCTGAAAGTCGATTATTGCCCCGGCATCGAGACCATCGACCCGACGCTGCCGCCCGCCGCCCGCTCTGCCGCCCGCAAGACCGAAGGCCTGAAGCTGGCACTCGCCAAATACGGCTTCGACGGTCTGATCGCCGGCATCCGCCGCGACGAGGAAGCCACCCGCGCCAAGGAACGCGTCTTTTCGCCGCGCGGCACCGAAGGCGGATGGGACGTTCGGGATCAACCGCCTGAGTTCTGGGACCAGTTCAACGCGTCGCCGCCGCCCGGCGCGCATTTGCGCATTCATCCGATCCTGCATTGGACCGAGGCCGACATCTGGGCCTACACGCAGCGCGAGAACATCCCGATCATCCCGCTCTATCTGGCTAAAAACGGCATGCGTTACCGCTCGTTGGGCGATCAGGACATCACCAATCCGGTGCCCTCGACGGCGACGACGATCGATGAAATCCTGATCGAACTCGACGGCAGCAAAATTCCCGAGCGCGCCGGCCGCGCACTGGATCATGAAACCGAAGACGCTTTCGAGCGCCTTCGTGTCGCCGGCTATCTGTAAGACTGGGGTGAGTGACGCAATGAACATGATCGCAACGGGCGAAAGCTTCGCCAATGGCACCACGCGGCCGCAAGTGCGCATCGTCATCGTCGGCCATGTCGATCACGGCAAATCCACCTTGGTCGGCCGGTTGTTGTACGAAACCGGAAGTCTGCCAGACGGCAAGCTGGAGATGCTGCAAGCCGTCAGCGCGCGACGCGGCATGCCGTTCGAGTGGTCGTTCCTGCTCGATGCGCTGCAGACCGAGCGCGATCAGGGCATCACGATCGACACCACGCAGATCCGTTTCCGCACCCGGTCGCGCGATGTCGTGCTGATCGACGCGCCCGGCCACGCGGAATTTCTGCGCAACATGATTACGGGCGCTTCGCAGGCCGACGGCGCAGTGCTCATCATCGACGCGCTGGAAGGCGTGCGCGATCAGACCCGCCGCCACGGCTATCTCCTGCATCTGCTCGGCGTCAAACAAGTCGCCGTTGTCGTCAACAAGATGGACCGCGTCGACTTTTCAGCCGAGCGCTTTCAAGCGATTTCGGATGAGATTACCGCGCATCTGACGGGCCTCGGCGTCACGCCGACCGCCGTGATTCCGATTTCCGCCCGCGATGGCGACGGCGTCAATGAACGCACGCCGAACATCGCCTGGTATGCCGGTCTCACGGTCGTCGAGGCGCTCGATGCATTGACGCCGGCAAAGCCGCTCGACGAACTGCCGCTGCGGCTGCCGGTGCAGGCGATCTACAAGTTCGACGATCGGCGCATCGTCGCGGGACGCGTCGAATCCGGCCATCTCGCGGCCGGCGACGAGGTCGTCATCATGCCGGCGGGCAAGATCGCGACCATCAAGACGGTCGAAAGCTGGCCGGTCACGCCCGTCGCGGGCACGTTCGGCGCGGGCCGCTCGGTCGGCATCACGCTCGACCGTGAACTGTTTCTCGAACGGGGCGACATTATCGCGCATACGGGCGCAGCACCGCGCGACACACGCCGGCTCCGCGCGCGCATTTTCTGGCTGCACGACGCGCCGCTTGCGGTCGGGCAATCCATCTTGGTGCGCCTCGGCACAAAGGAAACCCGCGCCAGCGTCGTCGGCATCGACGAGGCCGTCGATCCCGGCGAACTCGCCGGCGTCTCGGCCACGTCCATCGCGCGCAACCATGTCGGCGAAATCGAAATTTCGCTGGCCCAGCCGCTCGCGGCCGATACCTACACCGACAATCCGCGCATCGGGCGGCTTGTGATCGAGGTCGCCGGCCGCATTGCCGGCGGCGGTCTCGTTCTGCTGGTCGAGGCCGGCCAGCGCGCACTGCCGGTCGATATCGTGCCGGTCGAATCCGCTTTGCGCGCGGACGAGCGCTCGGCGCGTTACGGCCACCACGGCGCGGTGGTGTGGCTGACTGGCCTGCCCGGCTCCGGCAAATCGACGCTGGCGAAAGCGCTGGAGCGCCGCCTGTTCAGCAAGGCCGGCTCGCCGGTTCTTCTGGACGGAGATACGCTGCGCGCGGGTCTCAACAATGATTTGGGCTTCTCGGCCGCCGACCGCGCGGAAAACATCCGCCGCCTCGCCGAAGTGGCGGCGCATCTGGCCCGCAACGGACACATCGCCATCGTTGCGGCGGTCTCGCCCGCGGCAGAGGACCGCGCCGCCGCGCGCCGCATCGCGGACGATCTGTTCCGCGAAATCCATGTCGCGACTCCGGCCTCCGTCTGCGAGGGACGCGATCCGAAAGGTCATTACGCGAAAGCCCGCGCCGGTACGCTGACGGGGTTCACCGGCATCGGCAACGACTACGAAGCGCCGCAGGCCGCCGAACTCGTGCTCGACACCTCGACACGCGCGCTGACCGACTCCACCGACGCCATCGAGGCGATGCTGGAGCGCACCGGCGTGCTGTTCAACGACATGGTCGATCTCGGCGCGAACATCTGACGTCTATTTGCTTGTAAGGATTTGAAGTGAACCGCATCACCCATATCGCTGCGGCCGTTATCGGCGCGCTGATCCTGAGCGCGCCTGCAAAGGCCCAGACGCCCAACACGCTGCTCAACGTCTCCTACGACATCGCGCGCGAACTCTATGTCGAGATCAACGCGGCCTTCATCAAGCAGCACAAGGCGAAGACGGGACAGGACATCACCATCAACCAGTCGCATAACGGCTCGTCGCGACAGGCGCGCTCGATCCTCGAAGGGCTTGAGGCGGATGTCGTCACCTTCAACCAGGTGACGGACGTGCAGGTGCTCGCCGACAAGGGCAAGCTCATTCCGGCCGACTGGGCGAAGCGGCTGCCGAACAACTCGTCGCCCTATTATTCGCTGCCCGCGTTCCTGGTGCGCGCCGGCAATCCGAAGGGCATCAAGGACTGGGACGACCTGGTGAAGCCGGGCGTGCAGGTCATCTTCCCGAACCCGAAGACCTCGGGCAATGCGCGCTATACTTATCTGGCCGCATACGCCTTCGCGAAACACAAGTTCAACGACGAGGCAAAGGCCGACGCCTTCATCAAGGCCTTGTTCGCCAACGTCCCGGTGTTCGATACCGGCGGCCGCGCCGCGACCACGACCTTTGTCGAGCGCGGCACCGGCGACGTGCTGATCACCTTCGAGGCGGAGACCTCGTCGATCCGCGATATCGCCGGCAAAGACAAGTATCAGGTCGTGGTGCCGCCGACCTCGCTGCTGGCGGAATTTCCGGTCAGCGTCGTCGACAAATATGCCGACAAGCACGGCACCCGTGCGCTGGCCACGGCCTATCTCGAATACCTCTATTCGGCCGAAGGCCAGGACATTCTGGCCAAGCAATATAACCGCGTCGCCGACAAGGCCGTGTCCGACAAATACAAGGATCGCTTTCCCGATGTGACGCTCTACAAGGTCGAGGAGGAATTCGGCGGCTGGGACAAGGTCAACAAGGACCATCTCAACGCCGGCGCAAAGCTCGACCAGTTGTTCGGGGGGCGGTAGCTCTTCTTCTCCCCTCTCCCGCAAGGGGAGAGGGGACGATGAACGCCACCGCTCCGTTTCAATCCGATCAAGTCGAATCCCAGAATGACGGCGATTGAAAGTTAAGCCTCTCTTGCGACGCAGCGTCATCCCAGGTTTCGGTCTCTCGCTCGGCATCACACTCGTATATCTCGGCGTGATCGTGCTGCTCCCGCTTTGTGCGCTGATCCTGAAGGCGTCCGATGTCGGCGTCGCGCAGCTTGTGACGATCCTGTCGTCGCCGCGCACGCTGTCCGCCATTCGCGTCACCGTGACGATGGCGCTGGCCGCAACCCTGTTCAATGCGATCTACGGCCTGCTGCTGGCCTGGGTGCTGGCGCGCTATGAATTCCCCGGCAAGCGTCTTCTCGATGCGCTGGTCGATGTGCCGTTCGCTCTGCCGACCGCCGTTGCCGGTCTGGCGCTGACGGCCTTGTTCTCAAAGAAGGGCTGGTTCGGCGCGCCGCTCGACGCGATCGGTTGGCCCGTCGCCTACACGCCGCTCGGCATCGCCATCGCGATGGCGTTCACCAGCATTCCCTTTGTCGTTCGCACCGTGCAGCCGGTGATCGAGGATCTGGGCAGCGATGTCGAGGAAGCCGGCCGCTCGCTCGGCGCCAACGATCTTCAAGTTCTCATCCGCGTCATTTTCCCGGCGTTGTTCCCGGCGTTTCTGGCCGGCTGCTCGCTGGCATTTGCGCGCAGCCTCGGCGAATTCGGCGCGGTCATCTTCATCGCCGGCAACCAGCCGATGCGAACGGAGATCGTGGCGCTGCTCACCTTCATCCGGCTCGAAGAATACAATTACGAGGCCGCGGCCGCGATCGCGACCGTGATGCTGCTGATGGCCTTTCTCATGCTGATCGTCACCAATGCCGTGCAGGCCTGGCATCTGCGCTATCTCGGCGGGAAAGACTGATGCCCAAGATCACGCGTCAAAACGGCAACTGGATGGTGACGCCGGTCGGCGCCGGCCCCGTCGCGCGGCGCGTGGTGCTCGGCATCGTCGCCGTCGTCACCGTGTTGTTTCTGGTCGCACCTCTGGCCTTGATCGTCACCTCGGCCTTCTCGCAGGGCATCGGCGTCTTCATGCGCAGCCTGACTGATCCCGGCACGCAGCACGCGATCATGCTCACCGTCGTCACGGCGCTGATCGCCGTGCCGGCGAACATCCTGTTCGGCCTCGCCGCCGCATGGACCGTGACGAAATTCGAGTTTCCCGGCCGCACGTTTCTGATCGCGCTGATCGAACTCCCCTATTCGATTTCGCCGATCGTCGCCGGCGTCGCGTTCCTGTTCGTCTACGGCTCGCAGGGCCTGTTTGGCCCGCTGCTGCAGGCGATGGACATCAAAGTAATGTTCGCGCTGCCGGCGATCGTTCTGGCGTCGATGTTCGTCACCGCACCGTTCGTCGCGCGCGAATTGATCCCGCTGATGCAGGTGCAGGGCACCGACGAGGAAGAGGCCGCCGTCACGCTCGGCGCGTCGGGATTCGCCACCTTCGTTCGGGTGACGCTGCCGAATACGCGCTGGGCGGTGCTATACGGCGCGATCCTCTGCAACGCCCGCGTGATGGGCGAATTCGGCGCGGTCTCGGTCGTCTCCGGCAACATCCGCGGCCAGACCACGACGTTGCCGTTGCAGATCGAGTTGCTCTATCAGGATTACAACGTCGCCGGCGCGTTTGCCGCCGCGACCGTGCTGACGCTGGTGGCGCTGCTGACGATCCTGCTGAAAGTCGGCCTCGAACGCTTCGCCCGCGAGACCGACGACATCATGGTCCGCCCGCCCGGACATTGAGCCCGCCTGGAGCCCGCCTGACGCAGGGCTTCTCAGCCGCCCTGCTTTGGCGCTAAAAGGTGCCCCTGAGCGGCCGTGCCGCCATCTCCCGATCATCGCGCCCTCCTGTTGCTGGATTCCCCGACATGACCCGTCTCGACGCCCACGGATTGAAGATCGCCTCGGAGCTGGCCGATTTCATCGCCAAGGAAGCCACCCCCGGCACCGGCATCACGCCGGACGCGTTCTGGGAGGGCGTCGCCGGCATCGTTCGTGATTTGGGACCGAAGAACATCGCGCTGCTGAAAGTGCGGGACGACCTGCAAGTCAAGATCGACGACTGGCACAAGGCCCACAAGGGCAAAGCCTTCGACATGGACGCCTATACCGCGTTCCTGAAAGAGATCGGCTATCTCTTGCCGGAGCCGGCGACAAAGGCGGTCGAGACGCAGAACGTCGACAAGGAGATCGGCAGCCTCTGCGGCCCGCAGCTCGTCGTGCCGTTGACCAATGCGCGCTACGCGCTCAACGCCGCCAATGCGCGCTGGGGCAGCCTCTACGATGCCTTCTACGGCACCGACGCGATTCCGCAGGACGCCACGACCGCCAAGGGCTACGACACCGCGCGCGGCGCGAAGGTGATCGCCAAGGCCAAGACCTTTCTCGACGGCGCCGTGCCGCTCGCCACCGGTAGCCACACCGACGTCTCCGCCTACAGCATCATCGCCGGAAAGCTCTCGGCCAAACTCAAGAGCCTCAACGCCACCGCGCTCAAGACCGAAAGCCAGTTCGTCGGCTATCGCGGCAGCGCCGATGCGCCCGAGGCGATCTTGCTGGTCAATAACGGCATGCATATCGAGGTCAAGATCGACCGCGGCAACACCATCGGCAAGGACGATGCCGCAGGCGTCGCCGACATGATCCTGGAATCCGCCGTCTCGACCATTCTCGACATGGAAGACTCGGTCGCGGCCGTGGACGCCGAGGACAAGGTGCTGGTCTATCGCAACACGCTCGGCCTGATGAACGGCACGCTCAGCGACACCTTCGAGAAGGGCGGCAAGCCGCAGACCCGCGCGCTCAATCCCGATCGCGTGTACACGGCCCCCGACGGCAAAGGTGAGGTCAAGCTGCACGGCCGCTCGCTGATGCTGATGCGCAATGTCGGCCACCACATGTTCACCGACGCCGTGCTCGACGCCGACGACAAGGAAATCCCGGAAGGCCTGCTCGACGCGGCCGTCGCCGGCCTGCTCGCGCTGCACGACCTCAACGGCAAGGGCCCGATCAAGAATTCGCGCAAGGGCTCGGTCTATATCGTCAAGCCGAAGATGCACGGCCCGGACGAGGTCGCGCTGACCTGCGAGTTGTTCGGCCGCGTCGAGACCATGCTCGGCATGCCGGAGAATACGATGAAGGTCGGCATCATGGACGAGGAGCGCCGCACCACGGTCAACCTCAAGGCCTGCATCCAGAACGCATCGAAACGCATCTGCTTCATCAATACGGGCTTTCTCGACCGCACCGGCGACGAGATCCACACCTCGATGGAAGCGGGTCCGATGATCCGCAAGAACGACATGAAGGCGCAGCCCTGGATCAAGGCCTATGAAGACTGGAACGTCGATATGGGCCTGATCGATGGCTTGCCTGGCCACGCCCAGATCGGCAAGGGCATGTGGGCCGCCCCGGACAAGATGGCGGACATGCTGACGCAGAAGATCGGCCATCCGCAGGCGGGCGCCACGACGGCCTGGGTGCCGTCGCCGACAGCCGCGACGTTGCACGCGTTGCATTATCACCAGATCGACGTGAAAGCGCGGCAGGATGAGCTGAGCAAAGGCGGCCCGCGCGCAAAACTGTCGGACATCCTCACCATTCCGATGTCGCAGTCGAACTGGGCGCCGGACGATGTGAAGCAGGAGATTGACAACAACTGCCAGGGCATTCTCGGCTATGTCGTGCGATGGATCGATCAGGGCGTCGGCTGCTCGAAGGTGCCGGACATCCATAGCGTCGGTTTGATGGAAGACCGCGCGACGCTACGCATCTCGGCGCAGCATCTCGCCAACTGGCTGCATCAGGGGATCGTGACCAAGGATCAGGTGATGGAATCGCTGAAGCGCATGGCCGTCGTCGTCGACGAACAGAATGCCGGGGACAAGATCTACAAGCCGATGGCCCCGACCTTCGACGGGATCGCCTTCCATGCCGCCTGCGATCTGGTGTTCAAGGGCCGCGAGCAGCCGAACGGCTACACCGAGTATGTGCTGACCGCGCGCCGCCGCGAAGCCAAGGCGGCGGGGTAGGTTTCGGGAGGTCGACCGGCATCGGCAGCACGCCCCTCTCCCGCTTGAGGGGGATGCGGCAGGCTGTTCCTCGATGCGGATGGAGTGCTTCCGACGGACATCACAAAAAAGCCCCGGCGCATCCGCCGAGGCATTTTTATTTGCGTTATCGCGCAGCTAAAACACCGCGAGATATTTCAACAGCGAGATGATGCCTATCACGATCACCACGACGCGGGCGATCTGCTTGGCGCGGCCGTCAAGCGGCAGAAGATTGATGAGATACAAAACCAGGATGACCACGAGAAACGTGATCAGAACGCCGACGAGCATGTAATGTCCCCTGCCACATTGAAAGAGGCTGCGACGGCAGCCTTCTGCGGGTCAACTCGGAACGGAACTCAGGGTTCCATCGCAGCCTCAGCCGCTGTTGCGCGGGTTTGAACCTTCGTCGTGCGATGCTCGACGGATGACGCGCGAGGTGCGAATTACTCCTGCGCGACGACCGGCAGACGCTCGTACTTGGACCGGATCGACTGCGACGCCGGCGACATGTTCAACGACGCGCCGCGACGATCGGCACCGCGATTGACCATCAATCCTTCCGCACCGGCGACGATATCGCCACGCTTCAAGGTCGGATCGTTCTCGATCTTCACCGGCGCGAGACCGATTTGATCCTTCCCGTTGCAGGTGCAGCCGGCAACCAGTTCGTTGCGATATTTGAAGGCGTTCGGCAGCGCCGTATACTGTTTGCCGTTCTCGGCCGAAGCATTGTCGATGGTCGAGCCGTAATAAACCTTGGTCTCGCTGGCCGGGCAGAACGCGTTGCACGACGCCGCCTTGCTCTGGCTGTCCGATGCCGAAATCGGAAAATAGCGGCCGTCGCAGGTGCGCACGCAAAATGCTTGCCCGCCGCCGCTGCTGATCCGCGGCGCATAGCTGCGCTGGACCCTCGGCTGGTCGAATTCGCTGGCGAACGGCATCGGGATCATCCGCTGCGCCGGGCGATTGAAGCCGCCGAAGAGAGCTGAAAAGAAATCCTGCGCGTGGGCGGCCGGCACCGAGCCAAACAACGCCAGAGCCGCGATTGCAGAAAAAATCAGCCGCTTGCCTGATCCGATTGTCATGGCCGCACTCTCCCCTGTCGACAACGGATAGCGGAGGCCGTGACGGCCGCCGCTACCTTCTTAGTAAATGGTCTGGGTGTTCAGGTTCATCGCCTGACGACCGGGCAGAGCAGCCTGACGCTGCTGCGGCTTCACCGAACGCGCCTCGTTCCGCAGACCGCCGGACTTCGGCAGCACGACAACCTTGGTGCCGACGTTGACGCGGCTGAACAGGTCGGCAACGTCGTCATTGGTGAGGCGGATGCAGCCAGACGACACGAACTTGCCGATCGTCGACGGATCGTTGGTGCCGTGGATGCGGTAAATGCTGGAGCCGAGATACATCGCGCGTGCGCCGAGCGGATTGCCCGGTCCACCGGCCATGAAACGCGGCAGGTAAGGCTGGCGCGCGATCATTTCCGACGGCGGCGTCCAATCCGGCCATTCCGCCTTGCGGGTCACGGTCTGAGTCCCCGACCAGGTGAAGCCTTCGCGGCCGACACCGACGCCGTAACGCATCGCGCGGCCGTTGCCGAGCACATAAAACAGTTGGGTGTTTCCGGTATCGATGACGATCGTGCCGGCGGGTTCGCGGGAGTTGTAGGACACGATAGCGCGGCGAAGATTTTCCGGCACCTCATTCGTGCCATCGGTCTCATCGGCGGGTTGGGTCATCTGCGGCGGCAAACCGTCATCCGACGGAAAGCTCTGCGACGGCGCATAGCTCAACATCTGCGCCGAAGCCTGGCCTGCGCCCAAAACCGGAGCAAGAATAAGCGCGCCTGCGACCATTGCCTGCTTGAGAAGTTGATGTGCCATGATGTGCCCCGTCCGGTGATGCTGCGATGCATTTCGATGCATCGGTGATGCTGGGAATGAAACGCCATCGACGCATTCCGGTTCCGGCCTCGAAAGCACCTAATGGCCTCTGTCAACCATCGCTTCGATCACGTTTTTGCGATGGAACCAAAGGACAGTTGCGCGGTTTTGCGATTGTCAGAGCGCTTTATGCGCCAATGTTTGAGGTCCAAATATTGGTCTCGTGCGAGGAGTTGACGATGTCGCGCGAGGCCGAACGACCCAACTGCTCCGCAAGACCCGATCGCAGGTCATGCCTTCGATGAGTTCCGCGCAGGATCAGGGCTTTACGAACGTTACCCCCCAGGAATTGAAGACCACGGTCGGCGCTGCCATACCGCCGGGCAAAATTGACGAACCTCCGGTCATCCGCCGCGCGGACGTGGTGACGATTTCGCTGGTCAGCCTGCTGATTATCACGATCGTCGCCGTCCTTTACGTCGCCAAGGCGTTCTTTCTGCCGGTCGTGACCGCTTTCATCGTCGGCACGATGCTGGCGCCTGCGGCCGGCTATCTCGAGCGCCACAAGATTCCACGCGCGATCTCCGCCGTGCTGGTCGTCGCGCTCGCCTGTCTCGGTGTGGCCTTCATGGTCAGCCTGATCGCGGCGCCCCTGGTCGAATGGAGCAGCAAGCTCCCCGAACTCGGCAGCATCTTGAAGGAGAAACTGCAACTGTTCGATCGGCCGCTGGCGCTCTGGCGACAGTTGCAGGCCGCACTCGGCGGGGCCGAAGAGCTGCCCGGCGCATCGATCCAAATCCCGAAAGTCGAATGGATGCAACCGACGCTGGAATTCCTGTCGCCGACCTTCACGGAATTTCTGTTGTTTCTGGCGACGCTGGTGCTGTTCATCGCCACCTGGCGCGACCTGCGCCGGAATATGGTCATGACGTTCGGCGACCACGATGCCCGCTTGCGCACGCTGCGGATTCTCAACGCGATCGAATCCAGCCTCGGCGGATATCTCATCATGGTGACGATGATCAACGCCGGCGTCGGCATCGCCACAGGCGTGATCTGCGCGGCGGCCGGCATGCCGAATCCGGCGGGCCTCGGCGCTCTGGCGGCGGTGCTGAATTTCTTTCCGATCATCGGCCCGGTCGTGATGTTCGTCGTGCTGACCGTCGTCGGCATCATAACATTTCCAACATTGGGCGGCGGCCTGATCGCGCCGGCCGGATTTGTTTTGATGACGTTCATGGAAGGTCACTTCATCACGCCCGCGATCGTGGGCCGACGGCTGCAATTGAATGCGCTCGCTGTATTTATCGCACTGGCGTTCTGGACCTGGCTGTGGGGGCCGATGGGCGGCTTCCTGGCGTCGCCGATCCTGATTGTCGCTTTGGTGTTGAAGGAGCATTTGCGGCCGGATACGTCGCCGCAATTGCCCACCGATTGAAGCGGCGTTCCTGCATGGAACTTCCAGTTTGAGCGGGCGTTTGTGTGCGACGAAACCAGTGGCGTCGTGGCGCGCAATCAACGCTTGTCAACCACCAGCAACGGCAGACGAACCAATGGCAGACACGCTCAACACCGACCGCCTTCAGAAGGATTTGAAAGCCGTGAAAAAAGATATCTCTGCGCTGACCGAACAATTGACCGACGTGCTGAACAGCTATGCCGGTTCGGCCGGCAAGCAGGCCCGTCAGGGCTACAAGGAAGCCCGTGGCCGCGCGGATGCGCTGGCGTCGGACTGGTCGGGCGTCGCGTCGGACTGGCAGGACCGCGGCATGGCCGCTTATGAGGACGCGCGCGACGTGGCCTACTCGCTCGAGGAATCGCTCGAAGAACAGATTCAGGAACGTCCGCTCGCGGCTGTCGTCATCGCGGCAGGAATCGGTTTCCTGATCGGAGCGGCCTGGAAAAAATAATCAACCCATCGCGCGGTCGGCGCGATGCATCGACCGACGTAAACACTGGCGGCGCAGACCCTGCGCCGCCAGTTTTCTTGTGAGCGACCGTCAATTCAGAGGACCATCATGTTTCAGCGTTTCATAGACGACATCAAGGACAGCGCCGGCAACACCGCCCGAATGACGGCACTCGTCGTCGCGGTGTCGGTGTCGCTCTTCGTCACAACGTCCTTCCTGTGTGCCGCGGCCTTCGTCGCCGTGCTCAATCGCCATGGGCTGGTTGCCGCCTGTCTGACAGGCGCCGCCATTTTCTTCGTCGTCACATTGCTCGCGGCAGGCACCTACGCCGCCCGCAAGCGGCAAGCGGCCAAGCGCATCGCGGACGTGCCGAAGCAAGCCAAGTCGAGCGTGGCATCGATGATGCCAGATCCGATGATGATCGCGTCCGCATTGCCGATCGTCCGCGCCATCGGCCTGAAAAAGCTTGTGCCGATCCTGGCGGTAGGCGCGCTGGCGCTTGGATTCCTAGCCGCGCGTGGCGGCGGCGATGCGAGCGATGCTGAAAACGCAGACGACGAATAACCGGCAGTTCTCGCCGCAAATAAAAAGGCCGTCTGTGCGGACGGCCTTTTGCGGAATTTACAGCGATCGTTGACGACGCTCAGGTCACGCAACGGCCCGGGCCAAGCACCTTCGCCACATCGGTGAGAACGCTGACAACCGGTTCGCAGGCGAAGTTGGACGCGCGACGGGTTTGCGCCGGAGTTAGCGGACGCGAAATGCCATCGGATGATTTGACGGCGGTCACGGTGGCAGGAATACGAACGAGAATGGACGTCGAGTCGAGCCCGGCAGGCGCCACCGAAATCGTGCGGCTCGCGGACGCCTGCGTCAGCGGCGCGGCGCGATCGGATTTCAACGAGCGGTTTACCGAGTTCGACTGGGCCGTCGCGGCAATCGACGCCGGTTCGCCCGTCAGGCTGCTTCCGGACGCAAGTTGCACTGCGCCGAATGTCGCCGACATCGCGACCGCGCCGATAATACCTGCAAAAATGTGAGACATAGGCCGCCTCGTTGCGTGATGCCATCGCTGTAATAAGCGACGTGCCGATCGGACGTGTCGATCACAATGAGAATGCGCCGGCTCAATTCTGGTTCACCGTCGATTCACGAAATTTTCATCACTAAACTGTGTGAGCAAAAAATTTCATCATTTGGAACGTTCTTGAAAGATTCGCGTCGTTCCGCCAGTCGGCTGTGTCTGCCCCAGACCCGGTCGGCGATGCGGAGTGTGACTGTGGTGATGCCAGTCATGCTCCGCTTTCTTTTGCGCACGCCGCAAGAGCGTCGCAATCCGGAACGATCAGCAAAAAGCCACCGCATCGCATGGCCGCGGTGGCTTCTTGGGTTGGGTCAAGCCCGCCTGACAGATCAGGACGCGGCAGAGGCCGGCGTTCGGTTCTTTGAATTCCTCTGAAAAAACAGTGCCTGGCTCGCGACGGCGGAGACCATCGCAGGCTGGAACGGCTTGGAGATCAGGAAGGCGGGCTCGGGACGTTCGCCCGTCAGGAAACGCTCGGGATAGGCCGTGATGAACACCACGGGCACCTCGAACAGTTTCAGCAACTCGTTGACGGCATCGAGACCCGACGAACCATCGGCGAGTTGGATGTCGGCCAGGATCAGGCCAGGCTTCTTGTTCTTCGCCAGCGCGATCGCATCCGAATGCGTGCGCGCCACGCCAATGACATTGTGGCCGAGGTTCTTCACGAGGCTCTCAAGATCCATCGCGATGAACGTCTCATCTTCGATAATCAGAACATCGGTCGCAATTTCGGCAGCCATTTCGCGGCCGGCGGTGTCTGCCAAAGTCCGGATTTCGCCGACATCGGTATCAAGAATGAAGGCGACCTCTTCTTCGGAAAATCCTTCGAGCGACAGCAGCAAGAAGCATTGGCGCGGCAGCGGCGTGATGTTGGACAAACGACGCTCGGACGGCATCGGCAACGTCATAACTTCATTGTCGTCATTCACGGCGACCGAATTCCAGATCTGCGTGAACAGCCGAAAGAGACCGGAGCGCGGGCCGTGCTGCTCGTCAAGCAGCGAAGGATCTTGCAACAGCGCCTCGAGCATCGCACCGACATAAGCGTCGCCGGAAGACTGGTTGCCGGTCAGAGCGCGGGCGTAGCGCCGCAGTAGCGGTAAGTGTTCAGCAACGAGCTGTGATCGGGACATCCCCACTCCATCCTTGTCAGTGTCAGAAATCGGCAAACTGAATTGAAATCCGCTTGGCCGGAAGGGCCTTGAACCCTGATCCAACCATGAGCGTATCTGACTTCAGAAAACCCTACGCCGTCGAAACGTAAAAGTTCCACATGCCCGGCGTTCTGGAACTATCCGGCAGGCTTTGAATTAGCAACCCCAGCAGATGATGCAAACGCTTCAAAAATCAAGAAATTTCGGCAAATCCTGTTGATTTCAACTTCTGGGGAAATGTGGATCGGGTCATGAAAGATGTGAAGGTCAACAAGGGCGGCTTAAATTCGGAAATCCAATCCCGGATCGGTCATCAGTTGCGTGCGATGTATGATGATGTGGTGCGGCAAGGTGTCCCCGATCGATTTGCCGAGCTGATCAAGCAGCTTGATGCGAAGGACCAGCCGGCGGCTGCCAAGACGGAGGGGAGAGACTGATGCCCCTAACAGACAATCTTCGCGACGACATTCTGGCATCAGTGCCGAGCTTGCGCGCCTTCGCCATTTCACTCAGCGGAAATGGCGATCGTGCTGACGATCTCGTGCAGGAAACCCTGTTGCGCGCGCTCGCCAATATCGATTCGTTTCAGCCGGGCTCAAATCTGCCGGCTTGGCTGTTCACGATCCTTCGTAACCTGTTTCGATCGGACTACCGCAAGCGACGCCGCGAGGTCGAAGATGCCGACGGCAGCTACTCGAAAACACTGAAGACGCAGCCTGCGCAAAACGCACATCTGGAATTCGAGGAATTTCGGGCGGCGCTTGAGAAACTGCCGCAGGATCAGCGTGAAGCGCTTATTCTGGTCGGCGCATCGGGCTTTTCCTATGAAGATGCCGCCGCAATCTGCGGATGCGCGGTCGGAACGATCAAGAGCCGCGTCAACCGCGCGCGATCGAAGCTGAGCGCGTTGCTTTATGTCGACGGCGCCGACGATTTTGGGCCGGATGATACGGTGCGCGCCGTCATCGGCGGCAGCGGCGGTTGATTCCTGCGCGAGACCAATTCGGGAAAACAGGCGGCCTCACCGGCCGCCTTTTTCTTGGATATTCGTCATCACGCGATGCATCGATGACGGATGCCTCCGCTCCGCCTATCTCTTCCGGATCGGCTTCACGAGCCTGTCGGTCCGGTCACGCTCGGTGAGATCGACCACCGTCGCCATCGGCGCCGTCAGTTCATAGATATAACTGACATCTGTGAAATAGCGTTTGGCCTTGCCGCCCAAGGCTTCGGGCGCCACGCGCTCCAGCAGTACGACGCCGAAATCGCTGTCTGGCTTGCGGGTTTTTTCCGACGTGTTGGATTCCTCCCATTTGAAATGGAAGGTCGCATCGTCACCCTCGCCCTGAATGCGCCAATCGACGGCGACCTTCGGGTGCTTGCCGACCAGCGACAGCCCTTCGTCGGTGTGCGACGCCAATTCAAAAAACAGCAACGACAGGCTTTGAGCGGCACGCGCGCTGACGGTGATGTCGGGACCGTTGAGCAGGATGCGATCGGCGTGCGGGATCGCGCGCGGCTCGAACAGGCCCTTCAAGGGCACGCCTTGCCACTGGCTTTCGCTGAGCAACGACACGACATTCGACATCGCGTGTATGCGGCCGATCAGCAGTTCGCGGCCGACATCCACATCGGCGCCGTGCCGCAGTGTTCGGGTCACGATCGACTGGATCACAGCCAGAATATTTTTGACACGGTGGTTGAGTTCGTCGATCACGGCCGTCAGGCGATGCTCGAACCCGATCCGCATCGCGATCTCGCGGCGCATCCTGATGTTGTTGTAGGCGACATAAAAAAACATGCCGCAGATAATCGCCGTCAGCGCCAAACCGGCCAGCACGACAAAAATGCCGAGACGAAGCGCGCGCTGGTCGACATCGACCTTGGCATAATAGGCCAGCGACCAGTCGTGATTGCCGAACGTGACGATGCGGGAGATCGGCGCCCTTGTCGCATCGGCGGACGCCTGGCGCACGACGGCGGCCCCCTGATCGTCGACGGCGATCTCCGATCGCCCATCGCGCGGATCTTTGACGACGACGGAGAATAGCGACAGATCGTCGTTGGTCAGCATCAACGGCGCGATCTCGTAGGAAAACGTCACGAAACCAACCGTGCCCTTGCCGTCCTGCTGCACCGGCGCCGCCAGCAAGACACCGAGCGCGCCGCTGGTCCGCAATGTCGTCGGATCGGATACGACCGGCTTGCCCCCGGCCAAGGCCTGTTTCAGCACCGGACCAAGGACCGGACTCGCGTCAAGCGATCGCCCTGGCGCGCTGCTCGTATCCGCTGTGCGTGGCTCGACATCCAGAACAACGTCGATCGGCGTCGTCAGCCCGGAAATGTCACGCGGACTGTCGTCGGGATTGCGGATCGTCGGATTGGGGTAGCCGCCGGCCGTGATGGCGGCGCGAGCGGCATCGATTTCACTCGGCTGCAACGTGGCGATCCAGCTCGCGACGACGAAATCGGTTTTGAAGGCGTAGATCGAGGCCCGCAGCGGCTCGAGCATATTGGCCGTCACTTTGGACGGCGACCGGAACAGGCCGGACGACACCCGCGCCAGCAATTCGCGCTCGGTCATGCGCTCCTGCACAAGGCTCGCATGGACGTCGATCGCGCGTGACAGCGCGATCCGCTCGACGGTCAGTTCCTGATCATAGGTCCGACAGGCCGCGAAGGCCGAGAGAGCCGCGCCGATGACGGCCAGCAGAGCGATGATGAAACCAAGCCGAACCACGCGCCTACTCGCACTCGGGACGAGGGCAATAATGTCCCGCGGTCCGCCGGGGCCGCCGCGATGAATGACCGCAGCCGGCGTGCCGATCTTTCGGCGAATGTGGAGGACGCGTCATCGTAAGGCAACCATCTTCAGCCGCGAGAGTGTCGGAAGCTGTGCAGAGCCGCCGGCAAGAGCACGTTAAGCGAGCTTTCTCCGGTTTGGTTCCGACAGCCGGGCTTCCGGTTCATAGCGACCGATTGAGGCCGCCCTTGGCCTCGATAAAGGCGACGATGGTGGCAAGGCCGTCGCTCTTTTTCAGGTTGGTCATCACGAACGGGCGTTCGCCGCGCATCCGCCTGGCATCGGATTCCATTTTCTCCAGCGACGCACCGACATAGGGCGCGAGGTCGATCTTGTTGATGACGAGCAGGTCCGACCTTGTAATGCCCGGTCCGCCCTTGGACGGAATCTTGTCACCGGCCGCGACATCGATGACGTAGATCGTGATGTCCGCCAGTTCGGGCGAGAATGTCGCGGCCAGATTGTCACCGCCGGATTCGATCAACACCACGTCGAGGCCAGGAAATTTCGCCCGCATATCCGCCACAGCCGCAAGGTTCATCGAGGCGTCCTCGCGGATCGCCGTATGCGGGCAGCCGCCGGTCTCGACACCGGCGATACGATCCGGCGTCAGCGATCCCGAGCGCACCAGAAATTCGGCGTCCCATTTGGTGTAGATGTCGTTGGTGATCGCGGCGATGTCGTAGCGCTCGCGCATGGTCTTGCATAACAGGTCCATCAGGGCGGTCTTGCCGGAGCCGACAGGGCCGCCGATGCCGACGCGCAGTGGTCCGTTCTTGGAAATATTTTTGGAAATGTTCATGGATTGTCTATCCGGATCATGATCTGAAAAGCCTTGTATATTGGGTTTCGTGGCGCATCGAGCCGATATCGGCGCGGAAGGTCGCACTGCCGAGATCGTCCAACGTTGCCTGCAAGGCATGGGCCGCGGTTGCGCTTACGTCCGCTTCCAGCGCCACAAGGACGCGCTGGCAATCGGTCTGGCCCAATGGGACCAGCCGGGCGCCGGCGGAAATCCAGTTCGAGACCACCGCATGGAGAAACGCATGCAACGTCGCGCCGACCGGCACGCCGTGGGCGGCTCCGGTTATCCCGACGGCGACGGGATAGACGATCGGCCCGTCGCAGGCGGCCATCGCTCTTGTAAGGTCAGCGCTGCTCCAGGCCGCCGTGACGATATCGATGAACGCACGGCCCTGTGACGACGTTTCGAGATGCCGTTCGCGTGACGGCGCGAAGGCCGCGGCGAGTTCGGCGATATGCCGCATGTTGGATTTGTCGTCGGCTTGCGCGGCGCGATACGCCTGCGCGAGAAACACGGCATCGCAGAAACCGGGACCGTCGGTCAGCAGGGCCGCGAGCCAGTCGCGCAACGACGCCGCATCCGTGATGTCGCCTGCTTCCACCGACCATTCGATGCCGCTCGAATAGGAGAATGCGCCGACCGGGAAGGCCGGCGACAGCCACGTCATCAGCCGGTACAGCGACGCGGCATCCGCGCCGGAGAGATCGTCAGTGGCCGTGGTCATGCGAATGCGTGTGGCCCGGCGCATGATCGTGACCGCAATGTTCGTCGTGGACGTCGCCGTGATCGTGCCTGCCGTGATCATGCGCGGCCGGCGCCGCTTCGGCATACGCACCGCCTTCGGGATCGAACGGCGCCTCGATCTCGATCAGGCGTGCGCCGAGCCCGCGCAGCATGTCCTCGATGACATGATCCCTGCGAACACGCAGACCGCGCGCGGTTATCTGGGTCGGCAGGTGCCGATTGCCGAGATGCCAGCCGATCCGCACCAGATGCTGCGGATCGCTGCCGCGAACTTCGATCAACGGTTCGGGTGCGGCGACGACCTCGATCAGGCGGCCGTCGTCGAGCAATAGCGCGTCGCCGCCGCGCAAGGCGACGGCGCTTTCGAGATCGAGCAAGAAAGCGAGACCGCGCGTACCCGTCATCGCGATCCGCCGGCGATGGCGGTCGTCGAAATCGAGCACGACGCTGTCCGCAGGATTGTCGTGCCAGCGGCCCTGTCCCAAGACTTGCGTGGCGCGGATCATCGGATGTGGTTCACAGCGTCTCGACCTTGCCGTCCGAAATGATCTCGATCACCGTTGGCGTTTCCTTCAACGGTGCGGACAGCGCACGCCAGGTTTTCATGTGCGGCGAGCGGCCATGCGCGTTGAGATCGTCGCGCGTTTCCCAGCGCTCGACCACGACGAAGGTGTCGGGATCGTTAATGCTGGTATGGCTGTCGTAAGAGAGGCAGCCCTTTTCCTCCTGCGTGGCGGCGATGCATTCCTTGGCGCCGGCGATATAGGCCTCGCGGCTCTCGGGTTTGACCTTGGTGGTGGCGACGACGTAGATCATCTCAGCCTCCTAGTGTACATCGACGCTGGCAGGCGTGATGATTTCAACCTTCATCGGAGCGGTCACGCAAGTCCTGGCAATGCGAACGAAGGCCCTGAGATGCTCGGTTTTGCCATGCGGGCCCAGCGCCTCGGCATTCTCCCATTGCTCGACGAACACCAGCTTGGTCGGATCGGTGACGCTCTCATGCAGGTCATAGGCGATGCAGCCGGCTTCCTTGACGGTCTCGGCGATGCAGGCCTTCGCGCCTTCGATCAATTCAGCGCGCATTTCAGGCTTGATGGTCAGTGTGGCGACGACGTAGATCACGTAATCCTCCCGGGATTTTTTGTTATTGGACGTTAGAAAGGCGGACCATAGAGGGTTCTGATGCGGGAATGAAGAGGTGTCTCGCCACATGGCTGACGTCATCCTGAGGTGCGAGCGCCCATCGACGCCTTCGTCGATGGCGCGAGCCTCGAAGGATGCGCCACTTGTACATTTTGCCGCATCCTTCGAGGCATTTTCAGGCGCGCAACGACGCGCCTGGAAATGCACCTCAGGATGACGGCGCTACATTTATGCAGCTCCATCAAAACATGAAATAGCGTTGCGCCATCGGCAGCACCTCGGCCGGCGCGCAGGTCAGCAACTCGCCGTCGGCGCGGACCTCGTAGGTCTCGGAATCGACCTGAATGTCCGGCGTCGCATCATTGTGGATCATGCTCTTTTTCGAGATGCCGCTGCGCGTGTTCTCGACCGCATAGAGCGCCTTCTGCGTGCCGAGGCGTTCGCGCAAGCCGCCGCTGATCGCCGCATTCGACGTGAACACCACCGAGGTCTGCGTCAGCGCGCGGCCGAACGCCCCGAACATCGGCTGATAATGCACGGGCTGCGGCGTCGGGATCGACGCGTTCGGATCGCCCATCGGCGCCGCGACGATCATGCCGCCCTTGACGACGCAATCCGGCTTGACCCCGAAGAACGCCGGCGACCAGAGCACGAGGTCGGCCAGCTTGCCGATCTCGACCGAGCCGATCAGCTTCGACACGCCATGCGCGATCGCGGGATTGATCGTGTATTTGGCGATGTAACGCCTGACGCGGAAATTGTCGTTGTTGCCGGTGTCCTGCGGCAGCGAGCCGCGCTGCTTTTTCATCTTGTCGGCGGTCTGCCAGGTGCGGATGATGACCTCGCCGAGCCGGCCCATCGCCTGACTGTCCGACGACATCATCGAGAGCGCGCCGAGATCGTGCAGGATGTCTTCCGCCGCGATGGTCTCCTTGCGAATGCGACTCTCGGCGAACGCCAGGTCTTCCGCGATCGACGGATCGAGATGGTGGCACACCATCAGCATGTCGAGATGCTCGTCGATCGTGTTGCGCGTGAACGGCCGGGTCGGATTGGTCGAGGACGGCAGCACGTTCGCCAGCCCCGCGACCTTGATGATATCGGGCGCGTGGCCGCCGCCGGCGCCCTCGGTGTGGAAGGCGTGGATGGTGCGACCCTTGAAAGCCTTGATCGTATCCTCGACGAAGCCCGACTCGTTCAGCGTGTCGGAATGCAACATCACCTGGATGTCGTGATCGTCGGCGACGCTGAGACAATTGTCGATCGCCGCCGGTGTGGTGCCCCAATCCTCATGCAGCTTGAGCGCGCAGGCGCCGCCCTCGATCATCTCGATCAGCGCCGCGGGCTGCGACGCATTGCCCTTGCCGGAAATGCCGAGATTGACCGGGAACGCATCAAAGGACTGGATCATCCGGCCGATGTGCCACGGCCCCGGCGTGCAGGTGGTGGCGAAGGTGCCGTGCGACGGCCCTGTGCCGCCGCCCAGCATCGAGGTGACGCCGCTCATCAGCGCGTGTTCGATCTGCTGCGGACAGATGAAATGGATGTGGCTGTCGAAGCCGCCGGCCGTGAGGATCTTGCCCTCGCCTGCGATCACGTCCGTGCCCGGCCCGATGATGATGGTCACGCCGGGCTGGATGTCGGGATTGCCGGCCTTGCCGATCGCGGAAATGTATCCGCCGGTGATGGCGACGTCGGCCTTGACGATGCCCCAGTGGTCGACGATCAGCGCATTGGTGATGACGGTGTCGGCCGCGCCATTGGCGTTGGTGACTTGGCTTTGACCCATGCCGTCGCGGATCACCTTGCCGCCGCCGAACTTCACCTCCTCGCCGTAGATGGTGAAATCCTTTTCGACCTCGATGATGAGATCGGTGTCGGCGAGCCGCACCCGGTCGCCGGTGGTCGGCCCGAACATGTCGGCATAGACGGAGCGCGGAAGTTTCACGGGCATGGGGTGGCCTTTCAGATTTCCAACCGACGAAAAGGCAGAGTCTTCGAAGCCTTCTTGTCAAAGGTCATCGTTACATCGCAGCCGAACTCAAGATTGAGTTCGCCAATCAAACAGTCCGCAAAATCTGCTGCGCCTTGTCCGTATTGCGAGACGGCCCGTTCCGTTGCCTCGTGAAATGCGAATGAAAACTCGGGAGCCGAAACAAGACGGGCCAGCCGCGAATAAATCGTGAGACGATCAAGTGCAAAGGTACTGCGCAATGTCCAGACAAGCTCAACCAGCACGACGGGATTCAGGAAAACCGAACCTTGTTCGCGGACGAATGCCTGCGCTGCGGCTGTCTGCTCCGGAGCGTCGTCCGTCTCAAAGAAACGCAACAGGATGTTGGTATCGATTCCAATCATCCCCGACGCTTCTCCGATCGCGGAAATTTTTCAGTGACCGCTGCGGAAATGGCATCGTCGATGTCGGCGCGCGAAACGGGGCGACCGCGAGACGGCAACTGCACTTCATGAAAATCCTCGAAAATACTTCGGCGTTTTACCGGCACGACGGATAGCTTGCCGGAATCGGCCAAGTGAAAGTCGAGCCGATCGCCCGCCTTGATGCCCAGTTTCTCGCGAATATCCGCCGGGACCGTAACCTGTCCTTTCGACGTCATCGTTGCGCTGGATTTGTAAGGCATTATAAATCTCCTTACATTAAAGATGCGTCTTACATTCAAAAGTTCAAGCTGCTTCTACAGTTTCCCCATCACATCACCCCGGAAGCCGTAAATCTCGCGCCTGCCGGCGAGCGCCACGAGTTGCACGTCGCGGCTCTGGCCGGGCTCGAAGCGCACCGCGGTGCCGGCGGCGATATCCAGCCGCATGCCGCGCGCTTTGGCGCGGTCGAACGCCAGCGCCGCGTTGGTCTCGAAAAAATGGTAGTGCGAGCCGACCTGAATCGGCCGGTCGCCTGTATTTGCGACTGTCATCGTCACCGTTTCGCGGCCGGCATTGAGTTCGATCTCGCCGTCCAGAATGAAGCGTTCACCGGGGATCATCGGCCACCTGTTTTCTGGGGCGTGATCTGGTCCGAAAACCAGCGCCCACTTTTCGGGATCATGCGCTAGCGTATCGGTTCATGCACGGTGACGAGCTTCGTCCCGTCGGGAAACGTCGCCTCGACCTGGATGTCGTGGATCATCTCGGCGATGCCGTCCATGCATTGCGCGCGGGTGACGACCTGCGCCCCGGCCTGCATCAGGTCGGCGACGGTGCGGCCGTCGCGCGCGCCCTCGACGATGAAATCGGAAATGATGGCGATGGCTTCCGGGTGATTGAGCTTGACGCCGCGCTCGAGCCTGCGGCGCGCGACGATCGCCGCCATCGAGATCAGCAACTTGTCCTTTTCGCGGGGAGACAAATTCATGCAGCCACTCTCGTCATCAGCGTCTTCAACCCAACCACAGCCGCGGCAAAATAACGCCTGCAGCCTGCAACACCGCGATCATATCGGCACGCAGTCTTGCTGCATCTTGGCTACAGAAACGGGCCAATGCAAATCCGTTCCACGCCGAAAGGCCCACTTCGCCGCCATAAGCCTTCGACGCCTCGCGAATCCGTTCGACCAGCGCCGCGTCGCCGGGCACGATCAGCATTGTGCCGATTGCAACGCCGCCGTTTGCGACGGCGCGCTTCGCCAATGTCGCGCCGATGTCGCCGCCGAGCCGGATCGTTTCGGCGAACACCAGCCGGTCGCCATAGCGCAGCCGCCAGCGATCGATGAACGATCCGTGTTTCACGGTCTCGCCCATCGCGGCGCGACCGAACACGACGATCTCGCACAACACCAGCGATGCGGTGCCCGCAAGGTCGATGTCGATCCGGCGTTCGACCGAGGCCTTGTCGAACAGGATCGTTTCCTGCGGCATCCAGGCCAGATGCGCGCCGCTTTGCACGTTAAGCGCGATGTCGAGCTGCGAGGCTGGTCCGTGTGAACGGTAGATTTTTTCGGCGGCGGCGGTCGTCACGGAGAGGCGCGCATCGTCGCCGATGGTGATACCGATCCCGAACGCGTCGCCGCCGGCGACGCCGCCGGCCGTATTGACGAACACTGCCGACAGGCCGTGATCCTCAGGCGACGGAAACCGCACGCGCAGCGAACCGGATTCAAGCAATTGACGAAGGCGCGTCTTGCCGTCGATCAGCGCGACGTCGAATGTGACCGCGCCGCGTGCGCGGTTGGCGGCGAAGGTTATTGAAGGTTCCGACGGCATCATAGCGAAGGTTCTTTGGCACAACGTCTCAACACCGGCAGCGCGCCCCCTCTCCCCGCTGGGGAGAGGGGGCTAAGACGGTCGAGAGGTTCGTCCCCCCTCACCCGACCGTCTTCGCTACGCTTCGTCGGTCGACCTCTCCCCACAGGGGAGAGGTGCGCAGAACATGCCCGCAACAATCTGCTTGGCAAATTTTCTTCCCTACAACGCCATCTGACGGCTGATCTCGGCGGGGTCCATCGCGGCGCGGTCGCAGGCATATTTCACGGCGCCGCGATCCATCACCGCGAAATTGTCGCCGAGTTCGCAGGCGAAGTCGAGATATTGCTCGACCAGCACGATGGCGATAGTGCCGAGGCTGCGCAGATAGGAGATCGCGCGGCCGATATCCTTGATGATCGACGGCTGGATGCCCTCGGTCGGCTCGTCGAGCAGCAACAATTTCGGCCGCATCACCAGCGCCCGACCGATCGCGAGCTGCTGCTGCTGGCCGCCGGACAGGTCGCCGCCGCGCCGGCCGAGCATCGAGTTGAGCACCGGAAACAGCGAAAACACGTCGTCGGGAATATTGCGGTCGGCGCGCTTCAGCGGCGCGTAACCCGTCTTGAGATTTTCCTCGACCGTGAGCAGCGGAAAAATCTCGCGGCCTTGCGGGACGAAGGAGATGCCGCGCCGCGCCCGCTCATAGGGCCGCAGCTTCGAGATGTCCTGGCCGTCAAACGTGACCGACCCGCCCGAGATCGCCTGCTGGCCGACCAGCGCGCGCAGAAGGCTGGTCTTGCCGACGCCGTTGCGGCCGAGCACGCACGTCACCTTGCCGGGCTCGGCCGTAATCGAGACGCCGCGCAGCGCCTGCGCCGCGCCGTAGGAGAGAGAAATGTTGTCGACGGTGAGCATGTAGTCCCCAAATCCTCTCGTGAGGGTAACGCGCGATCCACTTGCCTGAGCCGTCATCCCCGCGAAGGCGGGGGAACCAGTACACCGCGACGCCGCGGCTAAAAGGATGCGCCTCGAAATACTGGATCCCCGCCTTCGCGGGGATGACGGCCAACTTTGTTCAAACGTCAGCGCCCCAAATACACTTCCACGACACGATCATTGGTCGAGACGTCATCGATGGTGCCTTCGGCCAGCACCGTGCCTTCGTGCAGGCACGTCACCTTGACGCCGAGTTCGCGCACGAAGGTCATGTCGTGCTCGACGACGACCACCGTCTTGTTGTCGGCGTTGATCTCTTTCAGCAGCTCCGCCGTCTGGTGCGTCTCGACATCGGTCATGCCCGCGACCGGCTCGTCGACCAGCAGCAGCTTTGGATCCTGCGCCAGCAGCATGCCGATTTCGAGCCATTGTTTCTGCCCGTGCGAGAGGCTGCCGGCAAGCTTCCCGCGCAGGTCGGTCAGGCGGATGGTCTCCAGCACGCGCTCGATGCGATCGGCTTCGTCGCGGCTCTTGCGCCAGAATAGCGTGCCGCGGACGCGGTGATCGACGTTCAGCGCGAGCAGCAGATTGTCCTCGATGGTCTGGCTCTCGAACACCGTCGGCTTCTGGAATTTGCGGCCGATGCCGAGTTCGGCGATCTTGGTCTCGTCGAGCTTGGTCAGATCGACACTGCCGTCGAACAGCACCTCGCCCTTGTCGGGCTTGGTCTTGCCGGTGATGATGTCCATCATCGTGGTCTTGCCGGCGCCGTTGGGGCCGATGATCGCGCGCATCTCGCCCGGCGCCAGCGTCAGCGACAGGTTGTTGATCGCATGAAAGCCGTCGAACGAGACATGCACGCCGTCGAGATACAGCAGCGCCGAGGTCGCCTTGGTGTCAATCATGCTCATCTGGCGGCGCTCATTCGGCGGGCTTCGGCAATGTGACGCCGACTTCGGCGGCGGCGCTCGCGGCGACCGGGTCGAGCGTCTGCTCCTTCCGGTTCTTCAAGAGCCTGGGCTCCCACCAGGCGTTGAAGGTGCCGATGATGCCCTTCGGCAGCAGCAGCGTGACGAGGATGAACAGCGCGCCCAGCATGAACAGCCAGTAGGGTGCGAGCGCGCCCGAGGTAAACACGGTCTTGGCGTAGTTGACGACGATCGCGCCGAGCGCCGCCCCGATCAGCGTGCCGCGGCCGCCGACCGCGACCCAGATGACAGCCTCGATGGAATTGGCCGGCGCGAATTCGCCGGGATTGATGATGCCCACTTGGGGCACATACAGCGCGCCGGCGACGCCGGCCATGCAGGCCGACAGCACGAACACGAACAGCTTGTAGGATTCGACGCGGTAGCCGAGGAAGCGCGAGCGCGATTCGGCGTCGCGGATCGCGATCAGCACCTTGCCCAGTTTCGACGTCACCACCGCGCGGCACATCAGGAAGCCGACCGCGAGCGCGAGACATGACAGCGCGAACAAGGCGGCGCGCGTTCCGTTCGACTGAATGTTGAAGCCGAGAATGTCCTTGAAGTCGGTCAGCCCGTTATTGCCGCCGAAGCCGAAATCGTTGCGGAAGAAGGCAAGCAACAGCGCATAGGTCATCGCCTGCGTGATGATCGACAGATAGACGCCGGTGACGCGCGACCGGAAGGCGAGCCAGCCGAAACAAAACGCGAGGATGCCCGGCGCGAGCAACACCATCAGCGCCGCGAACCAGAACATGTCGAAGCCGTACCAGTACCACGGCAGTTCCTTGTAGTTCAGGAACACCATGAAGTCCGGCAGGATCGGATTGCCGTAGACGCCGCGCGACCCGATCTGCCGCATCAGATACATGCCCATCGCATAGCCGCCGAGCGCGAAGAAGGCGCCGTGGCCGAGCGAGAGAATGCCGCAATAGCCCCAGATCAGGTCGATCGACAAAGCCAGGATCGCGTAGCAGACATATTTGCCGAACAGCGACATCAGATAGGTCGGCACCTGAAGCGGAGAACCCGCCGGCAGCAGCAGGTTCGACAGCGGCAGCAGAATGCCGACGGCGGCGACGATCAGCAGGAAGATCGTGGCGCTGCGATCCAGCGAGCGGGTGAGGATGTGCGGGGTCATGCCAAAATCCCTCGCAACGAAACGAGGAGCGCTCCCCTCCCCCCGCCCTTGCGGCGGGGAGGGGTCGGGGGTGGGGGGCCTTCACAAGCATATCGGAAGAGGTTGCCCCCCACCCCCGACCCCTCCCCACCACGTGAAGAACGTGGGGGGAGGGGCGTGCGCATCGTGTCGTTCATCATCATGCTTCGATCGCCCGGCCCTTGAGTGCGAACAATCCGCGCGGGCGTTTCTGGATGAACAGGATAATCAGCACGAGGATCGCGATCTTGCCGAGCACGGCGCCGGCGAAAGGCTCCAGGAATTTGTTCGCGATGCCGAGCGTGAACGCGCCGACCAGCGTGCCCCACAGATTGCCGACGCCGCCGAACACCACCACCATGAACGAATCGATGATGTAGCTCTGGCCGAGGTTCGGCGAGACGTTGTCGATCTGCGACAGCGCCACGCCGGCAATGCCCGCGATGCCCGAGCCGAGGCCGAAGGTCAGCGCATCGACGCGCGAGGTTGCGATGCCCATCGAGGCGGCCATGCGGCGATTTTGCGTGACAGCGCGCATCTCCAGCCCGATGCTCGAATAACGCAGCATCGCCAGCAGGATCGCGAACACGGCCATCGTGAAGCACAGGATCCAGAGGCGATTATACGTGATGGTGATCTGGCCGATCTCGAACGCGCCGGACATCCATGACGGATTGCCGACCTCGCGATTGGTCGGGCCGAACATCGTGCGGATCGCCTGCTGCAACACCAGCGACAGCCCCCATGTCGCCAGCAGCGTTTCCAGCGGGCGGCCGTAAAGAAACCGGATGATGCCGCGTTCGATCACGACGCCGAGCAGGCCGGCGACGAGAAACGCCAGCGGGACGGCGATCAGCAACGAATAATCGAACAGGCCGGGATAGGAGGTGCGGATCACCTCCTGCACGACGAAGGTGACGTAGGCGCCGATCATCACCATCTCGCCATGCGCCATGTTGATGACGCCCATCACGCCGAAGGTGATGGCGAGGCCGATCGCGGCGAGCAGCAACACCGAGCCGAGCGACAAACCGTACCAGGCGTTCTGCAGATATGACCACAAGGTCAGCGTGCGCTCGATCGCGGTCCTGGCATTCGCCGCACCACTCACCACCGACGGCGGCTGATCGCCGGTGAGCCCTGTCAGCAACGCCAACGCCTCGCGGTCGCCGCGCGCCTTGATGGTGGCGATGGCTTCGAGCTTTTCCGGCTCGGTCGCGTCGGGCTTGAAGAGAAGAATTGCGGCGCGGGCCTCGGTAAAGGCGCGCTTGGCGGCGGCGTTGGTTTCCTTCGCCAGCGCACCATCGATAACGGGGAGCGCGGCGGCGTCATGCGTCTTGAACACGGATTGCGCGGCCTGAACGCGTCGCGCGGGATCCGGCGACAGCAGCGTCAGCGTCCCGACCGCGGCATCGATGATCCGGCGCAGCCGATTGTTGAGACGCACCACGCTCGCCGACGCCGGTGCACTGGCGACAGGCGCGCCTGTCGCGGCGTCGGTGATCTTGCCGTCCGTCAGTTTGACAAAGACCTGCTTCGACGCGGGATCCGCAAGCAGCCGTCCGCTCTGCAGCGCGCTGATGACCGGGAGCGCCTGCGCATTATTGGAGGAGGTGAGAACGCCGACAGCGGCCTCGGTATCGGAAAACGAATCGTTGGCGAACTTCGCAATGGCGTCCTCGAGCGGACCGGCCTGCGCCGATAGCCCTGAGACGGCCATGAGACACATAGCGAGTGCGAACGCGCATGCATTTTTGAAGATGATGTTCAGCACTGAAAATTCCCAAACCGCTGGTCAAGAGACAGCGGTGACGTTCACCGCCGTCCCAAGATTTGATCAGGTCGTCATTGCGAGCCGGGACGGGATCGGCGTGAGCCGATCATGTCGCGTGCGAAGCAATCCAGCTCTTTGAGGAAACTGGATTGCTTCGTCGCCCGTGTGTCTCGAAACCGAGCCACACAGGCTCCTCGCAATGACGGCGGATGGCGAACGTGCCGTTACGAGCCCTGACCGCCGCACTTCTTGGTGACGGTGTTGTAGTTGCCGCACTTCAGCGTCACCCAATCACCGACCAGATCCTTGGAGCCGTCGAGTTCTTTCGACCAGGCGTCGCCGGCGACGAGGCCCGGCGTTTTCCAGACCACGTCGAACTGGCCGTCGCCCTTGATCTCGCCGATGAACACCGGCTTGGTGATGTGGTGGTTCGGGAGCAATTCAGACATGCCGCCGGTCAGGTTGGCCGCCTTGGTGCCCGGAAGCGTGTCGATCACCTTGTCGACGTCTGTGGTGCCGGCCTTCTCGACCGCCTTCACCCACATGTTGAAACCGATGACGGTGGCTTCCATCGGATCGTTGGTGACGCGCTTCGGGTTCTTCGTGAACGTCTGCCAGGCCTTGATGAACTTCTCGTTCTCCGGATCCTTGATCGACTGGAAATAATTCCACGCGGCGAGATGGCCGAGCAGCGGCTTGGTGTCGATGCCGGCGAGTTCTTCCTCGCCGACCGAGAAGGCGACGACCGGAATGTCGGTCGCCTTGATGCCCTGGTTGCCGAGCTCCTTGTAGAACGGCACGTTGGCGTCGCCATTGATGGTCGAGACCACGGCGGTCTTCTTGCCGGCCGAGCCGAACTTCTTGATGTCGGCCACGATCGTTTGCCAGTCCGAATGACCGAACGGCGTGTAGTTGATCATGATGTCTTCGGCCTTGACGCCCTTCGATTTCAGATAGGCTTCGAGGATTTTGTTGGTCGTGCGGGGATAGACGTAGTCCGTGCCGGCCAGCACCCAGCGCTGCACCTTCTCTTCCTTGGCAAGATAATCGACCGCCGGGATAGCCTGCTGGTTCGGCGCCGCACCGGTGTAGAACACGTTGCGCTCGGATTCCTCGCCTTCGTACTGCACGGGGTAGAACAGGATCGAGTTCAACTCCTTGAACACCGGCAGCACCGACTTGCGCGATACCGAGGTCCAGCAGCCGAACACGACCGAGACCTTCTCCTTGGTGATCAGCTCGCGCGCCTTTTCGGCGAACAGCGGCCAGTTCGAGGCGGGATCGACGACGACAGCCTCGAGCTTCTTGCCGAGAACCCCGCCCTTTTTGTTCTGCTCATCGATCATGAATAGAACGGTATCCTTCAGCGTCGTCTCCGAAATGGCCATCGTGCCGGACAGCGAATGCAAAACGCCGACCTTGATGGTTTCCTGCGCGCTCGCAGCCGTCAATGAAGCGAGGCCCATCGCCAGACCGGCCGTCGCGGCAATGAAGCGGCGGCGCGTGAAGGGTTTGGCTATCGCGTGAGTCGTTTCGGTAATCATGTGAGGTCAATCTCCCTGACGCAGGACATAACTGTCTAAGCGACCCCCCGGCCGCCTGCGTTAACGAAATCGCAAGAACCGTGCCATTCCGTCGCAGCAACCTAAGGTGCTGAAAGCGTTTTCAAATTTGCAATTGGCGATGATTCCGCGCTAGGCGGAATGGCGCTTAAACGAGCGGCATGCACGTCTATTTTTGATGCAGTCAGGCGATTACGTAGCCAACGATCTATGATTGACTAAGATATATGCAGAATGGCCGTGATCTCATCTGCGTGTTCCAATGCCCATCTTGGGTCGCATTTGAACGTTCGATCTTTGATCTTGAAACCGCCGCGTTCCTGTTCCATATCATCATCACGATCCAATGATTCCTGTCAGCGAATCCTCCGGATCCCCGCGAGCCGCGTGTTCTGAGCCCGTTTTACGGTTTCTGGCTTGCTCCTTCAGCTAACCAAAACCGACGCCCCAAACACGCGGGTGTCACCAGACACCCTCGCGCGCACCCGGCTCGTGGTCCAATGACCATTGCGGCCAGGGGCCTGCTCCACATGATGGAAAGCACCCTTCTTTTGACATCCTTTCAGGAATTCGGCCTCGCCGAACCTATTTCGCGCGCCCTCGCGGAAGAGAACTACATCACCCCAACCCCGATCCAGATGCAGACAATCCCGATCGCCATCACCGGTCGCGATGTCGTCGGTATCGCGCAGACCGGGACCGGCAAGACCGCATCCTTCGCGCTGCCGATCCTTCACCGCATCCTCGAAAACCGCATCAAGCTGCAGCCAAAGACCTGCCGCGTGCTGGTGCTGAGCCCGACCCGCGAACTGTCGGGTCAGATTCTCGAGAGCTTCAATGCCTATGGCCGCCACATCCGGCTGTCCTCCGCGCTCGCCATCGGCGGCGTGCCGATGGGCCGTCAGGTGCGCTCCGTCATGCAGGGCGTCGAAGTCATGGTCGCGACGCCGGGCCGCCTGCTCGATCTCGTGCAGAGCAACGGCCTGAAGCTCAACCAGGTCGAGTTTCTCGTCCTCGACGAAGCCGACCGCATGCTCGACATGGGCTTCATCAACGACATTCGCAAAATCGTCGCCAAGCTGCCGACCAAACGTCAGACGCTGTTCTTCTCGGCCACCATGCCGAAGGACATCGCCGATCTCGCGGAGCAGATGCTGCAGAATCCGGCCCGCGTGGCCGTCACGCCGGTGGCGTCGACGGTCGAGCGCATCGTGCAGCGCATCATCCAGTGCGATCATTCGGCCAAACCGAACTTGCTGGTCCAGATTCTGAAGCAGGAGACGGTCAACCGTGCGCTGATCTTCACCCGCACCAAGCACGGCGCGGACAAGGTCGTGAAAAGCCTCGTCCGCTCGGGCATCCCGGCCGACGCGATCCACGGCAACAAATCGCAGAATCACCGCGAGCGCGTGCTGGCGGCGTTCCGCACCGGCGAAATCCGCACGCTTGTGGCAACGGACATCGCGGCGCGCGGCATCGACGTCGACGGCATCAGCCACGTCGTCAATTTCGACCTGCCGAACATTCCCGAAAGCTATGTTCACCGGATCGGCCGCACCGCGCGCGCCGGAGCCGACGGCACGGCGATCTCGTTTTGCGCCGGCGAGGAAATGGCGTATCTGCGCGACATCGAGAAACTGATCCGCATGACGCTGCCCAAAGAAGATCGCCGCACGCCCGGCCATCGCGAAGCGGCTCCGGCGCCATCGCAGAACCGCGGCGGCCGCTCGTCCGGCCCGCGCTCCAATGCACCGCGGGGAAATGAAGCGCCTGCCAAGACCAGCGGCCCGCGCCGCCGGAGTCGTCCAGCGCATGGCAACGGTGCGCCGCAGGGAAACCGTGACGGCAATCGCTCCGAAGGCAATCGTTCGGACAATCACCGCGCCGACGCCGGACGTCAGAGCGCTCCGCGCGCGGCGTCGCAGAGCGGTGACGGTCATACTGTTCAAGGAACTGGCATGCAGGGCGTCGCTTTTCTGCATCGCGAGAGCCGTCCGAACACGCAGCCCAACCGCACCAATCGTCCACGATAACCGCCGATCGATCTGGAGATCATCATGGCTAAAGAAGAGCTGATCCAGTTCGAAGGACTGGTTACAGAAATCCTTCCGGATGCACGCTATCGCGTGCAACTCGACGCAGGACACGAAATCGTTGCCTATACGGCAGGCAAGATGAAGAAGAACCGCATCAAGACGCTCGCGGGAGACCGCGTCACGATCGAGATGTCGCCCTACGATCTTGAAAAGGGCCGGCTAATCTTCCGCCACAAGGACGAGCGTCCGGGTGGCCCGCCGCGCGGCGCACCGCCGCGCGGTCAATTCCGCCGTCGCTGAATCAACGCAGCGCACAAGAACGATGATCGCGCCATGCAGAAATTGCAGGGCGCGCCTGTCACAGAACTCTCGAACAATTGTCTATACCGATCTTGAACGTCTTAAAAAAACGTGCTGGTCAGGATTGTTTCGAGGGTTATTTTCGCTTACGATGTATCATCGATTTTCGGCCGGACGACATTAGCTATCCACCGGTACAGCCGGTTTAGACGCTGACGACCCTTCCAAAAATTCGATCTCACCGGCTCACCGCGAGGTGAGCCACGACACTATATTTGAGAAGGGACTACCCCATGAGCATGGGCACTGTGAAGTGGTTTAACGCGACCAAGGGCTTCGGCTTCATTCAGCCGGACGACGGCGGCAACGACGTGTTTGTGCACATCAGCGCCGTCGAGCGCGCTGGTCTCGGCACGCTGCGCGAAGGTCAGAAGATCAGCTACGAAATCGTTGCCGATCGTCGTTCGGGCAAGTCGTCGGCCGACAATCTCCGCGCCGCGGGCTAAGACCAGACCTGCGGATTTAGGCTCAGCCTGGGCCGCAGGGTTTGTACGCATTCGCTAACGTCAGTCTTCAACTGTCCGACCGCCGACAGCTAGTGCAAGTGATAAAAAAGGCCGCGCTTCACAGCGCGGCCTTTACGTTTGGATGTCGCGCGATCACGACGTCGGACATGTCGTCCCGCTTGCGGGATAATAGACGCAATTCAATTGCCGAGGCCGCGTGAACGTCGAGTTCGAGAGCGTGATGCCGGCTCTGTTCATGACATAGCCCACCGCCGGGACATAGAAATAGCTGACCTCGCTATAGATCAGATACTGGTTGGGAATCGTATTGCCGCTCGAATCCTTGATGATGAGGCCAGCGGGCACCGCCAAGGTCGAGCCGACCGACCGCGCCGACGAGCCCTGGCTCCACTGCACGCGACCGACCGATGTCGTGGGGTTGATATAGACTTCACTGATCGTCGACGACAGCGACGAACTCGGATAGGGCTGCATGATCGCACCGCCCACGGTGAAAAAACTCGAAATATCCGTCGACGACACGTTCGTTGCGCGCGAGGTCAAATCCGACAATGTGCGCGAGACCAGGTCGACCTTGCGGTTGACCGCGACGCCGTTGGTGATCTCGATGGTTCCGAACACGATCAGCAGCATCAGCGGAACGATCAGGGCAAACTCAACGGCGGCAAGGCCGCGACGATCATCGTGAAACCCGCGTGACGCCGTCGCAATCCGCCGCATCATCTTCCGAAGCGAAAGCGTGATCATGATGCGGTCACTTCGGTTCGACGCGGAAGGCCGCCGTCGCAATCATCAGCCGCTTGCTGTTGGACGCACCGCGATTGATGTTGGCAATGTTGTAGCCAAGTTGCGTCACCACGAGCGGCCATTGATAGAACGCACGAATGACCACCGTATTGGAGACGGTGGCGTTGGCCGCCGGCACATTCCATACGAGCGGGGTGGTGAGGGTGCCGCTGCCGTCATACGGGACGGTGTTGGGAATCGTCGAGCCGGGCGGATAGGATTGCGCGTCAACGCTGATGCCAGAGCAGGTGAACAACTCGACGGTCCGATTGCAAAGATCCGTCTTGAACGCGCTGGCGTTCAAATAGGCATCGCTGCCGTCCGTATAGATCTTCCGCCCGCTGTCCTGAACGCTGTTCTCCAAAACCTGCGAGGCGAAAAAGATCAGCGCGGTCTCGAACAGTGCGAACAGCATCGCGAAGAAGATCGGCGCGATGAATACGAATTCGATGGCCGCCGAACCCCGGCGGTTGCGGCGGAATCGCTTGAACAGACGCATGACGGCGGAGTTGGAGACGAGCGGCAACAACATGGTCGGCCTTTGGGCATGGCAGAACTACTTACCGCTGCGAGGCTAACCAAAACTCGTTGTGGAAGTGTTGCACGGTATTCAGACAACTGCCGGCAAGGTTTTAACGACCTGTTAACTCACGCCGCCATCGCCTTCGCCCGAAGGCGAAGCAAGCGATGGCTAGCGTCGGGAAGGCGTGTCTTTCGACCCAGCGCCGGTGGGCTTGTCGGTCAGCGAACCGCCTTGATTGATGGCGGTGTTGAGGTGTTTCTCCCGCTCGCCAGTGACTTGAACGGATAGACCAATTGTCCGCCGATCGCCTTCGGCAACGGTTCGCCATCGACGCCGTAATTGTCCGGCAGTTCGCCGGCCGGCATCCGAAACGTGCCGAACAAAATATCCCAGATCGGAAAGGTGCCGGCGAAGTTGGTGTTGCCGCCTGCTTCCAGCGAGGTGTGATGCCAACGGTGAAAGACCGGCGTCGCCAGCACATATTTGAAGGGGCCGAGCGTCCAGTTCAGATTGGCGTGGACGAAGGCGGAATGGAACGTCGTGAAGGGACCGACCCACAGCATGATGTTGGGCGAGATGCCGGCCATCAGAAGAATGACATCGACCGCAACGGTGCCGAGAAACAGATTCATCGGATGAAACCGCGCCGCGGAAATCCACTCCAGCTCTTCCGACGAATGGTGGACGGCGTGATATTTCCAGAAATCGCCGCTGTGGAAGGTGCGGTGAGTCCAATAGAGCATGAAGTCCGACAGAACCAGAAACAGGATCGCCTGCACCCAGAGCGGCAACGTCGCCAGCGGTCCGTGGCCATTGTCGTAGAACGCGATCAGATCGTCCGCATCCTTGATGTTGAAGACAAGGATGCCGCCGGTCACGAGCAGGCTGATCCGCACCACGCGGCAGATCACCGGCACGAAGAACCAATAGCAGATGTCGGTGACGATCTCGCTCTTGCGCCACCACGGCTTGCCGGGATTGCAGGCCCAGAAATGACTTAGCACCGTAAAGACCAAGGCGACGGCGATGGTGATCGGCACCACCTTGATGATGGTCTCGCCCAGCATCTCGGCGAACTGGATGGATATGCTCGGATCTGACATGGCGTCCCTTGAGCGACGGATCGCAATCGATATTCAGCAGACGTTCTGGATAGCGCGTCATGCTTAAGAGACGGTGAAGTCGATCGGACCAGGCGCTGCATACGCACATATCTTATGTGTCGAATTGCGGTGTCGCCGGTAAGGGAACGTTTACCGTGAGCGAGAAGACCGAAATCGGCCCGCGTTTCGACAATCAAATTAACTGCGTCGCAATGTACCGCATTTATATTCCACTCATGGTCACGGTGCTGAGAACGCCGGCGAGACCAAGTCTAGTTCGACAGCCTCGTGCACATATGGAGCTACTTATGAAAAATATCATTGCGCGTTTTGTTAAGGACGAATCCGGTGCAACCGCGATCGAGTACGGCCTGATTGCCGCCGGTATTGCGCTGGCGATCATCACGATCGTGAACACGCTCGGCGCCACCATGAACACCAAGTTCACCGCGATCAACACCTCGCTCAAGTAAGCGACGGGCTGACGTCTGCATCAAGGGCCCCGGCGCAACCGGGGCCTTTTTTGTCTCTGGCTTTTCTTTGTAACGAGTGCGTCATGCGTCAGTTTGATCGACCGGCCGGATCGGCGGCGCCCGACCTCAATCGATTTGGTGGGCCTGCGACGCTGGTTTGCGCGGCCCTGATGCTCGCCGTCGTCATGCTGGCGCTGCGGATCGTCAGCATCTGGTAAACGCGCGGTTATTTTCCAATCCTTTACGTCTGAGCGCTAACGTCGGGCAACGCCACGCCAGACCGGGCCTTGCCGCCATGATCCTCGATTGCCTGCGCCTCGTGCTGTTTCCGGCCTTGATGGCCTATGCGGCAGCGAGCGACCTGTTCACGATGACGATCTCGAACCGGGTCGCGCTGATTCTGGTGGCCGGTTTTGCGATCCTTGCGGTCGCGGGCGGAATGCCGGCGGCCGTGCTGGGCATGCACGCTGGCGCCGGTGCGCTGGTGCTCGTCGTCGCCTTTGCCTGTTTCGCTTTTGGCTGGGTCGGCGGCGGCGATGCGAAACTCGCAGCGTCGATCGGCTTGTGGTTCGGGTTCGCCCATCTGCTCGACTTCCTGCTCTATGCATCCTTGTTCGGCGGCGCGCTGACGCTTCTGTTGCTGCAGGCGCGGCAATGGCCGCTGCCCAAGGTGCTTTGCAAGCAAGGCTGGCTGCTGCATCTGCATCACAAGGAGACGGGCATCCCCTACGGCATCGCCTTGGCGTTCGGCGCGCTGCTGGTCTATCCGCAGACCGACTGGATCAAAGCCGTCGATCTGGCGCGTCTTGCCCTGCCCTGAGCGCATCTCGCATCTCATTAACTTGAAATAGATACGGCTCATTAACCATGCTTTGACGAATAGCTGTTCAACTCCAACAGACAGCGACGTTTAGCGTCGCGGCGTTTGGTGGAAAGTTGAAGGGCAATGAATACCGCACGCATCGTGGTCCTGACCATTGCCGTCGGCGCTGGCGGCATCGCCGCCTATCTCGCGAGCGGGTCGGATCCGGCGCCTGTCGCCATCAAGGAGCCGGTCGTTCAACGGCCGACCATGAATGCGCCGGCCGCGACAGCGGACGCAAAGCCCGAGCAATCCGAGAACCTCGCCGATGCCAGCGCCAACGCGCCGAATACGCGCCACGCCGACGAGCACCGCACCAACAGCAACACCATCAATGTGGTCCGCTACGGCGTGCAGGCCACCACGACGACGAAGTGATGAGGACGCACGCGATGATCCGCAGGACAACCCGACCGGTGAAAGCCGCCATGATGCGCACGCTCTTGGCCGGCGCCGCTGTGGCCTTGACGCTGCAACCGATCGCGCCGGTGCTGGCGACCGAATATCCGATTGCGGCGGCCGGCAGCGGCGTTGGCCAGTTGAATGCCCGCACGATGTCGCTCGGCATCAACAAGTCGGTCGTGATCGAACTGCCGCGCGAGGTCAAGGACGTGCTGGTCGCCAACCCGTTGATCGCCAACGCCGTCGTGCGTTCGGCGCAGCGCGCTTACATTATCGGCGTGGCCGTCGGCCAGACCAACATCGTTTTCTTCGACGGCGCGGGGCAGCAGATCGCCGCCTATGACATCGCGGTCACACGCGATCTCAACGGCATCCGCAATACGCTGCGCCAGGCCATTCCCGGCGCCGACATCCGGGTCGAGGGTCTCGGCGAAGGCATCGTGCTGACTGGCACCGCATCGAGCCAGGCCGAAGCCCAGCAGGCCGTCGACCTCGGCTCCCGCCTCGTCGGCGGCCTCGAAAAGGTCGTCAACAATATTTCCGTGCGTGGTCGCGATCAGGTGATGCTGAAGGTCACTGTCGCCGAAGTTCAGCGCAACATCGTCAAGCAGCTCGGTGTCGATCTGTCGGGAACGCTGAGCTACGGCACCGCTGTCGTCAATTTCAACAATGCCAATCCATTTCGGGCGAATGGCGGCCCCTTGGTCGACACCAACCAGGTGTCGGGCGCTTTTGGATCTGTGCCGTCGGTAAAAGCGACGTTGCGGGCTATGGAAAACGCGGGCGTCATCCGCACGCTCGCAGAGCCGAGCTTGACGGCGATCTCCGGTGAATCCGCAAACTTTCTGGCCGGCGGAGAGTTTCCGGTGCCCGGCGCGCCGAGCTGTTCGGGAACAGGGGCCTTAACCCAGTGTACCGCAGCCGTCATCTTCAAGAAATTCGGCATCTCGCTGGGATTCACGCCCGTCGTGCTGAGCGAAGGTCGGATTAGCCTGCGCGTCGCAACCGAGGTCTCCGAATTGTCCCAGGACAATTCGGTCACGATCAACGGGGCAACGATACCCGGCATTAAAACCAATCGCGCCGACACGACCCTCGAGATTCCATCGGGCGGCTCGATGGTGATGGCGGGATTGATCAAGCAGCAGACCAAACAAGCCATCAGCGGCCTGCCCGGCATGTCGCAGCTCCCTGTTCTCGGCACGTTGTTTCGCAGCCGCGACTTCGTCAACAACAACACCGAATTGATGGTTTTGGTGACGCCGTACGTCGTTCGAGCCGTCGCCCAGAAAGACCTGTCGCGCCCGGATGACGGCTTCGCTGACTCCTCCGATCCGCAGGCTGATCTTCTTGGCAGCGTCAATCGCATCTACGGCGTGCCGGGACGCGCCGAGCCGGCGCGCGGCTATCGCGGCATTTTTGGATTCATCACGGACTGAGACGGGACGAGGATTTGATCATGACAGCCCATTCACCCGTCCGCTTTCCGCGTAGCCTCGCGATGGCCGGCGCTTTGCTCGGACTGACGATGGCGCTCGGCGGCTGCACCCATACGGCCGAGGACGTGACCGCCAGCGTGCCGGACGACTACCGGCTGCGCCATCCGATCGCGATCCAGGAAGGCACGCAGACGACCGAGGTGTTCGTCGGCACCGCCCGCGGCGGCCTCTCCGCGACGCAGCGCGCCGACGTCATTGCGCTGGGGCAAACCTGGTTGCGGGAAAGCACCGGCACGATCACGGCCGAGGTGCCGATCCACACGCCGAATGCCGTGGCGGCCAGGGATTCCTATCGCGAGGTGTATTCGCTGCTGGTCGCTGTCGGCGTGCCGGCGCGCGGCATCGTGATGCGCACTTACAAGCCCGATGATCCGCGGCTGTTTGCGACCATCCGGCTCAAATATCCGAAGCTCGCGGCGACGGCGGGGCCCTGCGGCACCTGGCCGGAAGACCTCGGCCCGTCGATCAAGAACCGGACCTATCTCGACAACAAGCCGTACTTCAATCTCGGCTGCGCCCAGCAGCGCAATCTCGCCGCGGTTGTCGCCAACCCGTCGGATCTGGTGCAACCGCGACCGGAAGCGCCGATCTATGCGGCCCGGCGCACCGTCGTGCTCGACAAATATCGTCAAGGTCAGCCGACCGCGACCATGAATCCAGATGCCGACAAAGGCAAAATCACCAGTGTGGGCCAATGATCAGTTACGCGCGCCAGAATCAGGATGATCCCGTCGCCGCGATGCCGGCAGCGGACGAACATATTGCGCCCGCACCGCGCGTGTCGGTGCAGGCGTTCTGCGAAACCGTGGAAACCGCCGCCGCGGTGCAGTCGGCGGGCGAGGATCGCAGGCTCGGCAAAGCACATCTGAAGATTCAGATGGGCGGCATGACGGCAGCGGTCGAAGCCTATCGCACGGCCCCGACGCCGAACGTGATTATCCTCGAAACCGAGGGCCGAAGCGACATTCTCGCCGGCCTCGATCAGTTGGCGGCGGTCTGCGACGCCGGCAGCCGCGTCGTCGTGATCGGCAAGGTCAACGACGTCACGCTGTATCGCGAGCTCGTGCGCCGCGGCGTCAGCGACTACATGATCGGTCCCGTCGCGCCGATCGACGTCGTGCGCGCGATCTGCGGCCTGTTCTCGGCGCCCGAGGCAAAGGCCGTCGGTCGCATCATCGCCGTCGTCGGCGCCAAAGGCGGCGTCGGCGCGTCGACCATCTCTCACAACGTCGCCTGGGCGATCGCCCGCGACTTGTCGCTGGATTCCGTGGTCGCCGATCTCGATCTCGCTTTCGGCACCGCCGGCCTTGACTACAATCAGGATCCGCCGCAGGGCATCGCCGATGCGGTGTTCTCGCCGGATCGCGTCGATACCGCGTTCATCGATCGCCTTTTGTCGAAATGCACCGACCACCTCAGCCTGCTCGCAGCTCCCGCAACGCTCGAACGCGTCTATGATTTCGGCGTCGAAGCCTTCGACTCGATCTTCGATACGTTGCGCAGCACGATGCCCTGCATCGTGCTCGACGTGCCGCATCAATGGTCGGGCTGGACCAAGCGGGCGCTGATCAGCGCCGACGATATTCTGATCGTTGCGTCGCCCGATCTCGCGAACTTGCGCAACACCAAGAATATCTACGATCTGCTCAAGGCTGCGCGGCCGAACGACCGCGCCCCGCTCTATTGCCTTAACCAGGTCGGCGTGCCGAAGCGGCCGGAGATTGCAGCGAAGGAATTCGCCAAGGCGATCGAAAGCGATCCGATCGCGACGATCCCGTTCGACCCGCAAATGTTCGGTCTTGCCGCCAATAACGGCCAGATGATCGCCGAGATCGCGGCCGGACATCGGACCACTGAAATCTTCTTGCAGATGGCGCAGCGGCTGACCGGCCGCGGCGAAACCAAGAAACCACGATCCTCGTTTTTGTCGCCACTCCTCGAGAAATTGCGAACCCGGTAACGGGCGGCATGGAGCGCCATTGTGTTTGGTAAGCGTAGCGGATCAGAAACTGACACCCGGACGGCGCCGGTCCCGATGTCCCCGCAGCCGGCGCCTGCCGCTGCGACGAGCGCGGCGCCGCCGAATGTGGCATCGCCACCGCTTGCGCCGGCGCGCGCGCCGGTGGTCGAGGCCCGGCGCTCCGAGACGTACTATCAGGTCAAGGCCACCATCTTCGGCGCGCTGATCGAGGCGATCGATCTTGCGCAACTTGCCAAGCTCGACGGCGAATCCGCGCGCGAGGAAATTCGCGACATCGTCAACGAGATCATCGCCATCAAGAATATCGTGATGTCGATCGCCGAGCAGGAAGAACTGCTCGACGATATCTGCAACGACGTGCTCGGCTACGGTCCGCTCGAACCGCTGCTGGCGCGTGACGACATCTCCGACATCATGGTCAACGGCGCCGGCACGGTCTTCATCGAAGTCGCGGGCCGCATCCAGAAAACCAGCATCCGGTTTCGCGACAATCAGCAACTTCTGAATATCTGCCAACGCATCGTCAGCCAGGTCGGCCGCCGCGTCGACGAATCCTCGCCCATCGTCGACGCCCGTCTCGCCGACGGGTCGCGTGTCAATGCCATCGTGCCGCCATTGGCGATCGACGGCCCGGCGCTTACCATTCGCAAGTTCAAGAAGGACAAGCTTACGCTCGAACAGCTCGTCAAGTTCGGCGCGATCTCGCAAGAAGGCGCCGAGATCCTGCAGATTATCGGCCGTTCGCGCTGCAACATCCTGATCTCCGGCGGCACCGGCTCCGGCAAGACGACGCTGCTCAATTGCCTGACGCGCTACATCGACGACGACGAGCGCATCATCACCTGCGAAGACGCCGCCGAATTGCAGCTCCAGCAGCCGCATGTCGTGCGTCTCGAAACCCGGCCGCCGAACATCGAGGGCGAAGGTCAGATCACGATGCGCGAACTGGTGCGCAACTGCCTGCGCATGCGCCCCGAACGAATCATCGTCGGCGAAGTCCGCGGACCCGAGGCGTTCGATCTGTTGCAGGCGATGAACACCGGCCATGACGGATCGATGGGCACGCTGCACGCCAATAATCCGCGCGAAGCCATGTCGCGTTGCGAATCCATGATCACGATGGGCGGCTTCTCGCTGCCGTCGCGCACCATTCGCGAGATGATCTGCGCGTCGATCGACGTCATCGTGCAGGCCGCACGTCTGCGCGATGGCTCGCGCCGCATCACCCACATCACCGAGGTGCTGGGGATGGAAGGCGATACCATCATCACGCAGGATATCTTCCTCTATGACATGATAGGCGAGGACGCGAACGGCAACATCCTCGGCCGCCATCGTTCGACCGGCATCGGCCGTCCGAAATTCTGGGAACGTGCGCGTTATTACGGTGAGGAAAAGCGGCTTGCCGCGGCGCTGGACGCGTCCGACGCCGGCGTTCAGGATTGAGAGCGCAGCCATGAACATGCAGACACTGGCCCTCGGCTTCCTTGCCGCCACCGCCGTCGGGGGCGTTGCCTATGTGTTCATCTATCCGTCGCTGTCCGGCGAGAAGAAGGCCGAGGCGCGCCGAACCTCCGTGGCCCGATCGGAGCCGGTGACGCGTCAGGTCGACAAGTCGCAACGCACGCGTCGCGAACAGGTCGAAGGCACGCTAAAGGAAGTCGAGGCGCGCCAGAAGAAGGCCAAGAAGGTCGCGCTTGGAATTCGCATCACACAGGCCGGGCTCACCTGGACGCTGAAGAAATTCATGGTCATCTCGATCATTCTCGGCGGGATCGGCTTTGTCACGCCGCTGCTCGTGAATGGCACGCTGCTGTCTTTTATGAAGCCCGCGCCGCAGGTGATTCAGGGCCGCACCGTCACCGACACGAACACGGCTCAACTCGTCAACGGCACGGCGATCTGGCTGATTGCGGCCGCGAAGGACGCGAAGGCCACGCTTGCCATCGTCGATACGACCAACCAGAACGTCTTCAACGGCACGCTGTCGCTGTCGGCGGCCTCCGCGCAGATGTTCAACTGGCGCGGCTTCGGCTCGGACGGCAAGCAATGGCCGCCGGGCAAATACAACCTCAACGTCGCCGCCAAGGACGCCGCCGGAAATCCCGTCGCCACGCGCACGCAAGTGCTGGTCGAGGCCGGTCCGGACGCGCCGCCGAGCGGCATCGGCACCACCGTCATGGCATCGCTCGGCCTCGCCTTTGCATTCGGCTTTGGCGTTCCGCGTTGGCTGCTCAACCATCTCAAAAAGCGGCGGGAAAAGAAATTTCTCAAAGCCCTGCCCGACGCCGTAGACGTGATCGTCCGCGGCATCAAGGCCGGCCTTCCGCTGTTCGATTCCATCAAGGTGGTCGCCGCCGATGCGCCCGAGCCGCTGAAAGGCGAGTTCAACGCGATCATCGAAACCCAGGCGATCGGCATGCCCTTGGGCGAGGCCTGTACGCGCCTGTTCGAGCGCATGCCGCTGCCAGAAGCGAACTTCTTTGGCATCGTCATCGCGATCCAGCAGAAATCCGGCGGCAATCTGTCCGAAGCCCTCGGCAACCTCTCCAAGGTGCTGCGCGACCGCAAGAAGATGGCCGAGAAGATCCAGGCGATGTCGATGGAAGCCAAGGCTTCGGCCGGCATCATCGGTTCGCTGCCGCCGATCGTGATGCTGCTCGTCTATCTGTCGACGCCGGATTACATCTCGCTGCTATGGACCCATCCGACCGGACAATTGATGCTGGTCGGCTGCGTGGTGTGGATGACCTGCGGCATTCTCGTGATGAAGAAAATGATCAACTTCGACTTCTGATTGGTGCCGTCATGATGCAATTTTTGATCGAGAAGCTGCATGACACGCGGTTTCTCACCATGATGTTCGCGGCGATCGCCGCCAGCGCCACCTGCTATACGCTGATCATGCCGATCTTTGCCGGCAACGGTCTCGACAAGCGCATGAAGGCCGTCGCGAGCGAGCGCGAACGCCTTCGGCAGCGCGAGCGCGAGCGGCTTCAGAAATCCGAGAAGGTTTCGCTGCGGCAGGCGCCGAAGCAGATCGTCAGCCGGGCCGTCGATAGTCTCAATCTCAGCAAGTGGCTGGCGCAGGAGGCCGCCCGCAACAAGCTGGTGATGGCCGGCTATCGCGGCCAGGCGCCCTATATGACGTTCCTGTTTTTTCGCATGGTGACGCCGATTCTCTTTTTCGCCGGCGCCGTTCTTTACGTGTTCGGCGTCTCGCATATGGAGCAGACGACGGCCGTGAAGATCGGCATCTGTCTTGGCGCGGCCTATGCCGGGTTGCAGGCGCCGATGATCTTCCTGAAGAACGCAATCTCGAAGCGCAAGCTGTCGATCCGCCGCGCGTTTCCGGATGCGCTCGATCTGCTGCTGATCTGCGTCGAATCCGGCATGTCGATCGAGGCCGCGTTCCGCAAAGTGAGCGTCGAGATCGGGTCGCAATCCGTCGCGCTCGCCGAAGAACTCTCGCTGACGACGGCCGAGTTGTCCTATCTGCAGGACCGTAAAGTGGCTTACGAGAACCTTGCGATCCGCACCGGGCTGGACGGCGTCAAATCGGTCTGCCTGTCGCTGCAGCAATCGGAGCGCTACGGCACGCCGCTCGGTCACAGCCTCCGCGTGATGGCGCAGGAAAACCGCGACATGCGCATGAACGAAGCCGAGAAGAAAGCCGCCGCGCTGCCGCCGAAGCTGACGGTGCCGATGATCCTGTTCTTCCTGCCGGTGCTGTTCGTGGTCATTCTCGGACCGACCGGCATCAAGGTCGCCGCGATGCAGTGACGTGACGGCAAGCCGTCATCCTGAGAGGCTGGCCGAAAAAGAAACCCAATGAAACTTGGGGTTTTGAATCCGTCATTGCGAGCCGGATCAACGGCGGCGGCTTCGCCGCCGTCGATCCGAGCGAAGCAATCCAGTCCTTATCTCCACAAGGACTGGATCGCTTCGCCGCACACGGTCTTCGAAGACGAAGACCGTGGCTCCTCGCAAGGACGAACTCAAACCCCTGACTTTGTGGAATCCACGTCCGGCCAGACTCTCGGGATGACGCTATGCGTGTCGCAAGACCTACGACCTTTGCTCGCCGGCCAAATCCCGCGCGCCTAGCCGCGACGGCTTCTTGTCGCTCAGCATCTGCTTGAGATAGGCGACATTGGCGGCGGCCTCGTCCGGCGGAAGATCGGCCTTGACGATGCTTTCGGCCTCGCTGAAGCGACCCTGAAGTCCGACCACCAGTCCGAGGTTCTGACGGACGCGGATATCGGCTTGCGGATTGGCGTAAGCGCGGCGCAGCGTCGATTCCGCGCGCGGCAAATCCTTGGTCAGCATGTAGGACAGGCCGAGATTGGACAGCACCGACGGATCCTCCGGCGCGATCTTCAGCGCGCTCGCATAATAGCGCCGCGCCTCCTCATGCTTGCCCATCTGGTCGAGCGTTGTCCCCTGCACGGACAAAATGCGCCAGTCCGGATTGTCGCGGGTATGCGCCCGTGCCAGCGTATCGAAAGCCTGCTGGAAGGCGCCATTGTCGGCAAGCGCACGGCCATAGGCCGCCATCAGAGCCTTGTTGCCAGGGTTGGCAATCGTCGCCTGCTCCAACACCGCCGAGGCCTGCTGACGCTGGCCGTTGGCGCGCAGCGCCTGGCCGTAACGCAAGGCGGCCTCGGCATCCTTGGCGTTGGCGCGGAAGCGATCGCCGTAAACGTCGATGTCGCGCTGCGGGTCGGCTGCCGGCTTGGTCTCAGGCCGCACCTCGGCGCGGGCGCCGAGCGCGCCGGTGATATCCGGCATGCTGGCCGTCTGGCATCCGGCAAGACCCGTCGCGAGCAAGACAACAGCAGCGGCGGAGGTCGGGAGGCGCTTCACAAGAAACATGGCATCTGAACTCACGATTGCCGCAAAACAAGTCGATTTCGAGCGCATGATGGCGCTCGACGCACTTCCAGAAATGGACTGTTAACCCTAATTTCGCGTTAATCGGCTGAATCGCCGCAACGACGAGAGACATGTCAGCCGATGCCATCCGTTTTCGAGACCGGTCCCGCCGCGACTGCGATTCCCATCACCTTCGTCACCACGACGGATTTTGCCGAAGTGCTGGCCGCGCTGCCGCCGCGCCAGCGCAATTTCGCGCAGGCCTCGGGCTTCGCCGCCCGCGCCGGACAATTGCTGGCGCTGCCGGGCGACGACGGCGCGATCGAGGCGGTGCTGTTCGGCCTCGAAGACGACCTCGCCAAGCGCGATCCGTTTCGCCCCGGCCAGTTGCCGGGGCTTTTGCCGGCCGGCACATACCGCTTTGCCAACGCGCCGCACGATGCGCGGCTGGCGGCATTGGCCTTTGCGCTCGGCAGCTACAAATTCGGCCGATATCGCAAAACGGAGGGGCGCGATGTCCGCCTCGTGCCGCCCGAGGGCGTCGACATCGCCGACATCATCCGCATGGCGGACGCCGCCACGCTGGCGCGCGACCTCATCAACACGCCGGCGAACGACATGGGCCCGGCCGACCTCGAAACCGCCGCCCGCGATCTGGCGCAGCGCTACGGCGCGGATTTCTCCTGTATCGCCGGCGACGATCTCGTCGCCCAGAATTTCCCGCTGATCCACGCGGTCGGCATGGCGTCGCCGCGCGCACCGCGGCTGATTGATTTCTCGTGGGGCCACGTCGCGCATCCCCGCGTCACGCTGGTCGGCAAAGGCGTGGTGTTCGACACCGGCGGGCTCGATCTGAAGCCGTCCAGCGCGATGCTGATCATGAAGAAGGACATGGGCGGCGCCGCCAATGTCCTGGCTCTGGCGATGATGGTGATGGACGCCAAGCTGCCGGTTCGGCTGCGCGTGCTGATCCCGGCGGTCGAGAACGCCGTCGCGGGCAATGCGTTTCGTCCGCTCGATATTTTCAAGTCGCGCAAAGGACCGACCGTTGAGATCGGCAACACCGATGCCGAAGGCCGCCTCATATTGGCCGATGCGCTAGCCTATGCCGACGAGGACAAGCCCGACATTCTGATCGACATGGGCACGCTGACCGGCGCGGCGCGTGTCGCGCTCGGCCCGGACCTGCCGCCGTTCTATACCAACGACGAAACGCTGGCCGGCGACGTCGGCACCTATGCCGCGCAGGAAAACGATCCGCTGTGGCGGCTGCCGCTATGGGGGCCATATGATTCCTGGCTCGATTCAAAGGTCGCGGACATCAACAATGCGCCATCCGGCGGCTTCGCCGGCTCGATCACCTGCGCGTTGTTCTTGCAGCGTTTCGTCGCGCCGACGACCCGCTGGCTCCATGTCGACATCTATGGCTGGACGCCGTCCGCCAAGCCCGGCAAGCCCGAAGGCGGCGAATGCCAGGCCGCGCGCGCGATCTATCGCCTGCTGAGCCAACGCTATGGGTGAGCGTCATGACCCTCGCATCACGCCGATGCGGCCGGACCTCGCCGCCCGTTATCTCGAAGGCCAGGTCAGATCTGCACGCTTTGTCGATGGGGTCATGATGCAAGTGATCGCCCCCCTGGTGTCGGTCGGCATGGCGCCGGCGCATCAAGCCGAACACATGTCGCAGGCGCTGTTCGGCGAACGCGTCACGATCTACGACCGCGACGACAATGGCTGGTCGTGGGGGCAATTGAGCCAGGACGGCTATGTCGGCTGGCTGCCGGATGCGGCGCTCGGGCCCGTCGGCGCCGCGCCGACGCACAAGGTGACGGCGCTGCGGACGTTCGGGTTTCCCGGCCCGTCGATCAAGCTGCCGCCGCTGATGGCGCTGCCGATGCAGGCGACGCTGGTCGTTGCGCGGATGGAAAAGGGTTTCGCCGTGACTGATGACGGCTTCATTCCCGCGCAGCATGTCAGTGCGATCGACGTGATGGAGAAGGACTTTGTCGCCGTCGCCGAGCGATTTCTCGGCACGCCCTATCTGTGGGGCGGCAAGACGAGCCTCGGCATCGATTGCTCGGGGCTGGTGCAAGTTTCGTTGAACGCCTGCGGCATCGGCTGTCCGCGCGACAGCGACATGCAGCGCGACGGATTGGGCCGCGAGGTCGCATTGTCGGATGTCCAGCGCGGCGATCTGCTATTCTGGAAAGGCCATGTCGCCATCGCCCGCGATGCCACGACGATCGTTCATGCCAATGCGCACCACATGGCGACGGCGATCGAGCCGGTTCATGCCGCGATCGCGCGGATCGAGGCGGCGGGAAGCGAGTTGCTGGCGATCAAGCGACCATGACCCGTAGCCTAAATCGCCATCGCCTTCAACTCGTGCTTATGCAGCGCCAGCCATTGCATCGCGCTGACCAGCAATGCGTTCTTCACGGCACCGCTATTCAACGCCGCGATCGCATCGTCGATCGACACCACGAACGGCCGGACGTCTTCGCTCTCATCGGTGCCGCCGCGCGACGGCACGGCGGATGTATCGACGACGCCAAGAAAGAACGTTACCAATTCGTCGGTGATGCCCGGCGTCGACAGCACGCTGTAGAGTTCGACGAGCTTGCCCGGATGCAGCCCGATTTCCTCAAAGCATTCGCGCGCCGCCGCATCTTTCGCGCTTTCACCCTTCTCCACACGCCCGGCGACGATCTCGACCAATTCGCCGTGCCCGGTGGCCAGATGCGCGGCCAGCCGGAACTGCCGCAGCAGCACGATCTGCCCACGCGCGACATCGACCGGCAGCACAGCGGCGACGCCGCCGGCGCGGATGACGTCGCGCGTCTGCTTGAGCGGCGGATCGCCGTCGCGCATGATCGCCGTCTCATAGCGATCGTATGTCAAAAAGGCGCGCGCAATCGATTGCGGCTCCGAGACACGGACCGTAACGGCGCGGTCGGCAATGTCGTCGGTCACTCCGCAACAACCGCGCCATGGGCTGCCTCGATGCGGAAGGCAGCCGCGAACAACGCGCGCGTGTAATCCGTCTTCGGCGACTTGAACAAATCCGCCGCCGGTCCTTCCTCGACGATTTTGCCGTGACGCATCACGATCAGGTGGCTTGCCAGCGAAGCCACCACGCGCAGATCGTGCGAGATGAACATGTAAGTGAGATCGCGCTTGCGCTGGAGTTCGCGCAACAGATCGACCATCTGCGCCTGAAACAGCATGTCGAGCGCGCTGGTCGGCTCGTCGAGCACGACAAAATTCGGCTCGAGCACCACCGCGCGCGCGATCGAGATGCGTTGACGCTGGCCGCCGGAGAATTCATGCGGATAGCGAAACCGCGTCGCCGGATCGAGCCCGACCTCCTTCAACGATTTCACCACGCGCGCCCCGCGTTGGTCGGGTGTCAGTTTCGGCTGATGCACGCCGAGACCTTCGGCGATGATGTCCCCGACCGACATCCGTGGGCTGAGCGCCCCGAACGGATCCTGAAACACGATCTGCATGTCGCGCCGAACCGGCCGCATCTCCTTGAACCTGAGACCCTGAATATCCTTGCCGAGAAACACGATCGGCCCGTCCGACGAGATCAGCCGCAGCAGCGCCAGCCCGAGCGTGGTCTTGCCCGACCCGGATTCGCCGACCACGCCGAGCGTCTCGCCCTTGCGGACGCTGACGCTGACGCCGTCCACCGCTTTGATGTGGCCGACGGTCTTGCGCATCAGCCCGCGCCTGATCGGAAACCAGACCTTGAGATCCCGAGCGCTCATGACGACCGGCGCATCGGGGCGCGGCGGCGCAGGGTCGGGCTTCGGCTCGGCCGCGAGCAGGGCGCGCGTATAGGCGTGCTGCGGCTTGGTGAAGACGTCCTCGACCGGCCCCTGCTCGACGATCTTGCCGTTGTTCATGACGCAGACGACATTGGCGATGCGCCGCACGATGCCGAGATCATGCGTAATGAACAGCAGGCTCATGCCGAGCCGCGCGCGGATGTCCGCCAGCAATGCAAGAATCTGCGCCTGCACGGTGACGTCGAGCGCCGTGGTCGGCTCGTCGGCGATCAACAGATCAGGCTCGTTCGCGAGCGCCATCGCGATCATCACGCGCTGGCGCTGCCCGCCGGAGAGTTGGTGCGGATAGGAGCCGAGCCGCGTCTCGGGCTCGGGGATGCCGACCTGGGTCAGCAATTCGAGGATCCGCGCCTTGGCCTTCGCGCCGCGCATCCCGTTATGCAGTTGCAGGATCTCGCCGATCTGCGCCTCGATGGTGTGCAGCGGATTGAGCGACGTCATCGGTTCCTGAAAGATGATCGAGATGTCGTTGCCGCGAATACCGCGCATTTCGCTTTCTTTGAGATTCAGCAACTCGCGACCGTTGAAGCGAATGCTGCCGGACGGATGCGATGCCGTGGGGTATGGCAGCAGCTTCATGATCGACAGTGCGCTGACCGATTTGCCGGAGCCGGACTCGCCGACCAGTGCGACGCATTCGCCGCGTTTGATCTCATAGGAGATTTTATCGACGGCGGTTGATGTGTTGCCGCCATGGTGAAATGCGACCGACAGATCGCGGACGGAGAGGAGGGGATCGCTCACGAAACGTTGCCTTGTGTTGGCGTTATGGCCGCTACCCCATCCGCTACGTCGAGACCTTCGACCCGCTCGCTTAGTTTCTGAATCGCTTCCTCCGGCGAGGCTCCCGCAGCAATCCACGACGGCGGGTCTGCCCAGAAGTCCATTGCTTCCGTGTCTTCGCCATGAGGTCCATTCTCAAGACAACGCACAATCCGATAGGCACCATTCTCGAGACGATCGGCGCAACTGATCGCCAACCACCGGCCACCGGAATAACAGCCGCCGTAACGGTCCTCGATCACTGCAATTGGATAATGGAGTTTAGCCTTCACTGTACTCACCGGAACGTCTTTCTCGGATCGAACGCGTCGCGCACGCCCTCGCCGATGAAGATCAGCAGCGACAGCATGATCGCCACGGCGAAGAAGCCCGTGAAGCCGAGCCACGGCGCCTGCACATTGGCCTTGCCCTGCGCCAGCAATTCGCCGAGCGACGGCGAGCCCGGCGGCAGGCCGAAACCGAGGAAATCCAGCGCCGTCAGCGTCATCACCGAGGACGAGACGATGAACGGCAGGAACGTCATGGTCGCGACCATCGCGTTCGGCAGCAGATGGCGGATCATGATCTTGGCGTTGGAGACGCCAAGCGCCCGCGCCGCCATGATGTATTCAAAATTGCGCCCGCGCAAAAATTCCGCGCGCACCAGGCCGACCAGCGACACCCATGAGAACAGCAGCAATATGCCGAGCAGCACGAAGAAGCCCGGCACCAGCACGCTGGATAATATCAGCAACAGATACAGCGACGGAATTGCGCTCCACACCTCGATGAATCGCTGGAAGCCGAGATCGACCCAGCCGCCGAAATAGCCCTGCACGCCGCCGGCGGCGATGCCGATCACCGACGACACGATCGTCAATGCGAGGCCGAACAGCACCGAGATGCGAAACCCGTAGATCAGCCGCGCGACGACGTCGCGGCCCTGATCGTCGGTGCCGAGCCAGTTGTATTCGAGGTCGCGGCAGCCGGCGACGCCCTTTTTCGCGACCACCACCTTGCAGTCGGCCTCGCTCAACATCCATGTCGGCTTCGACGGCGCCGGCGTCGGCAGATCGAGATTATGCGTCGCATAGGAATAGCGGATCAGCGGCCACAGCATGAAGCCGTTCTTCTCGGCGATCAGTTTTTGCAAGAACGGATCGCGGTAATCGGCCGTGGTCTCGAAATCGCCGCCGAACGTGGTCTCGGAATAGGACACGAAGGCCGGGAAATAACTCTTGCCGTCGAAGCGAATGAAGAACGGCCTGTCGTTGGCGATCACCTCGGCGAACAGCGATACGAAAAACAGCAGCAGGAATAGCCAGAACGACCAGTAGCCGCGACGGTTGGCCTTGAAGTTCTGCCAGCGGCGTTTGTTGAGCGGCGACGGCGTGAGACCGCGGCCGGCCGGCGGCGCGGCCTCGCCGAGCGGCGTAACAGTGGTGGTTTCGATCGGCTGAGGCGCGACGTTCATCAGACCTCCCGCGCCTCGAAATCGATCCGCGGATCGATCCACATGTAAGCCAGATCCGACACCAGATTGATGACGAGCCCGACCAGCGAGAAGATGAACAGCGTCCCGAAGACGACGGGATAGTCGCGATTCAGCACGCTCTCGAATCCCAGAAGCCCGAGCCCGTCGAGCGAGAAGATCGTCTCGATCAGCAGCGAGCCCGAGAAGAACGCGTGGATGAACGCGCCGGGAAAGCCCGCGATCACGATCAGCATCGCGTTGCGGAAGATGTGGTTGTAGAGCACCTGCCGCTCGCTGCAGCCCTTGGCGCGCGCGGTCATCACATATTGCTTGCGGATTTCGTCGAGGAACGAGTTCTTGGTCAGCAGCGTCATCGTCGCGAACGCGCCGAGCGCCATCGACAGCAGCGGCAACGTCAAGTGCCAGAAATAGTCGAGAATTTTCCAGTACCAGGGAAAATTCGACCAGCCGTCCGAGGTCAGTCCGCGCAACGGGAAGATCGAGAAGAACGATCCGCCCGAGAACAGGATGATCAACAGGATCGCGAACAGAAATCCGGGGATCGCGAAGCCGACGATGATGACGGCCGACGTCCATGTGTCGAATTGCGAGCCGTCCTTCACGGCCTTGCGGATGCCGAGCGGAATCGAAATGAGGTAGGTCAGCAGCGTCATCCAGATGCCCAAAGACATCGAGACCGGCAGTTTTTCCTTGATAAGCTGAAGCACGCTGACATCGCGGAAATAGCTCTTGCCGAAGTCGAAGCGCGCGAAATTCCACAGCATCAGCGCGAAGCGTTCCGGCGCGGGCTTGTCGAAGCCGAACTGCTTTTCGAGAGACTTGACGAAGTTTGGGTCGAGCCCTTGCGCGCCGCGATATTTCGAGTTCACCGCGTCACCGGATGCGCCAACTTGGGATCGCGCGCCGAAATCGCCGCCGGAGCCGGAGATGCGACCGGCGGCCCCCGTATCCGCGCCGCTCAACTGCGCGATGACGCGCTCGACGGGGCCGCCGGGCGCGAATTGCACGACGATGAAGGAGACGAAGAGAATGCCCAACAGCGTGGGAAACATCAGCAGCACGCGGCGGGCGATATAAGCGCTCATCTATTTCGCCTGCTCGGGCTTGCTCTCGGACTTGGTCTCGGCTTGCGTCTTGGCGGCGGCACTGGCCGCCTTGTTCGGATCGGACCACCAGAACTCGATCGCGCCGTTGCCGCCGAGATAACGCGGCGGCTTTTCGACATGGCTGAAGACGTCCCAATAGGCCAGCGGATGCGTGGTGCGATACCATTGCGGCACCCAATAGCGCCCGGCGCGAAACACGCGGTCGAAGGCGCGGCAGGCGATGGTGAGTTCGTCGCGATCATCGGCGGCGAGAATTTTCTCGATCAGCGCATCGATCGCCGGACTGTCGATGCCGGCGAGATTGTAGGAGCCCTTGGTCCTGGCGGCCTGCGACGAGAAGAACGGCCGCATGCCGTCGCCCGGCGTCGCCGACATGCTGAAGCGCTCGATCGCCAGGTCGAAATCGAAGTCCTCGACGCGGGCGCGATATTGCACGGGATCGACGAGCCGGAAGCTGGCCGCGATGCCGAGCGTCCCGAGGTTCTTGATGAACGGCCCGTGATGCGGTTGAAAGCTCGGCTCGTCCTGCAAAAATTCGAGCGTGAATTGTTCGCCATTGGGCAGCAGCCGCTTGCCGTCCTTTATCGGCATGCCTGCCTCCTGCAGCAATTGCGAGGCGCGCCTCAAGAGGGTGCGATCGTTGCCCGATCCGTCGGAGACCGGCGGCATATAGGCCGGACCAAACACCTCGTCCGGCACCTGACCGCGAAACGGCGCCAGCAGTTTCAGCTCTTCAGGCGATGGCGGGCCCTGCGCCATCATCTCGGAATTCTGGAACGGCGAATGGGTGCGCGCATAGGCGCCGTACATGATGGTCTTGTTAGTCCATTCAAAATCGAAAGCCATGCCGATCGCGTCGCGCACGCGCGGATCGCGAAACTTGTCGCGGCGCGTATTGATGAACCAGCCCTGCGCGCCGGACGGTGTATCGTCCGGCAGCATCTCGCGCTTGATGCGTCCGTCTTTCACGGCCGGGAAATCATAGCCGGTGGCCCAGACCCGCGCGGTGAATTCTTCGCGGAACAGGTAGTTCTTCGCCGAGAAGCCCTGCATCGCGGCCTCGCGGTCGCGATAGAATTCATAGCGCACCAGGTCGAAATTGGACGACCCGCGCGACACCGGAAGCTCAGCGCCCCACCAGTCCTTGACGCGCTCGAACTCGATCGAACGGCCGATCTCGACGCGGCCGACCCTGTAGGGACCACTGCCTAGCGGGACATCCATCGTCGATTCGTCGAACGGTTTGGTCGCGTAATAGGCCTTGGAAAAAATCGGCAGGCCGGCGACGAACAGCGGCACGTCGCGGCCGCGCTTTTCGGCGAAGGTGACGACCAGCGTGGCGTCGTCCGGCGCTGTCGCGGTGAGCATGTCGCGCATCTGCTGGATGATCAGCGGATGGCCCTTGGTCTTCAGCGCCGTCAGCGAAAACGCCGCATCCTGCGCCGTCAATTGGCTGCCGTCATGGAAACGCGCTTCCGGCCGCAGCGTGAAACGATAGGTGAGTTTGTCGGCCGAGACCTGCACGGTCTTGGCGACAAGGCCGTACATCGCATCGGGTTCGTCGCCGGCGCGCACCATCAACGGCGCGAATGTCAGCCCCATGCCCTGCGCGCCTTCGCCTTTCAGAATGAAGGCGTTGAGCGAATTGAAGGTCTGGACCGATTGATTGTAGGCGCGGCCGGACGGGATCGTCGAGAACAGTCCGCCTTTCGGCGCGTCGACATTGACGTAATCGAAATTCCTGAAGTCGGCGGGGTATTTCAGGTCGCCGAAGATCGACATGCCGTGCGACGCCGCCGCCCCTTCGGCCGTCTGCGCGGTCGCGACGCCGCGACAGCGGATCGCGGCAGCCGCGCCTAGTCCAAGCCCGAGAAGATGCCGGCGGCTGATCCGCGCCATAGGCGTGATCTCGTTCAAGATCGGCCGCCGATCTTGGCCGCGCGCTCGGCGTCGTACCACCAGATGAGCGGCCAGCCGGATTGACCATATTTCGGCAGTTCGTTCGGCCGCCCGAAGCGATCCCATCGCGCGGTGCGGACCTTTGAGTACGTGTATTGCGGAACGACATAGTGATTCCACAACAGAACGCGGTCGAGCGCCTTGGTGGCGGCGACGAGATCGTCGCGATCGCGCGTATAGATGACGCGCTCGATCAGCCTGTCGATCGCCGGATTCTTGATGCCGACGACATTGCGCGAACCGGCCATGTCGGCGGCGGCCGATCCCCAGAACTCGCGCTGCTCGTTACCGGGCGACAACGACTCGCCCCAGAGCGAAATCACGACGTCGAAATCCCAGCTTCGCAGCCGGTTCTCGTATTGCGTCGGATCGATGGTGCGGACGCTGACGGTGATGCCGAGGCGTTCGAGCGACGGCTTGTAGAACAGGCTGACGCGTTCGGCATTCGGGTCCGCGCCGAGCAGCTCGATCTCGAACGGCGACCCCGTCTTGGCATCGACCAGTCTGCGCTCGCGCACCTCGTAGCCGGCGTCCTTGAGAAGCTGCAACGCCTCCCGCAGATTGTCGCGCACCGCCTCGCGGCTGCCATTGACGGGATTGGTGTAGGGCTTGGTGAAAACCTCGGGCGGCACCTCGGCCCTCACGGTCTGCAGGATTTCAAGCTCCTTGCCGTCCGGCAGGCCGGACGACGCCAGTTCGGTCCCGTCGAAATAGCTTTTGATCCGCGTGTATTGCCCGAAGAACAGTTGCTTGTTGATCTCCTCGAAATCGAACGCGAAGTTCAGCGCGCGGCGCACCCGCGCATCCTTGAACTTGTCGCGCCGGATGTTGAAGGCGAAGCCCTGCATCACGCCCGACGAACGATTGGTGAACTCCTCCAGCAGCACGCGCTTCTCGTTGACCGCCGGGAAATCGTAAGCCGTCGCCCAGTTCTTCGCGCTGTTCTCCGTGCGCCAGTCGACCTGATCGCCCTTGAAGGCTTCCAGCGCCACCGTGCCGTCGCGGAAATATTCGTAGCGCATCTCGTCGAAATTGTTGCGGCCGATATTCACATTGGTGTCGGCGCCCCAATAATCCTTCACCCGCTCCAGCGTCACGCGACGGCCGGGCTCGAACTCCTTGATGCGGTAGGGGCCGGAGCCGAGCGGCTTTTCCAGCGTGGTCTGCGAAACGTCGCGCTTGCGTCCGTCAGCGTCGGCGCCTTCCCACCAATGTTTCGGCAGCACGGTCAGTTGGCCGACGATCAGCGGCAGTTCGCGATTGCCCGGCGCATCGAAGGTGAACTTCACATCGCGCTCGCCGATCTTTTCAGCCTTCACGACGTGACGGTAATAGGCGGAATATTGCGGATGATACTGCTTGAAGGCGTCGAGCGAGAAAATCACGTCTTCCGCCGTCACCGGCTTGCCGTCGTGCCATTTGGCATTGGCGCGCAGCCGATAGGTCACGGACGAGAAGTCTTCCGGATGGCTGACAGCTTCGGCGAGCAGGCCGTATTCGGTCGAGATTTCGTCGAGCGCGCCGGTCGACAATTGCTCATAGACGAAGGCGACGGCGCCGGCGATCGAACCCTTCACGCCGGAGACGACGATGTTGAAATTGTCGAAGGTGCCGACCGAAATCTGCCGCACCACGCCGCCCTTCGGCGCGGCCGGGTTGACGTAGTCGAATGTCTTGAAGCCGGCGGGATATTTGAGATCGCCGAACAGCGACAGGCCGTGCCGCCATTGCATCTCGGCGCCCTGCGCCGTCGCGGCTTTGACGCCGCCGATGGAATTGAGCGCGGGCGCGAAGGCAGCCACGGCGCCGCTTTGCAGAAGTCGTCGTCGGGAAATACCCAAAATCATCAAATCCTGTTGGTGAACCGAAGCAGCGATTAGAGACGCCATATAAGGCGGAGGTTCGACCGATTATGTCGGTTTTTCCGAGGGATGCCAGACCTTGAGCGCGGCGAAACGCCCCGTTTCGCCTTAAGTTTCGGTAAGGCGGGCGGGGCCGTCATTGCAAGGCGCAAGGTCCTCGGCTTCGAGGCACGCCGCGACGAACTCTGCCTTCAAACAACAACGGCCGGGACGAAGCCCGGCCGCATATAACTCTAAACCCTCACCTTTACTTCGCTGCGGTCGGCAACGGCACCGGCGTGTCGGCCAGCGACGCCAGATAGGCGATCACGTCGGCGCGCTCGCTGTCCTTCTGGATGCCGGCGAAGCCCATCGCGGTGCCGGGCACGTAGCCTTTCGGATTGGCGATGAACTTGTTGAGATCATCGAACGTCCATTCGCCGCCTTTGCCCTTCATCGCGGCCGAGAAGTTGAAGCCGGCGCGGCCCTCACCCTTTTTCTCGTTGACGACACCGAACAGGTTCGGGCCGACGCGGTTCGGACCGCCCTTCTCGAACGTGTGGCAGGCCGCGCACTTCTTGGCGGCAGCGGAGCCCTTCTCGACCGATGCGGTCTGCAGCAGCTTCTCGATCGGCTCGGACGCAGCAGCGGCCGCCGCCGCGCCGCCGGCGGGCTCCTCTTCCTTGACGGCGATGTCGTAGCCGGGCTTGGCCGGCTTGACCGGCGCAAAGATCGCCTGCGCGCCGATGCTCGTCACCAGCAGCATCAGGCAGGTTCCGAGAACCGCGCCCATCACTTTGTTGAGTTCAAAGGAGTCCATATTCGGTCAAGCCCAGTTCAAAAAGAAACATGCCGGAAAAGCATGCGATCAATCGGAATCGCCCGTTCGCAGATGCACACGCGACGAGTTTGAGATAACGGTTTGCCTGCTCTCTTGCAACCCGTATAAGCGCGCGACCTTTCGTCCGTTAACGCGCAATTCCCTTATCGTTTCAGCCCTGTGCCCTCATCGATGCCTCACGCCAACATCGTGCTGATCCCGGCCCGGATGGCCGCGACCCGTCTGCCCGGCAAGCCGCTGCTGGATATCGCCGGCGCGCCGATGATCGTCCATGTGCTGCGCCGCGCGCTGGAAGCCGATATCGGCCGGGTCGCGGTGGCAACGGATACCGCCGCGATCGCCGAGGCCGTGTGCGCCGAAGGCGGCGAGGTGGTCATGACCCGCGACGATCATCCATCCGGCTCCGACCGCGTGTTCGAGGCTTTGCAGACGCTCGACCCCGGCGGCCAAATCGAGACCGTCATCAATCTGCAGGGCGATTTCCCGACCATCGCGCCGGACAATATCCGCGCCGTGCTGGCCCCTTTGTCCGATCCGGACGTCGCGATCGCGACGCTGGCGGCGCAGATTCACACCGAGGAAGAAGCCGCCAATCCCAATGTCGTGAAGGTGATCGGATCGCAGATCGCGCCCGATCGCCTGCGCGCGCTTTATTTCACCCGCGCAACGGTTCCCTGGGGCGACGGGCCGCGGTTTCACCATATCGGGCTCTATGCCTATCGCCGCGCGGCGCTGACGCGGTTCGTGGCGCTGCCGCCGTCGCCGCTGGAATTGCGCGAAAAGCTCGAACAATTGCGCGCCATCGAGGCCGGGATGCGGATCGACGTGACCATCGTCGACACCGTGCCGCGCGGTGTCGACACGCCGGCCGATCTCGACACCGCCCGCCGCGCGCTGGCGAAAACCTGAGCGATTGATAGAAGATCCCATGACAAAAACACTGAAGATCGCATTCCAGGGCGAACCCGGCGCCAATTCGCATATCGCCATCGCCGAGGCCTATCCCGGCGCGGAGCCGCTGCCCTGTCCCACTTTCGAGGATGCGCTGCTGGCCATCGCCTCCGGCGAGGCTGACCTCGGCATGATCCCGATCGAAAACTCCCTGGCCGGCCGTGTCGCCGATATCCACCATCTGCTGCCGGACTCCGGCCTCTTCATCGTCGGCGAATATTTTCTGCCGATCCATCATCAGATGCTGGCGCTGCCCGGCGCGACGCTCGCGGACATCAAGACCGTCGAAAGCCATGTCCATGCGCTTGGCCAGTGCCGCCGCATCATCCGCAAGCACGGCCTTCGCCCGATCGTCGCGGCGGACACGGCGGGCTCGGCGCGGATCGTCGCCGAGCGCGGCGACAAGACATGCGCGTCGCTGGCGTCGCGCATGGCCGCCGAGATCTACGGTCTCGACATCCTCGCCGAGGACGTCGAGGACGAGAACTACAATACCACCCGCTTCGTCGTGCTCGCACGCGACGCCCAATGGGCCGAGCAGAATTCAGGCCCGCTGGTGACGAGTTTCGTGTTCAAGGTCCGCAACCTCCCAGCCGCGCTCTACAAGGCGATGGGCGGCTTCGCCACCAACGGCGTCAACATGACCAAGCTGGAAAGCTACATGGTCGACGGCAATTTCTTCGCGACGCAATTCTATGCCGATGTCGACGGCCATCCGGACGACCGCAATCTGGCCTTCGCGCTGGACGAGTTGAAGTTCTTCTCGAAGGAATTCCGCATCGTCGGCGTCTATCCGGCGCATCCGACGCGCGCGACGTTCGGCGCGGCCGAGGTGGATTGAGGCGGTTGCGCCGACGTTCGGCGTCACCTTTGCCGCAATTGCTGCCGTCACCATCCGCGAAAGCGGATGGCCCAGTATTCCGCAACGTCAACGTTCACACATCGGCGTCACGGAATACTTGGTCGCCCGGTCATCGGGCGCGACCGGACGACGAAGACGTCGCCGGCGGCCCTCGCCGGGCGATGACGGCTATGCTTGAGAAACCTCAAAACTCCTTCGCGAGCTTCGCCACCATCGCCAGCATCGCGCGATGCTCGGCAGGCCCGAGCACCGCGATCAGCCTTGCTTCGTGCTTCTCGGACACCAGCTTCTTCGCCTTCGCCAGCGTCGTGCGGCCCTTGTCGGTCAGGTCCAGCACATGCGAGCGCCGGTCGTTCGGCGAGCGCGCGCGCGTACACAGCCCGCGGCTTTCCAGCGCATCGAGCATCGCCACGAAGTTCGGCCGCAGGATGCCGAGCGTATTGGCGATCTCGGTCTGGTTGCGACCGGGATTGCGATCCAGCAACAGCAACACCGAGAACTGCGCGGGCGTCAGCTTCACCGGCGCGACGCATTTCAGGAAGTCGTCGAAGACCCGCAATTGCGCCCGCTTCAGCGAATAGCCGAGCAACTCGCCGAGTTCGCCGAGGTCAAGCGCCGCGACAGGCTCGCTCGTGACCACGGCCTCGGGCGGCGGCGCCGCCGCGTCTTTTTTTCGCAGGCTCCGAGGCGATTTTTCCACGGTCACTTCCGTCGCGTCACAAAGAGATGCCGAGCGTCCACAATCCGGATTATAAAAGCCGGCCGGCGCTGGCCTTCGCTTGAGATTACATCGCATAATTGTTATACGCCATATCAAATTGGCCCGGCGCGTTTCAATCGCCGCGGATCAGCGCATCGGCCTCGCGAGGCGCGATGCGTGAGGGGAGCGCCCGGTCTTGAACACGACGATCTTGCTGTTCCTGCTGCAGGACGGCATCACCAATGGCGCGGTCTATGCGCTGCTCGGGCTGGCGCTGGTGCTGGTGTTCGCGGTCACGCGCGTGATCCTGATCCCGCAAGGCGAGTTCATCACCTTCGGCGCGCTGACCTATGCCACGCTGTCCGCCGGCAACATGCCCGGCACGGCGAAGCTGGCGCTGGCGATGGGTGTCGTCGCCTTCGTTTTCGACATCGTCACGGCCCGCAAATCGCTGCGCGCCCGCGTCGTGGTCCGCGCGCTTATCTTGAACATTGCCCTGCCGGTGGCGATCCTCGGCCTGACGATGGCGCTCGCCGGCAAAGACACGCCGGTCGCGGTCAACATCGCGCTGTCGTTGCTGATCACCGCCGCGATCGGGCTCTATCTCTACCGCATCGTGTTCCAGCCGCTGGCGCATACATCCGTGCTGGTGCTGCTGATCGCGTCGGTCGGCTCGCATCTGGCGCTGCAGGGCTTCGGCCTCGTCTTCTTCGGCGCGGAGGGCCTGCGCGGCCCGACCATCTCGGACGCGGCCGTCACCATCGGGCCGTTGCGCTTCACCGGCCAGAGCATCGTGGTCTATCTCATCACCATCGCGCTGATCGTCGGGCTGTGGCTGTTCTTCGGCGCCACGCTGTATGGCAAGGCGCTGCGCGCCACCGCTGTCAATCGCCTTGGCGCGCGTCTTGTCGGCATCCGCACCTCGCTGTCCGGCCAGATCGCGTTCCTGCTCGCCTCCGTGATCGGCGCGGTGTCCGGCATTCTGATCGTGCCGATCACGACGCTGTATTACGACACGGGATTCCTGATCGGGCTGAAAGGCTTCATCGCCGCGATCATCGGCGGCCTCGTCAGCTATCCGCTCACCGCGATCGCGGCGCTGGTGGTCGGCACGGTCGAGGCGTTCTCGTCGTTCTATGCCAGCAATTTCAAGGAGGTCATCGTCTTCACGCTGATCCTGCCGGTGCTGGTGCTGCGCTCGCTCGCCGCGCCTGCCGTCGAAGAAGAAAAGGACTGAGCGCGATGACGCAGCGATTGCCGATCCTGCTGTTCGCGCTGGTCATGGCCGCGATTCCGTTCGTGCCGGGCATGCCGCCGTTCTGGATCGTGCTGCTGGACAATATCGGCCTCGCCGCTCTGGTCGCGATGGGCCTCGTGCTGCTGACCGGCGTCGGCGGGCTGACCTCATTCGGACAGGCCGCATTCTGCGGTTTCGGCGCCTACACCACCGCCGTGCTCACCGTGACCTACGGCCTGTCGCCGTGGCTGACGCTGCCGGCGTCGCTGCTCGTCGCCGGCGTCGCCGCCGTGTTGCTGGGCCTCGTCACCGTGCGGCTGTCCGGCCATTACCTGCCGCTCGGCACCATCGCCTGGGGCATCAGCCTGTATTATTTGTTCGGCAAGCTGGAATTTCTCGGCCGCAACGACGGCATCTCCGGCATCCCGCCGCTGTCGATCGGCACGCTGCGGATGCTCGATCCCGGCACCATCTATTTCGTGATCTGGTTCTTCGTTATCGTCTGCGCGCTGCTCTCGATGAATCTGCTCGACTCCCGGACCGGCCGCGCGATCCGCGCGTTGCGGCGCGGCCATATCGCGGCCGAGGCGTTCGGCGTGCAGACGGCGCGGGCGAAATTGCTGGTCTTCATCTATGCGGCCGTGCTGGCGGGCCTGTCCGGCTGGCTCTATGCGCATTTCCAGCGCGCCGCCAATCCGACGCCGTTCGGCCCGCAGGCCGGCATCGAATATCTGTTCATCGCCGTCGTCGGCGGCGCGGGTTATGTCTGGGGCGGCGTGCTGGGCGCTGCCATCGTCATCGTCCTGAAAGAGGCGCTGCAAAGCTATCTGCCGGTGCTGTTCGGCGGACAGGGCCAGCTCGAACTGATCGTGTTCGGCGTGATGCTGGTGCTGTTGCTGCAGCTTGCACCGACCGGCGTCTGGCCTTTGCTGATGTCGATGATCCCGCGCGCCAAACGCCCGCGCCCCGACACCACGCCGCAATTGCCGGCGCATCCGGCGCGGACCGCTTTTGATGGCCCGTTGTTGCAGGTCAAAGCCGCGCGAAAACAGTTCGGCGGCGTCATCGCCGTCAACGACGTGTCGTTCGATGTCGCATCCCGCGAGATCGTGGCGCTGATCGGCCCCAACGGCGCGGGCAAGAGCACGACGTTCAACTTGATCACCGGCGTGCTGCATGCCTCCGGCGGAAATGTCGCGATCCGCGGCCGCGATCTCGGCCAAGCGCCGCCGCAGCAGATCGTCGGCCTCGGCATCGCCCGCACCTTTCAGCATGTGAAGCTGGTGCCCGACATGACCGTGCTGGAGAATGTCGCGATCGGCGCGCATCTGCGCGGCTCGTCCGGCGCGATCGCCTCGATGCTGCGGCTCGACCGCGCCGACGAGGCGAAGCTGCTTGCGGAAGCGACGCGGCAGATCGACCGCGTCGGCCTCGGCGAGCAGATCGACCATCTGGCGGGCTCGCTCTCGCTCGGCCAGCAGCGCATCGTCGAGATCGCCCGCGCGCTGTGCGTCGATCCGCAATTGCTGCTGCTCGACGAGCCCGCCGCCGGGCTGCGTCACATGGAAAAGCAACGCCTCGCAGCTCTGCTGCGCCAACTCAAGGATGGCGGCATGTCGGTGTTGCTGGTCGAGCACGACATGGGCTTTGTGATGGATCTCGCCGACCGCATCGTGGTGCTCGATTTCGGCACCAAGATCGCGGAGGGCACACCGGCGCAAATCAAGGCCAATCCCGACGTCATCAAGGCCTATCTCGGAGCGGCCGCATGAATGCGCCTTTGCTGTCCGTCTCGGATGCCCACATTTCCTACGGCAAGGTCGAGGCCGTGCGCGCGGTCTCGCTCGACGTGCGAATTGAGGAGATCGTCACCATCATCGGGGCGAACGGCGCGGGCAAGACGACATTGCTCAACGCCGTGATGGGCGTGCTGCCGCTGCAGGGCGTCGTGCAATTCGCAGGAGAGGACATCACGCGCCTCGACATCGAGGACCGCGTCGCGGCGGGGCTGTCGCTGGTGCCGGAGCATCGCGAGTTGTTCGCGACCATGAGCGTCGAGGACAATCTGCAGCTCGGCGCGTTCCGCATCTCGAAAGCCAAGGCCGCGACCGCCTTTGAGCGCGTCTTCACATTGTTTCCGAAACTCAAGGAGCGTCGCAAGCAACTGGCCGGCACCATGTCCGGCGGCGAGCAGCAGATGCTGGCGATGGGCCGCGCTTTGATGGGCGAGCCGAAACTGCTGATGCTCGACGAGCCGTCGCTCGGCCTCGCGCCGATCATCGTCGCGGATATTTTCCGCACGGTGTCCGAGTTGAAGGCTGCCGGCGTCTCCGTGCTGCTGGTCGAGCAGAACGCGCAGGCGGCGCTGAAGATCGCCGACCGCGCTTATGTCATGGAATTGGGCGAGTTCATCCTCGACGGCGACGCCGCCGACATCGCCAGCAACCAGCGCGTCGTCGCGAGCTATCTGGGCTTTCAGCACGACGGCGCGAGCGGGATTTAGTTCTTTTAAGCGCCCCCACCCCAACCCTCCCCCGCAAGCGGGAGAGGGAGTTCGCTGCCGATGCCGCGGCGCTGCCGCTTACTTCTCACAATGCCTGTCGTAACCGAGCAATCTGACACGCTAAAAGCCTGCCCCCTCTCCCGCTTGCGGGGGAGGGTTGGGGTGGGGGCAATTAGATTACCCCGCCCTCACCTGCTTCGCGCGATATTGCAAATGCACCGCGCAGTTGCAGCCCGGCGGATGGGACGCGACGTCGTTGGCGGGTTCAGCAAGCGGCGCGTCGGCCTTGCGCGCCGACACCGGATCGCTGCCCGGAATGTAATTCAGCACCGGCGCCAGCCAGCGTTCGGCTTCCGTCACGCTCCAGCCCTTGCGAACAGCGTAATCCTCGACCTGATCGCGCTCGATCTTGCCGACGCCGAAATAATACGACTCCGGATGGCCGACATAGAGCCCCGACACCGACGACCCCGGCCACATCGCATAGCTCTCGGTCAGCGTGACGCCGGCCGTCGCTTCCGCATCGAGCAACCGGAACAGCGTCGCCTTCTCGGTATGATCGGGCTGTGCCGGATAGCCCGGCGCGGGGCGAATGCCCTTGTATTTTTCAAGAATGAGATCGTCCGGCGAGAGCGCCTCGTCCGGCGACGTGCCCCAGAATTCCTGCCGCACGCGCTGATGCATCCGCTCGGCAAAAGCTTCGGCGAGACGGTCCGCCAGCGCCTTGCACAGGATCGAAGAATAATCGTCATTCGCGTTCTTGAAGCGGTCGGCGATGACGTCCTCGCCGATCCCGGCCGTGACCACGAAGGCGCCGATGTAATCGTCGACGCCCTCGGGCGCCACGAAATCCGCCAACGCCGCATTGTGGCGGCCGTCGCGCTTCTCCAACTGCTGGCGCAGCGTGTGGAAGGTGGCGATCTCGGCCGTGCGGGTGTCGTCGGCGAAGACGCGGATGTCGTCGCCGGTGCGGTTCGCCGGCCAGAAGCCGATCGTGGCATTGGCCTTGAACCATTTCTCATCAACGATATGCTTCAGCATCTTGCGCGCGTCGTCGTACAGCGATCGCGCCGTCTCGCCGACGATCTTGTCGTCAAGGATCGCGGGGTATCTGCCCGTCAATTCCCAGGTCTGGAAGAACGGCGTCCAGTCGATATACGCCGCCAGTTCCGCGAGATCGTAATCGTCAAAGCTCTTTATGCCGAAGAAGGCCGGCTTCACCGGCGGCAATGCTGCGAAATCAATCACCACCGCGTTGTCGCGCGCGGCGGCCAGCTTCAGCCGCTTCTTGTCCTGCTGCGCGCGGAAATGCGCCGCCGAAATCTTGGCGTAGTCGGCGCGAATCTCGGCCGCATAGTCGGTGGCGCGTTCGGCCGACAACAGCGACGACGCGACGCCGACCGCGCGGCTGGCATCGTTGACATGCACCACCGCGCCGCGGCGATAATTCGGATCGATCTTCACGGCGGTATGGACGCGGCTCGTGGTCGCGCCGCCGATCAAGAGCGGAATGTCGAGCCCCTGCCGCTCCATCTCGGCGGCGAGGAAACACATCTCGTCGAGCGACGGCGTGATGAGGCCGGACAGCCCGATGATGTCGGCCCCTTCCGTCTTCGCGGTCTCGATGATCTTCGCTGCCGGCACCATCACGCCGAGATCGATCACCTCAAAATTATTGCACTGGAGCACGATGCCCACGATATTTTTGCCGATGTCGTGGACGTCGCCCTTCACCGTGGCAAGCACGATCTTGCCGGCGGAGTTGCGGCCGTCGCCGACGATGCCGGCGGCCTTGTTGCGCGCCTTTTCCTCTTCCATGAACGGCATCAGATAGGCGACCGCCTGCTTCATCACGCGGGCGGATTTCACCACCTGCGGCAGGAACATCTTGCCGTCGCCGAACAGGTCGCCGACCACGTTCATGCCGGCCATCAGCGGGCCTTCGATGACATGCAGCGGCCGCTCCACCGTCTGCCGCGCGGCTTCTGTGTCGGCGTCGATATAGTCCGTGATGCCGTGGACCAGCGCGTGGCTCAGCCGCTTCTCGACCGGCCAGTCGCGCCAGGCGAGATCGGCTTCCTTGACCTGCTTGCCGGCGCCGCGGAATTTCTCGGCGAGGTCGAGCAGCCGCTCCGACGCGCCGGGATCGCGGTTGAGGATCACGTCCTCGCACACCTGGCGCAATTCCGGATCGATGTCGTCATAGACGATCATCTGCCCTGCATTGACGATGCCCATATCCATGCCCGCCTTGATGGCGTGATACAGGAACACCGAATGCATCGCCTCGCGCACCGGCTCGTTGCCGCGGAACGAGAACGACAGGTTCGAGACGCCGCCGGAAATATGCGCGTGCGGCAGGTTCGAGCGGATCCAGCGCGTCGCCTCGATGAAATCGACGCCGTAATTGTTGTGCTCCTCGAGCCCGGTCGCGATCGCAAAGATGTTCGGATCGAAGATGATGTCTTCCGGCGGGAAATTGAGCTGATCGACGAGGATGTCGTAGGCGCGTTTGCAGATTTCGGTCTTGCGCGCGAACGTATCCGCCTGCCCGACCTCGTCGAACGCCATCACCACCACGGCAGCACCATGGCGCTGCGCGATTTTCGCCTCGTGGATGAACTTTTCCTCGCCCTCCTTCATCGAGATCGAGTTGACGACCGGTTTGCCCTGCACGCATTTCAGTCCGGCTTCGATCACCGAAAATTTCGACGAGTCGACCATGACAGGCACGCGGGCGATGTCCGGCTCGGCGGCGACGAGATTGAGGAACGTCACCATCGCGGCTTCCGAGTCGAGCAAGCCCTCGTCCATGTTGACGTCGATGATCTGCGCGCCGTTCTCGACCTGATCGCGCGCCACGGCCAGCGCCGCCGTGTAGTCGCCCGCCGTGACCAGCTTGCGGAATTTCGCCGAGCCGGTGACGTTGGTGCGCTCGCCGACATTGACGAAGGGAATCGCGGAGGTCAGTTCAAACGGCTCCAGACCCGACAGCCGCAAACGCGGTTCGATCTCGGGCACGATGCGAGGTTTGTGCGGCGCGACCGCCTTGGCGATGGCGGCGATGTGGTCCGGCGTGGTGCCGCAGCAGCCGCCAACGATATTGACGAGTCCCGCTTGCGCGAATTCGCCGATCAGCCCGGCCATGAACTCCGGGCTTTCGTCATAGGCGCCGAACTCGTTGGGCAGGCCGGCATTCGGATAAGCGCAGACCAGCGTATCGGCGACACGGCCGATATCGGCGATATGCGCGCGCAGATCTTCCGCGCCGAGCGCGCAGTTGAAGCCGATGGTGATCGGTCTCGCGTGCCGCACCGAATTCCAGAACGCCTCGGGCAACTGCCCCGACAGCAGGCGGCCGGACTTGTCCGTGATGGTGCCGGAGATCATCACCGGCACGTCGATGTGTCGTTCGTCGCAGATTTCCGCGATGGCGTACAAGGCCGCCTTGGCGTTCAGCGTGTCGAAAATGGTTTCGACCAAAAGCAAATCCGCGCCGCCGTCGAGCAGGCCGTTGATCTGCTCGCTATAGGCGATGCGCAAATCGTCGAAGGTGACGGCGCGGTAGCCGGGCGACGACACGTCCGGCGAGATCGAGGCGGTGCGGTTGGTCGGGCCGATGGCGCCGGCGACAAAACGTGGCTTGCCGTCCTCGGCCTCGACCATGATCGCGGCATTCTTTGCGAGCCGCGCGCCCTCGCGGCTCATCTCATAGGCGATGTCGGAGAGGTCGTAGTCAGCCTGCGCGATCGACGTCGACGAAAACGTGTTGGTGGCGACGATGTCGGCGCCGGCGCGCAGATATTGCGCGTGGATGTCCTCGATCGCCTGCGCCTGCGTCAGGATGAGCAGGTCGTTGTTGCCGCGCAGATCGCGGTGGAAATCCTTGAAGCGGTCGCCGCGAAACGCCGCCTCGTCATAATTCAACGCCTGGATCATCGTGCCCATCGCCCCGTCGAGCACGAGGATGCGCTCGCGCGCGAGAGCGTTGAGGGTGTTAGTGATCGATGATTCAGGTGAAGACATTTGCAAAGTACTCAGCAGGACTCCCTCTCCCCTTGGGGGAGAGGGTTGGGGTGAGGGGGGACCGACCTCGATAATTCAAGCGTCGAAACAATCATCTCAAGCACGCCATCGATATTTGCCAGCACATCGTTATTCCAGAACCGGACGACCAGATAACCCATGGCCGACAGCATCTCGGTCCGCTTGCCATCGCTCTCGATCTGCTCCGCATGCTGCCCTCCGTCGAGTTCGATAATTACGCGCGCTTCCAAACAGCAGAAATCAACGACGTAGCGATCGATCGGAAATTGCCGTTTGAACTTCCATCCGCCGAGTTGCCGGTTTCGCAGATGCCGCCATAACTTCGCCTCTGCATCAGTCATTTGACGACGCAATTGCCTTGCACGCAGGGCTCGTCCGTCACGCATGACCATCGGCGTTCGTGCCCCCTCACCCCAGCCCTCTCCCCCAAGGGGAGAGGGAGCGCGCCCTGCCCGATGCCCGATGATGAATCGGCTCGGGCTTTCGATGTTTTCCCGGACTCGCAAACCGGGAAATCTTACCTCTCCCCGTCGGGGAGAGGTCGGCTTGTCGCAAACAATGCGAAGCATCGTTTGCGGCAAGCCGGGTGAGGGGCCACGAGCCCGTCGATAAGCAGCGACTTCTTCTCCCCCACGGGGAGAGGGAGCGCTCAGTGCCTGGAGCGAATCCAACACAATCACTCACGCTGCCTTTTGCGCTTGGCCGGCGCGATAACCCAGCAGATGGCTGATCGCGAAGACGAGGTCGGCGCGGTTCATCGTATAGAAATGGAAGTCCGTCACGCCGCGCTTGGCGAGCTTCTGCACCTGGCCTGCCGCGACGGTGGCGGCGACCAGCTTGCGGGTCTCGGCATCGTCGTCGAGGCCGTCGAACTTCTCCGCGAGCCAGGCCGGAACAGTCGTCCCGGTGCGCGTGACGAAGCTGCGCGCCTGCTTGAAATTGTGCATCGGCATGATGCCGGGAACGATCGGAATATCGATGCCGCGGGCGCGGACGCGGTCGAGATAGCGGAAGTACAGATCGTTATCGAAAAACACCTGGGTGATGGCGCGGGTCGCGCCGGCATCGACCTTGGCCGCCAGCGTATCGATGTCGGCGTCGAAATCCGGGCTTTCGGGGTGCTTCTCGGGATAGGCCGAGACGGTCACGTCGATCTCGGGATAACGCCGCTTGATGCTGGCGACGAGATCGGCCGAGGTCGTGTAGCCATCCGGATGCGCCTGATAGGCCGTACCGATGCCGGTGGTCGGATCGCCGCGCAAGGCAACGATATGGCGGACGCCGACGTCGTGATAACGCGCGACGACTTCGTCGATCTCGCCGCGCGGCGCACCGACGCAGGTGAGATGCGCGGCCGGCACAAGCGCCGTTTCATTGAGGATGCGCGTGATGGTCGAATGGGTGCGCTCGCGGGTCGACCCGCCCGCGCCGTAGGTGACGGAAACGAAACTTGGATCGAGCGGGGCCAAGCGCGTGATGGTGTCCCAGAGGCTTTTCTCCATCTCTTCCGTCTTCGGCGGAAAGAACTCGAAGGAAATCTTGGGCAACCGATGGGTTTGGCTGGGCGCGGGCTCACTCATCGCAACATCCTCGGATCGACAATTCTGGCTACAGGCGGCGGCAATGCCTTAAAGTAGAGGAAAGCCGATCCGGCTGGTAGCCCATTCCCGGCTGAGAAGAATGGGAATTTGCCCAACGGAAGTCAATTCAGGCGTTCTATTGCATTGCACGCATTGAAATGGTGGGCAAGAAAAAAACAGGTAAACGGCGCTGATTCTCCTGATTGGAGGAAACTTCCGTTGGGCAAAGCTCGAATATTTTTCAACACAAAGATGTCAGCCCACTGACCCAACGCAGATCGCGTTTCGGTTTCAGGTCCGCATTCTTGGTGTTGTGCCGCCGCGCCGATGCACTACCTTGTGTGGATGCAAATGCTTCCTTTATCCGTCCTTGACCTCTCGGTCGTCACCACCGGCGCGCCGCCCGCCAAGGCGCTGCGCAACTCGATCGATCTGGCGCGCCATGCCGATCGGCTCGGCTATGTCCGTTACTGGGTCGCCGAGCACCACAACCTGCCGTCGGTCGCGAGCCCCGCGCCCGACATCCTGATCGGCCAGATCGCGGCGGCGACGCAGACCATCCGCGTCGGCTCCGGCGGCGTCATGCTGCCGAACCACGCGCCTTTGATGGTGGCCGAACGCTTCAAGATGCTGGAGGCCCTGTTTCCCGGCCGCATCGATCTCGGGCTCGGCCGCGCGCCGGGCACCGATGGCGCGACCGCGCATGCGCTGCGCCGCCGGCTCGAGGGGCGCGAGGGTGACGACTTTCTCGAACGGCTGCACGAGTTGACGCTCTGGGAGACGCGCGGCTTTCCGCCGGGGCATCCCTACAACAATGTGATCGCGATGCCCAATGACGTGCCGCTGCCGCCGATCTGGCTGCTCGGCTCCAGCGATTATTCGTCGGATCTCGCCGCTCAGATCGGCATGGGCTTCGCGTTCGCGCATCACTTCGCCTCGCATGACGCCGCCGACGCGCTGGTGCACTACCGCGCCCGGTTCAAGTCGTCGCAATGGCGTGGCGCGCCGCACGGCATTCTCGCGGTCGCCGCAATTGTCGGCGAGACCGATGAGGAGGCTGAACGGCTCGCCGCATCGGCCGATCTCAACCGGCTGCGCCGCGATCGCGGTCAGTTCGCGCCGCTGCCGAGCGTCGAGGAAGCGCTGGCCTATGATTATTCCGACGCCGAACGCGCAGCGATCAGGCGCAATCGCGCGAAACTGTTCGTCGGCGCGAAGGCGCGCGTGATGCAGCAATTGCAGCCGCTGATCGAGACCAGTCAGCCCGACGAGGTGATGGTGATCACGGCCGTGTACGACCACGACGCCCGCAAGCGGTCCTACGATCTGCTGGCGGAGGCGTTCGCGGTCGGCAAGCAGGCGGCGGCGTGAATTGAAACGTCATTCCGGGGCGCTTACGCCACTTGGCGGAAGCGAACCCGGAATCTCATCATGTTCAACTTCACAAGATTCCGGGTTCGCGTTCGGCGAGAGCCGACCGCGCCCCGGAATGACGGCGAGTAGGAGGCGGCGAGAGAAGCCCTACCCTACCAAAATCACGCGTACGTCGTTGACGTTTGTCAGCGTCGGGCCGGTCATCACGAGATCGCCGGTGGCCTCGAAGAACGCCGTCGCATCGTTGTTCGCCAGATGCGCCACCGGATCGAGATGTTTGTCGCGCATCGCCGCAAACGTCGATGCATCGATGATCGCGCCGGCGGGGTCGCTTGCCGAGCCGCCGCCGCCGTCGGCGCCGTCGGTGTCGGCGGCCAAGGCCGCAATCTCCGGCATGTCCTTGACGAGATCAGCCAGTGCCAGCGCATATTCCTGATTGGGACCGCCGCGCCCCTCGCCGCGCACCGTGACGGTCAACTCGCCGCCGGAGATGATCGCGACGCGGCGACCTTCGTCGCGCGCGGTCAACGCCAGCTTGGCGTGCTCGGCGGCCACCTCGCGCGCTTCGCCCTCGCAATCCGCGCCGAGATCGATCACCTCGTAACCGGCCGCACGCGCCACCGCGATCGCGGCATCGAGCGAGCCGCGCGGCCGTGCGATCAACTTGAACGTGGCGCGTGCGAAGGCGGCATCGCCGGGCTTGATGCTTTCATTGGCCTCGTCGTTGAGCGCCGCCGCCACCGCATCATCCAGTGTCAGGCCATGGCGCACGATCAAGGCCCGCGCATCGGCAAGCGTGGATGGGTCCGGCACCGTCGGTCCCGAGGCGATCACGGCGGGATCGTCGTGCGGCACGTCGGAAATCGCCAGCGTCAAAATCTGCGCGCGATGCCCCGCGCGGGCGAGACGTCCGCCCTTGATGCGTGACAGATGTTTGCGGACCGTGTTCATCGCACCGATCGGCGCGCCGGATTTCAGCAATGCGCGATTCAGCGCCTGCTTCTGTGCAAAGCTGATGCCCATGACGGGGAGCGTCCAGTTTGCCGAGCCGCCGCCCGACATCAGCACCAGCAACAGATCGTCGGCGTCGGCGGTTGCAGCCAAAGCGAGGCTGTCCTCGGCGGCCCGCATGCCCGCCGCATCGGGCACCGGATGCCCGGCCTCGACCACCGTGATGCGCCGCGTCGGCACGCCGTGGCCGTGGCGCGTGCTGGCGATGCCGACGAGTCGTGCGGACGGCAGTTTCAGATGGTCGAGATAATGGCGTTCGGCGGCGGCGGCCATCGCGGCGGCGCCCTTGCCGGCGGCGAGGCAGATCACACGGCCCCTGGGCGGCGACGGCAGGTGCTGCGCCAAAATAACGTCGGGATGCGCGGCCGATACGGCGGCGTCAAGGATGGAGCGAAGCAGCGCGCGGGTGTCGGTCATGCCCGCAGCTTTGCCGCGGAGACGGCATGGAAGCAACCGTCGTCGCTTCCTTCCAATTCTCTATCGTCATTCCGGGGCGCGAGCAGCGATAGCTGCGCGCGAACCCGGAATCTGGTCATGTTCATCTTGATGAGATTCCTGGTTCGCAGCCGCCAAGTGGCGTCTGCGCCCCGGAATGACGGACCCGTCTCTACTCCGCCGGCACGTCGGCGCTGATGACGTCGCCGAAGAACTCCCATTTCTCGCCCTTGAAGCGCATCATCTGCACCGAAGCGATCGGCGAGAAGTCACTCGCCGACGTGCCGATCTTGATGCCCGGCAGCAGCACGTCAGACTGGAAATCCTTCAGCGACGCGGCCTGCTTCATCACGTTGGCGCGGGTCAGATCGTCGCCGCACATTTCGAGGACTTTCTGCAAGGTCTGCGCCGCGCCGTAGCCATAGATGAGGCTGTTGTCGGAGCGGTCCGCGCCCGGCATGTACTTGTCGATGAAGGCCGACCACTTCTTCATGCCGGCATCGTCCTTCCACTGCGGGTCGGTGCCGTCCTTGCGGTAGTCCGCGGAGAGCACGCCCTGCGATGCGTCGAAACCGGCCGGCTGCATCACCGCGCCGACCGAGACGCTCACATTGGTCAGGAGGTGCAGCGGTTTCCAGCCGAGTTCGCCGATCTTCTTGATGGTCTGGGCAGCGAACTTCGGGGTCGAGAACGACACCACGACATCCGGATTCATCGCCTTGACCTTGACGATGTGCGAGTCGACCGTGGGCTCGGAGATCTCGTAGCTTTCCTCCGTGACGATCATCGCCGTCTTGGCGCCGAGACCGTCCTTGAAACCCTTGAGGTAATCCTTGCCGAAATCGTCGTTCTGATAGAGCACGGCGATCTTGGCGTCGGGCTTTTCCTTCAGCAGATATTTCGCATAGATCTGCGCTTCGCTCTGGTAGGAAGGCTGCCATCCCATCGTCCAGGGGAAGGTCTTCGGCTCGTTCCACTTCGACGCGCCGGTGGCGACGAAAAGCTGCGGCACCTTCTTGGCGTTCATGTATTTCTGGATCGCGGTGTTCGACGCCGTGCCGAGCGAATTGAAGATCAGCAGGGCTTCGTCGCTTTCGACGAGCTTGCGCGCCTGTTCCACGGCCTTCGGCGGCGAATAGCCGTCGTCATAGGAAATGAAGTTGACCTTGCGGCCGTTGATGCCGCCCTGCTCGTTGACCATCTTGAAATAAGCGGCCTCGGTCTTGCCGATCAGGCCATAGGACGACGCCGGACCGGAATACGGCATGATGTTGCCGATCTTGATCTCGGTATCGGTCGCGCCGGTATCGTATTTCTTCTGGGCCATGGCGCTCGTTGTGGCGAGCATCAGGACGGCGGACGAGATCGCGGCGAGACGCGATGACAGAGCGGGCATGGGGGCCTCTTGGTGTTGGCGTTTCCGTTTGCTGCGGCGCAAAAGCGCCTCGCCCACGCGTAACGCACCTGCGAGGTGGCGTCCAGCGGCTCGCGTGCCGGCACTGCGCAAAGAAAAAGCGCCCCACTATCAGCGAGGCGCTTTTTGATGACGAAAGGGTTCTCAATTCGTCGCGTCGGCGCCGATGACCTCGCCGAACAATTCCCACTTCTCGCCCTTGAACCGCATCAACTGCAACTGGTTGATCGGGGCGAAATCCGTGGCGCTGGTGCTGATCTTGATGCCGGGCAGCAGCACTTCGGTGCGGAAGTCCTTCAGGCTCGCCGCCTGCTTCATGACGTTCTCGCGCGTGAGATCGTCGCCGCACTGCTTGAGCACCTGCACCAGCGTTTGCGCCACGCCGTAGCCGACCACGACGCTGCTGTCGAGCTTGTTGCCCTCGGGGAAGTCTTTTTCGAGGAAGGCATAGAAGGCCTTCATGCCGGGATCGTTGTCCCACTGCGGATCGGACGCATCCTTCGCATAGGCCGCCGAAATGACGTTCTGCGCGTTTTCATATCCGGCGGGCTTGATGACGCTGCCGACGGACGCCGACACGTTGTTGAGGAAGTGCAGCGGCTTCCAGCCGATCTCGGCAACCTTCTTGATCGCCTGCGCCGCGAATTTCGGCGTCGTGATGTTCACGAACACGTCGGCGTTCGTGCTCTTGAGCTTGACGATGTTGGAATCGATCGTCGGTTGCGAGACCTCGTAGCTGTCCTCGGCGACGATCATCGTCGCCGCTTTCGCGCCGAGCCCGTCCTTGAGGCCCTTCAGATAGTCCTTGCCGTAATCGTCGTTCTGGAACAGCACGGCGATCTTGGCGTCCGGCCTTTCCTTGAGCAGGTACTTCGCATAGATCTGCGTCTCGCTCTGGTAGTTGGGCTGCCAGCCCATCGTCCAGGGATAGTCCTTGGCGTCGTTCCATTTGGTCGCGCCGGTGGCGACGAACAGTTGCGGCACCTTCTTGGCGTTCATGTATTTGTGGATCGCCGAGTTCGGCGGCGTGCCGAGCGAATTGAAGATCAACAGCACCTCGTCGCTCTCGACCAGCTTGCGTGCCTGCTCGACCGTCTTCGGCGGCGAATAGGCGTCGTCATAGCTGATGAAATTGATCTTGCGGCCGTTGATGCCGCCGGCGTCGTTGATCTTCTTGAAATACGCAGCTTCTGTCTTGCCGATGACGCCATAGGCGGAGGCCGGTCCGCTATACGGCATGATGTTGCCGATCTTGATCTCGGTATCGGAGACGCCGGGACCGTATTTCGTCTGGGCGAATGCGCCGCCGCATGTCGCGAGCATGGCCATGGCGGCCGGCAGCACGGCCAGTCGCAGATGTCGCTTGAGCATCTTCGTTTCCTCTTGATGGGTTGATGACTGTGTCTGGATTTTTGAACGGGGCTCTGCGGCCCCTGATCGTGAAGCTCTGCGGCTCCTGGTTCCAGTCAATACCCTCGCGCGCATGGCGGCAACAAAAAGCCCCCTGCAAGAGTGTCGCAGGGGGCGATGTGGCGCGCGGTCGGCGTCGTTGGTCGGATGTCAGTTCGTCGTGTCGGCGCTGAAGACCTCGCCGAACAATTCCCACTTGCCGCCCGAAAAGCGCATCATCTGCAACTGCTGGACCGGCGCGAAGTCGGTCGCCGAGGTGTTGATCGTGACGCCGGGCAACAGCATGTCGGGGGTGAAGTTCTTCAGGCTGGCGGCCTGCTTCATTACGTTCTCGCGGGTCAGGTTGTCGCCGGCCATCTCGAGCGCCTTGTGCAGCGTCTGCGCCGCCCCGTAGCCATAGACCGTGCCGCTATCGGCCTTGTCGGCACCCGGCATGTACTTGTCCATGAACGCATGCCACTTCTTCATGCCCGGATCGTCCTTCCACTGCGCGTCGCCCGGATCCTTGCCGTAATTGGCCGACAGCACGCCCTGCGCATTGTCGAAGCCGGCGGGCTGCATGACGCTGCCGACGGAAATCGAGACGTTGGTGAGTATCTGCAGCGGCTTCCAGCCGAGTTCGGCGGTCTTCTTGATGGTCTGCGCGGCGAATTTCGGCGTCGTGTAGATCAGGAACACATCGGGATTCGCGGCCTTGATCTTCACAATATGCGAGTCGATCGTCGGTTCGGAGATCTCGTAGCTTTCCTCCATGATGATCATCTTGGAGGCCTTGTCGCCGAAGCCGTCCTTGGTGCCTTTCAGGTAGTCCTTTCCGAAGTCGTCGTTCTGATAGAGGATCGCGACCTTGGCGTCGGGCTTCTCCTTCATCAGATATTTGGCGTAGATCTGGGCTTCGCTCTGGTAGCTGGGCTGCCAGCCGATCGTCCACGGAAAATTCTTCGGATCGTTCCACTTGGTGGCGCCGGTGGCGACGAAGAGTTGCGGCACCTTCTTGCTGTTGAGATATTTCTGGATGGCCGTGTTCGACGGCGTGCCGAGCGGATTGAAGACGACGAGCACTTCGTCGCTCTCGACCAGCTTGCGGACCTGCTCGACGGCCTTCGGCGGCGAATAGGCGTCGTCATAGGAAATGAAGCTGACCTTGCGGCCGTTGATGCCTCCATTCTCGTTGACCATCCGGAAATAGGCTTCCTCGGTCTTGCCGATCACGCCATAGGCGGAGGCGGGACCGCTATACGGCATGATGTTGCCGACCTTGATTTCGGTATCGGTGGCGCCGGTGTCGTATCTCTTCTGGGCAAGGGCGCTGCCGGACACGGCCACGCCAAGCATGGCGGCGATCGACACAGCGGCCACGCGCGAGCGGAATGCGGACATTGAAGTCTCCTTGAGACGTTTCGGTTTTTGATTCGTTGGATCGTCGAGCTTCTCTGGCTCGGTCCGCATTCAACATGGTTCTTGCCGCCATCACAAGAAAAGGCCCCTGCGACTTTTGTCGCAGGGGCCTTGAGTTTGCAGACACGTTTCGTGTTTTGGTTAATCCGGTTGGCGATCCGTTCAGCTACCGTCGCAGCTTCCCGATCCAGTGCTGAAGCGTATAAGCGAGCTGGCGCGCGCCGTTCGGCAGCAAAAAGATGATAATGATCAGAATGACGCCGAACACGGCGCCGGACAGGCCCTTCGAGATGCCTTCCGCGATGTTCGGCACGAACACGATGAAGGCCGCACCCGCCAGCGAGCCGGGCAGCCAGCCGACGCCGCCCACCACCATGCCCAAAAACAATGCGATCGCGAGCTGGATCGTGTAGCCGTCCGGCGCCACGAACTGCACGGCGATCGCGCCGAGGCCGCCGGCCACGCCGGTGATGCCGGCCGAAACGCCGAAGGCAAGCGTCTTGTAGAGCGAGACGTCGACGCCCATTGCGGACGCCGCGATCTCGTTGTCGCGGATCGCCATCATCGCGCGGCCCGAGCGCGAGCGCAGCAGGTTGACGGAGAAGATGTAGATCGCGATCGAGATCGCCAGCGTGAAGTAATACAGCCACATGTCCTGCGACAGCGGCAGGCCGAACGGCGCGTCCGGTTTGGTGACGACGAGGCCCTGCACGCCGCCGGTCCAGTGCTCGAACACGCCGAGCTTCAGCAATTGCGGCATCGCCGTCGCCAAAGCGAACGTCGCCAGCGCGAGATACACGCCGGACAGCCGCAGCGCCGGCAGGCCGAACAGAAAACCGGCGGCGAAGCAGATCACGCCGGCCACCGGAAGCGTCAGCGCGTAATTGATGTTCGCGTGTTCCATCAGAATCGCCGACGTGTAGGCGCCGAGCGCGTAGAACGCGCTCTGACCCAGCGAGAATTGCCCGCTGCCGCCGGTCAGGATGTTCAGCGCCAGCACGGCGATGGCGTAGATCAGCCACATCGTCATCTGGAAGATGATGAAGTTCTTCACAAACAACGGCGTCACGATCAGCAGCGCGAGGATGACGAGCGACGCGAGCGGACCGAGCGCCATCGCCTTCTTGGTCGGAACGACGACGGCCGGCGCGTTGACGGCAGTTTCCTGGAGTGCGCTCATGATCAAACTCGCTTCACGATGGGACGACCGAACAGACCGGCCGGTTTGACGACCAGCACGACGATGATGAGAGCCAGCGCGATCGGCAGCTTGAGTTCATTGCCGACGCCCGGAATATAGGTGCCGACGAGGTTCTCGAAGACGCCGACGAGGAAGCCGCCGACCACCGCGCCGAGCGGGCTGGTCAAGCCGCCGACGACGGCCGCGGCAAATCCGTAGATCAGCACCCCGCCCATCATGTTCGGTTCGAGAAACACCACGGGCGCGATCAGCATGCCGGCGATCGAGCCGATCGCCGCCGCCATGCCCCAGCCGAGCGCCACCATCCACGAGGTGTTGATTCCGACCAGCCGCGCCGATTCCGGCTGTGCGGCGGCGGCGCGCATCGCCAGACCGACGCGGGTGAAGCGGAAGAACGAAAACAGCAGAACCAGAAGCACGATGGTGACGCCGATCATGCCGGCCTGATGGGTCGAGATCAGTTGGCTGCCCATGAATGGCGACGAGCCGAACGGTGTCGGGAACTGCTTGATCGTGAAGTCCCAGGTCAGGCCGGCCACCGAGTTGATGATGGCGAACAGCGCGATGAAACCCGCGACATGGGTGAGGATCGGCGCATTGGCCAGCGGCTTGAACAGCGCCCGCTCGATGACGACGCCGCCGGCGAAAGACAGGGCCAGCGTCAGCACGAACGCGCCCCAATAAGGGATTCCCCACTGCATCAATTGCCAGGCGACGAATGTCGAGAACATCGCCATTTCGCCTTGCGCAAAATTGAGGTGGTCGATGGCCTGGTAGATCATCACGACGGCCAGCGCCATGCAGGCGTAGATCGCGCCCGTTGCGATGCCGGCCAGCACCTGGTTGGTAAACAGCTCCATGGTTTTTCCCCTGCTTAAGCCGGCTCAGTAGCCAAGATAGGATTTGCGGACGTCTTCATTGTTCGCGATCTCGTCGGCGGTGCCGGACATCACGATGCGTCCTGTTTCGATGACATAGGCCTTCTCGGCCAGCTCGAGCGCGAGTTGCGCGTTCTGCTCGACGACGAGAATGCTGACCTTGTCCTCGCGGTTGATCTTGCCGAGGATCTTGAAGAGGTCGCGCACGATCAGCGGCGCGAGCCCGAAGGACGGCTCGTCCAGCAGCATCAGGCGAGGCCGCAGCATCAGCGCGCGGGCGACCGCGAGCATCTGCTGTTCGCCGCCGGACAGCGTGCCGGCCTGCTGGGTGTGGCGCTGCTTCAGCACCGGGAAGTGGTCGTACATCCGCTCGATGTCGTCGGGGATGTTCTTGGTGTCGCTGCGGCTGATCGCGCCGAGTTGCAGGTTCTCCTCGACGGTCAGAGTCGTGAAGGTGCCGCGGCCCTGCGGCACATGGGCGATGCCAAGCCGCACCACGTTTTCCGTGGACTTGCCGGTGATCGGCTTGCCCTCGAACTCGATCGTGCCGGTCGAGCGCACCATGTTGCAGATCGCGCGCAACGTCGTGGTCTTGCCTGCGCCGTTGGCGCCGAGCAGCGTGACGAGGCTGCCTTCGTTGAGCGCGAACTCCATGCCGTGGAGCGCCTGGACCTGGCCGTAATAGGCGCGCAGGTCCTTGACGTTGAGCATCGCGGTCATGAGTTTTTGTCTCCCAGATAGGCCTTGATGACTTCCGGGTCGGACTGCACCTGCGACGGCGTGCCTTCCGCAAGCTTGCGGCCGAAATTCAGCGCGACGACATGATCGGCGATCGACATCACGAGGCCCATGTGGTGCTCGACGAGCAGCACGGTGACACCGCGATCGTCGCGGACGCGGCGAATGAGATCGCCGAGGATATGAACTTCTTCATGGTTGAGCCCGCCGGCGGGCTCGTCGAGCAGCAGGATCTTCGGCTCTGCCGCGAGAGCCCGCGCCAGCTCGACGCGCTTTTGGGTGCCGAACGGAAGCCCCGCGACCGGCGTATGCGCCACATCGTTCAACTCGAGATAGTCGACGATCTCGTGAACGCGGTCGTTGAGGTTTTTTTCGCCCTTGCGCACCCATGGCAGCTTCAGGCTGTCGCTGATGATGTCGCTGTTGGTTTTGGCGTGGGTGCCGACGCGGACATTGTCCAGCACCGACATGTTCGGGAACAGAGCGACGTTCTGGAAGGTGCGGCCGATGCCGATTTCGGAAATCTTGTGCGGCGGGCGTTTGAGAATGCTCTCGCCCTCCATCAGAATGTCGCCCTTGCTCGGCTGGTAGAGTCGGGACAGGCAGTTGAACAGCGTCGTCTTGCCGGCGCCGTTCGGGCCGATCAGGCCGAGGATGTGGCCCTGCTTCATGTCGAAGGACACGCCGTTCAGCGCGATGATGCCGCCGAACACGACGCTGACGTCCTTGACTTCAAGCAGCGGGCGGCCGGATGCGGCGACGCGCAGCGACGCGGTCTGTTGCTGGGCCTGCATCATGCGCACAATTCCTCGAGAAGGAAATTGCGCTCGTTTGCGCGCATGCAGGGCACGGCGCAGAGCGCGGCGACATGATGATGAAAATTATCGAATGCCCTCAACCACACGCGCAAGTTTTCCTCCTGACTTTGATTTTTTGTTGTCGGTTTTTTTAGGCGATGGCCCGGTTGTCCCACCGACCGCCGCCTCGATTTGTCTTACCATCGACACGAGACGAGGTCCAATGTCGTCACGCAGACGATCTTCCGTGAAACGGAATGCCGGCGCGCCGCAATTGAAGGCATAGGGACCAGTGCCGTCGTTCAGCGCCAACGCGACGCCGACCGCATGGACATCGTCCTGCCACTCGCCGACGGAGATCGCGTATCCATATTCCGAAACGTCGTCGCCGGCACGGTCGATGCCGTCGCGAATGCGCGACCAGCGGCTGCCGTAATGCTCGCGCATCTCCCGCATCAAGGCGATGCGATCATCGGTGGGCAACGCCCACAGATAAGCGCGTCCCATCGCCGTCGTCGCAATCGGAATTCGCGAGCCGACATCGAGTTGCACGCCGACCGTGAGGTTGGAACGGCTCTGCCCGACATAGATCATGCTCAAGCGATCGCGCGCGCCGATCGCGACCGCGCCGCCGGTCTCGCGCATGAGATCGTCCCGAAACGATTCCGACAGGTGCCTGATGCCGAGGTTCGCAAGCGCAGCATAGCCCAGCGCCATCGCAGCCGGCGCCAGTTGATACTTCTCGAAGCGCGGGATCGGTGTAAGGTAGCCGAGCTTCGTGAGCGTATGCGTCAACCGCGACACGGTTGGCTTCGGCAATTTGGTGCGGGCCGCAATCTCCTGATTGCCAAGAAGCCCGTCATTGGGATGAAATGCACGCAAGACCTCAAGACCACGCGCCAGCGCGACGACGAAGCTGCGATCGCCGTTCGCGATCGTTGCCGTGCGCCCCTTTGCTTTCGGCGATTTGTTCGCCGTTAGTTTACCAACCGCAATTCTTGCGATCGGCGTCTTGCTTCGCTTCATTCGCGGAATGCTTTTCTAGACTGCGCGCCGATCTCGTTGACAATCGACGCTGTTCAAAATAACCCTCGCTGTCAAGGTGCGGAATTAAATTCCGCAGTGCGAAACAGGCGAAAAGAACCTCTAGGGAGAATACGCGTGAGCGAAGTGGTCACTCAAGAACACCATGACAACATTGCCGTCGTCACCATCGACAGCCCGCCGGTAAACGCGCTGAGCGCGGCAGTTCGTCGCGGCATCTTCGAGAACATCAAAACCGCCGCCGCGGACCCCAGGATCGACGCCATCGTGCTCACCTGTGGCGGCCGGACCTTCATCGCTGGCGCCGACATCACCGAATTCGGCAAGCCGCCGCAGGAGCCCGGCCTCAACGAAGTCATCTCCACGATCGAGACGTGCGGCAAGCCGGTCGTCGCCGCGATCCACGGCACGGCGTTGGGCGGCGGTCTCGAAGTCGCGCTCGGCTGCCACTTCCGCGTCGCGGTCAAGGAGGCCAGGCTCGGCCTGCCCGAAGTGAAGCTCGGCCTGCTGCCCGGCGCCGGCGGCACGCAGCGCCTGCCCCGCGCCGTCGGGCCTGAGCTGGCCGTCAAGATGATCGTCGGCGGCGACCCGATCAGCGCGCCGGAAGCGTTGAAGGAAGGCCTCATCGAGGAAGTCGTCGAGGATCGCGTGCAGGGCGGCATCGCCTTTGCGAAAAAGGTGCTCGCCGAGAAGCGCCCGCTGCGCAAGCTGCGCGACGACGACAGCAAGCTCGCCGCCGCCAAGGCCGACCGCTCGATCTTCACCAACGCCGTCGCGGCGATGACCAAGAAGGCGCGCGGCCTCGAAGCGCCGTTCGCCGCCGCCGACGCGGTCGGCGCGGCGATCGACCACCCCTTCGATCAGGGCCTCAAGCTGGAGCGCGAGGGCTTCCTCAAGCTCGTCACCGGCGATCAGTCGAAGGCGCAGCGTTATGCGTTCTTCGCCGAGCGCGAGGCCGCCAAGGTCGCCGGCGTGCCGGAGGGCACCAAGCCGCGCCCGGTCGCGCGCGTCGCCATCGTCGGCGCGGGCACCATGGGCGGCGGCATCGCAATGTCCTTTGCCAATGCCGGCATTCCGGTCACGCTGATCGAGACCGGCGAGGAACAACTGAAGCGCGGCATGGGCACCATGCAGAAGAACTACGAGGCCACCGCCGCGCGCGGCGGCATCCCGGCCGACGCCCCGGCCAAGCGCATGGGGCTCGTCACCGGCGTCGTCGGGCTTGAGAATGTCAAGGACGCCGACCTCATCATCGAGGCGGTGTTCGAGACCATGCAGATCAAGAAGGACGTGTTCACGCAGCTCGACGCCTATGCCAAGCCCGGCGCGGTGCTGGCGTCCAACACCTCCTACCTCAACATCAACGAGATCGCCGCCGTCACCAAGCGGCCGCAGGACGTGCTCGGCATGCACTTCTTCTCGCCCGCCAATGTGATGAAGCTGTGCGAGATCGTCCGCGCCGAAAAGACCGCGCCGGATGCGCTTTTGACGGCTGTCGCCGTTGCGCGACAGATCGCCAAGGTGCCGGCCGTGGTCGGCGTCTGCGACGGCTTCGTCGGCAACCGCATGCTGGCGCAGCGCGGCAAGCAGTCCGAGAAGATGCTGTATGAAGGCGCGCTGCCGCAGCAGGTCGATGCCGTCGTCACCAAATTCGGCCTGCCGATGGGCCCGTTCGCGATGGGCGATCTCGCCGGTCTGGATATCGGCTGGCGCTCGCGGCAGGATCGCGGCATCACCTCGCCGATCGGCGACGCGTTGTACGAAGCCGGCCGTCACGGTCAGAAGACCCAGAAGGGCTACTACAAATATGAGAGCGGCTCGCGCGCGCCGCTGCCCGATCCGGAGGTCGAGAAGCTGATCGAGGAGACCGTGGCCAAGCTCGGCATCAAGCGTCGTCAGATCGGAGACGACGAAATTCTGGAGCGCATGGTCTATCCGATGATCAACGAAGGCGCGCGCATCCTCGAGGAAAAGGTCGCGTCGCGTCCGAGCGACATCGATATCATCTGGCTCTACGGCTATGGCTGGCCGATCTATCGCGGCGGCCCGATGCATTATGCCGACAGCGTCGGCCTCGGGCACGTCGCCGACCGCCTCGCTTACTATGCCAGGGAAACCAACGACCCGTCGCTCGAACCGGCACCGTTGCTGAAGAGGTTGGCGGATGAGGGCAAAACCTTCGCGTCGCTGGCGAAGGGGTGATGCTAACGAGGCGCCTCAACACGCACTGCCTCACCTCTCCCCGCGTGCGGGGAGAGGTCGGAGGCTAGCGAAGCGAAGCCTCCGGGTGAGGGGGCGTCTCGATTTGACAAGAGCCCCTCATCCCAACCTTCTCCCCGTAAGGACGGGGAGAAGGAGCACGCTGCCACTCGCTCCACGTCATCGCATTTCACTCTGGAAGTTGAATGACCCACCCCGGCGAACAGCATTATCCCGACGGCGTCGCGTGGAAGGCCGCCATGCCGCGCATGACGCTGCCCGCGATGCTCGACGCCTCCGCGGTCGCATTCAAGGACCGCATCGCGCTCGAATTCCGTGACCGCGCCTATTCGTTCCCCGATCTGAAGGCGAAAGCCGACATCGCCGCGAGCGCCTTCCTTCGCGCCGGTCTCGGCCGCGACGTCTCGATCGCGCTGTTTCTCGGCAACACGCCGGACCATCCCGTCTCGTTCTTCGGCGCGCTGCGCGCCGGCGCGCGCGTCGTGCATCTTTCCGCGCTCGACGGCGAAATCGCGCTGGCGCACAAACTCGCCGACTCCGGCGCGCGCAGCCTCGTCACGTCGAACCTCGCGACGCTGCTGCCGATGGCGCTGAAGTTTCTCGACAAGGGCCTGCTCGACCGCCTGATCGTCTGCACCGATGCCGACTGGGGCGACACCGGCAATGCGACGCTGCCCTTACCCGCCGATCCGCGCATCGTGTCGTGGCAAGACTTCGCAAAACAAGACTTCGCCGCCGGCGCCACGCCGCCCGCCGCATGGCCCGCCATCGCCGTCGATGACGTCGCCGTGCTGCAATATACCGGCGGCACGACGGGATTGCCGAAAGGCGCGATGCTGAGCCACGGCAATCTGATGGCCGCAGCGCACCAGTTCAATCTGTGGGGCCAGCCCGCACGCCTCGCGCGCGGAGACAAGGGCGAGCGCGTCATCTGCGTGCTGCCGCTGTTTCACATCTACGCGCTGCTGGTCGTACTGCTGCGCGCCATCGAGATCGGCGACACCGTGTCGCTGCATCAGCGCTTCGACGTCGAGGCCGTGATGCGCGACATCGAGGTCAAGCGCGCCACCGTGTTTCCGGGCGTGCCGACGATGTGGATCGCCATCGCCAACCTGCCCGACATCGACAGCCGCGACCTGTCGTCGCTGATCGTCGCGGGCTCGGGCGGCGCGCCGTTGCCGGTCGAGATCGCCTCCGTGTTCGAGCGCAAGACCAGCCTCAAGCTCAAGAGCGGCTGGGGCATGACCGAGACTTGCGGCGCTGGCACCGCGCATTCGACGAACGGCCCGGACAAGATCGGCTCCATCGGCGTCGCGATGCCGGGCATCGAGATGGATATCGTTTCGGCGGAGGATTCGTCGAAGGTGCTCGGCGACAACGAGACCGGCGAAATCCGCATCAAGGGGCCGAACGTCACGCGCGGCTACTGGAACCGGCCGCAGGATTCGGCGACGGCCTTCGTCGGCGACTGGTTCCTCACCGGCGACATCGGCTATCGCGACGCCGACGGCTACTATTTCATCGTCGACCGCAAGAAGGACATGATCATCTCCGGCGGCTTCAATGTCTATCCGCAGATGATCGAACAGGCGATCTACACCCATCCCGCCGTGCAGGAGGTGATCGTCATCGGCATTCCCGATCCCTATCGCGGCGAGGCCGCCAAAGCCTTCGTGACCTTGAAAAAGGACGCTTCGCCCTTCACGGTCGAGTCCTTGCGTGACTTCCTCGCCGGCAAGCTCGGCAAGCACGAATTGCCCGCCGCCGTCGCATTCGTCTCCGAACTGCCGCGCACGCCGGTCGGGAAACTCTCCCGCCACGAATTGCGTGCTCAGCAACCATCCGTGTCTCCATCCACCGACCAGAAAAAAGCAACAGGAGGTCGTTCATGACCGAAGCCGTTATCGTCTCCACCGCACGCACGCCCATCGGAAAAGCCTATCGCGGCGCGCTCAACGCCACCGAAGGCGCGACGCTGCTCGGCCATGCGATCGAACACGCCGTCAAGCGCGCCGGCATCGACCCGAAGGAGGTCGAGGACGTGGTGATGGGCGCGGCCCTTCAGCAGGGCGCGACCGGCGGCAACATCGCCCGCAAGGCGCTGCTCCGCGCCGGCATTCCGGTGACGACCGGCGGCACCACCATCGACCGTCAATGCGCCTCGGGCCTGCAGGCGATCGCGCTCGCCGCGCGCTCGGTGATCTTCGACGGCGTCGAGATTGCGGTCGGCGGCGGCGGCGAGTCGATCAGCCTCGTGCAGAACGACCACGCCAACAAATTCCATCTGGTCGATCCCGAACTGGTCGCGATCAAGAAGGACGTCTACATGCCGATGCTCGACACCGCCGAGACGGTGGCGAAGCGTTACGGCATCTCGCGCGAGCGCCAGGACGAATATTCGCTGGAGAGCCAGCGCCGCACGGCGGCCGCGCAGCAGGGCGGCAAGTTCAACGACGAACTCGCGGCGATCACGACCAGGATGGGCGTCGCCGACAAGGCCACCGGCGAAGTCACCATGAAGGACATCACGCTGTCGAAGGATGAAGGCCCGCGCCCCGAAACCACTGCCGAGGGCCTCGCCGGCCTCAAGGCCGTGCGCGGCGACGGCTTCACCATCACCGCCGGCAACGCCTCGCAACTGTCGGACGGCGCGTCCGCCACGGTCATCATGAGCGACAAGCTGGCCTCGCAGAAGGGCCTCAAGCCGCTCGGAATCTTCCGCGGTTTCGTCTCCGCCGGCTGCGAGCCGGACGAGATGGGCATCGGTCCCGTCTTCGCGGTGCCGCGTTTGCTGAAGCGTCACGGCCTCACTATCGATGACATCGATCTGTGGGAATTGAACGAGGCCTTCGCCGTGCAGGTTCTGTATTGCCGCGACAAGCTGGGCATCGATCCGGAGAAGCTCAACGTCAATGGCGGCGCGATCTCGGTGGGCCACCCCTACGGCATGTCGGGCGCACGCCTCGCCGGCCACGCGCTGATCGAGGGCCGCCGCCGCAAGGCGAAATACGCGGTCGTCACGATGTGCGTCGGCGGCGGCATGGGCTCGGCGGGATTGCTCGAGATTGTGCATTGAGAAGCAACGTCATTCCGGGGCGCACGCGCATCTTCGCGCGGGCGAACCCGGAATCTCATCAAGTTCACCTCGACCAGATTCCGGGTTCTCGTCCGCCAAGAGGCGGCCTCGCCCCGGAATGACGGACCAGACATCTCACACAGGAGTCCTCCCATGGATCTCAGCCTCACCAAGGACGAACAGGCGTTTCGCGAAGACGTCCGCGCCTTCTTCAAGGACAACGTGCCGCCGGCCATCAAGCAGAAGATGAAGGAAGGCCGCCACACCTCGAAACAGGATCTCGTCGACTGGACCCGCATCCTGCACAAGAAGGGCTGGGCCGTTTCGCATTGGCCGGTCGAATATGGCGGCACCGGCTGGTCGCCCGTGCAGCAATATATCTTCAACGAAGAATTGCAGATGGCCCCCGCGCCCGCGCCGCTCGCCTTCGGCGTCAACATGGTCGGGCCGGTGCTCTATACGTTTGCGAGCGAGGAACAGAAGAAGAAGTATCTGCCGCGCATCGCCAATCTCGACGACTGGTGGTGTCAGGGCTTCTCCGAGCCAGGCTCCGGCTCCGACCTCGCCTCGCTCAAGACCAAGGCCGAGCGCAAGGGCGACACGTGGATCGTCAACGGCCAGAAGACCTGGACCACGCTGGCGCAATATGCCGACTGGATCTTCTGCCTGTGCCGCACCGATCCGTCGGCCAAGAAACAGTCGGGCATCTCCTTCATCCTGATCGACATGAAGACCAAGGGCATCACCGTTCGCCCGATCCAGACCATCGACGGCGGCGTCGAGGTCAACGAGGTGTTCTTCGACGACGTCGAGGTGCCGCTCGAAAATCTCGTCGGCGAAGAGAACAAGGGCTGGGATTACGCCAAATTCCTGCTCGGCAACGAGCGCACCAACATCGCGCGCGTCGGCGCCTCGAAGGAGCGCATCCGCCGCATCCGCGAACTGGCGGCGAGCGTCGAGGCCGGCGGCAAGCCGGTGCTCGACGATCCGCGCTTCCGTGAAAAGCTCGCGGCGGTCGAGATCGAGTTGAAGGCGCTCGAACTAACGCAGATGCGCGTCGTCGCCGACGAGGACAAGCACGGCAAGGGCAAGCCCAATCCGGCGTCGTCCGTACTCAAGATCAAGGGCTCGGAAATCCAGCAGGCCACGACCGAATTGTTGATGGATGTGATCGGCCCGTTCGCCGCGCCCTATGACGAACACGCCGACGACGACAGCAACGAGACGATGGACTGGACCGCGCAGATCGCGCCCGGCTATTTCAACTACCGCAAGGTCTCGATCTACGGCGGCAGCAACGAGATCCAGCGCAACATCATCACCAAGGCGGTGCTGGGGTTGTGATTTAACGACGCAGGCAAGTGTCGTCCCCGACTAGCGCGCAACTTGCGCGCGACGAGCGGGGACCCCGTATTCCGCGGGGATGACGGCTGGGGATTTGGCAAGAGCGCTAGGCTCGCTTCGATTCAAGAAAGAAACACCACAATGGACTTCGATCTCTCCGACGAACAGCGGCTGCTGAAAGAAAGCGTGGACGGGCTGCTCGCCGGCTCCTACGATTTCGACCAGCGCAAAAAATACGCCAAGGAAAACGGCGGCTGGAGCAAATCGGTCTGGGGCAAGCTCGCCGAGCAGGGCCTGCTCGGCCTGCCGTTCTCCGAGGACGACGGCGGCTTCGGCGCCGGCGCCGTCGAGACCATGATCGTGATGGAATCGCTCGGCCGCGCGCTGATGCTGGAGCCCTATCTGCCGACCGTGATCCTCGGCGGCGGCTTCCTGCGGCATGGCGGCTCCGCCGAGCAGAAGGCCGCGCATCTGCCCGGCATCATCGACGGCAGCAAGACATTTGCCTTCGCGCAACTGGAAAAAAGCTCGCGCTACGATCTCGCCGACGTCTCGACGTCAGCCAGGAAAAAGGGCGACGGCTGGGTCATCGACGGCGAGAAGTTCGTCGTGCTGAACGGCGGCAGCGCGGACACGCTGATCGTCACCGCACGCACCAAAGGCGGCCAGCGCGACACGTCCGGCATCGGCGTGTTTCTGGTGCCGGGCGACGCCAGGGGCGTGTCGAAGAAAAGCTATCCGACGCAGGACGGCCTGCACGCCGCCGACATCACCTTCACCGGCGTCGAAGTCGGCGCGGATGCCGTGATCGGCGATCCGGACAACGGTCTGCCGCTGATCGAGCGCGTCGTCGACGACGCCCGCATCGCGCTGTGCGCCGAGGCGGTCGGGGCGATGGACGAGTCGCTGAAGTCCACCGTCGAATATCTCAAGACGCGCAAACAGTTCGGCGTGCCGATCGGCAGCTTCCAGGTGTTGCAGCACCGCGCCGCCGATATGTTCGTGATGCTCGAACAGGCGCGCAGCATGGCGATGTTCGCCACCATGGCCGGCGATTTCGAGGATGCGACGGAGCGGGCGACGGCGGTGGCCGCGGCCAAGGTGCAGATCGGCAAGTCGCTGAAATTCGTCGGCGAGCAGGCGATCCAGTTGCATGGCGGCATCGGCATGACGATGGAGACGAAGATCGGCCACTTCTTCAAGCGGCTGACGATGATCGAGAGCACCTTCGGCGATACCGCGTTTCACCTGCGCCGCGTCAGCGAAGGCGAGGGGCTGGTGTAGGAGAGGTATCAGGCGGGCGAGCGTCTGTTCGCTCCAACACGTCATTCCGGGGCGCAGGCGTCGCTTGCGACGACTGCGCCCCGGAATCTGGTTAACATGAACATGATGAGATTCCGGGTTCGACGCGCGAAGACGCGCGCCGCCCCGGAATGACGTTACGGAGCCTCCCATGCCCATCCTCGCCATCGATCAGGGCACCACCTCGTCGCGCGCGATCGTGTTCCGCGACGACATCTCCATCGCCGCCACGGCGCAGCAGGAATTCCCGCAGCATTTTCCGGCGTCCGGCTGGGTCGAGCACGAGCCCGAGGACATCTGGACGTCGACGCTGAAAACCTGCCGGGACGCGATGGCGAAGGCAAACATCACCGCCAAAGATGTTGCCGCGATCGGCATCACCAACCAGCGCGAGACCACCGTGGTGTGGGACCGCGCCACCGGTCGCGCCATCCACCGCGCCATCGTCTGGCAGGATCGCCGCACGGCGGAGTTCTGCGCGCAACTGAAAAACGACGGCCACGAGCCGCTTGTCACGCAGCGGACCGGCCTCATCATCGATCCGTATTTCTCCGGCACCAAGATCGCCTGGCTGCTCGACCATGTGCCCGGCGCGCGGGCGCGCGCCGAACGCGGCGAACTCGCCTTCGGCACGATCGATTGTTACCTGCTGTGGCGGCTGACCGGCGGCCGCGTCCACGCCACCGACGCGACGAATGCGTCGCGCACGCTGCTGTTCAACATCCACGCCAACGACTGGGACGACGACCTGCTGAAGCTGTTGCGCGTGCCGCGCGCGATGCTTCCCGACGTCCAGGATTCGGCGTCCCATTTCGGCGACAGCGAGCCGCATCTGTTCGGCGGCAGCATCAGTATTCGCGGCATCGCCGGCGACCAGCAGGCCGCGACCATCGGGCAGGCCTGCTTCACGCCGGGCATGATGAAATCGACCTACGGCACCGGCTGCTTCGCGCTGCTCAACACCGGCACCACGCCGGTCGCCTCGAAGAACAAGCTGCTGACCACCATCGCCTACCGCCTCGACGGCGTGACCACCTATGCGCTCGAAGGCTCGATCTTCGTCGCGGGCTCCGCCGTGCAATGGCTGCGCGACGGCCTCGGCCTCATCAAGCACGCGTCGGAAACCGGCCCGCTCGCCGATCAATCGGATTTCGCGCAAAGCGTCTATCTGGTGCCGGCCTTTGTCGGCATGGGCGCGCCCTACTGGAATCCGGATGTGCGCGGCGCTCTCTTTGGCCTCACGCGCAACACCGGCCCGGCGGAGATCGCGCATGCGACGCTGGAGAGCGTCTGCTACCAGACGCACGATCTGTGGGCGGCGATGCGCGCCGACTGGCCGGACGCGGACACGGCGAACGTGGTGCTGCGCGTCGACGGCGGCATGGCGGCGTCGGACTGGACCATGCAGCGCCTCGCCGATCTCCTGGACGCGCCGGTCGATCGTCCGGTCATTCAGGAAACCACGGCGCTCGGCGCGGCCTATCTCGCCGGGCTCTCGGCCGGGCTCTATCCGGAGCCCGCGCGCTTCGCCGACAACTGGCGGCTGGACCACCGCTTCAAGCCGGCGATGTCCGCCGCGACGCGGGAGCGGAAGTTGTCGGGCTGGGCGCGCGCGGTGAAGGGCGTGCTGGCGAGCGGTTGATCCGTCATTCCGGGATGATGTCACGACCGGCGAAGCCGGTTGTGACATCAGGCCCGGAATCCATAGCCCCTGTCGTCGTTTGAAAAGTCAGGCATCAAGGTCCGGTTCTCCAGATCAGCACCGGGAGTATGGATTCCGGGCTCGGCGTCATTGCGGCGGCAATGACGCCGCCCCGGAATGACGACTTATGCCTCTTGACAATATTCCTAATATGACTATAGTCACATGCATCCCGCCTCACCGAGAGGGGCGAGCGCGATCGTCACGATTGCGAGGCGGGGTGCGGTGGCGACGCCGCGGCGTTCGATGTGTCGGGTTCATGCGGGAGCAATCTCGCATGACGAAGCCGCTGACGACGACGCCGGGGCGATGCCGGCCCAAACCGCGAGGTCCCGGCGCAATCGCCTTTGCGCCCGGAGGCAGGGCCGCGATCTCCTATGGAGACCGCGGTTCGTCAGTCCTCCATATCGGCGGCCCTTACGCATGGGTCGGCCAGCCGGGGGCCCCGTTCGCGGATTAAGCCGACAAAAGCCATTGCGTGCGGAACGCCGGGGTCTCCCGGTCTCCGTGGTTTCGAACTCGTGCGCTTTCCACCTTTGCGCACGGGGCCGCGGGTGCATCGGGCACCCGGCGTTCCGCACGCCCTCTCATTTCGGAGGGCGGGACTGCAGCATCCCTCGGACGCGCAAGCGTCGCGAGACTGCGGAGGCGTGGGCGACGAGCAAACGCTCGCGCGTGGGCGACGAACAGGAGTTCGCGCCGGGGGCGACGAACAAGAGTTCGCGCGTGGGCGACGAACAAGAGTTCGCGCCGGGCTGTTTGACATTCGAATCCGAAGCGACGCAGCGCTTGTCAACATGCAAAGCCGTCATCCCCGCCGAGTGCGCTCTTGCGCACGGGCGCGGGGAACCAGTATTCCAGAGCATTCATGATGCGAGCACTGGATCCGCGCTCGCATGCGCGCAGCGCAAGGGCGCTGGCGCATTTGGCGGGGATGACGGCGGAGTTCGTTGACGACCTCAAGAAAAGCCGGCCCTTCCGGACCGGCTTCCATCGTCACTCACACAAGGCGTCGCTCATTTCACCGCGACATATTTGCCGCCCTTGACCGTGAGCAGGATGCGCGAGCGCTCATCGACGCCGTAGCGGTCCTTCTCGGTGAAGTTATAGACCGCCTGCGAGGCCGCCATATCCTTCTCGCTCAGCAGCGCCTGTCGGATGCCCTCGCGGAATTCCGCCGTGCCGGGCTTGCCGGCTTTCAGCGCCACCGGAATGACGCGCTTCAGCACCTCGAAGGCGTCGTAGGAATGGCCCGCGAACTGGCTGCGGCTGTTCGGGCCATACTTGCCCTCATAGGCCGCGTTCAGCGTCATGCCGGGTTTCTTGGTCAGCGCGGACTCGTCCTGGCCTTCCGGGTCCATCACCGGGCCCGACGCCATGAAGACGCCTTCCGCCGCCGGACCGGCGATGCGGATGAAGTCCATGCTGGCGGCGCCGTGGGTCTGGTAGATCGGCCCCTTGTAGCCGCGCTCGCGCAGCGCGCTCTGCGGCAGCGCCGCTGCGGTGCCGGACGCGCCGACGAGAATGGCGTCGGGATTGGCGGCGACGAGCTTGAGCACCTGACCGGCCACGGACGTGTCCGGGCGCGCATATCGCTCCTCGTCGACGATGGTCATGCCCATCGGCCCGGTCTGGGTCTTGAGATCGTTGAACCACAGATCGCCATAGGAATCCGAATAGCCGATATAGCCGATGGTCTTGACGCCCTTGGCCTTCATGTTCTCGTAGATCACCTTGCCCATGACCGGCACCGGTTGCGGCATCACGACGGACCACTTCGCCCGTGCGTCATTGACCGGCATCGGCGCCAGCGCGAAATGCGGGATGCCGGCCTCGTTGGCGACGGTCGACACGGCCACCGTCGGCGGCGTCGTCGACGAGCCCATGATGATGTCGGCTTTCGACTCGGTGACGAAGCGGCGCGCATTGGTGGTCGCGGCGGTCGGATCGCCGCCGTCGTCGAGCACGATCACCTTCAGCGGAACGCCGCCGATCTCCTTCGGCACGAACTCCAGCGCGTTGCGCTCGGGGATGCCCAGCGCCGCCGCCGGTCCGGTCGTGGAAATGCTGATGCCGATGGTGATGTCGGCAGTCTGGGCGACAGCCGCCGTCGACATCAGCGCCGCGGCGAAAGCCGCTGCGGTCAGGGTCAGTCTGGTCATCGAAATCCTCCCTCGAGATTGTTTGTTGGTGGCTTCTTATCGTGAAACGAGCTTTGAAACAGCCTCTCTTTAGGCTGAGACCTGCGACCTTTAGGCTGGGACCTGCGACACGTCAGCCCTTCTGAAATCGCGCGATGATCTCCGGCGGAACGGCAGCGGATTTCAGCCTGTTGGAGTCGTCGGGATGCTTGCCGACCAACACGCGGGTCTCCCATGCCTCGATCGCAAGCGCATCGCCCTTGAAGACCTTGTGCAGCACGTCGAAGGACGAGCGCTTCCAGGTCTCGACGTGGCTTTCGATGGTGATCCAGTCGCCATGGGTCGAGGGGATGTAGAATTTCGCCCGCGTATCGACCATCGGAATGCCGACGAGACCGTAGGTCTTGACGATGTCCTGTTTGGAGAAGCCCGCGGCCTCGAACATCACGGAGGTGGAATCGTCGAACATCGCGAAATAGCGCGGATAATAGACGATGTTGGCGGGGTCGCAGTCGCCCCACTGGATCTGTACGTCGCGGCGATGGACGAACATCGAAAGCCCTCAGACCGTGATCAGCGCAGCGCTCGGGTTGGCGCCGTAAATGTCCTCGATCAGCTTTGCGCGATGCTCAAGTACAGCGCGCTGATTGATCGAACCCTTGTCGGTAATTTCTCCGGCATCGATTTGCAACGGCGTATCGAGAAGCATCGCCTTGGCGATCCGCGTCGACGAGCCGGTCGCACCGGCCATGAATTGCGTGAGACCCTTTTTGAACGCTTCACGCACCGCCAGATCGGCCGCCGCACCAGCAAGATCGTTCGCCGACAAGGCGGGATTGATCATGCGGCAGCCGTCGAGATCGAGAATGACAAGCGCACAAAGCTCGTCGCGGTTGATGCCGGCGATGACCACGTCGCGCACCAGAGGCGCGCAAGTCGCGACGAAGCGCGCCCGCAGCGGTCCGACGCTGACCCAGGTGCCGCTGCCGAGCTTGAAATCCTCGGAGATGCGGCCGTCGAAATCGAAACCAAGCGCGAAGTCACCGGCTGTCGCCAGTTTCAGGGCATCGCCGAGCTTATAGAAGCCTTCGTCGTCGAACGCTTTCGCCGTCAGCTCCGGCTCGCGCCAATAGCCGGGCGTCACGTTCGGGCCCTTGCAGCGGATTTCCATCTTGCCGTTGTTGGGCACCAGCTTGGCGTCGTTGCCCGGCACCGGCAGACCGATATGGCCGGAGCGGCTGGTGTGCGGCGCGACCGACATGAAGAAAGGCGCGGTCTCCGTCGCGCCGAGCCCCGTGAGCATCGGCACGCGGACGCCGGTTTCCTGCGCGGAAAGCGCGTCGAGGCTGTCCCAGACATGCGAGGCCAGCGCCGCGCCGGAAAAAAACATTGCATGCAGGCGCGCGAAAAATTTCTTTCGCAACGGCGCATCGTCGCGCAAATAAGGGAGCAGCGACTCGTAACCCTTGGGCACGTTGAAATAGACCGTCGGCGATATCTCGCGAAGATTTCTGATGGTCTGGTGAATGCCGGCCGGCGTCGGCTTGCCCTCGTCGATATAGAGTGAGCCGCCATTGTAGAGCGTCAGCCCGATATTGTGATTGCCGCCGAAGGTGTGATTCCACGGCAGCCAGTCGACGATCACCGGAGGCTCGTCCTTCAGGAACGACAACGTTTCGCGGATCATCACCTGGTTGGCGCACAGCATCCGCTGCGTATTGATGACGGCCTTCGGATTGCCGGTCGACCCCGACGTGCAGAGAAACTTTGCGATCGTGTCCGGCCCGATGGCGTCGTGGACCGCATCGAGATCAGGGCGTTCCGGCGTCGCCAACAGATCGGCGAGCAAGATGAGCTTGCGGCCCGGCACAGCGCCCCGCGACGCCGCGATCTCGCAGTCGTCGGGCACGTTGCTGGCGAGCGCATCCGCAAAAACATCTGCGTCATCGACGAAAACGAGGCCCGGCGTCAGCAGCGTCATGAGATAAGACAGCTTGCCGTAATCCTTCGACACCAGCGAATAGGCCGGCGACACCGGACAATAGGGAATGCCGGCATAGAGCGCGCCGAACGCGATCAGCGCATGGTCGAGGGAATTGCCGGACAGGATGACGATCGGCCTGTCCGCAGAAAGACCGCGCGCCAGCAGCGCGGAGGCAATGCGCCGGCTCGACGCAAGCATCTGCGCGTAGGTGATTTCGCGCCAGCCGCATTTGTTCGTCCCGGCATTGCGCTCCGCCATGAAGACGCGCTCCGGCGTCGTTGCGGCCCAGTGATGCAGGCGATCGGTGATGCGATCGGGATATTGCGCCAATGGCTGCGTCGGCCGGATATAGACGGTGCCGTCGTCGCGTGCGTCAATCCTGACGGCGGGGTTGGCGAAAGAGATCGCCCGCAGCGGATGCGTCGTTTTGCGAGCGGTCGATGCGGATGCGTTGCTCATGTCAGACCGGCTTCACTTTCGCCGTCTTCCGGTCGAGGAAATCGCGGATGCGCTTTTTGGCTTCCTTGTCGCTCTGCGCGACGGTCGCCATCAGCGATTCCATCAGCAGCCCCGTTTGCGGATTGGCTTCGGCGATCATCGGCAGCGCTTGCAGCACGGCGAAATTCGTCAACGGCGCATTCTGAGACACCCGCGTCGCCAGTTCCATCGCCTTGTTGTAAGCGCCGCCGGCGTCGGTGAGATATTGCGAGAAGCCGAATGTCAGGCCTTCGGTCGCGGAATAGACGCGGCCGGTCAGCAGCATATCGGCCATCCGCGCGACGCCGATCAGACGCGGCAGCCGCACCGATCCGCCGCCGCCGACGAAGATGCCGCGGCTGCCTTCCGGCAGCGCGTAATAGGCCGACGGATCGGCGACGCGGATATGCGCGGCGCAGGCCAGCTCGAGGCCTCCGCCGATGACCGCACCCTTCAGCGCGGCGATGACCGGCACGCGGCAATACTGGATGCGGTCGAACACGCGGTGCCACATCTGCGAATGGCGCAGGCCTTCGGTGGCGTCGCGTTCGGAGAGTTCGGAGAGATCGAGGCCTGCGGAGAAATGCTCGCCGATGCCGTGGATGACGACAGCGCCGATGTCGGTTGCGATATCGGTCAGGGCCTCCTGCAGCCTCAGCACGAGACCGTCATTCATCGCATTGCGCTTGTGCGGGCGGTTGAGCCCGATCGTCAGCACGGAGCCGATGGTCTCGATCTTGAGCAGCACGTCGGCAGCGGTCACGGCATTTCCTGTACGTTTTCGGGATTAGTTATAATCTATAACGATGAGGCAGGGTGTCAATCGACTGTGGACGTCTGCAAGCGCCGTCACCCTGAGGTGCTCGCGCTCTTTCAGGCGGGCCTCGAAGGGCGACGCGCTGCAATGCTATTGGTTGAGCAGCATCCTTCGAGGCTCGGCCGATCATTCGGCGGATCGACTGCACTGCACATGTCCGCCCTCGCGCCTCAGGATGACGCCATTCGTGTCGCATCACATCACCTGATGGACCTGAATTTCCACCCGATCCGGATGCCGTGCGCCGACGCCGACGAAAAGGTGCTCCATCAGCCAGCGATAGTTCGGATGGCCGGTCTCGAAGCGTGGCACCGAACGAAAGTAAATCAAGTCGGGATCGACGATCTCGCCCTGCGCGATGCGGTCGAGCAAATGTTTCGGCCCAAAGCGAATGCCGTTATTCTCGATGTAGATCACCGCGCCGTCGTCCAGCGCGAAGGCGTATTTGGCTTCAAGCTCCGTAAACCCATCCGGTCGAATGATCTGAAAGTCCGCGCCACACGGATAGATCGTGCCGTTGATGCCATCGCCGCTCACCGTGCCGCCGAGGATCGGAATGATCCGCCGTATGCCGTGGCCGAGATCACCGGCGACGATCGGCGCGCCAATCGCGATCCTGAGTCGGAACACATACTTCGTCGCGAGTGTCGGATCGGCCATGCCCTACCCCACCATGCGGTTCGGCAACCATGTCGCCAGCAGCGGAAACAGGATCAGCAAAATCAATCGGATCAAGTCGGTCGCGACGAACGGCAGCACGCCCTTGAAGATCGTCGCCATGCTGACATCCTTGATGACGCTCTTGATGACGAACACGTTCATGCCGACCGGCGGATGGATCAGCCCGAGTTCGACGGTCATCACGATGATGACGCCGAACCAGATCGGATCGAAGCCGAGCGCGGTGATGATCGGAAAGACGATCGGCACGGTGAGGATCACCATCGCCATCGCATCCATCAGGCAGCCGAGCGCCAGATACATCAGCAGGATCAGCGCCAGAACGCCGTAAGGCCCGATGCCGAGATCGGTGAGGAAGGTCGTCACCGCCTGCGGCGTCTGCGTAATGGTCAGGAAATAGCCGAAACACAGCGCACCGATAAGAACCGTGAAGACGGCGGCGGCCGTACGCGTCGCCTGCAACAGCGATTGCAGAATGCCGTCGCGCGACAGCTTGCCCCTCAGCACGCCGATCAGGAAGGCCCCGACCGCACCGACCGCGCCCGCTTCGGTCGGAATGAAGAAGCCGCCATAGAGCCCGCCGATCACGAACACGAACAATAGCAGCGGCGACCAGACGTCCTTGATGGCCGCGAATTTCTCCGGCCATGTCGATCTCGGACCGGCCGGCAGGAAGCCCGGCTTCACCGCGCCGATGATGCCGATCGTGATCATGTGCATCACGATCGCCAGCAAGCCGGGGATGACGCCGGCCATGAACAGCTTGCCGATGTCCTGCTGCGTGATGATGCCGTAAACCGCAAGCACCGTAGACGGCGGCAGCATCGCGCCGAGCGTGCCGCCGACCGCGATCACACCGGTGGCGAAGCTTTGCGGATAGTTGAAGCGCCGCATCTCGGGATAGGCCACGGCCGAGAACGTCGCCGCGGTCGCGACCGACGAGCCGGAGATCGCCGCGAAGCCGCCGCAGGCGGCGATGGTGGCGATGCCGAGCCCGCCCTTCCAGTGGCCGACAAACGTGTTCGCCGCGCGAAACAATTCGCGGCTGATGCCGGAGACGGACACGAATGCGCCCATCAACAGAAACATCGGGATCACGCCGAAGGAATAATCCGTCACGGTGCGCATCGTGGTCTGGCCGATCAGCTTCATCGCCGGCTGAAAGCCGGTGAGGTAGCCGAAGCCGGTGATGCCGACGAGACCCATCGCCATGCCGACAGGCACACGCAGCAGCATCAAGACGAACAGGCTGACGAAGCCGATCAGCGCGACGGCGTTGTTGCTCAATTCCATCGCAGTTACTCGGCCGTCTTGATATGAGGATCGTGCAAATGCTTGGAATGAAAAACGAGACGCCAGGTTCGGACGGCAATCAGCAACACGGCGGCAACGTCGCCGATCCACGAGACGAGAAAGAACGGCCAGATCGGCACCTGAAGGTCCATCGTCACGATGCCCTCAGCGCGCGTCGAAATCACCTTGTCGAACAGCGTGTAGGTCTGGACGGTGACGACGAACAGCAGCACCAGCGTCGCGAACACGTCGATCCAGCGCTGGTATTTCGGCGTTGCATTGGCCCAGACCAGATCGACGGTGATGTGGTTGCCGCGATAGCTTGTGGCCGCAATGCCCCAGAAGATCAGGATGCCGAGCAAGAACTGGCCGAAATTATAGTAATCGGGAATCGTGACTGCGAAGAACTTCCGCATGAACACGGCAAGGAACGTGTTTAGCGCGACGATGCCGACGAAGAACGCCGCGATCCATTCGATCGAATCGATGAAGCGATCCATTACGTTCTTGCGCAATGGCTCGGGTGCAACGACGACGCCGTCCGGCGTGACTTCGGGAGTGTGGGTCATGGGTTTTTCGACTGATTGATCTCAACGCAAACGCCGTCATTCCGGGGCGCGAGCGCGCGATATGATCGATGCTCGCATCGATCATAAGCAAGCAAGCGAGCCCGAAATCCATACTCCCTGACGGGGGTTATGGATTCCAGGCCGTCATCACAACCGGCCAGCGCCGGCTGTGATGAATCCCGGAACGACATAACTCACAAGCCCGCATCGTGCTTCTTCAGCATCGCCTTGAGGTCCGCATCAATCGCTGCCGCGTCGCCGCCGGTTTTCTTAACCTGATCGGCCCAACTCACATTCAGGGGCTCGACCGCCTTCTTCCACGTTGCAAGCTGGTCGGGCGTCAAAGGATAGACCTCATGGCCTGCCAGCGCCTTCATCTTGACGCGACCATTGGCCTCGAAGTCAGTCCAGGGATCAGTCACCCTGGAGGCCCACTCCGGCGTGCAATGATCGTCGATGATCTTCTTCTGGACGTCCGACATCGAATTATATTTGGCGAGGTTGATATTGTAGGTGAACACCGTCGTGTAGAGCGGCACGTCGATGTGATATTTCACCACCTTGTCGATGCCGAACAGAAAGATCGAACCCCACGGGAACGCAATCTCGTCGGCAACGCCGCGCTCGATCGCATCGCGCGATTCCGGCGCGGAGGCCTGCACGTTGGTGCCGCCGAACAGCTTGACCATTTCACCGATCGTACTCTGCGCCGGGCGCACTTTGACGCCCTTGAGATCGTCCGGCACAACGATCTTCTTCTTGCCGTGCATTGAGCCTGGATCGTGAATGAAGGCGAAGCACAGCTTCGTGTCCTTCATCTCGGTCTTGGCATATTTCTGATACCATTCGTTGAGCGCCAGCGTGCCCTTCTTGCCGTCGCTGAACACGAACGGCAATTGGCCGGCGGCAACGATCGGGAAGCGGCCGGGCTGATAACCCGGATTGACGTAAGTGATGTCGGCGATGCCGTCGCGCGCCATGTCGTAATGGTCGAAGGCCTTGCCGACTTGCTCGGAAGGGAACACCGCCATCTTGATCGTACCGCCGGAGACCTTCTCGATATCGGCCGCCCAGGCCTGCGTCGCCGGCACCAGCGGATGCGCGGGCGGCACCCACAGTGACACTTTCATGTTGACAGTCTTGTCCTGCGCGATCGCAGGTGTGATGCAGGTGGCCAGCACCAGCGCCATTAGGGCTTTCTTCATCGATCTCACTCCCCGGTCGTCGTCAGCCTTGGTCGGCCTTTGCAGATATTGTTATATGATATAATCACCTTTGCAAGCACACGCAGACGTCACACCGACGACGGAGGAGCCGGATTTGCGGACCAAGGTTGCGATCATCGGCGGCGGCCCCGCGGGGCTGCTGCTCGGCCAGTTGCTGCATGCCTACGGCATCGACAACGTCATTCTCGAGCGCAAGGACCGCGACTATGTGCTGGCGCGGATTCGGGCGGGCGTGCTCGAACAGGGCACCGTGGCGCAACTTGAAAAGCTCGGCATCACCGCGCGTCTGCATCAGGAAGGCCTCGTGCACGACGGCATCGAATTGCTGTTCGGCGGCATTCGCTACCGGCTCGATCTGAAACACGCCACCGGCGGCAAGACTGTCACTGTCTATGGCCAGACCGAAGTGACGCGCGATCTGATGGATGCGCGCGACGCCGCCGGCCTCGTGACCATCTACGATGCGGACAATGTGTCGCTGCATGATTTCGACGGAAGCGCGCCGTGCGTCCGTTATGTGAAGGACGGCGTCAGCGTGGAGATCGCCTGCGATTTCATCGCTGGTTGTGACGGTTTCCACGGCGTCTCGCGCGCCAGCGTGCCGGCCGATTCCATCACGACCTATGAGCGGGTGTATCCGTTCGGCTGGCTCGGGCTGTTGTCCGATACGCCGCCGGTGTCTCCGGAATTGATTTACACCAACCACATCAAGGGTTTTGCATTGTGCTCGATGCGCTCGCCCGTGCGCAGCCGCTACTACGTGCAATGCGCGCTGGATGAGAAGATCGAGGACTGGTCCGACGGTCGGTTCTGGGACGAGTTGAGAAGCCGGTTGGACGAAGAGGCCGCCGACACGCTCGTCACCGGGCCATCAATCGAGAAGAGCGTCGCGCCGCTGCGCAGTTTCGTGGCCGAGCCGATGCGCTTCGGCAAACTGTTTCTGGCGGGGGATGCGGCTCATATCGTGCCGCCGACCGGCGCGAAGGGCCTCAACCTTGCAGCTTCCGACGTACATTATTTGTCGCAGGCGTTTCGCGAGTTCTACGCCGAGAAATCATCCGCCGGCCTGGATGCCTATTCGACGCGCGCGCTGTCGCGGGTTTGGAAGGCCGTGCGGTTCTCATGGTGGATGACCTCGATGATGCATCGTTTCCCCGACACCGATGCGTTCGGCGCCAAGATCCAGGCCGCGGAACTCGATTATGTGATCCAGTCGCCTGTCGCAACAGCGTCATTGGCCGAGAATTATGTTGGACTGCCGTACTAAGCGTTCGTTCACAGGATGGGTTGAGCATAGGTGCGATCGTCGAACCGACTTGCGGAACCTATCCCAGCAAAGTGGATAGGTTTCGCAAGTGCTGGGCCCATTCTACATCTGACCCGTGACAAGCATCATGACAGACGTCCCCGATGGCTTTGAACGCCACACACGCTCAAGCCCGCTGACTGAACCGTGGGAGCCGATCTATGCCAAGCGCACCGATAGCGCGATCATCCTTGGCCTGCGGCTGGCCACACCGCACACCAATTCACGCGGCATGGTGCATGGCGGCCTGATCGCAGCCCTTGCCGACAACACGATGGGCCTGTCCTGCGGCATGAAGCTCGGTGCGCGTCTTGTCACCGTCAGCCTCGCCGTCGATTACATCGGCACCGCGCAGATCGGCCAATGGCTCGCGATCGAGACCGAGGTGGTCAAAACCGGCCGCACACTGTGTTTCGCGCAATGCCTCGTGAAGGCCGACGGCGAAACCGTCGCCCGCGCCAATGCCACATTCAAAGTCGTCACGCCGAAGGCCTGATCGTTTTGCAATGCAAAAGGCCTTCATGGTCGCAACGGTGACGATGGCCGACAACGCCGGCAAGACCCGCTACATCGCGACCGTCCGGCACTGGAGCGCCGAGGATCGCGATGCGCATCAGAAAATGGCCTTCTATGACGGCTGGGACAAAGCGACCGACCAGCTTGAAGAACTGGCGAAGACGCTTCAGGTCAAGATCGCGCGCGAGATTTTCGCGTCCTCTCTGCGCTGGTCGAGGCGGGATGCAGAACCTGAAAGTTCTTATAAGCTTATCGCATCCAGGAAAATCTGCGTGAACGGCTTGCCGAGAATGTCGCCGAGTTTCGGCGCGATCTCTTTCATCTGCGGCGTCACCATGTGCGCATCGAGCGACGGCTTGTCGGCCCAACTCTCGAAGGTCAGAAAGCGACCGGGTTCGCCCTGCACTTCCAGCAGCGCATAGGATTTGCAGCCCGGCTCCTTGCGTGAACTTGCAACGAACGGCTCCAATAGCTTGCGCAGATCGTCGGCCTTCTCCGGCTTGGCGACGATTTCGGCAATCACGTAAAGCAGTCCGCCTTCGGCGGCCTGCGCTGGCAGCGTGGCGACCAAGGCAGCGAGTGTTGTACCTTGCATCAGCGTGCGGCGATCAAGCATTGACATCGTGTCTCTCCCAGTGACTTTTGTTTTATGCGGCAAGCTGCCGCAGCCGGAGCGTTTCACGCTTGTGCGTCCAATACAAATGACAACGACGTATGGAATTGCGCAGATGCGGGCTAAGGCTGTTGCGATGGATATGCCGATCGCGACAGCCGCCGACAATCCCTGCCAGCCCTGCGGCGCCTGTTGCAGCTATTCGCGCAACTGGCCGCGTTTCACGGTGGAGGACGACGCCGCGCTCGATCGCATTCCAGACAGGCTGGTCAATGAGCGCCTCTCGGGGATGCGCTGCGAAGGTGAACGTTGCAGCGCACTCGTCGGCGTGATCGGTAAAGCAACGGCCTGCGGAATTTACGAGATTCGCCCGGAAGTGTGCCGGACATGTTTGCCCGGCGACCCGGAATGCGCGATGGCGCGACGGAAATTTGGATTGCCGGTGCTGCCGGCGACTTGACTTATTCTAAGCGACTGCGACGTGATCGGCCTCGGCGGCGACCGGCGCTTCAATTGCATCATCTTCGTCGTCAAAATCATCCTGCATAGGCTGGAAGGTCTGCAGCGGCTTGGTCGAGAGCGTGATCGGTTTGCGATGACCATAATTCGTCGACGATGCAGGGGGCGCGGTTTGGGTCTCGCGGGACAGCGCGTAAAGCGTCGAGCCGACACGGCCGCCGAGTTGGAACAGATCGCGCTCAGTGCAGCTTGCGGCAATCGTCAGCGCCATTGAGTGCAAGTGATTGCGGCGATAGCAGAAGAGAGCCAGCATCGCACGGACGTCGGGCGTGACCGTCTCGACAAGGCGAGGCAAGCCATGCTCATTCGCACGATACATCTCGCCGAGCAATTCCTCGCGGACAGGGCAGAAATCATTTTCAAAAGCTTCGCGGCTGGCGGACATGGCGTGTTCTCCTCAGCCATGAGAATGCGATGCAATATCCTAACGGAGAGTTAACCAATTCCAAGTTCCGCCCGGTTCCGTTGACGAATCATCAATCCGAATCAGAACGGCGGCGCGTGTCGCCACGCACCGCCGTTGGTTTCTCGAAAGTGGAATCGAACAATGACCGTATTGCGGCGGCGCTACTGATCGACGAACTGTGCAACGTCCGGCAGTTTCGCCCGGTTGGTGCGGTAGCCGTTCGCTTTGTGATCGCGATCGGCATAGCCGAACGAAATGCCGCACACGATCTTGCGGTCGTCGCCAAGTCCGAAATGCCCCCGGATGACGTCGGAGTGAAAAGCCAGCGCCGCCTGCGGCACGGTCGAGAGGCCCAGCGCCTGCGCGGCCAGCATGACGCTCGTAACATAACCGCCGCAATCCACCGCGCCGTAGACGCCGAGCGCCTCGTCGGTATGGATGATCGCGACATGCGGTGCGCCGAAGAAGTTGAAATTCTCCAGCGCCTGTTTCGCGTAGGCCTCCTTGTCGCCCTTCGCGATACCGAGCGTGTTGTAGAGCTGAAAGCCGCTTTCGCGCCGACGCTCCAGATAGACGCCGCGATATTCACGCGGAAACGGGAAGTCGCCGCTGCTCGGCCGGCCGCTGCGCGCGGCTTCGAGCATGACCTCGCGAAACGTTTTCGTGGCGTCGCCTGACGTGACGACGACCTGCCACGGCTGGCTGTTGCACCATGACGCGGTTTTCTGCGCAGCATTGAGCATCCGCTCAATGGTCGCCCGCGGCACGGCATCGGGTTTGAAGCCGCGACAGGAAAATCGGTCCGCGAGCAAATGTTCGAGCACATCGATGTCGTGCATGTCGGTTTTCATATCCATCGAAGTTACCGTCCCTTCGTTGCGATCTTGTTGAACGGTAAGTCCTTATCGACGCGAATGTCGCCGGGCAGACCGAGCACGCGCTCGGCGATGATGTTGCGCAGAATTTCATCTGTGCCGCCGGCGATCCGCATCGACGGCGAACTCAACAGCATCGCCTGAAATTCACCGGCCGCACCGGCCTCATCAGGATCGGTCAGCACACCGGCCGCGCCCTGCATGTCCATCGCGAAACTTGCAATGTCCTGCAGCATCGCACCGGAGACGAGCTTCCCGATCGAGTTTTCCGGACCTGGCCGCTCACCCTTCGACAGGGCGGAGATCGATCGATAGCTGGTATATTTGAGGCCAGAGTTCTTCACGGCCCAACTCGCCAACTTGCTGCGCACGTTCGCATCGTCGATCGCGACGCCGTCATGGGTCATCAAGTCGCTGAAGAACGCGAACAACTCAGGGAAGCCTGTCGCGAGCCGCGCGCCGATGGACATGCGCTCGTTCATCAGCGTGGTGAGCGACACGTTCCAGCCATCGCCGACTGCGCCGAGGCGCTGCGAATCCGGAATGCGGACGTTGGTGAAGAACACCTCGTTGAATTCCTGCATGCCGTTGGCCTGCTTGATCGGCTTCACCTCGACGCCCTCGCTCGTCATGTCGAGAAAGAACATCGTCAGACCCTTGTGCTTGGGCACGTTCGGATCGGTGCGCGTAATCAAAAGGCCGAAGTCGGAGTAATGCGCGCCGGACGTCCAGATCTTCTGGCCGTTGACAATCCAGTCGTCGCCGTCTTTCTCCGCGCGCGTGCGCAAGCCTGCGACGTCCGAACCCCCGGCCGGTTCGGAGAACAACTGGCACCAGACGGTCTCGCCGGACGCGAGCGGCGGCAGATACGTCTGCTTGAGTTCCTCGTTGGCATAGGCCATCACAGTCGGCCCGCACATGCCCTGCCCGATCGCGAAGGGCTGCGAGAGCTTGCCGTAGACGCCTTCTTCCTGACCCCAGATCACCCGCTCGATCGGCGTCGCGCCGCGACCGCCATATTCTTTCGGCCAATGCAGACAGGCCCAGCCGCCATCGGCCTTCTTCTTCTGCCACGCCTTCGACTGATCGAGCATGCCGTCGCGCGCGCGACCCTTGCGCGGATTGGTCAGTTCGTCCTCAAGTTCTTTCGGCGCGTTGGCGGCGATCCACTCGCGGGCGACGCTGCGGAATTCGGCTTCCTGGGGGGTGTCGTCGAAGTTCATGGTGTGGGCCTTTCATCCGGTGCTGCGGTCATCCCCGCGTAGCGCGCAATTGCGCGCGGGGGGCGGGGACCCAGTACGCCGTGTCGTTTCGTTAGGGTCAGGCGGAAAAAGTCAATCGATAGACCGTGAGTACTGGGTCCCCGCCTTCGCGGGGACGACGCTATGCTTGCCTCACCCCCGCCCCTTGGTCGGGATTTTATTGAACGGCACGTCCTTGTCGACACGAATATCGCCGGGTAGGCCGAGCACGCGTTCGGCGATAATGTTGCGAAGAATTTCATCCGTGCCGCCTTCGACGCGCGTTGCCGGCGAGCGCAGCAGCATGGCCTGAAACTTGCCGGCGGACTCCGCATCCTCGCTCCCGTTCAGTACGCCGGCCGCGCCTTGCAGATCGATTGCATAAGTCGCCACGTCCTGAATCATCGATCCCGCGACCAGCTTGCCGATCGAATTCTCCGGTCCAGGTCGCTCGCCCTTCGATAAAGCCGAAATGGCGCGAAAACTGGTATATTTCAGGCCGCTGGCGCGCACCGCCCAATTCGCGAGCTTGGAGCGAACCGCCGCATTCTCGATCGCCGGTCCGTCGTCCATCATCAGTGTGTTCGCGAACTCGAACAACTCAGGAAAGCCGGTCGCGACATTGGCGCCGATCGACATCCGCTCGTTCATCAGGGTGGTGAGCGACACGTTCCAGCCGTCGCCCACAGCGCCCAGCCGCTGCACATCGGGAATGCGGACGTCAGTGAAATAGACCTCGTTGAATTCGGACTGGCCGTTGGCCTGCTTGATCGGCTTGATCTCGACACCGGGGCTCTTCATATCGAGGAAGAACATGGTGAGGCCCTTATGCTTCGGCACGGTCGGGTCGTTACGCGTGATCAGGATGCCGTAATCCGAGACATGCGCACCGGAGGTCCAGATCTTCTGGCCGTTGATGATCCAGTCGTCACCGTCTCTTTCTGCACGGGTGCGCAAGCCCGCGACGTCGGATCCCCCGGCCGGCTCGGAAAACAACTGGCACCAAACATTCTCACCCGACGCCAAAGGCGGCAGGAAGTGTCGCTTCTGGTCTTCGCTGGCGAAAGCCATCATGGTCGGGCCGCACATGCCCTGCCCGATAATGAACAGCGCGCCCAGTTTGCCGAACACACCCTCTTCCTGTTGCCAGATGACGCGCTCGATCGGCGTGGCGCCACGGCCGCCATACTCTTTCGGCCAATGCGGCACGGCCCAGCCGGCGTCGGCCTTCTTCTTTTGCCATGCCTTTGCGACGTCGAGAATATTCGCGCCCTTGAGTTGAACGCGGCCGAGCGACGCCTTGCGCAACTCATCCTCATATTGTTTCGGCGCATTGGCGGCGATCCAGTCGCGGGCCTGAGCGCGAAACGCGGCTTCTTGCGGGGTGTCATCGAAGTTCATGTCGAAACCCTTTCAACCGGCAAAGCGGTCATCTCCGCGAAAGCGGGACCAGTACGCTGTGTCGTTACGTTGTTGTCCGACGCTGCCGTTCATTTCAAACTGACCTGTCCCGAATACTGGATCCCGCTTTCGCGGGGATGACGGCAGTAGCTGTCTCTACGCCGCATTTTTCTTGCGCATGCGCTCGATCAACTGATCCTCCCAATAAGACAGCGAGCCGAGCGTCAGCGCCAGCGCGTTCGAGCGACGATAATACATGTGGCAGTCGAACTCCCAGGTGAAACCCATGCCGCCATGGACCTGGATGTTGTTCTTGGAGCAATGCTGGAACGCCTGCGTCGCGCTGATGCGGGCCGATGCTGCGGCCTCCGGCAGTTCGGACGCATTGGTCGAGAGCGCCCACGCGCCGTAATAACAATTCGAACGCGCCAGCGTCGCCGAGACATACATGTCGGCGAGCATGTGCTTGATCGCCTGGAACGATCCGATCTGGCGGCCGAAGGCGATGCGATCGAGCGCGTAGTCGCGGCCCATCTCAAGCGCGCGGTCGGAGCCGCCGACCTGCTCGAAGGCGACCAGCACGGCGGCGCGGTCAAGCACTTGGCTGAGACTGCTCCAGCCTTCATTGGCCGCGCCGAGAAGCTCAGCCTTGCAGCCTTTGAAAACGATCTCGGCCTGATTGCGCGAAGGGTCGACATTCGCGAGGGTCTTGCGCGAAACACCTTCACTCTTCAAATCGACGATGAACAGGCCGATGTCGCTGTCGCGGCCGGTCGTAGCGGTGCGCGCCGCAACGATCGCGAAATCGGCGATGTCGCCGTCCGGCACCGGTTTCTTCGTGCCGTCGATGGTGCTGTTGTTCGCCGTCACCTTGATGGCTTTCGGCGACGGATTGCCGCTGCCCTCAAACAGCGCCAACGTGCCGATCGCCTCGCCGGATGCGATTTTCGGCAGCCACTTCTGTTTCTGCGCATCGGATCCTGCGATCATCAGCGCCTCAGCGGCGAGATACACAGTGGACGAGAACGGCACCGGCGCCAGCGCACGGCCCATCTCCTCGGCAAGCACGCAAAGTTCGAGATGGCCGGCGCCGGTGCCGCCGAATTCCTCGGGGATCGCAACGCCGATGAAGCCCATCTCGGCGAGGCCTTTCCACAACTCCTTGCCATAGGGCGCCTTGCCGTCGAGCACGTGACGCACCGCTTTCGGCGGGCATTTCGACGCGAGGAATTTCCGCGCTTCGTCGCGGAGCTGTTTCTGGTCGTCGGAGAAATCGAAGTTCATGGTGGTGTCTTTCGTTAGCGATTGGTGTTCAGCATCTCATCAAGCATGGCGTCGTCCCCGCGAAGGCGGGGACCCAGTATTCCATGTCGCTATTGTTCTGGTCGATCGTTGATCCGTCTGCTTCAAGCCGAGGTCAGAGATTACTGGATCCCCGCCGTCGCGGGGATGACGCCTCGTTGTATGTCCTCATCCCAGCGCAATCACTCCATCCTCCGGAGGCTCGGCATACAATCGCGCGACCAGATCGGCGCGGCGGTCGAGCCCGGCACGCTGGTTGATGTAGCCCTTGTCCGTCAGTTCATTTCCGTCGATCGAGGCCGGCTCGACCATCAGCAGCGCGCGCGCGATCCGCATCGAACTGACATTGTTCGACGCGACGTTGTGCGCCTCAAGCCCGGCCTTGAATTTGGCGATCACAGATGGATGGTTGACCACATCCTCAAAGCTCGCATCGGGATTTCCGACGATCTGGCGGCAGGCGTGAAGATTGGGCCAGGCCAGCAGCGCGATGAAGGGCTGATCCTGACCCGCGACGAGCGCGTCCTGCACAACCGGCGTACAGGCCGCGATCACGTCGGTGCGGACATTGCCGACCTGCACGAAAGTGCCGGTGGTGAGCTTGAAATCCTCGACGACGCGGCCGGCGAAGATGATGCCCTTCACAGGGTCGCTCGGATCGACGAACACGCCGGCATCGCCGATCTTGTAGAAGCCTTCCTCGTCGAAAGCGGCTTGCGTGAGATCATCGCGACCATAATAACCCGGCGTGACGTTGACGCCGCGCAGGCGCAGTTCGTATTTCTCGCCGAACGGCACCAGCTTCAATTCGACGCCCGGAAACGGCAGACCGATCAGGCCGACCCGCTCGGTGTCCCAATAGGTGCCGGTCGAGGTCGGCGAGGTCTCTGTCGAGCCCCAGCCGGTATAGAACACGATGCGCTCGCCGGTGGTGCGGACGGCCAGCGCCTGCATCCGCTCATAAAGATCATCCGGCAGCCGCGCGCCGCCATAGCCCATGATGCCGAGACTCTTGAAGAACGACCGGCAAAGCTCGTCGTCCTTCTCCATCGCGCTCGCGAGCGCGGCATAGCCGGCCGGCACGTTGGCGTAGTAGGTCGGCGAAATCTCACGCAGGTTTTTCAGCGTCTCGTCGATCAGGCCCGGCATCGGCCTGCCTTCGTCGATATAGAGAACACCACCTTCGATGAGTGCCGGATTGAACAACGCGTTGCCGCCCATCGTATGATTCCACGGCATCCAGTCGAGGAAGGTCGACTGCGGCGCATCGGGCGCGCGAGGCCGGCACTGCATCATCATCGCCGCATTGGCGCACATCATGCGCTGCGTGTTGATGACGGCCTTCGGCATGCCCGTCGAGCCGGATGTGAACAAAAGCTTGCCGACCGTATCGCCGGTGATCGCGGCAATGGAATTTTCGACGGCGCTTGTAACCGGCGTTTGCGCGAGATCTGCAAAGGATCGACTCGGAATGCCGTCGCACGGCCGCGCAACGTGGATCACCTGCACACCATCGAGATCGAGCGCGTGCAAGGCCTTGGAGAAAGTCGGGCCGTCCTGCACCAGCACCACGGCGGGCTCGATGAGGCCGAACAGATATTTCAGCTTGGCGTGATCCTGGCTCATCAGCGAATAAGCGGGCGACACCGGTGCGGCCGGCAGCCGCGCCTGCATCGCCGCCTGCGTCATGAGCGCGTGCTCGATCGAATTGCCTGACAGGATCGCGACCGGCGCGCCGTCCGGCAGCTTCATGTCCAGCAGCGCCTGTGTCAAAGCATCGACGGTGCGCTTCGCCTCTGAGTAAGAGACCTTGCGCCATTGCCGGTCGGGGCCGCGCTGCGCCAGCCAGATCCGATCCGGATGCGACGTCGCCCATTTCGCCAACGACGCCGGAATATGCGTCTCATAAGCCATCAGCGGAATCCGCGACTTCAGCACGACCACGCCGTCGGCGCGACGGTCGACATCGATCTCGCGCGGCAGCCAGTTGACCTTGCGGAACGGCGGTCTGTCGATCGTTTTGATCGGCTCGCTATGGATGTTCATGCGCGTTTCCTCGAAATGGTCATGGCCCCTTGGTGGGCCTTGTCTCAAATCAGTTTTGCTTTGTACGGTTGTGCAACAGAGTTGGGACTGTTGTGAAATGCACATAGCGCAAGAAGGCCCCCCACCCCCGACCCCTCCCCACCGCAAGAGCGGGAGGAGGGGAGAAACACCGCAACGGGCGTTCTCCCCTCCCCCCATTCTTCATGGTGGGGAGGGGTCGGGGGTGGGGGGTCTCATACGTGGCGCCGTTCATCTCACTCCCTATCGCTTCACATAGACAGGCTTGCGTTTTTCCATGAAGGCGCGGATGCCTTCGCTGAATTCTTCCGAGCGGCTGCATAGCACCTGATTGCGATCCTCGATCGCAATCACTTGCTCAATTGAACCCGCATCGATCGACATGTTGATGCAGTCCTTCGACAGCCGCAACCCGACCGGCGAGGCCGACATCATCGCGTCGATATAAGGCTCGGCGGCGGCGGCGAGGCCGTCTTCATCGACCACTTCCGACACAAGGCCTACCGCGAGGGCGCGATCGGCGTGGATGAAGCGGCCGGTCAGGATCAATTCGGACGCGACGGAGACACCGACGAGGCGCGGCAAAAAATAACTCGACCCGATGTCGCAGCCGCCGAGGCCGAGCTTGATGAAAGCGCAATTCATCCGCGCAGATTTCGTTGCAATGCGGATATCGGCGGCGAGCGCCAGCGCGAAACCGCCGCCGGCCGCTGCGCCCTGTACCAGCGCCACGATCGGCTGCGGGCACTTGCGCATCAGTAGCACGATGTCGGCGATGCGGCGCTGCGAATCCAGCGACTCGGTGACGCCGGGCAGTTCCTGCTGGCCGGCGCGGCGCGCCATCGCCTGTTTGAGGTCGAGCCCGGCGCAGAAATTCTTGCCGGCGCCTTTCAGCACGATGACGCGGGTGTCGCGGTCGCGCTGCATCCTCTGGAAATAAACATTAAGGGCGTCGATCAACGCCGGATCGAGCGCGTTGAGGCTCGCGGGACGGTTCAACGTCACCGTATCGACGCCGTCATGATGGTCGATCAGCAGCGGTTGGGTCACGCGACGTTTCCTTTTCTTTATTTTCCTCCCCCTGAAAGGGAGAGGTCGACTGTCGGGCGATGCAAAGCATCGCCCCCAGTCGGGAGGGGGTCTCTTCGTTATGCCCCCCTCCCCGACCCTCCCCCTTCCAGGGGAGGGAGAAGACAGGCTTACCTTGGCGCCATGCGGATGGCGCCGTCGAGGCGAATGGTCTCGCCGTTCAGCATCGGATTCTCGACGATCTGCAGCGCCAGCGACGCGTATTCGCTGGGATCGCCGAGACGCGCCGGATGCGGCACCTGCGCACCGAGACTCTTCTGCGCTTCTTCTGACAGGCCCATCAGCAGCGGCGTCAAAAACAGGCCGGGCGCGATGGTCATCACGCGGATCTTCAACGAGGCGAGGTCGCGCGCGACTGGAAGCGTCATGCCGACGATGCCGCCCTTCGAGGCCGAATACGCCGCCTGGCCGATCTGGCCATCGAATGCCGCGACGCTCGCGGTGTTGATGCAGACTCCACGCTCTTCGCCGATCGTCGGCGCATTCTGCATGCGCTCGGCGACGAGCCGGATGCAATTGAACGAGCCGATCAGATTGACCTGAATGATGCGCGAGAAATGATCGAGCGGATAGGCGCCGTTCTTGCCGACGGTCTTGACCGCGCCTCCGATGCCAGCGCAATTCACCAGCACGCGGACGATGCCGTGGGCTTCCTCGGCCTTGGCGACCGCCGCCTTGACATCGGCTTCGCTGGACACGTCGCCGACGACGGCGAGGCCGCCGATTTCGGCCGCGACCTTCTCGGCGTTCTCCTGGCTGCGATCATAGACCGCGACCTTCGCGCCCTTGGCGGCCATCGCCCGCGCCGTCGCGGCTCCAAGACCTGAACCGCCGCCGGTGATGAATGCGGATACGTCTTTCAACTGCATTGTCGTTCCTTTCCTGCCCCAGAGTCTTTTGTCTTGAGCGTTTTGTTGAACTTGTCAGAAAATCCCAGCCTTGGGCGTTTCCCGCGCTTCCTCTCGTTTCTTCTGCCGCTTGTCGCGGCTTTTCTTATTCCGTGTCAGCCCGCTGCGGCGATGGGCCGATCCGTATTCAGGATCATACCGCCGAGGATCAGGGCTTCCATATGCGCGATGTATTGCCGGCAGACATCGTCGGTGACGGGGCTGACGCCGGCCGCGCGGATCATCGCGTGGCGGCTGTAGAACAGATGATCGCAGGCCCCGATGACGCTGGTGTAGAACAGGACTGGGTCGACCTCACGGAATTCGCCTGCGGCAACGCCTTCAGCCAGCAACCGGCGATGAAAATCCAGCAGCGGCCCGACGAAGAATTTCGACACTTCGTCGGCGGCTTCCGTGCTGCTTTCATGCAGCAGATAGTGGATCAACCGGTTCATGTAGGGAAACTGGTGATAGGCCTTGATGATGCCGGCGATGTGCAAACGGAGTTTCGCGCTGGGCGTAATCGGCTGCGCCAGAAGGTAATCGAGATGCGTCATCTCGGTTGCGGCGTCGCGGGCGAGCAACGCCAGCAGCAGGCCGTCCTTGTTGCCGAAATGATATTTCACCAGCGCGGAATTCACGCCGGAGCGCTGCGCGATCTCACTCAGCGAGACCTCGATCGAATTGTGCTCGATCATGAGTTCGCCCGCCGCCACCAACAGCTTGTCGGCCGTGGTGGTCTTGACCGCGGCCTTCACCGCAGTCTTGCCCAATCCCCGGTTCGGCGCGCTGACATTCACTTGCGAAATCATCCTTTCGTGGTTGGCCCGCGATGCGCGTGCGCCGCGCAGATAACCCGATGACGCCCGCCCACTCAAGAGTTAATTGACTGATTGACTAAGCTGTCGGCCATCCTTTTAATGCCGCCGGCAAATCGACCCGCAACAAACGATCCGCATCAGGGAGCCGCTCATGGCCGAAGCCTATATCGTCGCCGCCGCACGCACCGCAGGGGGCCGCAAGGGCGGCCGGCTGTCCGGCTGGCACCCGGCCGATCTCGCCGGTTCCGTACTGGACGCACTGGTCGAACGCACCGGCGTTGATCCGGCGCAGGTCGAGGACGTCATTATGGGCTGCGTCGGCCAGGGTGGCGAACAGGCCGTCAACGTCGCGCGCAACGCGATTCTGGCCTCGAAACTGCCGGAAAGCGTGCCCGGCACATCGATCGATCGGCAATGCGGCTCGTCGCAGCAGGCGCTGCATTTCGCGGCGCAGGCGGTCATGTCGGGCACCATGGATATCGTCATCGCAGCCGGCGTCGAGAGCATGACGCGCGTACCGATGGGTTCGCCCAGCATCCTTGCCGCCAAGGCCGGCATGGGCACCTATAAGAGCCCGAAAATGGAGGAGCGCTATCCGAACATTCAGTTCAGCCAGTTCTCCGGCGCGGAAATGGTCGCCAAGAAATACGGGCTGACCAAGGACGATCTCGACGCCTATGCCTTCGAGAGCCACCAGCGCGCGATCGCGGCGACCCAGGCCGGACGGTTTAAGGACGAGATCATCCCGCTGCCGATCACCCGCGCCGATGGCACGTCCGACACCCATCTGATCGACGAAGGCATTCGCTTCGACGCGACGCTCGACGGCATCAAGGGCGTCAAGCTGATCCAGGAGGGCGGGCAATTGACCGCCGCCAGCGCCAGCCAGATCTGCGACGGCGCGTCCGGCGTCATGGTCGTCAGCGAGCGCGGCCTCAAGCAGCTCGGCCTCAAGCCGATGGCGCGCGTGCACCACATGACCATGATGGGCGGCGACCCCGTGATCATGCTGGAAGCGCCCTTGCCCGCAACCAAGCGCGCGCTTGAGAAGGCCGGCATGTCGATCGACGACATAGATCTGTTCGAGGTCAACGAGGCCTTCGCCTCGATCCCGACGGCATGGCTGAAGGCCACCGGCGCTGACCCGGCGCGGCTCAACGTCAATGGCGGCGCGATTGCGCTCGGGCATCCCTTGGGTGGGTCGGGCACCAAGCTGATGACGACGCTGCTGCATGCGCTGAAGCAAAACAACAAACGCTACGGCCTGCAGACCATGTGCGAGGGCGGCGGTATGGCCAATGTGACGATCGTGGAGCGGCTTTGATCGTTCGCAACATTTGCTGCGTCGTCCCCGCGAAAGCGGGGACCCAGTAAACACCGCCGTGCAAGAGATGGGTCGGAGTTAACTCCGTGCCATCTTATTGACGACAGCGATTACTGGATCCCCGCTCGTCGCGCGCAAGTGCGCGCTAGTCGGGGATGACCCAGTGCCTGCATTTGCTTCCATCCCATCAACACCAAGAGCGGACACTCAATCCGCCTTTCACTCTCTCCAAGGAAACACCCATGACCCACCCCTCGCATCACGCCCGCGCCAATCCCGACAAGATCGCTTACCTGATGGCGGGTTCCGGCAAGGCGCTGACCTATCGCGAGTTGGACGAGCGCTCGAATCGCGGCGCAAACCTGTTTCGCTCGCTCGGCCTGAAAGCCGGCGATCACATCGCGCTGCTGATGGAGAACCGGCTCGAATTCATGGAGGTGTGCTGGGCCGCACAACGCAGCGGGCTCTATTACACCGCGATCTCGCGATATCTGACGCAGGACGAGATCGCCTATATCGTCAAGGATTGCGGGGCAAAGGTTGTCGTCACCTCGGCGAAATGCGCCGACGTCGTCGCGGACCTTGCCCGCGTGGCCGATGCCCCCGCCTTCTACACCGTTGACGAGGCTGCACCGCATCTCAAATCATGGCACGACGCGCTGGCCGCGCAGCCGACGACGCCGGTGGCCGATGCCGTTGCCGGCTATGACATGTTGTATTCGTCCGGCACCACCGGCCGCCCGAAGGGCATCAAGCGCGCTTCCGAAAACGCGCCGATCGACGCGCCGAATCCATTTTTGAAGCTGCTTTGCGCGACAATGTGCGGCATGACGGACAACAGCATCTATCTGTCGCCCGCACCGCTCTATCATGCGGCCCCTTTGCGCTTCTCGATGATGGCGATCACGCTCGGCGGCACCGCCGTCATCATGGAATCCTTCGACGCCGAAACCTTCCTCAAGCTGGTCGAACAACACAAGATCACGCAGTCTCAACTGGTGCCGACGATGTTCGTCCGCATGCTGAAACTGCCGGAGGAGTTGCGCGCCAAATACGACGTGTCGTCGCTGAAGGGCGCGATCCATGCCGCCGCGCCCTGCCCGGTCGACGTGAAGCAAAAAATGATCGACTGGTGGGGACCGATCCTGATCGAGTATTACGCCGGTTCCGAAGGCAACGGCGTCACCGTCTCGAACTCGCAGCAATGGCTCACGCATCGCGGAACGGTCGGCAAGGCCGTCGTCGGCTCGGTGAAAATTCTCGACGAGAACGATGTCGAGCAGCCGACCGGCGAAATCGGCACGGTCTATTTTGCCGACGCGCCGGTCTTCTCCTATCACAACGATCCGGAGAAAACGAAGAAGGCGTTCAACGCCAAGGGCTGGTCCACGCTCGGCGATGTCGGCTATCTCGACAGCGAAGGCTTCCTCTATCTCACCGACCGCAAGAGCTACATGATTATCTCCGGCGGCGTGAACATCTATCCGCAGGAAACCGAAGACGTGCTCATCACGCATCCCGCCGTCGCTGATGTCGCGGTGTTCGGCGTGCCGAACGAGGAAATGGGCGAGGAGGTCAAGGCGGTCGTGCAGGCGCACGATCCGTCCAAGGCCGATGCCGAACTCGCGAACGACCTGATGCTGTTCTGCCGCAAGCATCTGTCGCCGATCAAATGCCCGAAGAGCATCGACTTCGAGGCGGAACTGCCGCGCACGCCGACCGGCAAGCTGGTGAAACGCCATCTGCGCGACAAGTATTGGCCGAAGAAGGAGGCGGCGAGCGTGTGAGAGCCGTCACACTGAGGTGCGAGCCAATCTTCATGGCGAGCCTCGAAGGGCGACGGCCGCCGTCCTTGCATCCATCCTTCGCGGCTTGCATCGCCGCGCAAGAGCGCGTTGATGCAAGCACCTCAGGATGACGATATTTTCGCGGGACAGAACATGCCAGAGAATGCGCCCCTTCCCCTCCCGTCCACCATTCGCGCGCGTATCATCGACGGCATCAACGGTCTCGCGATGCATGTGCTTGAAGCCGGCTTCGAGACAACGGGCCGGCCCTGCGTGCTGCTGCTGCACGGCTTTCCGGAACTGGCCTTTTCCTGGCGCAAGGTGATGCCGCAACTCGCCGCGGCCGGCTATCACGTCATCGCGCCGGATCAGCGCGGCTATGGCCGTACCGCCGGCGCTGACACGCGCTATGACGGCGATGTGCGTTCGTTCGGGTTGCTCAATCTCGCGCGCGACGCATTGGCGCTGGTCTTTGCCTTCGGCTATCGCAAGGCCGACGTCGTCGGCCATGATTTCGGCAGTTCCGTCGCGGCCTGGTGCGCACTGACGCGGCCGGATGTGTTTCGCAAGGTCGTGATGATGAGCGCGCCCTTCGCCGGCGTCACGCCTCTGCCGTTCGACACGCTCAACGATCCCGTTGCAAAACGCGACGACACGATCCATCGCGATCTCGCTGCGCTGGCGCGGCCGCGCAAGCATTACCAATGGTACTATTCAGGCCGCGAGGCCAACGATCACATGAAACATTCGCCGCAGGGCGTGCGCGATTTCCTGCGCGCCTATTATCACGCCAAAAGCGCGGACTGGCCGGACAACAGGCCGTTTCCGCTCAAGGGCTGGACCGCCGACGAATTGGCGCAACTGCCGACCTATTATGTGATGGATGCGGCCGAGACGATGGCGCAGACCGTCGCGCACGAGATGCCGACGCCGGAGCAGATCGCGGCCCGCACCTGGCTGCCGGACGATCAACTCAAAATCTATGCCGACGAATATGCCCGGACCGGATTCCAGGGCGGCTTGAACTGGTATCGCTGCGGCACCACGCCCGACATCGCGGCCGAACTGCAATTGTTCTCGGGTCGTACCATCGACGTCCCGAGCGCGTTCATTGCCGGCAAGCAGGATTGGGGCATCTATCAGAAGCCCGGCGCGATCGAGGCGATGCAGACGACCGCCTGCACGAATTTTCGCGGGCTGCATCTGATCGACAATGCGGGCCACTGGGTGCAGCAGGAGCAGCCGGACGAGGTGGCAAGGTTGTTGGTGGGATTTCTTTCAACGAATTGAACGTGACGCATTGCGCTTCATCACGCACTGCCGTCACCCTCCGCGAAGGTGTTTGGTTTCGTGAGATTGTTGAGGGCTTGCGCAGG